>NZ_JBVYOI010000001.1:0-1087169 GCF_056120345.1 Paenibacillus sp. sgz302114
AAATACAGTCCCTGCGGTATCCTTTACGTTCTCTGAGACATTTTGGGAATTTCGTTTGTTGTTTGGTTAGACATTTTTTTCACCTCCTAAACATCTTTAAGTTGTGTAAAAAAAATATGTTATTCAGATAAATTAGACGAAGTTAATTAAGGGTTTTGTTTTTATTAATTCTTCACACCCTAAGTGATTCAATTTTTTTGAAAAAGTTTTGCCTTCATTTCACAGGTACAATAGTTAAAAACAAGAAGGCAACCGACCAGAAGCGAGGTTGCCTTTGTTCAGCTAACGGGCACCTTAGTTTAAAACAACAAGCCTGGCTTGTTGTTGAAGTAGTGGGCAGGAGTTTAAACATATTTAAATTCGAATTACATGACAATGAGCATGGAGGAACTTCGCCTGCGTTGAAACGGTGCGTCGTGGCCTCTCCATGCTCGTTTTTTTGTTAAGTGTTGCTCGAAAACTCCGGCTTCAGGGTATCTATCCTTCCCCACATCTGCCGACGTAGTACAATTCCAACGAAACCGATTATCCCAACCGCGAGTCCGACGATTAAGAAAGTGCGGCTTGCTCCCAATAGACCAATCATCGCGCCGCCGCTGAGCGGAGCGATGACGAAGATGACGCTGCTTAAGGATTCAAATATGCCACTGACGCGGCCTACGGCTTCGGGCGGCGTTTCTTTCTGCAGAATATAGTTCATGCCGGAGGAGGTAAAGCCGGTACCGATCCCTCCAATGAAAAATACCAGCAGCATGAGCCCAAGTGGGCTTTCTTGCTGGAAAGTACCGGCTGTCGCGAACATCAGGCCGATCAACGCCACGCCTCCTCCGAGCAGCCTTCCGTACGCCGTAATCTCTTGGTACCGGCGAAGCCAAGTTACACTGGCGAGTCCGCCAGCACCGATTGCGGTCACGAGCCAGCCCATCAAATCGGGTTGTTCCGGCGCAATCTCGCGGAAGAGAACGGCGAATTGGGCATCAATCATTTGGATACCGGCCAGCCCGATCAAACTGAAGAGAAGACTCATGCGCAAGATGCGGCTGTGCCAGAGAAAGCGCCATCCTTCTCGCCATTCGCCCCGCAGCCCCCTCTTCTCCTCGGTTGCGGCGGCCGGTACGCGCCCATCGACGGCGGGGACTAGAAGGAGCAAGAAGGCGGATATGACGAAGCAGCCCGCGTTGACCGCCATGCTGACGGAGGGGGAGAATGCAGATGCCGCGGAGGCGCCAAGCAGGGGGCCGAGTATTTTGGACAATTGGAAGACGGCTCCGTTAAGGGAGGTTGCCTGCAAGAGCTGATCCGGTGCAACAATGGCTCGAGTCATCGATTGTTGTGCAGGAAAGTGAAAGACGCGAGCGGTCGATCGAATTGCGATCAAGCCGAGAAGAACACCCGCGTTAGGAGCGAAGATAAGCATGACGGTTAATCCCGAGCGCAGGAGATCGGTAACGATCATCAGGTTCCGTTTGTTCCAGCGATCAGCCAAAATTCCTGCCAGCTGGCTGAATGCAATTCCGGGCACGGCAAAACATAGAGGCAGCAGAGCGATCGTCATCGCGTCTGCCTTCCAAATGAAGCCGAGAAGAATCGTAACTGCCATAAAGTCAAAATAGTCGCCGAAAGCCGAGATGCCGTAAGCGGCGAACATTTTTGTGAACGAGCGGTTTTTTCTTAACATCGGAAAGACAACCCCCTGAATAAAATCGTTATGATTCAATCGTATCAGGGGATTGTCAGAGAATGATCAGAGATGAATTCTAAACAACGCCTCTGTACGAGGCAGCAGCCATTCAAAACGGTAACGCACAGCAAGCTGGTCCCACTGTCGTTGATATGCCAGCCGATAAGTTTCGTCGCACTCGTGGATGGAGAGAAATCGCAGCATTGTATTTAAGCTAGATAGCAGATGGGGGAAGAACTCCGTATGGCGAAGCGTCTCCACCCCTTCATCCAGAGCAAGCCTCGCGGCGGGAATGTCTCCTTGCCGGTATAGGAGCATAGCCAGTGCCACAAGATAAGCTCCCCGCTCGCGTTTGATCGGATGATGTATCAGGAGCTTATCGCATTCGCGGAGCTTGGCGTCTGCAGTCTCGAGGTTACCCGTCCATATCGCCAGATACGTCTCCTTAAGCAGGAAGACCGCCTTGAAGCTAGGGGAGTTGAGCGCTTCAATCTCCTGCCGGATCGCTTCGAGATCGTTTCGTGCATTAACCGGCTTGCCGGCTTCCGTATAGAGGAGAATGAGGCTTAGCTGCAAGTCATGCCGCCATTCCAGTGTGTTGATGTTGTCTTTGCCAAGAAGCTTTACGATGTAAGGGAGTGTAGCTGCAGGCTCCGGTTGAATGATGGAGTGGATATATACGGCATAAGTCAACTTCTGCCAGAGGGAAATGCTGTCAGTTGTTAGGAGCCATTCGAAATCGCCGCGAATAAAACGCAGATAGGCGTCATTATAAGGGTCTCCGGGCAAGCTTAGAACCTCACGGTTCTCTGCCAGCAGCTGCATGGCCGCTCCCATGCCAAGGCCGTGATACCTGGAGAATAAACGCTTTACGTCCACCGCGAACTGTTCGTCGAAGCTTAGAGGATTAACTTTCGATTCGGGAGTGCAGCGCATGAGCTTGTAGCCCTGGCCGCGGACGGTCTCAACGCGGAGCAGGTGGTTCCAGCAGGCCAATTTTCTCCGAACACGGTAGATGTGGTCATCTACGGTCCGGTCGGTCGGTGCTTCCATTGGCCATACGGCATCAAGCAAGGCCTCCCGGGTGAACAAGCGTCCAGCATGCTCGTAGAGAAATCGGAAGAGCGCGAACTCCTTGGGCAGGAGATGCACGTGTTCTCCCGCATATGCGACTTGATAAGTATCCGAATTGAATTGAATCATGTGAGACTCCCTGCCCTTTCACCGTACGCTTGCCAATACTTCTTTTCTTGATGATGGCATGGAGGGTCTGAGAAAGCAAGCGAATGTCTTCCAGCTTTTGCAAATGGTATGTTGCGACAGCAGCTAGTCCAGAGAGGTAACTCAGGTGTCCAAAGAAAAATAAAGTATTGAATCGGAATAAAGTGTTGGAATCGAAAAATAAAGTTGTAGACTGATGAAACAAAGTTTAAAAACTGGCGCCGCTTCATTGAGCTAAGGGACAATCGCAGACGATGAGTACACTCATTTTGTTGAATGGGATGACTGTATTTTAATCAGCAGTTTTGCTCATGACCATCCGATGAGATTGGATAAGACAAGCTATTTTGACAGGACTGACTGTGAAGTGTCAATAAATCACTTACACTTGGAAAATCTCTCGATTGCACTTGATATCATTTACGAATGGAAAAAATTATTTCAGAGTAACTATCCAGAGAAATCATTTATCATTGTAGTGAGTTGTGACGTTAATGGTAAGGAAGCTGTAATTCGCAACAGCCTGCAGAAGACTGCCGTTTCTCAACTAAAGGGCAGGAGAGTTACATGTGAAACGAGAACAAAGATTGGTGAAGAATAATGCAATTTGCATACGATCTACGATCAATCGGCTGGGCAAACGTATTACTCGAAATAAACGACCAAAAACTCTACATTGACCCAAGTTATGGAGGCGATCGCAAAATGGAGTCGAGCTGCGTCTTCTGTGAAATTGTCGACAGAAAACTTCCGGCAAAAGTAGAATATGAGGATGACCAAGTTATCGTATTTCACTGTAAAGACCCTTCTGCCCCTGTTCATTTGTTGGCTGTTCCGAAAAAGCACATTCCAACCTTGATGAACGTAGAAGAAGCGGAATTACCTGTCATCTCTCATATTCATAAGATTGCACAGCAAATGTACCGTCAGTTTAATCTCGAAGGAATGAGTATGAATAATAACTGCGGGGAAAAAAGCGGGCAGGATGTGTTTCACATCCATTACCATATCAAGGGATGGCAATAGTGGAAATCAAATAGCACAAAAACAGGCTGCCAAGATTGGCGGTCTGTTCCGTTAACGGGAGGTATATAGAACAGACTTTAAATTAAAATAAAAAGATCAATTAACAACAACAAAGTAATAATAAACGATACTAATTTATTGTAAAACAATAAAAAATATGTTAGAATCATTTCATAATTAGTTTAGCGAGGTGCTCTTTATGAAACGAGGAACAACACTCTTTTTGAAGATGGCTGATATTCTTATGGGGATCCCAGTTCTTGCATTCTGCATATTTTTGGTGCCAAGGATCGGGACTTTTGCTGGGGAATCGTATCCAGATATTGCATATATGAAATCACTCGTATTAATCGATATGTACGCGGCAGCGATACCTTTTTACTTCGCTTTGTATCAAGCTTTTAAGGTTTTAAACTACATTGATAAGAACCAAGCATTCTCGGAATTATCCGTAAAGGCTTTAAAAAATATAAAATACTGTGCCGTCACAATCAGTATCGTGTACCTGTTAGGCATGCCGCTTTACTACCTCATGGCGCAGAAAGTTGACCCTCCAAGCTTCATGCCAATGGGATCGGTCATTATTTTCGCCTCTATGGTAATCGCCGTATTCGCTGCTGTTCTCCAAAGACTTTTACAAGAAGCTATTCTTATAAAATCAGAATCTGATTTGACGATCTGAGGTGAATATCATGGCGATTATTATCAATATTGATGTGATGCTGGCAAAGAAGAAAATGAGCGTAACCGAGCTTTCGGAGAGGGTTGGAATTACGATGGCGAATCTCTCTATTCTGAAGAATGGGAAAGCAAAAGCGGTTCGTTTTTCAACTTTAGAAGCGATATGTAAGACGCTGGATTGTCAGCCTGGTGATATTTTGGAGTATAAAAGCAACGAAGAAACTCAATAAAAAAGACAACAAACAAGCCATGCACCCGTAAGGGCACATGGCTTGTTTGTTAATTAGCCAGAAGTCGTCGCGAGCTTCTTCGCATTCTCCCGGAGTTCCTCGACCAGCTGCGGCCACCATTCCTTGTGCTCTGACCATGCCTCCGTCTTTTTTGCCGCCTCCGACCATACTTTCATGGCTTGATCCGCAATTTCCGTCGTCGCCGTCAAGCTGCCGTAATCCGGTACGAGCCACTTGCGACCGATCTGGGCATGCAATACCTCGTCTGCCCAATCATAATCCTGGATCAGCTTGGCGATGGGGTTGCCCGTATCCTTGGCGATTTCCCATTCCTTCTGCTTGCCGGTCTGTTTCGGCATGAGGCTTTGCTCGATCCGCCACAGAATAAGATGTGCCTCTGTAGGGCTGAGATCCGTGTTCAGAATCATGGACGCTCCCATCGGAATCGGATATTTATAGAACGGAACGCCGCCGTAATAGAGGCCAATTTCTCCGAGCATCGCATGCCGTGTTTCATCCCACAGCTGTCGGCTTAGATCGGTATAGTACTCCCAAGGTTTGCCTTCGATTTTGTATAAAATAGGCCCCATCCATTCTGGCACGTCCATTTCCCGGAGCCGTTTGTAGACGAGAGAATACGCGCGCTCTTCCGGAGAGCAGCTGTCGTCCCAGAAATACGCATCAATTTGCGCGGATGTATTGTAAGGGTCAATAAACCGTTCATCTCTTCTCGGCGCAGGGTCCATCTCGTACTTCTGCCCGTCGGAGCGCGGCGTCAGCGCACACGCTACTAGCGTGTCATCGCCGAACATGCCCCCGGCTTCATTAAGGAATGTTTGGAGATGCTGCTCCCACTGCTCTGCATGACGCTCCTTCTCAGGAGAATCGACCAGTGCGGCCAGCGCCTGCTCACCCCATGCCAGCATTTCCTCTTGATCCTGCAGCATTCCTCGCAGCAGACGGTAGGTAGGATGCTCTGCAATCCGGTTCATCTCATCAAGATAACGGTTAATCGCCTTGATGATCTCCGCGCGAATGACGCGATAAAATCCGACGAGCAGCTCGATCGTATCATCGCCGCGGATCGCTTCGTCAAGCCAGACGCGAAGCTTCTCATCAGGCACTTGGTCAAGACCGAGAGGCGGCTCGCGCATCTCGGACACTCGTTTGCGGATGGCGGCGCTGTGTTCGGCGTCGAGCCACAGATGATAGCCGAAGGCGCATTTCACTTCCCACTCGGGCACGCGTGCCAGATGGGCGGCCAGCATTTGATTGAGTCCTTTAGAAATATAGTTAAACCGTTTCAGTAGATCGACGCTTCGGTCAACGGTGAATCCGGGCTTGCATGCATCTTCGTACGTACAAATGCCAGCAAGAGGAGGTATTCCTTTATTGTCAATAACCGTTCTCTTCAATGCATGCCACTCCCTTATGGATACAATAATAACTTTATTATAGTAGCCTCTTTGGAGTTATTCTTGGTCTAAACGAGCTTATTTCTTTGTCAAAAACAGTTATAGATACAAAAAAACGCCGGTAACCTTTAACCAGGTAACCAGCGTTTCCGTATTAGCGTTTCGGCATCTTGCTCGTATCCATGTACAGCAGGTTCCAGCGGTGACCGTCCAAGTCGGCAAATCCTGCACCGTACATCCAGCCTTCAATTTCACTAGGCTTGCCAAAGATGCTTCCTCCGGCAAGCTCTACTTTTTGAATAAAGGCATCTACTGCTTCTCTGCTATCAGCGCCGATGGAAAATATGACTTCCGCGCTATTGGAAGTATCTGCGGTTTTTGCACCCGTATATTTCTCAAAGGCCGCATTCGGGAACAGCAGAATCGTGGTTTGACCAATAGCAAGCTTGGCTCTCTCGTTACCAAAGCTCACCGCATCGAGTCCAATCTCATTGAAAAAGGCAGTTGACCTCTCGACATTGTTGACCGGCAGGTTAATCCAAATCTCCTGTGACATCGTGTGCCCTCCTGGAATATATTTTCAATTACTCCTACTATACTCTAGTTTGGGCAGCGGAAGCGAATCTAACTCTAACTTAGACCCGCAGCCCTTTTTGGGGTTTGCAGGAACGGTCAACATGTACAATAATGAACAAGAGATCACTAGTAGAGGATGAGGAAATATGGACTTTACGCCATTGTCCCAGTTTATCGATCGCATCACCTCCTGGCGCATTCCGTGGGCGGAAGTGCTTGTAATGCACCACAATGAGACGGTCTTCCGCTACCGTGCAGGCTATGCCGACCTGGAAGCGAAGACACCAATTGATGAGGACAGAATTATCTATCTCTATTCGCTGACGAAAATACTGACGTGCACGGCCGCGCTTCAGTTGGTAGAAAAGGGAGCGATGCTGCTCGGCGACTCTATCTCTACCTATCTGCCAGAGTTTGCCGAGGTAGTTGTGGGCAAGAAGCAGACGGAGGGTGGCGTTATAACGGAGTTGGCGGATCGTCCGATAACGGTTCGTGATCTGTTCACGATGACGGCCGGCTTCTCCTACGACCTCGCTTCACCTTCTATTCGGGAGGCAATGGAACGCACGAATGGGAGGATGCCGACCCGCGAGTTTGCTAAAGCGCTCGCCAAAGAGCCGCTGCTGTTCGAGCCGGGGACCCGGTGGAACTACAGCCTGTGCCATGACGTACTTGCAGCGCTCGTTGAGGAGGTCAGCGGAAGGCGGTTCAGCACATACGTGCGTGAAGAAATTACTGAGCCGCTAGGTATGCTGGACACTGGCTTCCATCTATCGGAAGCGCAGCTTAGCCGTCTTGCGCCGCAATATGAATTCAATGATGCGCTTGGCAAGGCCGTGCGGATGGACGGCAACTGGTATCGCATCGGCACGGAGTTCGACAGCGGCGGAGCAGGCCTGCTGTCAACCGTAAGCGATTATTCGCTTTTCCTGAACGCGCTGACCAATCGCGGCACAAGCCCGGAGGGCATGCGGATCTTGTCACCTGCCAGCGTCGATCTGATGAGGACAGACCATCTAACCGAGCACACGCGGAGCGACTACAACTGGGAGCATCACGCCGGTTACGGTTATGGGCTTGGTGTAAGAACCCATGTCTCTAAAGCGGGTAGCGGTTCATTGTCCCCGCTAGGCGAATTCGGCTGGAGTGGCGCGGCCGGGAGCTTCGCGATCATCGATCCCGAGTCGCAGTTGACCGTCATGTATGCGCAGCATTTGATAAACAATCAGGAGCCTTACGTACATCCTCGATTAAAAAATATCGTGTACTCCTGCCTGTCATGAGGCAGCCGGACAGAGCTGCCGATTTCGGTGGCTTCTTCGTGCATGGAGTTCGAATCAGGAGCGATTGTTATGAACGATTCCAAGCTCAATGAATACCGGATGCTGAACCAGCACGCCAAAAAAGGGCAAATCTTATTTGTAGGATCTTCGCTAATGGAAGGATTTCCAATCTATGAAATGCAGCTGACGTTGAATCTTGGTCTTGATCTTGTCATCTATAATCGTGGAATTGGCGGTACGACGACCGCGGATCTGCTGCAATCGATGGATGCCTGTATTTTTGATTTGGAGCCAAGCAAGCTCTTTATTAATATCGGCTCGAATGATATCGGAGCCTCTGGGAATGACGGGTACAGCAAGGATACGCTGCTTGCGAATTACACTAACATTTTGGATCAGATTAGAGAGCGATTGCCACAGTGCGAAGTGTTCGTGATGGCCTACTATCCGATCAATGCGGAAGCGGACTTCGGAATTGATGAAATCGATAAGATACCGATGTTTGCCACCCGAACAAACGCCAACATTCTAGAGGCGAACGAAGCGATCGAACGATTAGCCAAGCAGCATGGATTTTCATTCATAAACGTGAACGATGGCTTAACAGATGAGACAGGAAATTTGAAGCCGGAATTCACCGTGGAAGGCATTCATTTATGGCCGAATGCCTATACGGTCATTCTGAATAATTTGAGAAGGTATTTATAAATTCAGACCTAAGTTATATTTCACTTACTCATACTCGAAGGAGACTCCAAATTCATGCCCGAAAAGAACTTCCTATCATCTCTCTTAAACGGCCAGTCGTTTCAACCAACCGGATCGAAGCTGGTCATTGCAGATTGGAAAGCCGAAGGGACGCCGGAGGGCTGTGAACCGATGCCAATTGCGCCGCTGCACCGGCATCTTGTTGATGATGAAGCGTGGTATGTACTCGAGGGACGGCTAGCTTTCCAAATTGATGATGAAATTATCGAAGCTAGCAGCGGACAAGCGGTCATCGTACCGAGCGGCAAGGCGCATACGTATTGGAACCCGGCGCCAGAAGAAGCACGGTACCTGCTTATTATGACGGGTACGATTAGCACGCTTATCGAAGAGATCCATAGGTCGACCGACCGCAGCTGGGATCGCATGAAGGCGTTGTTCAGCGAATGCGAATCGGAGCTGCTGTAAGCTTCGGCTCGAAGCGTCTAACTCGGTTCCTCAGATCCTCACTTATCACCGCACCAGCCTGTACTAAACGAAAGAGCAGCTTGGAGGAGCTGCTCTTTCATCTGTTAGCGGTAGCGCTTCAGCAAGAGGATACCGCTGATGTCGGATGTTTTTTTGCGGTAGACGATTTTGAAGCCGATGTCGTTATCAAGCAAGCAATTTAAGGCGTTAATGAGCAGGCCTCCTGCAAATAGGCTATTCCCGCAAGGATAAGCGCTGCCGATGACGCGGACTTCTGCGAGCAGAACCGGAGATCAGAGGGTTGCGTGACCAAGTAATAAGAACGAGATCAGGCTGTTGAACTGCTTTTGTACGAGCCATTATAGGGTCCCCCTTTCGAGTATGATCCCTATAGTAAATGCTAGATTCATAGAAAAGGTGCAATGCTTGCGAATGCGAAAGGAACGAGGGAACCGTAAATGCCACGAGGAATTGGAATTGACGGCTGCCGATCAGGGTGGGCGGCGGTAATCATAGAGGACTCACCAGCATCAGCCGAACTGCTGCTAGCCTCTAATATAACGGAGCTATGGGCACTGCTGCAGCCCGAACGCTGCGCAGACATGCTCGTCTTCATCGACATGCCGATCGGTCTTCCGGAGGGGGAGCAAGGCAGCAATAACACACATTCGCTGCGCATAAGCGACGCCGGTTGCCGGAAGCTGCTGCCGGTGAAGCGCAAGAGCAGCGTGTTTAACACGCCGACCAGGCAGGCGACGTATTCGGAGACGCCATCGGAGACGAATTTTGCAATCGTGCAGAAGAAGCTGTCCAATCAATCGGAGAACATTATCCCGAAGATAAGAGAAGTGGATCTGTTCATGAAGGCGAATCTCCCATATGGAATTCAGCATCTCATGGAGGAATCGCACCCCGAGCTGAATTTTCAGCGGTTCAATGGGAATATAGAACTCGGGCATAACAAGAAGGCAAAGGAAGGGATTGCCGAACGCGCCTTTATTTTGCAAAACGCCGGCATTCCCGCAGCAGTAATAGAGTCCATGCTCAGCCATGCGAGGTCGAATGCAGTCGCGAAGGACGATATTCTGGACGCAGCCGTGCTTGCGTTAGCGGCTTTCAGCATCAGCTCCGGTATCCGGACCAAACTGAAAGTGTCTCCGAGCGAGCAGTACGATTATGCCGGTGAACTCGAAATGAACATTAGCTACTGTTAAAGGTGGTGGCGAATATATATAAAAGGAGCCCGACGACCAAGCCGTCAGGCTCCTTTTTGCATTATTTCAACGTACTAGCGATACCTTCAATATGCGAGAATGTCGAATTAAGTTCTTCAAGTCCAGCGCTGTGCTGGGCAGTGATGGCGGCGATTTGCTGCATCGCATTATTCAATTCTTCATAAGCTTTCAGAATGATTTCAAGCTGATCTTTGCTCGTCTGTGCAGCTTCCTTGCTCTTATCGGACATTTTACGAATCTCGGTAGCGACGATATTGAAGCCTCTGCCATGCTCCCCCGCACGCGCCGCTTCGATAGCAGCGTTGAGGCCAAGCAGGTTCGATTGGGAAGCGACTTCCTCGACGAACAGGAGTGTCTCTTGAATTTGCTGAATGTCTTTCTTCACGACCTGCGTCGATTCCGATACTCCTTGCAGTCGCTGCGTAATTTCGTGCGAGCCGAGCGAGATCTGGTTCGTCGTATCCGACATCCCGGACAGCAGCTCGATCAGCTTCGTCGATGCATCCCGTAGCGAATACATCTGTACCGCCGATGAAATAACTGCAACGATCCCGATCATTTCTTCGTTCTCATCGAAGATGGGAATGCCGACCGATTTGACCGGTACGGGCAGCTTGCCAGCAGGTGCATCTTCCGTCTGGCGAACCTTCGTGTTCATGACTTTCTCTGGGATAAGTCCTTTGAAAGCGCTAATCGGCATGCCAAGCTGCAAGCCAAGATTAACCGTAGTGCCAGGCAAGCTATGGATGAGCTTCTCCGAATCGAAGATAGCGATGTGGGCATCGTCCGGGTACAAAGCTTGAATGCCCTTGGCTAGCGAAATATATTGTTCGAGAATCGTGTGCATCTGGAAGTCCTCCGAAGGTTGAGTTTTTCGTATTTAATAGTTTAATAGATACAGCATATGTTACTAGAATGCGTATTAACCAGTGACCATAGCACTAAAAACTGACATGCTTCGTCAAATTTATGCAGGTGGAGTTCGCTGTACATTTTTCTATCCCTCTGTCACAAAATCCCCCTCTCATTCGCCTTATTTCATGAAGACCACACACGGAGGGTGATTGAGATGCAGATGGAACACTATGATACAGCCGTAATTGGCGGAGGATTGGCAGGATTGCTTGCAGCGCTTGAATTAGCGAAGATGGGACGCTCGGTTATCGTCATTGAGAAGTCGAGCCGGCTCGGCGGGCGGGCGATGACGAATACAGAGCACGGCATTCAATTGAATATGGGCGGTCATGCGCTGTACAAGACGGGGCGCGCCTTTCAGATTTTGCAGGAGCATGGCATTAGTCTTGAGGGTGGGCCACCTTCGACGAAGACGAATGTCATCTGGAACAAGGAGCTGTATTCGTTATCGCCAGATCCAATTAGTATGCTGACCTCGAAGCTGCTGACCTTGTCTGGTAAAATAAACCTGATGCGTCTTATGCTGAAGCTCAGCAAGCTGGACGCGCAGCGGCTGCCTGCGACAATGAGTGTGCGCGAATGGGCAGAGGCGGAAGTGGCTGACCCGAAGGTGAGACATGTTTTCTACGCGCTGTGCAGAACGGCAACCTATACGCTTGATCCCGATTATCAGCTTGCTGCACCTGCGCTTGCGCAAGTGCAGCGCTCGTTGAAGGGCGGCGTGCTCTACATTAATGGAGGCTGGCAGACCATTATTGAGCAGCTGCGGCAGAAGGCGCGGCAAGCAGGGGCGCACATCGTCAGTGGCAGGTCCATTCGTGAGATACAGCATGCTAATGGCCGCGTGCAGAGGCTGGTTTTTGCAGATGGCGAAGAGCTTGCCGTCTCGAACGTGATAAGCACCGCATCGCCATCGGAGAGCGCGAAGCTCGTGCAAGGCGCAGAAGCGACGGCGCTGCAGCGCTGGAAGACGGAAGCGAGGCCGGTAACGGCGGCATGTATGGACCTTGGCTTACGCAAGCTTCCGACCAAAGGGCGGCATCTTGCGCTGGGCCTTGATCAGCCGGTATTCTTCTCCGAGCATTCAGTAGGTGCGAAACTGAGCGATAACGGCGAAGTCGTCGTTCATTTGATTAAATATAATAGTCCCGGAACGTCTGATCCGAAGGCGGATGAGAAGCTGCTGCAGGGGACGATGACGATGCTCCATCCGGGATGGGAGCAGGAGGTCATTGCCAAGCAGTTTCTGCCCCACATCACCGTCGTGCATGATTACCCGCACCGCGGGAAGATGAATACGGCAGTAGGCCCGGAAGTGCCGGAGATTCACGGGTTGTACGTGGCAGGTGACTGGGTGAGTCATGGCGAGCTGCTGGCGGACGCTTCAGCGGCAAGCGCCAGAAGAGCGGCCGAAGCGATTGTTAGTAACCACGATTAATGGTTGGAGGAGGTGCATCCTATGGAACAGACAGAAGGAGCTGGAGCGGCTGCTAAGGCTTATGCTGCCTATAAACCGTTATTGTTTGCGCTAGCCTACCGCATGCTCGGCAGTGTAATGGATGCGGAAGATATCGTGCAAGAAGCTTTTCTCGCGATGAGTGAGATGAAGGTGGAGGACGTCCGGCATCCGAAAGCGTACTTGTGCAAAATCGTCACGAACCGCTGCATCGACCGCCTCCGATCAGCGAGCAAGCAGCGCGAGGTGTATGTTGGTCCTTGGCTGCCAGAGCCGCTAGTGGAGACCAGTCATTCCGCCGATGATGAGCCGTTCAGCTCTTATATGCAGAAGGAGTCGCTGTCGACCGCCTACTTGCTGCTGCTTCAGCAGCTCTCCTGGGTGGAGCGGGCAGTCTTCCTGCTCCGTGAAGTGCTGCAATATGAATACGAGGAGATCGCAGAGATCGTTGGCAAGACCAGCACGAATTGCCGTCAAATCTTCCGCCGGGCGAAGCTTGCGATCAGCGGAATTCCGGAGCAGGAGCGGGAGCTGGCTGGCGTGAATGTAGAGCCGAAGGAGACGACTCTCGTCGAACAGTTCGTGCAGGCGCTATCCTCCGGCAACATGCCGCAGCTGCTAAGCATTGTGAAGGAAGGAGCCGTTCTCTACTCGGATGGCGGCGGCAAAGTAAGGGCAGCGGTTCGACCGATTGTTGGAGCGGATCGCATTGCGGCATTCTTCTTCGGACTGCAGGAGAAGCAGCTTCCGGAAGGGAACAGCTTTGCTTTTGCTCCTGTGAACGGAGCTACCGGAGTTATTGGCTATGCGTACGGACAGCCTTATTTTGTACTGACGGTCGATATCAGGGAGGCGCAGATCGCTTCGTTGTTCCTGGTGGTCAATCCGGATAAGCTGAAGCACTTGGCATCTATTAATGAGTAATTCGAAATAGATTAGTCAATATTGGAGGTGCTTCCTGCTCAAAAGTTGAATTACCAGTTATATTGACTTACGAGAGGGAGAATTTATTTTTACGGGGGTTAACGAAACCAAATGCAGGGGATCGAACTAAGTAGAAGGTTTTATCATGAAATCGTAGAACCGCTGATGCGCGAGTATGTGGCATCGGACGATTATGCCGCAGCATTGATTGGACCAGGCAGTGAAGTGCTTGGCTTCGATACCGAAATGTCGCAGGATCACGACTGGGGACCGCGTGTATGCTTGTTCCTTGGAGATAGCTTTCCAGCTGAGGCGGTGGATGAGCTGCGTGCGCTGCTTGAGAAGCGTGCGCCTGAGCACTTCTATGGCTTTCCGGTGGATGCTTGCATGACGCGCATTACGACTGTAGAGAGCTTTTTGAATAATAGGCTTGGAATAGATTGGAATGCGGCGATCGCGCTGCTCGACTGGCTCACCTTCCCGTCGCAGACGCTGCTTGAGCTAACAAGCGGTGGAGTGTTTAAGGACGGAGCCGGTCAGTTGGAGGAGCTGCGTGAACGGTTCGCCTATTATCCAGATGACATCTGGCTCTATCTGATCACCTGCACCTGGCAGCGGATCGGGCAGGAGGAGCATCTTATGAACCGGGCCGGCTATGTAGGCGACGAGCTTGGCTCCGCCGTCATGGGCTCCCGCATCGTTCGCGATGTGATGAATCTGTGCTTCCTGATGGAGCGGAAGTATGCGCCGTATCCGAAATGGTTCGGGACTGCGTTTAAGCAGCTGAACTGCGCGGAGCAATTGTCACCTCTCCTGTGGGAAGCGCAGACGGCCATGAACTGGAAAGCTCGGGAAGGCGCATTTAATCGCGTGTACCGCATATTGGCCCGGATGCATAACGATTTGGGGCTGACGGAAACGCCGCTCGGGGAGGAAGCGATGCCTTTCTTCACTCGTCCATTCAACGTCATGAATGGCGGCGACATTGCGGTTTCGCTCAGAGAGCGCATCCAGGACAGCGATATCCGCTGGCTGGCGGAGCACCGTCCAATCGGCAGCATCGACCAGATCACGGACAATACCGATGTCCGTAACATGCCGCAATCGCCTTCAAGCCGGGAGCGATTGAAGGCACTTTATAACCGCGCTGAATAACATAAACCCGCCGTCATGCTGCATGACGGCGGGTTTCAGCGTCTGATTGAAGCTGAGGCTGAAATCCTGATACTGATTCGCCGCTGTACACTGCTGCCGCGCGATGTCCGCTTGCACGACGCTCGTACCCGATGTAGCATCGTAGACGTCTATTTTCACAACATTCGCATTGTTTACGGAGTTGTTGTCAACTTTGAGCCGAAACGATACCTTGCGATTACCGACCAATGACAGTTCTTCATTTGAACAAGATTCTGCATTTGGGCATAGAAGGATATCCCGCATCAGCTGCGAATTACTACATGATTCCGTTAATTAATCAACGCTACTAAGCAAAGGGGTTAATTGAATGCAGAAGCAAATGGATTCGAAGTCTAAAATGAAAGCGTATCCGCAAGACGTTCTGTTCGCTAGAGGAGAGCAGCGTGAGTTCAAGCATGATGCAAGAGAAGCCGCTTTTCTGCTTGGCGGTATCGGTACTGGCAATATTTCGCTCGGGGCACGCGGCGAGCTTAGAGATTTTGAAATTTTTAACCGTCCGGGCAAAGGCAATCAGCTCTACTATAGCTTTTTCGCGATTTGGGCGAAGGCGCATGGAGGCGGCGAGCCAATCGCCAAGGTGTTGGAAGCTGAGCTTCAGCCCCCTTATGGGCTGAACGGCAAAGGGTATCATGCCGGCACGATGGCGGGACTGCCGCGGTTGAAAGCATCGAAGCTGCGCGGAGAATATCCGCTGGCAGAGGTGGAGTTCGAGGATGCGTCGCTGCCTGTTAACGTAAAGTTGGAAGCGTTTACGCCATTTATTCCGCTCCATGCGGACGACTCCGGCATTCCTGCGGCTGTGCTCCGCTACAAGGTGAGCAATCCGTCATCGCTGCCGGTCGATGTGTCCATTGTAGGCAGCTTGTCCAATCCGGTTGGTTGGCAGGGACTTGATCGGTTCGACAATACGCTCGTCGCCGAAGTCGGCGTGAACGAGCTGCGTGAGGAAGGGCAAGTGACAGGCGTTCATTTCACCTCGCCGAAGCTGCCTGCTGATCACCTGCGAAATGGCAGCATGAGCCTCATGACAACGGCGGATGATGTGACTATGAAGCCGACTTGGCAGATCGGCAGCTGGTGGGATGGTGCGCACGAGTTTTGGGATGATTTTGCCGAGGATGGAAGGCTCGAGCAAATTCCGGTTGTCGGGAACGGGCAAGTGGCGATTGCGCCGCAATCACGGCTGCGAGTAGGCTCCATTGGCAGCTATGCGACATTGCTCCCTGGCGAAGAGAAGACGTTCGAGTTCGTGCTGGCGTGGCATTTTCCGAACCGGCCTAAGCATTGGGATGAAGATTATCAGATTCAGCCGGGGGAGATCATCCGCAACCATTATGCGACCAAGTTTGCAGATGCTTGGGACGCTGGACGCTACCTAATTGACGAGCTGGATCGTCTGGAGAAGGGCACGCGCTCGTTCCATCAAGCGCTGTTCAGCAGCACATTGCCTGCATATGTTATCGATGCGCTGTCTGCGAACATGACGGTGCTGCGCAGTCCAACCTGCTTCCGTGTCGAAGGGGGCACTTTCTACGCGTTCGAAGGAAGCCATTCGCAGCATGGCAGCTGCCACGGAACCTGTACACATGTATGGAATTATGCGCAGACAGCGGCATTCGTGTTCCCTGAGCTGGAACGAAGCGCGAGAAATGTTGAGTTTCTCATTGAAACAGACGAGACCGGCAATATGGCATTCCGCACGCAGCAGACGTTCGGCATGGGGCGTCAGAACATGCCGCCAGCCGTCGATGGTCAGATGGGCACGATTGTCCGGCTGTATCGCGAGTGGAAGCTAAGCGGCGATCATGATTTCCTGCACGGCTTATGGGAGAAGGCGGGGCTGGCGCTAGATTTTGCATTCGGCCACTGGGATTCGGACGGAGATGGCGTGCTGGACAGCGAGCAGCATAATACGTACGATATTGAGTTCTTTGGACCGAACTCGCTGGCGAACTCGCTCTTCCTCGCAGCGCTGAAGGCTGGTGCCGAGATGGCAGCGTTCGTAGGTGATACGGAGCGAGCAGAGCGATATACAGCGGCGTTCGAGCGCGGGCAGAAGCGGGTCGACGAGCTGCTCTGGAACGGCGAGTACTACGTGCAGCGCATAGACGATGTGAATTCGCATCTGTATCAGTACGGAATCGGCTGCCTGTCGGACCAAGTGTTCGGCCAGTTCCTCGCTCATGTGGCGGGACTTGGTTATATATTGCCGGAAGCGCACGTGAAAGAAGCGGTCGCTTCGATCTTCCGCTACAACTTCCGCACCGACTTCTATGAACATGCCAATGTGCAGCGCACGTATACGCTTAATGATGAACAGGGGCTGCTGCTCTGCTCGTGGCCGCATGGCGGACGTCCGAAGGTTCCATTCGTTTACGCGGACGAAGTGTGGACGGGCATCGAGTACCATGTTGCCGCTCATCTTATCTACGAGGGCATGATTGAGGAAGGGCTAACGCTTGTCAAAGCGGTCCGCGACCGTCATGATGGCTACCGTCGCAATCCGTGGGCGGAGGAAGAGTGCGGCTACCACTATGCGCGTTCACTTGCGAGCTGGGCTGTGCTGCTATCGCTCAGCGGTTTCACCTACGATATGCGTGAAGGGACAATCAGCTTCGCGCCAGTCATTGAACAGGATGATTTCAGCTGCTTCTGGAGCATCGGCACTGCTTGGGGCACGTACCGCCAGCAGAGAAACGCCGAGACAGGGCAACTGGAGAAGTCGCTCGATGTGCTATACGGGGATGCGGGAAGTGTTCGGTTGAAAGGGTAGAAGCAGCATAGATACGAGGGGATTGAACATAGTGGATTTTCGAGAAGCACTGCTTAACTCATTTGAAGACAGCGAGAACGTTATTCTTTGCAACTCCATTCTTGGCATGTCAGACGCCGATCAAATTGTGTCAGACATGAACAACTTCTGTAGAAGTCGATTGAGCAGCCCGATACGCGCCTGTCTACACATTAGCTTTAGCGTCGGCGCATCGTTTGGCTTTGAGCTAGAGAACGGCAATCAAATCTTTGTCAAAGTGCACAGGCCTACATCAGAGGATACGATAACAGCCATTAGCAAACCGTATCTAAGCGCTGTTTCAGGTGTGCAGAGATCCCTTGCGGAGAGCGGATTTCCTTGTCCTCGCGTACTATTAGAGCCTGCGGAGTTAGGTAATGGAATTGCAACCGTTGATGAATTCGCCGCTCCTGGCGAGCTGCGGGATGCCCATGAACCGGCAATTCGGGAAGCAATCGCCTTTACGTTGGCTCGATTGATTAAGAGCACCGAGCCGTATAAGGATACGGAAGGATTTGCTACAGGGAGATTCTGTGCGAGTGAAACGCTGTATCCGATCCCTCACAATGTCTTATTCAACTTTGAGCGAACAGCAGGTGGCGCCGAATGGATCGATGCAATCGCTGACAGGGCTAAAAGAACCGTCAATCGCATCAACGGCAAAGTTGTGCTCGGCCACCTTGATTGGTCGCTGAAGCATTTTCGTTTCAAGGGTAACGATGTTGCGATGGTTTATGATTGGGATAGCTTAAAGCTGGAGGATGAGCTGAACGTGCTCGGAATTGCGGCAGCTACTTTTATGACCACATGGGATATACCTGTAAAGATTACACCGTCTCAAGAAGAGTCGCATGCGTTCGTAAAGGAGTATGAGCAAGCGCGCGGTTCGAAGTTTACTAGCGAAGAGTGGGCTAAAATATCTTCTGCCTCTACCTATGTCATGGCATATGTTTCGCGCTGCGAGCATGCGCTTGACTCAGAGGGCAATAATTACGAGGGTAGCTTCCGGCAGGCGTTAGCATCGATGCGCGGAGATTATTATTTGGATGTATAGCTGTTTAGGGAAGGGAGCTGCTTACCTTGAGAGGGTGGCAGCTCTTTTCTATTTGTACTATTGTTCTAATGTTTGTACCATGCTGGAATGACGCTGTTGAAATTCTGGTGATCGTCTAGTAGGGTACGAATGCGATCCATCATGGAATCAATGTCCTTCGGCACGACCTTCAGCGTCCATGTGATCGTTCCGAATATCGTCATAGCCGCATAGAGCGCGTATAGGTTCCAGAAATCGCCTTGAACTTGGTTGCCGTCAAAATATCCATCGATTTGCCCGATTGAGAATGGAACGCTGACCTCTCGGCTGAAGTAGGCGACCTTAAAGAAATCATGATACGGGTCGCCCCAATCATACCGATTGAAATCGATAGCCGCCGCGTAAGCGCCGTGATGAATGAGCAGATTAGCCGGATGGAAGTCGTCATGTTGAAACCGATTCGTACGATCTTCAAGCAGCGTCAGATGTTTATCGATAAAAGCAATAACGGCAGCTTGCTCGGGAAGCTTCACTCCGCAGCGGAAATACTCCTCCATCTGGCGGTTGTGCTTCGCAATCCGGCGAGTTGACCACGGTTCCATGTGCCCTGGCGCTTCCACATTGTGCATCAAGCGCAGTTCCCGCCCGGCTGCAACTCCCACTTCGTACTGTTCGTTTTCCGACATGGACGGCAGCTTCTCTAAAGCGTCTTCCCCTTCTACATAACGCAGCACCATGTAACATAACTCAAGCTCTTCGAGTGTGCCAAAGGCAATAGGCTCAGAGGTTCTAACGCCAAACGAATGCACGCGTCCAATCGTTTCAAACTCCAGGCGTTTCTTTTCACTCTCATTAATAGAAGCTGTGCGGAGCACATAGGTCGGATTGTCGCTGTTCTCGTAGATGAGATATTTGCCGTCATAGGAGAACCCTTTATGGATCCGTGAAATAGCCGTCGCTGTGCGTAGCTGCGGGATGAAAGCTTGAACATCGGTGAGTTGCATGGGTAGTTGTGCTCCTTTCGACATAGGCGTGTATTTGTAAGTTCAACGCAGTCGGTGGGAAACCCTTCCATGTGAAGTGGTGAGTGGTATGAGTGGAGGCTTATAGGCGGATTATCGGAAGAATGAGGGGAAGAGGGGGACGTGCTACCCTACATAGGCGGAAAATCGGTGAAATGGTAGAAAGAGGGGTACGTGGTACTCTACATTGGTGGAAATCCGGCGTAATGAGGGAAAGAGAGTACTGTAGGTATCTACATTGGCGGAAAACCAGCGGATCGAGTGAAAGAAGCTGGTTAGTTGGACTACATTGGCGGAAAAGCTGCGGATAAAGAGAAAGAACCTCCCGTACATTCCAATACAAAAAACGGCGAGAGCCACCCCGTAGAGTAGACTCCCACCGCATTTCTAACTTACCCGATTCGAACCTCATCAATTTCCAGCTCGTAGCCTTCCGGCTGCTCATACGCCAGCTCAACTCGAGAAGGCGCAACGACGCGAAGCTTCATGACGTTCGCCGCCGTATCCAGCGACCAAGAGACGTCGATACGGCCGCTGCCTGGCAGAGGAACGCTGCCGCGCGCCCATGTTAGGCCGACCGGCTTCGGCGCAATGGACACCTTCGTCCAGCCCGGGCTTGCGCCGCGTACGCCGAGCACCTCGGCGCCGAGGAAGAACGCCGGTCCTGCGGACCAGGCGTGGCAATGGCTGCGCGTCAGCATCTTCGGATTATGCGTAATGCCGCTCGTCGGATACACTTCCCATACGCTTGTCGCGCCATTGTCGACCATTGCACCATATTGGTGCAGAATATCTGCCGTCATCGTGTCCTGATGCCCAAGCTTCGCGAGCGCTTCGTAATAGAAGAAGGACATGAATGGGCTGCCGATTTGGACAAAATGAGCCGGCGGCTCAACAACATAACGATCCAGCACCTCAGCGCGTTCACCTTCCGCAATGTCGCATAGCATAGCGATTACTTGCGTTTGCATGCTCACCGTTGTGGATGGACGGCCATCAATGTGGATGCAATCCAGATAAGCAGCGCGGTCTGCATCCCACAGCTGCGCATTGATCGCACTGCGAAGCAGTGACGCTTGTTCCATAAACACAATACCGCCAGCCTCATCGCCTGCAGCCGATGCAAGAGCAGCGGCATCGCGGAGCGACTTGACGAGGAACATATTTTGCGGTGAGACGACGCCATCGCCCGGCTGCTCGAAGTTCGCCCAGTCGAGCAGGTTCCAGCCCCGCTTGCAGAACAATCCGCGCTCGTCGATGTGCTTCAAGTAATGCTCCAGCGTAAACCGGACATGCGGCCACATATCCCGCGCGAACTGTTCATTGCCGGTATATTGATAATGCTCCAGGCAAGCGGTGATCCAGAAGAACGTCCAGTTCGGTATGACGCTGCTCCAGCCGCTCGGCACCTGATCGCCATAGAGCGGCGATTGGAATGTAGAGCCGGGTACAAGCCGCAAGCAGCGTTCAACGATATCCGCATCGCCAAAAGCGTAATAGTTGATCAGTGAAGCATTGCGCGCATCGCCGACCCAGTACGTCTGCTCGAAAGCAGGGCAGTCCACGAACGTATCTTCCATACAGAGCCGCGTCGAATCACGGCTAATTCGCCAAATCTCATTCAGCATTGCATTGCTGGATTGGAACACACCAACATTTGCGACAGGGAAATTGCTTTGCAGCAGCTTCACTTCTACCAGCTTCACGGGACGCGAAGCACCGCGCACCGTAATCGCCAAATACCGCAGACCGCGGCGCACGATCGACACGTACGATTGTCTGCCTTCACGGCATGTGTAGCGGAATGTGTTGTCCAGCTCGTACGTATGCTGGCGCCAGCCATCGCGCATGAATTCGAAGCCATAACCGTCGATGACCGTACCTTCAGCCGCATCGACCTCGAAGGCAATATAACCGGACAGCTCCCGGCCAAAATCAATGACGAGCTCAGTGTCCAGCTCCGCATGTACAGGCACGACGCCGGTATTGCCGCTAGCGAGCACGACTTGCTGCAATTGAACGGGCACAGGCTGCGGCTGCTCTACGACATGCCATACGGACTCGCCGTACACATCGGTACGTGTGAACAGCTCCTCCGGTACTTCGCGCACCCATTCCGAGAAATCGCTTAGCAGCTGCTCCGCTGATCCGACCCCCAGCATGCGGTCATACTCGGGTTGCTCCTTGCGTATAGAAGATTCCTCTTGATGGTCGATGTGCTCGGCCCAGTCGAACGCTCCGATCGCGGCGAACGGAACGGAGCTCGAAGCACCTGCTACACCGCTCTTGTCTCCCGCAAGCGGAGAGCGCACCTCGAACGGCACATCCGCGTGGAGTCCGAGGTGATAGCCATGACCGTGCGAGCCACGGCTTAGATCGAACAGTAGAAAATGCTCGCCTGCAGGAAGCTCCGCCGATACGAACTGCTGAGGATTTTCGCCATAATAGTCTGCACGATCAAGCCATTTGCCGTTGATGCCGACCCGAAGTGGAATTCGCCCATTGTCGACGCTGCCGATCGTGAACGTTGCCGCCTCGGACAGTGTCACTACCGTCGCCATAAAACCAATAAATGAAGTCGGATTCGCATGATTGACGCTATCTGGAATGAGCAGCGTGCGAACATCGAACACTCCATTCCAAGCGGCTGGCTTCACGAAGTTCAGCTCTTCCACGCGGGCAGGGTAGACAGGCTCCTCTGTCAGATACGGAATGGAACGAGGCACAAGGCTCGTCCACGGCGCCATGCCGGCATTGCCGATGACGACAGCCGATTCCCATGCAGAATCGTCGAACGCCGCTTCCGTCCATGTATCGTTTACGTTTCTGGCATCATATCGCTCGGCAAAAGCAAGCTGGCACGAAATACGCGACGAACGCGCATCGTAACCGTCATGTACCGTAGTCGTCCAACTCGAGTCCGTTGCAGCGATGATGCGCTCGGTACCGTCCTCCACAGCCTTCGAAGCTACTTGCAGCAGCAAGCCGCCTCTGCCGCGCAAATATTGGAACGTCGCGACGCCATAATGCAAGACAAGCACGGCAATCGTATTGCTGCCTGCTTTCAATAGATGCCCGATCTCATATTCATCATAGGCAAGCTCGAACGGCCAAGACCGAACTGGTCCGCGTCCAACCTGCACTCCATTCACATAAAGCACATAGCGAGAGTCTGCCGTCAGCTTCACAGTTGTATTGCTGCTGCCCTCCGCCTCGTATAGAAAGCTATTGCGGAAACAACGCCACGCATTGCGCGGGCTTTCTTCGCCAGAACCCCAAATCCATGATGCATGCCACATTGATAAGCGGCCTCCTTCAATTGTAGATATATCGTTACCTCCCTCATTGTAATAGAGAATGTCCGCGCTTACAGGGTTTGATTCGGACATTTATAGGGGTCATTTCAGACATGCAAGCATCCAACCTTGCGCCAAAATTTCAGTCAAGTGAAGCATAAGAGCCCGAATCGACTGTATCCCTGCAAAAAGACCGATTTTGCCGCTGAATTGGGACGTAGGCCAAGCAGATCCATTATTTTCGAACGAGAAGGGGAAATAAAGCGCTTACCACAATCAGTCGCTATGATACAATGTCAGCAATTGGATGAGCAGATAGCTGCAATCTTGCTTGAGGAGGACCTATCGCACATGAAGGCAAGTCTCGGAATTCGATGGAACAACCCGTTTAGAAGCGCTCCTGTACCGAAGGAACGCCAGCTCGGCAGAGAGGCGATCATTGCGCTTATCATTCATGGGTGCTTTCAATTCGGCGCTTCGATGTCCAGCCTGTTTCTGAATTTGTATCTATGGCGCCTCACGCAGGATTTGTCGGTTAACGGATTCTACAACATGATCGTTTTCTTATTCACGCCTGTAGCCTTTGCGCTCGGCGGATGGATTACGAAACGGAAGGACCGGATGGTCACCTATCGACTAGGCATCCTGACAATTGCGGTATTTTACCTGCTCGTCATTATTGCACAGGAGAAGGTAGCGGAATGGTACATGCTATTCGCGATCTTCCACGGAATGGCCAGCGGGTTTTATTGGACCGGTTATCTCGTGCTGCAATATGATGTGTCCACGGAGACGAACCGGATACGTTTTCTCGCCATTAATATGATAGTCTTCAACTCTGCGGGGCTTGTAGGGCCGGCTCTGGCGGGGTTTGTAATCCGTATGAATGAGGGACTTCAAGGCTACATCATCACGTTCCTTCTTGCATTCGTCATGTTCGTGCTCGCCTCCATCATAAGTTTTCGAATACCGACTGTTCCGATGCATCATCGCGCATACCATCTGAATTTAATGGGCATCGTCATGCGCAAGAACGCAGTGTGGCTCAAGGGGCTGGCCTCTTTCTTCGTGCTCGGCTTATTTCAAGGCATTATGCTGTTTTTGCCGAATATATTACTCTATCAAACGGTTGGACGAGAGGATTGGGTTGGCTACTTCGGCGTATTCTTCGCCGCGCTGACCGTTGGAACAGGCTACGCCATCTCGCGAAAAGCGAAGAAGGAGCAGGTACGGAAGTATGTGCTGTTCTCGACGACCGGTATTCTGTGCGGGGCGGTGTTCCTGCTCTACGACGTGACGACATGGACGGTGGTCATGTTTATGATTATGTTCTCGATTTGTAACCCGCTAGCGGTCAACACATTGACCTCTTACTATTACAGACTGATCGAAACACTTCCGTTAAAAGGACAGCTGAAGGTAGAGTCGGTCGTCATGCGCGAGGTGTTTCTGAATGCGGGACGGATACTGTCGATCACGCTGCTGCTGTGCTTCTCCAAGAATCTCGACTCCATCTGGCTGCCGGTAGTGCTGACAGGCTCAGCTGCAATGCAATATGTTTTGTTCTGGCTAATACGAGACTAAGATTGGAGGAGATGGATGGATGAGTACGAAGACAGATTGGATTCAAGCCGGCAACGTCGCAGAATTGCGGGAAAAGGGTGCTACCGTCGTTCGAGGCGGCATTGCGGTGTTCTCCCATGAGAATCAAATCTTCGCCGTCGATAACCGCTGTCCGCATCTCGGTTTTCCGCTTCATATGGGCAGCCTGTGCGATGGAATCTTAACCTGCCACTGGCATCACGCGCGGTTCGACGTATGCAGCGGCGGGACGCTTGATCCTTGGGCGGACGATGTGCCGTCTTATGAGGTGAAGATTGAAGACGAGCAAGTCTATGTGAATCCGAGACCGAGATCGGCGAATCATATTGAGAAGTACAAAGAGCGGTTAATGGAAGGGCTGCAGCAAAATATTAGCATCGTCATCGCAAAAGCCGTCGTCGGCCTCGTTGAAGCGAATGTGCCGGATGCAGAAATCGCGCGGATTGGCATCCAGTTCGGCACCGAGAACGGCAATGGGTGGAACTCGGGTCTCACCATACTGACGGCGATGGTCCGGATTATTCCGAAGCTCGATAAGCAAGGACGAATATTGGCGCTCTATCAGGGGCTTGTTCACGTTGCGCGGAACAGTTCTGGCCGAAGCAGCCGCCATCTGCTAGGGGCGCTTCCATCAGCGGACGTATCCTTCGATAGACTGGCTGGTTGGTACCGCAATTGCATCGAAGTGCGGGATACGCAAGGGGCGGAGAAGCTGGTTATAACCGCGATTGAAAAAGGGATGAGTGTGGAGCGGATCGCGGATATGATGCTTATAGCTGCAACGGACCATTTCTATCTCGACGGCGGGCATGTGTTTGATTTCCATAACAAAGCGTTCGAAGCATTGGAGCTTGCTGGGGACGGACAAGAGAAGCGAATATTGACATCCCTTCTGCATATGATGGGCAACCCGACTCGAAGCGAGGAGCAGCACCATTGGCAGGCGCCGATTAACCTGGTCGAGCCGATTCAAGAGGCGGTGCGGCAGCTGGCGGAGCGAGGTGCTGGTGCAGGCGCAGGTGAGAACAAAGGCGAAAACGTGAATGTGAATCAGGATGAGGGTTTCATCCTGGAACAGCTGCTAAGCGAGCAGCCGCTCCAAACGATTGAGCTTGTGAAGAACCTGCTGCTCTCCGGTATGCCGCCGGCGCAGCTGGCCCAGCTCGTGACGCTTGCCGCAGCGGAGCGGGTTGTGCGTTTCCATACGCAGAACGACTTCCGCGATTGGGTCGCGGTGCTGCATACGTTCACGTACGCGCATGCCGTACATGAGCGGCTGCTGCGCTCGGAAGAACCGCTGGTGCAGCGGGCAATCTTCCACGGGGCGATCAGCGTCTATCTCGATCGCTTCTTGAATATTCCGGCGGCGAAGCGTCCGAAGGTGGCGGCTGACAGCGGTGAAACAGCGGCTGTACCGAGTACAGAGGAGCTGCTGCAGCTGCTCGATCAGCGTCAGCAGGTCGATCGCGCGGCGCAATGGACGGCGGATTATTTAGCGCGTGGCGGGGAAGCGGCGGCGCTGCTGAACACGCTAGGCGCTGCGCTTCTTCGAGAGGATGCGGAGTTCCATACGTTTCAAATGTACGAGGCGGCTATAGCGGAATATGAGCGCTGGTCAGTAAGGCAGGATGCTTTTGCGCTTCGCGCGCAGGAGACGATGCTGCTCGCATGTACGCGCTACTTGGCGGCACATGCGCCGACTGCCCGCGAGCTCCCGCATACGGCGCAGATTGCGTGGAGACTGCACCGAGGCGAGCGATTGTTCGAGGAGTAAAAAAGAAGAAGGCGGCTTTTCACTTTTTATAAAGTGGAAGGCCGCCTTTTGCAATCATTCAGCATGAACTTGTTCACCTCGCTCGCATTCTGAACGATCGGGTTTTGTGTCGGTTTTGGCTAGCAGCCATTTGCTTAGATAGCTGGGCAGTTTGAATCTGGCTGCTGGTTGCGAAGCATTAGCTGCTGGCACTGCTTTTTGTACTTGCCGTTTTACTTTTGCCTGGCGGATGTGCTCAACGCTTTGTATATTCCGCTCAAGCTCCTCTTGCCGATACTGCAGCAGTTTTTCCGTTACGTAGGTGCTGTTGTGCTGTAACATGTTCATTTCCCCCTCTGCCATTTATAGCTTTATTATGCGCTCGCTAAAAGGGGATAAAAAGAGTAGAATCTTCATAACAGACTTCCCCTTTTATGGCGATTAGGAGGTAATGCGAGATGCACAGCGGAACGGCAGAACGATATTTGGACTTACATCATCGGTTTGCAGAGGAATCTATTTCAATTGGCACGCCTGTTGAAGTCTCGCTCGAAGAGCTTGCGGAGGTGCTCTATTGCACGACGCGCAACGTGAAGCTTGTGCTGCGCAAGATGGAAGATGAGGGACTTATCCAGTGGCAGCCGGGGCGGGGACGCGGCAATCGGTCAAGGCTTGTTTTTTTGGTAGAGCGGGATGTAATGCTGCTTGATCTGGCGCGGCAAATGGCGCAGCGGGGCGATTATAAGCTCGCTTTCGAGCTCATTCATAAGCATGGGGTTGGCTCACAGGTGAAGGAGCGTTTCACGGAGTGGCTTAATCACCATTTTGGCTATCGTGCGGAAGTAGCCGATGGCAAGAGGCTTGTTGATACGCTGCGGATGCCCGTCCATTATCCTATCGTTACGCTCGATCCGGGCGATGTCTATTTTTCGTTCGATGCGCATATTATCCGGCAAGTATTTGACGGTTTGGTTGAATTGGATCCGGCAACCGGCAGGGTTGTACCAGCGCTCGCGCATGCATGGGAATGTAATAATGATGCGACGGTATGGCAATTTCATCTGCGTAAAGGCGTTCATTTCCATAATGGACATCCGCTGACGGTAGAGGATGTATTGTTTACGCTTGAGCGACTGCGGTTGGATATGGCGCATAGTTGGGTGCTGCGTTCGGTTGTGACAATAGAAGCGGTAGGGCCGCGCACAATCCGAATGGAGCTTGCGAAGCCGAATCGAATTTTTCATCGTTTCATGTGCTCGACGACAGCTTCGATTGTACCGAAAGAAGCGGTGTTAAAGGAGGGAGAGGCGTTCTGGCGCAGCCCGATCGGAACGGGGCCTTTCATGATTACCGAATGGAATGAGGATCGGCTTATGCTTGCGGCCAATCCAAGCTACTACCGTGAGAGAGCGCATTTGGATGGCGTTGAGATTGCTTTTATGCCTCCGGAGCACGGTGTTTCTTCGCGCAAATGCTGGGAGAAGCTGCTCGTGGATCATAACAGTCAAGAGCAGCAACCGGATATGGATTTGGATTCGGTCGAGGTTCTCAGCCAAGGCTGCACGCTTATTACTTGGAACATGGGGCGGCAAGGACCTCAGCAGTCGCCGCTCTTTCGCAAAGCGATCGATCTGCTGATTGACCGGAAGCGGATGATTGAGGAGCTTGGCGAAGAACGGATGTATCCGGCTCACGGATTCCGTCCGGATGAGCATACGCCGTACCGGAGCGTGCGGTATGATCCTGCTGAAGCGGATATGCTGCTGCGCGCATCAGGGTACGATGGAACACCGATAACGTTGTTCGCGGGCAGCAGCTATCGAGAGGATACAGCATGGATTCAGGCTCGCTGTGCTGAGCACGGTATCCCGGTCAACATTCAAATCCAGGATGGCATCGACTATAAAAAGCGTAGAAATGTCAAAGATGCGGATTGCGTGCTGTACAGCATTGTGCTGGATCAGGACGAGGTGTGCGAGGTTGAATCCTATGAGCAGCAAGGCAGCTTCTTGAAAGAGCATCTTCACCCCGAATTCCGTGAATGGTCCAAGCGCCAAATCGACCTCGCGCTCGCCGCTAAGTCGACGGATGAGCGGCGCATCCTTCTCGGGCAGATCGAGGAGCGGCTTCGCGAGGAGACCTATGTATTGTTCCTCATTCACAGGAAGAATAATGCGGCATACCAGCCTGGGCTGAAAGGCATTACGGTGTCGCCGCTCGGCTGGATCGATTTCAAAGACGTTTGGGTGCAAAGTATGGGGCAATCGGCTGTCGGCGGGACGGGGTGAGAGGACATATATGATCTCTCGGCGTCCAAAATGCGCCGAAAGTCGGCTGAGAGAACGTATATGATCTCTCGTCGCACGTTCAGTAACTTGCTTGCCGCAAGAGTTCCGACCTCAGCAGCGTGCTGCAATACTAGCGTAAGTTACTGGACTGAAATCGGAAAAAGCCTCTCTCGGCGCGCGAAAGTGGGGGTTAACCGAAGTGAGAGCGGGAAAAGCCGCTCTCAGTGAGCGAAAAGGTGAGCTAGCGCAGGAGTTACTGGTCTGAAAGCGGAAAAAGCCTCTCTCGAAGCGAGAAAGTATGGGTTAGCTGAGGTGAGAGAGGCAAAAGCCTCTCTCGGCACGGGAAAGTGGGGCTAACCGATTTGAGAGCGGGAAAAGCCGCTCTCATTCTCCTAAATTGCAAGGTGGATCATCCACCGCACCGTCTCAAACCGGCCGAAGCCCCTCCAGCTCAGGCAGCAGCGTCACGCTCTCCTGCTGGTTCGGATCGGTGCGGGCGATAACGGCTGAGCATGGCTCGGTATCGGAGACGTTATAAGTCAAATGCGGGACACCAGCTGGAATGTATAGGAATTGCCCTGCCTCCACCTCGATATACTGCTCGAGCTGCTCCCCGTGCCACATGGCTGCTTTTCCACGGAGTACATAAATTGCTGTCTCGTGTTCTTGATGCAGATGTGCTTTGCTGCGTCCGCCTGGCGGTATGGTCAGCAGATGCATGCAGATTCCCCTCGAGCCTGTGCTCTCTGCCGAGATAGCCTCCATATAATCAAACCCTTGCTTCCCCTGACTCTCACTCGTCGTTCGAATGACTTTGCATCCCGGTCCCGGAACATTGCTCATACAGCACGCCTCCCCGCATAATAACAATACTTCTCCTAGCATATTCCACATTTCTGTGAACTCGACCTTCAACCACCTCACCTGAAAATTCCCTAAAATTCCCCAACGAACACTGGATTTTCACCTTTACAAGAGAATAGAAATAGCAGCCATCCCGTACCTGTGAACGGAGCTGTGGTTGACTTCGATCTCCCAGATCATATCCTCCAGCAGCGAGTGGCGAACAGCGCGCCAGCAAGAAGATTTTCCGGTCTGCCTCATCATTCGAGCAGGTTCTCCGAAAGCAGCAAGCGGACCCGCACAAAGTCGCGATGAATAAGCCAACAGCTGAAGAGGCTGACTTCATGTACACCATACGATCCACTGACGACGTGCAATCCGTCATCCAGCAGATCATTCATTAAGCGTACGACGAGAAGCTTACCCACGAACAAACAACCAAATCCTAGATAGACAACTCTAGCAAAAGCCAGTATGATGAAACGATGAATTGAATATCGGATCCGTAAAGGTGCAGTCTTGCAACAGCAAAGATTGCTTAAAAGGGAAGTTCGGTACTAATCCGACGCGGTCCCGCCACTGTAATTGAGGAGCGACTCTAGTAGAACGCCACTGGTTCGTAAGCTGAACTGGGAAGGTTAGAGAAGCGATGATTCATGAGCCAGGAGACCTGCCTTTGCGTGAGTGTTTACCAATTCTTCGGGAGGTGAGAATTGGAAGCGGAAGCTTGACACATTGCTGTCAGCTTTATTTTGTTTGCGCTGCGTTCGATTAGCGCTTCTTACCCGCCTGCATGTAAAGCCGCCCACTGGGGCGGCTTTTTTGTGTTCTCCGATCGTTTCTGACGTCTCGGGATCCGCGCTATATCAATTCGACTATTATGTTCAGGGAGAGTGAAGGTATGCAGGCATCAATATCCGAGCAGGCAATTCGCAGGAAAGGGAGCAGGAAGCAGCTGCTCGCGCTGCTGCTGGCGCTAGCAATGGTCGCAGCTTGCTTCGTGCAGCCGCTGTCAGCTTTTGCAGAGGATGAACCGTCTCAAACGACTACAACAGATTCACTGCTGCAGGAGGTTGAAGCAGCGATCGAAACAGCGGCTCTGACGATTCAGAGCCGTACAACAATTGACGATTGGCAAGCGGTTGGATTGTCCAAATCCAATAAACCGCTTCCGAGCAGCTACATCCCGGCACTTTACAAGAAGCTGATTGCGGCCAATGGGACGTTCACTCTCGTAACCGATTATGAGCGGACGGTTATTGGACTTACAGCTGCTCATCAGGATGCTGCGAAGTTCGCGGGCTACAATCTGATCGAGGGTATCTATAACAGCTCAAGAATGTTGAATCAGGGGCTGAACGGACCGCTCTACGCGCTCATTGCGCTGGACAGCGGAAGCTACCAAGTGCCAGCGGATGCACTATGGACGCGAGATATGCTCGTCTCAGCAATCATAGCGAAACAGAAGACTGACGGAGGCTTCGCGCTTGGCAATGGCCCCAGCGATCCGGATATAACAGGGATGACGCTCATTGCGCTGGCGCCTTATGCCGAGCAAGAAGCGGTAGCACCGGCTGTTGACGGAGCGGTCAATTGGCTGAATGAGCATCAACAGGCGAATGGCGGCTACTTGTCCTATGGACAGGATGCGAGCGAAAGCGTCTCGCAAGCGATCATCGGACTTACGTCTAACGGTATTGATCCGACTGAGAGCCGGTTTACGAAGAATGGCGTCAATCTGATTCAGAAGCTGCTCTCCTTCCGAAAAACAGACGGCAGCTTCTCGCATACGCCAACAGGCTCGGCGAACGGAATGGCGACAGAACAAGCATTGCAGGCACTCATTGCCTATGATTCTTTTGCAAAAGCCGGGGATCGTCTCTATGACTTCGGCGTTCGGCAGCCGTATGGCTGGCCGTCCGACTGGATTCTTGGCGAGGGAAACTGGTGGGACCGAGAATGGCAGGCGATTGCTGTTATCCGTGCCGGGCATGAAGTACCGTCCACCTACTTGAGCGCAGTTGATAGTTTCTTAGATTTCATGAAGCAATATCCTCAGGATTCACTTGTTACGGACGATGAGCGGATCGTTATGGCATTGTCTGCCTTGCACGTGGATGCAACAGATTACGCGGGTATGAATTTGGTCGAACAGATCTATAACAGCAGCGCCATGGAGGCGCAAGGTCTGAACGGCCCGATATTCGCGCTGCTTGCGCTCGATAGCGGCGAGTACAGCACGCCGTCCGATGCGGCGTGGAATCGGGATAAGCTGCTTGCTGCCATACTCGCTAAGCAACATGCCGACGGCGGCTTCGCTCTGACAGGCGATGTCAGTGACCCGGATATTACAGCGATGGCACTGACGGCGCTTGCTCCATATCGCGGACAGTCGGCTGCCCAGACCGCTGGTCAAAAGGCCGTTAACTGGCTGTCGGCGAACCAGCAGGCGAACGGAGGTTATTTGTCCTCTGGCGTTGATTCAAGCGAAGGGGTCGCGCAAGCCATCATTGCACTTGCTTCGAACGGAATCGACCCGACGAGCGCAGCTTTTACTAAGAATGGCATTACGCTGTTGGACAAGCTGTTTACTTATCTGCAGGCTGATGGTGGTTTCTCGCATGTTATTGATCCGCAAGCGGCTGCAGATTTCATGGCAACTGAGCAAGCATCGCAAGCGCTTAGCGCTTATGAAATGTTCATCCACGGCGAAGGGAAGCTGTATCAGTTCGGCAAGCCGCAGCCCTTCGTTCAAGTTCAGGTTGAAGGGCCGGAAGGATGGATTGCTTCAGGCAGGCTAAGCGGAACGAGTGCTCTTGCTGCTCTAGAGGATCTCATGCAAGTCATTCAATATCCGATCACGGTGACGGACTCTCAGTATGGGAAGTATGTCTCCTCGATCAATGGGATAGATGCTGGCAAATATGGCGGCTACGACGGATGGATGTATGACGTGCTCCGTGATGGGAAGTGGAGCTTCCCTGCTGTCGGCATGGATGATTTTGAACTGCAAAAGTCCGATAAACTCGTCGTCTACTACGGCGGCGATGACACGCAGCTCGTCGATTCCGTGAAGGTCACACCTACTGTGCCAAAAGCGGGCGAAACGTTCCGAGTCACTGTTAAGAAAACCAAGCTCAACTGGAGTGATGGCGGCAGCGAAGCAGTGACTTCAGCAGCGGCTGGAGTTCAAGTGAAGATTGGCAGTGTTCAAGCGGAAACGGACTTGAATGGCGTAGCCGTGTTCAGCAGCGGCATTCATTCCGCAGGTACTTATTCGATGGAAATTACGGGCTACCAAGCGAATAAAGCACCAAGCATCGTTCGTACGGTTCAATCGCTCTCCATTGACGAGCAGCCGGTTGTACAACCGCCGACGGCTAAGTATGTCACCTTGTCGGTAACAGGCGATGATCAGAAAGGGACTATACTCGCGTCTAAACAAGTTGAGCTGCAAACAGGCGATACGGCATATTCGGTGCTCGCGCGCGAGCTGCCGGAAAAGGTGCGTTCAATTGGCTCGGGAGCGACGCTCTATGTGCAAGGAATCGACGGGTTGAGCGAATTCGACCGCGGCTCGGGCAGCGGCTGGATGTACTCGGTTAACGGCACCTTTCCGAATTACAGTGCAGGCTTGTACAAGCTGAAGCAAAGCGACGTTGTGGCTTGGCGTTATACGCTAGACCTCGGTTGTGATTTAGGCCAAAACCCGTGTGACGGTAGTCCGCCGAGCGGAGGAACAGGCGGTACCGGAGGTGCTGGAGGAAACGGCGATAGCGGGGCTGTCAAAGACAATGTCATCGACGTGCCAGGTGGCGAGCAGCAGAGCTATGTCGTCAAATTAACCCATGCACAGCAAGAGACGGATCAGTTCACGCTCAACATTCCGGCGAATCAGCAGAAAGTTGTTCTCGATATCGCAGCGGCGCAAGACGGTCTTCCGCAGGTCACTGCTAACAAGGGCAAGCTTTCACTGGCGATTGAGAAAGGAACGAAGCTGCTCGAAGGCGGCAGCTCGATTGAGCTGTTTACTAGCCTCGATGTGCAGGATGCGAAGCTGAACAGTCAAATTCAGCAGCAGCTCCAAGCAGGCGAGTCGCTTGGTTCAATTGAGCAAGCTTTCATCATGGGGGCTGCAGATCAGTCGCATCGGTTCAGTTCGCCACTGACGCTTACGATAAAAGGTGGAAAAGGGCAGCTCGTCGGCTACATCGAAGGAGATGTGTTCACGCCGATTCATATCTATGATACCAATGAGCAGGGAGCGCAAGCGACGAAAGACGATGAGAAGGTCACGTATGCCTACGTTGTTGGCGATGATTTGATCATCAAGACGAATCATTTTACGTCTTATGTGATGTACTCGACTCGAAACGATGACGGGACAACTGCTCCAGATCTGGTTCTATCCACGCTATTCAAAGACACGGATCAAATCGCAGCATGGGCTTATGAGGCGATTCAAACCTCTGTAACTAAAGGCTTCGTTCAGGGCAGCGGAGATAAGCTTGCGCCGAAGTCTTCCGTCACGAGAGCAGAGTTCACGAAGCTGATGGTGAATGCTCTCGGCTTGAAACCTTCGGAGGCAAAATCGAGCAGCTTCATGGATGTTCCGAAGCAAGCATGGTTCGCGCCCTATGTGAATGCTGCCTATGAGGCGAGCATCATTACCGGGTTTAACGATCAATTTAAGCCAAATGAGACGATTACTCGCGAACAAATGGCGGTTATGATTGCTCGTGCGCTAGGCATCGCGCCTGCTAAGCAGTCAACTGCGCTGAAGGACATCGCTAAGGTGTCGATATGGGCGCAAGCAGATGTGAAGACGATCGCGACGCTGCAACTAATGACGGGAAGCGGGGGCTTCTTTAACCCGAGACAGCCGGTTACGCGAGAAATGTCGTTCGTCGTTGCGATGCGTGCTTTTGATTATAAGAATAAGCACCCGGAAGAGGCAGAAACTGGCAACAAGGTCAAACGTCAGCTTGCTTTAACAGCGGCTTATGTCCAGCAGACGGTAACAGATCCGATTGTTTCGACGCTTGGCGGTGAATGGTCGGTTATTGGGCTTGCTCGTTCAGGCATTCAAGTGCCGCAGGCTTACTATGCGAAGTACTACAGCAATTTGGAGAAGACGCTGCAAGAAAAATCAGGCGTTCTGCACAATGTGAAATATACGGAGTATGATCGTGCCATTCTGGCATTGACGGCAATCGGACGAAGCGTCGATAACGTCGCTGGCTATAACTTGCTCGAGCGGCTTGCCGACTTCGATACGGTTGTGAAGCAGGGCATCAATGGACCTATATTTTCTCTTATCGCTTTGGACAGTAAAGCGTATAGCATTCCCGCAGCAGCAAGCGGGAAGACTCAAACGACGAGAGAGCTGCTCGTCGACTATATTTTGAAGCGCCAACTCGCAGATGGCGGTTGGGCGCTTGGGGAAAACGCCGCAGAAGCGGATGCAGATGTGACCGCGATGGCTCTGCAAAGCTTGGCGCCGTATGTGCAGCCGAATCCGGCTGTGCGGACGGCTGTTGATCAAGCGGTTGCTTGGCTGTCCGGCTACCAGCAGGCAGATGGTGGCTTCATCAGCAATAAAGCGGCGAATTTGGAGAGCAACGCACAGGTGATCGTCGCGCTGACGAGTCTAGCAATCGATCCGGACAAAGATACAAGGTTCATGAAGAATGGGCATTCCGCTCTGGATGCACTGCTCAGCTATGCTGCTCCCAGCGGCGGATTCTATCATGTCAAATCCGGTGGCGTAGGCAATGGCGGCGCAACTCCGGGCGAGGTCGACCCGATGGCGACCGATCAAGCGCTGTACGCGCTCGTTGCATATGACCGATACGCGCATGGTCAATCAAGGTTATACGATATGACGGACGCGAGAATCGCTTCATGAGTATGAGGCAGCGCAAATGGCTCGTAGCGCTCGGCATAATCGCAGTCCTTGCGGCTGCGTTCTATTGGGGAGGAAGCGATCAACCGCTGAAGGGCAGCGAAACGAATTCGGCCGCGTCTGCCGGGGCGCTCTTACAAACACCGGCTGCGGATGCAGGCTCGCCGAAGCTGCAGCCAGCTGTGCAGGCTCCAGCTGCTGATCAATCGGCAGCTGGAGGTGCGCAGAAGCACGATCCGCCGGATAAAGCGGCGGACGCACCGGCGCAGCCATGGGAGCAGAAGCAGCCGACAAAGCCAGCCGCTGTCGCCGATTCGCAGACAAAAGAGGTGGCGAAGGAGGGTTCTTCTTCGACGAGCTCGCCATCGACGGACAAGCTTGAGTCGAGCAAGCCATCGTCAAACAAACCTGCGTCAGACGAGCCCTCGACGTCTTCGCCAGCCGTTGTCTCGAAGCCGCCGGCCAAACCCGTCGATAAGAGCGCGAGTACTGGCCAGAAAGATCCCTATCTCACAGATAAAGTGCCTGCTGGCAAGCCGGCTCCCGTTGAGTGGCAGGACGCCAAGGTGGACAAGAAGCAGCCTCTTACAGTGACATTGTCCGTCAGCTGCAAGACGATACTTGATCAGTTAGACAAGTTCGATTCGGATAAGCTGGAGGTGCTGCCTGAGGACGGCGTTATTTTTGCAGAGCAGAAGGTGTCCTTCTATGAGGGAGAATCGGTATTCGACGTGTTGCTGCGAGAAATGAAGAAACATAAAATCCATATGGAGTTCGAGATGACTCCGCTCTACAACAGCAACTATGTTGAGGGCATCCATAATATTTATGAATTCGATTGCGGCGAGCTCAGCGGCTGGATGTATCGTGTGAACGGATGGTTCCCGAATTATGGCGCGAGTCGGTACAAGCTTAAGGATGGCGATGTCATCGAGTGGCTGTACACCTGTGACCTCGGTAGAGACATAGGCGGCGAACAGACCACGGCAGGAGGGGACCGATGAGTAGAGATGCTTTTGCCTCATGCCATCCGGTTGTAAATGCGGCGTATTTTACTGCTGTGCTTGGCTTCAGCATGATCTTCCTGCATCCCTTGCTCCAGCTGTTCGCGCTTGCCGCTGCTGTGACATACTCGCTATTGTTAAGAGGCGCGAGAGCTGCGAAGTTCAATCTGCTTTATATGCTGCCGCTGCTAATGATAATGGCTGCTGCCAATCCTGTCTTTAATCACGCTGGCGTTACGATACTGTTCTACTTGAAGAACGGTAATCCGATTACGCTCGAATCGGTGTTATACGGCATCGCGTCCGCATTCATGTACATCACGGTTATTATCTGGTTCTCTTGCTTTAATGCGGTTATGACCTCGGACAAGCTTATGTTTCTGCTCGGGAGAGCAGCTCCGGCGCTGTCGCTCGTGCTAGCTATGACGCTTCGCTTCGTGCCGCGGTACCTGCACCAGATTAAAGTTATTTCGCAGGCGCAGCGCAGCATCGGCAGAGACGTGACGCAGGGCAATATGATCCAGCGCGCGCGCAGCGGGCTTCGGATCTTATCCATCATCACGTCGTGGGCGATGGAGTCTGCGATCGATACATGCGATTCGATGAAGTCGCGCGGCTACGGGCTGCCGAACCGAACCAGCTTCACACTCGTGCGGTTTGACCGCAGAGATCGGCTGCTGCTTGCGGTTATGCTGCTGTTAATCGGGCTTGTATTCGCAGGGGCAGCGACGGGAGCAAATTCGGTTCGCTACTTCCCCTCGATACATGCAGGCGCAGTGTCGGCGCTTGGCATTGTGGGTTACATCGCATGCTTCCTGTTGTATATGCTGCCTATTATTCTAGCGATTGTGGAGGATGTCAGATGGAACTCTATCGTATCCAGGATGTAAGCTTCGTTTTCCCGGAGCAGAGCCAAGAAGCGCTGTCGCAGCTCAACCTGTCGGTAAAAAGCGGAGAGTTCATCATTATTGCTGGGAAGTCTGGCTGTGGGAAGAGCACACTGCTTCGCCATCTGAAGACGGCGCTCACACCGCACGGCACAAGAAGCGGTCATATTAGCTATAAAGGCCGGGCAATCGCAGAAGCTGGCGAGCATGAGCAAGCTTCGGAGATCGGCTTCGTGCAGCAAAATCCAGACCATCAAATCGTAACCGACGAAGTGTGGCATGAGCTGGCGTTCGGCTTGGAGAGTCTTGGCTTTGATCAGCAGACGATCCGGCTTCGTGTCGCCGAGATGGCGAGCTTCTTCGGCATCCAGACTTGGTTTCACCGTCCGGTGACAGAGCTGTCAGGCGGGCAGAAGCAGCTGCTTAACCTCGCCTCTGTTATGGCGATGCATCCGTCAGTTCTCATTCTTGATGAGCCAACTTCGCAGCTCGATCCAATTGCGTCAATTGAATTGCTCGACACGATTCGCCGCATCAATCAAGAGCTGGGCGTAACGATCATCATGACGGAGCATCGGTTGGAGGAAGCGCTGCCTGCCGCAGATCGTCTCATAGTTATGGATGCAGGGCGAATAATTGCGGACGACACGCCGCGTGCCGTCGGCAAGCTGCTTCATGCGCTCACGCATCCGATGTTTGCCGCGATGCCTGCTGCAACGCAGATCTATGCAGCTGCGGCTTGTTATTCCAATACAGAAGAGATACCGCCGCTTACTGTAAAAGAAGGACGGCAATGGCTGGATAACTATATCAGCCATGGAGCAGCCGCAGCTGTGAAATCTGACGATGGCGAGGCTAACACGCGATTAGGGAAGCGGTCCGAAGAGTCATTCGCCGTACAATTCAAGGATGTCTGGTTCAAATACGAGAAGAACGGACCGGATATCATCAAGGATTTGTCCTTCTCTGTGAGAAAAGGGCAGTTCTATTGCTTGGTCGGCGGTAACGGTACAGGCAAGTCAACGACGATGTCTATGATCAGCGGCATCCATAAGCCTTATCGGGGCAAAGTGCTGATAGAAGGGCGCTCCATATCCGCGATGAACGCGCGCGAGCTGTTCACGAAACGACTAGGCGTACTCCCCCAGAACCCGCATGCGTTGTTCGTGAAGAAGACGGTCGAGCTAGATCTCTACGAGATGCTGACTGACTCGAAGCTTTCAAAGGAAGAGAAGAAGGAAGCAGTCGACGCAGTAGTCGCGTGGGCGGAGCTTACGGAGCTTCTGTCTAAGCATCCGTATGATTTAAGCGGAGGGGAGCAGCAGCGTGCGGCGCTTGCGAAGGTCATGCTGCTTGAGCCGACGATTCTTATACTGGATGAGCCGACGAAGGGCTTGGATGGATTTTTTAAAGCCAAGCTTGGCATGTTCTTGAAGGAGCTGCAGGCGAGAGGCATTACTATTATAATGGTCTCGCATGATATTGAGTTCTGTGCGCAGTATGGGGAAGTGTGCGCGATGTTCTTCGATGGCGGAGTAATCGCGTCAAGCGAGGCGTTTGCTTTCTTCTCAGGCAACAGCTTCTATACGACGGCGGCGAATCGGATCTCGAGGCAGCACTGGCGGGATGCCATTACGATTGAAAGTGTGGTGCAGCGATGTCTGAGCATCAAGTAATGGAAAGAAGCCAGGAGAGTGAACGTCGTCTTAGCCGGCGGACGTGGATGGCGACATTCCTCATACTAGCTGTGATTCCTGCGACTATGCTCCTTGGCATACTCGTCTTTGATGACCGCAAATATTATTTTATAAGCCTGTTAATCATTCTGTACACGCTAATTCCGTTTGCGATGGTGTTCGAGCGCCGCAAGCCGCAGTCGAGAGAGCTGATCGTTATCGCCGTGCTGGCAGCTATTGCGGTTGCCGGCCGCTCGGCATTCTTCATGCTGCCGCAGTTCAAGCCGGTCGCCGCAATCGTCATCATCGCGGGGGTCACCTTCGGTGCGGAGGCGGGCTTCCTCGTTGGGGCAACAGCAGGGTTCGTCTCGAACTTCATGTTCGGACAAGGACCGTGGACGCCTTGGCAAATGTTCAGCTTCGGCATTATCGGTTTCCTGGCGGGCATCTTGTTCCAGAAAGGCTGGCTGCGACGAAGCAGACTGTCGCTGTGTGTGTTCGGCGGGCTGGTTACGCTCGTTATTTACGGCGGCATTATGAATCTCGCCTCCGTCATGATGTTTATGCCGCAGCTTACGAAGGGAGCGGTGTTTGCTTCGTATGCATCCGGGTTCTGGTTCGACCTTGTACACGCAGCTGCAACGGTATTCTTTCTCTTCGTCCTGTCGCGTCCGATGATCGAGAAGCTGGATCGGGTGAAGCGCAAGTACGGGCTTATCGAGTCGTAGATTCACACTTTGTTCTGGTCCAACAAGGCTAACGAATCGTAAACGACTTCGAGCCTACCTTATCAGCTGCTTTAGCCAACGAGAGATCATATTCGGCACTCTCAGCAGCCGTTTCGCGCATTTCGCATTTCCGACTGCGAGAGATCGGATTTGGAATTCTCAGCACCGTACTCTTCCGAAAGTGGCACTTGGAGCGGCTCGCAAGCACAGTGCTTCAGCGCCCCCTACGGACTTCTCCCAGACACCAAGAAGCCCCTCCAACAGAAGGGGCTTTTTTGTATATTCACCTGCGAATAAGCTAGATAACGCCTTGCGCAATCATCGCATCGGCAACCTTCGTAAAGCCGGCAATATTAGCGCCGATTACGAGGTTCCCCGGATGGCCATACTCCTCAGCCGCTTGCATGCTGCGTACGTAAATATTCGTCATAATCGCATGCAGCTTCGCATCGACTTCTTCAAAGCTCCATGAGCTTCTCATGGAATTTTGCGACATTTCGAGCGCGGATACGGCGACGCCGCCGGCATTGGCTGCTTTAGCAGGTCCGAACAAGACGTTGCCTTTCAAGAACAGTTCGATGGCTTCAAGCGTAGATGGCATGTTCGCGCCTTCTCCGATTGCGATGACGCCATTCTCGACCAGCAGCGCAGCCGATTTCTCGTCGATCTCATTCTGCGTCGCGCAAGGCAGCGCGATGTCGCAAGGCAGTGACCAGATTCCGCTGCAGTCTTCCACGTAAATCGCATTGCGATGCTCTTTCACATACTCGCTGATACGTTTGCGTTCAACTTCCTTCAACCGCTTGACCGTTCTTAGATCAATGCCGTCTTCGTCATAGATATAGCCGTTCGAATCGCTGCATGCGACAACCTTAGCTCCTAATTGCTGCGCCTTCTCAATCGCGTAGATCGAGACGTTGCCGCTGCCTGATACGACGACGGTACGGCCTTCGAAGCTTTGACCTTTCCACTTCAGCATTTCATTCACGAAGTAAACGCAGCCGTAGCCAGTCGCTTCCGTACGTGTGAGGCTACCGCCATAGAGCAGGCCTTTTCCCGTCAAGACGCCAGCTTCATTGCCGCCTCTGATCCGTTTGTACTGGCCGAACATATAGCCGATTTCTCTTCCTCCAACGCCGATATCTCCAGCTGGAACATCGATATCTGGGCCGATATGGCGGTACAATTCCGTCATGAAGCTCTGCGTGAAGCGCATAATTTCCATATCGGATTTGCCTTTCGGGTCAAAATCAGATCCACCCTTGCCTCCGCCGATCGGTTGGCCGGTCAAGGAGTTCTTGAAGATCTGCTCGAAGCCGAGAAACTTAATAATGCTCGCATCTACGGACGGATGGAAGCGAAGACCGCCCTTATATGGTCCGATGGCGCTGTTGAATTGGATGCGGAAGCCGCGGTTCACTTGAACCTTGCCATTGTCATCGACCCAAGGAACCCGGAAAATAACGGCGCGTTCAGGCTCAACAAGCCGCTCCAGGATATTATGTTTGATGTACTTCGGATGCTTTGAGATAACAGGGACTAGGGAGTCCAAAATTTCTTTTACAGCTTGATGGAAGAGGTGTTCATTCGGGTTGCGGCGCAGCACAGTTTCATAGACGGAATCAACGTAAGCCTTTGCTTCTTGGTTGATTTTTTCAGGTGTTGTGGTCAGCATGAATTGAATCTCCCTTCGAGGTTTGTACTTTTTGATTGATTGTTTGCACTTTGTAACCTATCTTAATGGAAATATTGCCATTTATGTTAACAATATAATTTGTCGGTGCGATAAAAAACCTTTATTGTGTTAAAGCGGCAATTTAGTATAGAATTGGAACTGATGTCCGATATCTAACATGACGTGTTATACTGTGAACAAGCTTTCTCATTCATTCAAATACGAGTACTAAGGAGATCAGACGCAATTATGGCAATTAAAGTTGGCATTGTAGGATACGGAAACCTAGGTAAAGGCGTTCAACAAGCAATCGCGCAAAATCCGGATTTTGAACTCGTTGCAATCTTTACACGCAGAGAGCCGGAGCAAATGACTTCTCTTCTAGGCGAAGTGAAGTTTGAGCATATTTCCGCTGCAGACGCTTATATCGGCGTTATTGACGTCATGATTATGTGTGGCGGTTCGGCTACTGATCTTCCGGAGCAAACGCCTGTTATGGCGCGTATGTTCAACACGGTGGACAGCTTCGATACCCATGCGAATATTCCGGCATTTTTCGATGTCGTAGATGCTGCTGCAAAAGAGAATGGCAAGGTGAGCGTTATCTCAACCGGCTGGGATCCGGGTTTGTTCTCCTTGAACCGTCTTCTAGCACAGTCGATCCTTCCTGAAGGAACGGACTACACGTTCTGGGGCAAAGGCGTCAGCCAAGGGCATTCCGACGCGATCCGCCGTGTGCCTGGTGTGAAAGGCGGCGTGCAATATACAATTCCGGTAGCCGACGTTATCGAACGTATTCGTTCTGGCGAGACGCCGGAACTGTCTACTCGTGAGAAGCATCTGCGTGAGTGCTACATCGTTGCAGAAGAGAACGCCAATCGAGAAGAGATTCGCAGCGCCATCGTATCGATGCCGAACTATTTCTCCGATTACGACACTACGGTAAACTTCATTACGGAAGAGCAATTGCGCGAGGAGCATGGTGAAATGCCGCATGGCGGCTTCGTTATCCGAAGCGGAATTACAGGTCAAGGCAAACGCCAAATCATCGAATTCGGCTTGAAGCTGGACAGCAATCCGGAATTTACAGCGAGCGTGCTTGTCGCTTATGCAAGAGCGGTCGTACGTATGAGCCGCGAAGGACTCAAGGGCGCGAAGACGGTATTCGATGTACCATTCTCGTACTTGTCGCCGAAGTCGGCTGAAGAACTGAGACGCGATCTCCTCTAAAATCAAACTCGAAGACCCGTAAGGAGAGCACTTTTAGCAGAGTGTTCCGCCCTACGGGTCTTATTTGATTTTGTCGTTCACGGATCTGCATCGTATGTTATGATGGGTTGAAAAGTAAGCAAGAACGGAATATCGACAGGAAGCAAGGGAGATACGATGAATTCGATCACGATTGGCTTGTTCGCGCATGTGGACGCTGGCAAAACGACGTTCGCCGAACAGCTGCTTTATCATACGAACAGCATCCGGGAGCGGGGCAGAGTCGACCACAAGGACACCTACCTCGACAGTCATGATATCGAGCGTGCGCGAGGGATTACGGTGTTCGCAGATCAAGCGGTAATGACCTATAAAGGGACGACATATTATCTAATCGATACGCCGGGTCACGTCGATTTCTCGCCGGAGATGGAGCGGGCTCTTCAGATTATGGATTACGCGATTCTTGTTGTAAGCGCAGTCGAAGGCGTGCAGGGTCATACGGAGACGGTGTGGCAGCTGCTGCATAAGCACCGCATACCAACGTTCTTCTTCGTGAACAAAATCGACCGGACCGGTGCAGATGTGAACCGGGTGCTCGAGGAGATTCATATGCATTTGACCCCGGATGCGTGTCTCATTACGGATCGCTTGGCGGACGGTTGCCTTGACGAGTCGTTAATCGAGATGATCGCGGAGCGGGATGATCAGCTGCTGGAGACTTTTCTAGCGAGAGGAACGGATGAGCAGGATCATGCCTTCTGGCTGGGGGAGCTGCAAGCGATGATTCGCGGACATCGGCTGTTTCCGTGCGCGAGCGGGTCTGCGCTGCAGGACGTTGGCGTTATGCCTTTTCTCGAGCAGCTGCACGAATTGACTAACTCGGCTTACAACGACACGGAAGCCCCATTCGGTGGACGCGTCTATAAAATTCGCCATGACCAGAGCGGGATGCGGCTGACTTATATCAAAGCATTAAGCGGCACGCTGAAGGTGCGCGATGAGCTATGTTATGGGAGCGGGGACGAGCAGGTTTGTGAGAAAATCACGCGTCTGCTTCTTGTGAATGGGACGAAGACGCAGGCAGTTGACCAGGTTCGCGCAGGCGATTTGTTTGCGGCTATTGGGCTGTCCTCCGCTGATGCGGGGCAAGGCTTGGGCAGCTTAACGGATCGGCTTGTATACGATATGGTGCCGACGCTGACGTCGAAGGTTGATTTTGCGGCTGATAAGCTTAATGTGAAGGATGTGCTGAGGGCATTCCGAATGCTTGGTGCGGAGGATCCGTCGCTGAACGTCATCTGGGAGGAGAGCCTTCAGGAAATTCATATTCACGTCATGGGTCTCATACAGCTTGAAGTGCTGCAGCAGCTCGTGAAAGAGCGGTTCCAGATCGATGTGACCTTCGGCAGTCCGGAAATTTTGTACAAAGAAACGATCGCGGAGGCCATTCGCGGGTACGGACATTTCGAGCCTTTGCGGCATTATGCGGAGGTTCATCTGCTGCTTGAGCCGGCAGAACGGGGAAGCGGCGTCGCATTCGATACCGTGTGCCATCCGAATGTGCTGAGCGTGGGCAATCAGAACCTGATTAAGACGCATCTCTTCGAGCGGGAGCATCACGGCTTGCTGACGGGAATGCCGCTGACTGATGTAAAGGTGACTCTTCTAGTCGGAGCCGCGCACAATGAGCATACGCATGGCGGCGATTTCCGCGAGGCGACCTTCCGCGCGCTGAGGCAGGGGCTGGAGAAGGCAGAGAACGTATTGCTGGAACCCATTTACGAGTACAAAATTAAAGTGGAAATGGATTACCTCGGCAAAGTGCTCTCGGATATCCAGCGGGCCTCCGGGCATTTCGAGCCGCCGCACACGACTACGACTCATGCTGTCATTACGGGTAAAGTTCCGGTAGCAACCTTCATGGACTACAGCACGGAGCTGGCTTCGTATACGCATGGCAGAGGCATTCTTCATCTCGCCTTCGCTGGCTACGACCGATGCCACAACGAGCAGGAAGTCATTGAACGCAAGGCATATCGGAAGGACGCAGATCCGCTCTATACATCGTCTTCGATCTTCTGCGCGAAGGGAGCCGGTTATTCGGTTCCTTGGGAGGAAGCGGAAGCAAAGATGCATTTATTATAGAAATCGACTGGCATAAAGGGGGAATCAACGTGGCAAAAGCATTAGCGAAAGCAGCCGTTCCAATTGGAGCAGCGACCGTATTTCCAATTCTATTCGCAATTAGTATCGTCCATTTGCTCAATGACACGATGCAGTCGACTGTCTCGGCGCTCTTCCCGATTCTAAGGGATTCGATGCATCTCAGCTACAAACAGATCGGGTTCATTGCTTTCGCGATGAACGTTACGGCAGCCGTTATTCAGCCTCTTGTCGGCTCGCTTGCTGACCGTCGCCCGAGGCCGTACATATTGCCGGTTGGGGTTGCTTTTACACTCGTAGGTGTCATCGCGCTCGCGCTAGCTCCTGCGTATGCATATCTCGTTATGGCGGTTATGTTGATCGGAATCGGCTCTGCGATTTTCCATCCGGAATCGTCTCGTGTCGCTTATATGGCTGCAGGTGGCAAAAGAGGGCTGGCGCAGTCGATCTTCCAAGTCGGCGGCAATATCGGCGGTGCGCTTGGACCGATTATGAGTGCCGCGATCTTCGTGCCGCTCGGGCAGATCAGCGTGCTCTGGTTCACGATCGCTGCCATCGCTGCGATGATTATTCAGTTCTATGTCGCGCGCTGGTACAGTGAGAACAAGCTGCAGCCTCGTCCTGCTTCGGCAAAGTCGAAAGCTGCTGCAGGCACGAAGAAAGCGTCGTCGTTATCGCGCAATCAAATCATTGGAGCGATCTCGGTACTCGTGTTTCTCGTGTTTACGAAGCATATTTATATGTCGAGCATCTCGAGCTATTATAGCTTCTACTTAATTGATTATTACGGGGTCAGCGTTCAGCATGCACAGCTGTTTCTGTTCGCTTTCCTCGCGGCATCGGCGGCAGGCACGTTCTTCGGTGGACCGCTGGCAGACCGTTACGGACGCAGGAACATTATTTGGTTCTCGATTCTTGGTACGGCGCCATTCTCCATTATGCTGCCATATGGCGGCTTGGCATGGTCGGCCTTGATGTGCGTCTGCGCGGGGTTCGTCCTATCGTCTGCATTCTCGATTATCGTCGTCTTCGCGCAAGAGCTGCTGCCGGGCAAAGTCGGCCTCGTATCCGGCTTGTTCTTCGGCCTTGCGTTCGGCATCGGCGGTCTCGGCTCAGCGGTTCTTGGCTGGATCGCGGATTCGACGAGCATTGAGCATATGATGAAGCTGACCGCATACTTACCGCTGCTAGGGATATTAGCGATATTGCTGCCGAAGGATGAGCGGGTCCGGGCGGCTTAATGTGGTGGCTGGATGATGGACGCTAACGGACCTCAGAAGGTTTGTATGTTCCGTTAGGTACTGAGGCGTATGAAGAAGGCACCCCAAGAAGGGGTGCCTTCTTTGTTATTCGCCTAGCGATACTTAACGACAGGCCATTTCTCTTTCCTAAGCGCATTCATAAGCTCCGGCCCGACATGCAAGTTCTCCTGCACGAGCTGCTTCGGAGTTAACGCCATCCACTGATTAAGCGACACATCCTCGAAGCGGCTGCTCTTAAACATTTCCAGAAACCAGAGGCTCGTATTGCCGGTGTTCTGAATATAGTGTCCGAATGCAAAAGGAACGTAGCCGACATCGCCGGCGCGGTAATCGAACGTGCGAGCTGTACCTTCGCCGCCGAATACGGTCATCCGGCCCGTGCCCGAAATGTAATATTGCCACTCGTCGTTGTTCGGATGCCAGTGCATCTCCCGCATGCTGCCAGGCTTAATCTCGACGAGCGCTGCGGCAATATTGATCGCTGCCGGGAAGCTCGTGGAATCGACAATGCGCACGGTGCCGCCCGGCGTAACGATCGGCTTCTGGGCCAGCAGCCGGTAGGTGAGCGCATTCGGTACCGTGCCATTCGGATCCGGCACCTGCTGACTCTCGATAGAGCCGGGCATGCTGCCTTGGAAGATGTACACCTGATCATTCGGGATGTGCGAGAAGGCAGTCATTGGCACGCCGAAATTGCAGGACAACACATCCTTCGGCGTATGCGCGAACCAGTCAGAGATGGATAGCGTGTTCAGGTCCGAGAAGCTTCCGTCGTCGAACACGAGCAGAAACTCGCAGCCCCCCTCAAGCCCTTGTATGGAATGTGGAATGCCTGGCGGGAAAAACCACAAGTCGCCAACGCCAATATCAGCTATGTAGTTCCGCCCATTCTGGTCCACCGCGGTTACGCGGGCACTGCCGACCAGCATAATGGCCCACTCTGCCTGTTGGTGCCAGTGCAATTCACGGACGCCGCCTGGCGTGAGCGCCATGTTGACCCCAGCCAATGTGGTTGCAATCGGCAGCTCCCGTACCGTTATCTCACGGGACCATCCGCCGCGATTGAGCTGCATATGCGTATCGGAGAACGAGAATTTAAATTCGGCATCGTACCGGAATCGGTAGGAGGCGGCACGAGCATGTCGGGATTCTCCAGGTCCCGCATGACATCGCGCGGACCAAGATCCCACCAGCCGCTGCCATCACCCCGAATCGGCTGCGGAATGTGCGTATGCCCCGATTGATTGCGCAAGTATTGCAAATATTGCGGATCGTATACCATCAGATGATCCTCTTCCTCTCTTGAAAGAATCATCTTAAATGTATTCGTGAGAAAGGAATGTATGTCTCATCGAACAAGCCCTCCCGCCGATTTGGCAGTTGGGCTTGTAAGAGGTGCGGCTTTGATAAACTGGCGCATGTATATTCATAAAAGTCCGGGGAACCATTAAAGGGACAACTGACAGGTTGTTGTAGAGCGAGAAAGGAGAGGTTCAAATGACAACTAGCCGTGGCCATCAAGGCGCGCATGGAATCGGTCAAGTGGAGAAGCAATTGAATCGTCAAGCTGAGGCTGCAACAGCTATTCAAGGTCAGAACCATACCGATCAAGAAGTTCTGGCGGCAAGTCAGGTGCATTCACTCGAGCTAGCGGCTATTATCGACGTTCACAATGAATAAGAGCGAATCCGCGGATTTTCCGCGGATTTTTACTTTTTATCAAGCTTCTGCCCTGTTTACCATTTGAACGCTAGGATGGAGCAGCTGCTTATCGGAGAAACCATAAGAGTACTTCCGCAATCATCACATCCTATGGAGGTTGACGATTTGAAGAAGAAAACAATCGCAAGTGCTGTTGTGGGGTTATCCTTGTCGACAATGCTCGTTATTCCAGCAATGGCTGATACCGCAATGAACGGTACCGGCAGCGGCGTTAACGGCCAGCCAACCGTGACTAATAACAGTACGTATGGCAGCACGACAACGTATAACAGAGCGAATACTTTCGGTACACCTGGAGCAACTGGCACACCTGATGTTTATGGCATTCCTGGCACCACTAAACAGTATAGCGATATGAACGGCCGAATTGGCTCTTATGGAACGAATGCCTATTATCGATATGGAAATGGGAACATGAACTCTTACTCGTACGGAACGCCGGCACACGGGAATTTGAACCCTTATTCGTATAATCCCGCTGTGAACCGATACAACACTGGCACCACAAATTTAACCCGGGCCAACAGCCTTCGGGCAACCTCTGTAGATACGGACAATAAAGGCACGAATTGGGGCTGGCTTGGCTTGCTTGGTCTGATCGGTTTGGCTGGCATGCGAAGCCGGAGTCGCGATAACGACCGCGAACGAACCTAATCGTTAGCAAGATAATGGTCCTTTGGTGCATGGTAACGTCATTTGAGCAGATGATGTTACTCTTGCCCCAAAGGGCTTTTTTATACAATTCAACCCTCATTCTCCGACAGCTCATCTAGCGTCTTGCTGAAGCTGTCCGCCATATGGGTCAGAAACCAGTCGACCTCCGGCATTTGGAGGCTCTCAAGCTTCTGCTCGATCTGCCCTTTGGCGACGGCGAATTCGCGGTTGCCCGAGGACAGCTCGGACAAGCATTTCATATACGCGTCGAGCAGGTCCGCCGCTTTGACCATCGCGAGCAAGTCCGCCTGCTCGCTGCCTGCCGCTGGCGATCCCATCACAAGCGGCGCATACGCAGCTTGCAGCGGCTCCGGCACCATGCTCAGCAGCCGCTCGGCTGCCAGCGTCTCGATCTCGCGGAAATTCGCGAGCATCTTCGGGTTGTGATGCTTGACCGGCGTCGGAATGTCGCCGGTGAACACCTCGGTGGCGTCGTGGAACAACGACATCGTTACAGCACGATCGGCGTTCAGCGACCGGCCGAACACGGCGTTGCCAATCTCGCAAAGCATATGGGCGAGCAGGCCGACATGATATGAGTGCTCAGCTACATTTTCGCGTGTCGTATTGCGCATGAGGCTCCAGCGTTCGATGTAGCGAAGCCGGTACATATAAGCGATGAAAGGACTGTCCATAATCTGCTCTTGCTCCTTTGCACTTCTAGCAATTGTAGGATGCGATGCCTTCCGAAAGCGGGATGCCCGCCGGGAAAGGATATGGTATGATAGAAACTATAATTGTAATCATTATAAATCGAAAGACGAAAAGCGACTAGAGAGAGGAGCCAATAAGGCGTTATGCAACATTTTGAACAAAGCGTTTATAACCTCATCGTTGAGACATCTACGAATCTACCAGGTGATGTCCGCAAAATCATTCAAGCGGCGCAGGAAGCAGAGGACCGCGCAACACGCGCTGGCCTATCACTGTCGACGATTGCTACCAATATTGAGATGGCGGAATGTAATGTATCGCCAATCTGCCAAGATACAGGGATGCCTACATTCGTCGTTCACACGCCGGTTGGCGCCAACCAAATTATCATGAAGCAGCAGATCCGTGCTGCCATTGCACGTGCGACAAAGGACGGCAAGCTGCGGACGAATTCCGTTGACTCGCTGACAGGCGCTAATACGGGAGATAACCTGGGTCCAGGGACGCCGGTTATTCACTTCGAGCAATGGGAGAAGGAAGAGATTGACGTTCGTCTGATTCTGAAAGGCGGCGGCTGCGAGAACAAGAACATTCAATACAGCCTCCCGATGGAAGTATCGGGGCTTGGCAAAGCAGGCCGTGATCTTGACGGCATCCGCAAATGCATTATGCACGCGATTTACCAAGCGCAAGGCCAAGGCTGCAGCGCAGGCTTTATTGGCGTTGGCATCGGCGGCGACCGCACGACAGGCTATGAGCTTGCGAAGCAGCAGCTGTTCCGTCATACGGACGACACGAATGACATTGCTGAGCTTGCGCAGCTCGAAGAGTATGTGATGGAGAATGCGAATAAGCTCGGCATCGGAACGATGGGCTTTGGCGGACAAGTTACGCTGCTCGGCTGCAAAGTCGGCGTCATGAACCGTTTGCCTGCAAGCTTCTTCGTATCCGTAGCTTATAACTGCTGGGCGTATCGCCGCCAAGGCGTCCTGCTCTCCGCAGATACAGGCGAGATCCAATCGTGGATCTACCCAAGCGGCTCGGACACTCCAATGAAGTCGCAAGCGGCAGACGAAGCGGCTCAGGCAGTAACGGATAACGCTGAACGCCGTGAAGTTGTGCTGAATACACCGCTCACAGAAGAGCAAGTACGCAGCTTGAAGGTTGGCGATATTGTCATCATTAACGGCGAAATTCATACAGGCCGCGATGCGATTCACCATCACCTGATGGATCATGACGCTCCGGTCGACTTGAACGGCGCTGTTATTTATCACTGCGGTCCGGTTATGCTGAAGGACGAGAACGGCTGGAAGGTCAAAGCAGCCGGCCCGACGACAAGCGCTCGCGAGGAGCCTTACCAAGGCGACATCATGAAGAAATTCGGTATTCGCGCGGTCATCGGCAAAGGCGGTATGGGTCCGAAGACGCTTGCTGCACTGCAGGAGCATGGCGGCGTTTATCTGAACGCAATCGGCGGCGCAGCGCAGTACTACGCGGAATGCTTCAAGAACGTCAACAGCGTTGACTTCATGGAATTCGGTATTCCGGAAGCCATGTGGCATTTGCAGACAGAAGGCTTCGCAGCGGTCGTAACGATGGATTCCCATGGCAACAGCTTGCACGCGGACGTTGATAAAGACTCCTTCGCTAAGCTTGCCCAGTTTAAGGAGCCTGTATTTAAATAAAAAAGGGTGTGTAAGTCTTTATGTAAATGAAATTGTGTAGAACATAAGCGGAGCGTGCAATCGTTGTGTAGAAGCGTCAGCGTTCGCCTTTGTACTCAGAATTCAACGTAACAATGATTAGCACGAGCAGCGTTGTTCTCCAGCAATTCAATTTTCTTTAAAGCTTACACAACAAAAAGAGGGATGCGTTATACGCAGCTTCGGACTCGCCTTCAATCGAAGGTTTGAACAATGGATGTTTCTTATTATCCCTGGATGCCTTGTCCTGGGATTCTTTTTTTCTGGGCAGCTGGGACGGTTCGTTCCAGCAGTGCCTTACTGTTTCGCATTCGTGACACTCACGATGGCGATCGGCTGCGGTCTGCAGCAGCTGAAGTCGGTACTGAGGCGTCCTGGCGTCATGCTGTGGACGTTCGCGCTCGCGCATATCGTATCGCCGCTGCTTGCTTATGGGCTTGGCGGGCTGCTCTTTGGCTTCGACTCCCCGTATGTCGTAGGGCTGGTGCTGTTCACCATCATACCGCTTGGCGTATCAACGGTGCTGTGGGTCGGCATGTCCGAAGGCAGTGTGCCACTTATGCTGGCGATGGTCGTCGTTGATTCGGCACTTAGTCCGATCGTCGTGCCGTCGGGCATTCAGCTGTTATTCCATACTTCTGTGGAAGCCAATACGACAGCTATGATGGGCGATCTGCTCCTTATCATCGTTGCGCCAACAATTGTTGGCGTCCTTCTTCATGAATTGTCAAAAGGTCGCATTCAGAAAGCGGTGCAGCCGTATGCCGCGCCGATGTCGAAGCTCTGCTTCACCGCGGTAGTTATGTTGAACGCGGCTGCTATTGCACCGTCGACTGAAGCGCTGCGTGGCGATCTGCTCCGTGTCGTACCGTCGGCACTCGTGCTTGTTGGCATCTGTTATGCGGTTGGCTATTTTGGCACATCGCACTATCGCAATCGCGAAGTACAGGTGACAGTCTCATATGCGACAGGCATGCGCAATATCTCGCTTGGCGTCGTGCTGGCGATGAGCTATTTCAGCCCGCTTGCCGCCGTTCCCGTCGTCTTGTCGATCTTAATTCAACAGCCGCTCGCTACATTACTTCACTATGTTTTGCAAAAACGTAGAAAAGTTACGGAAAACCCTTTATAGCTAAGGGTTTTTCTTTTATCTGCGATCCAATATCCAAGCAACTTCTTGATGATCTCGTTTGATAGAGGTGGTACATTACTACTCGGAACAACCAAGCACGAGTGACGGCTCCAGTTTCACCGCTGGTTCAAATCCTTGTAGAGAAATCCTTGTAGAGAACATTGCTGATAATAGTAAACCAACGAAGTCTATTTCACTTGCCGAGTTCAAGAAAATCATGAAGCCCAACAAGCCTTTCGAAATAGAAATTAAAAACGGTAAACTTGTGGAAATCACTGAAATCATCGGCGGTTAATGAATTTCAAAGAAGCACTCCTAATTGGGGGGGCTTTTTTTGATGCTTATGAAGTCGATCGTTTGCCTACTGTTCTTTTCATCATATCCCAAGTATGATATAGGCTTAGTTAGTGTATGGAACGGTTTTACAAAAACTTAACAATAAGGCGACTGGCGCAGGAAGCTAAGGACAGGTACGATGTTAATTGAACGATTCGGCTTGGAGGTAGGAAGATGAACAGCTTTCGCATGCGGCTCACGCTTATTCTGATCGTTATGATCGGACTGGCAGTATTAGCAGCCGGATTATTCATGGGCAAGACGTACCGGGATAACCATCTCGACGCATTGCAAGATAATATGACGCGCGAGATGAAGATCATCCTGGACCAGATGGAGTGGCGCACAGGTGAACCTGACTCGCTGTACATGTACTACACAGGGAAAGCGCAGCGTCTGAAAACCATTACGGATACGCGCATCACCTTCATTCGAAGCGATGGTGTCGTGCTTGGCGATTCCGACCACGATCCGAAGACGATGGACAATCATCTCACGCGCGAAGAAGTCATTGAAGCGAAGCGGAGCGGCGTTGGATGGACGACCCGCCACAGCGAAACGATTAATGAAAATTTACTGTATGTGGCGATGCTGGTGAATCCGAACAATCCGGAGCATTCCGATATTATACGGATGGCCCTTAGCTTGCAGAAGGTTGACGAGAGCATCAGGCAAGTATGGGCAGCACTCATTGTTGGCCTTGTCATTCTGTTCGTTGCCGCTGCGCTCATCAGCTTCCGTGTCGCGCAAGGCTTGACGCGGCCGCTTGAGCAGATTACGCGCGTATCCAAGCGGATTAAAAATCTTGATTACCGCGCGCGCGTCGAAGTGACTCGGCATGATGAGATCGGCGAACTCGGGCTCGCCATTAATGCGATGGCGGACAGCTTGCAAGAGCAGATGTCGCGCATTCATACGAACGAGAGCCAGCTCGCAAGCGTGCTTGATAACATGATCAACGGTGTTGTGAGCATTAACAGCAGCGGCAAAATTCTGCTGCTCAATCGCCGGGCTGAAGAATTCCTTGGCTTCTCTGCCAAAGAACTGGTCGGACATCACTTCGCTTCCGCAAAACAGCAGTACGAGCTGTCGCAGATTATTGAGGAAGCACTGGAGCGCAGAGAGCATCTGCGGGATGAGATTACATTCTATTTTCCAGAGGAGCGGTTGCTTGACTTGAACCTTGTGCCGATCTTCGACGAGGATGAGGACAACAAGTTCGAAGGCGTGCTTCTCGTTCTGCAGGACGTGACCGCCATTCGCAGACTGGAGCGGATGCGCAGTGAGTTCGTTGCGAATGTTTCCCATGAGCTGAAGACGCCGGTTACAGCGGTCAAAGGGTTCGCGGAGACGCTGATGGGCGGTGCTGTGAACGATCCGGAGACGGCACGTTCCTTCCTCCAAATCATCTATGATGAGAGCGACCGGCTGAACCGATTGATCGGCGACATTCTGGAGCTGTCGAAGATCGAATCACGCCGTGTTCCGCTGCTCTACTCGCCTGTTGAGCTGTCCTCGTTCATGGAGAAGACGATGGAGCTGATGAGCGCGGAAGCGGTGCGCAAAAACATTCGCTTGTCAACGAAGGTGGACCCTGGTGTCTATGTTGAAGTTGATGAGGATCGTTTGCGGCAGATTATCATGAATTTGTTAGCCAACGGTATAAACTATACGTCAGATGGCGGCTCTGTCTCGATTACAGTGGAACCGGTTCTCGGACCTGGGCAGACGCTGGAAGACAATTATGAGCATATTCGCATTCATATTTCGGATACGGGCATGGGCATTCCGAAGAAAGATTTGCCTCGTATCTTTGAGCGATTTTACCGGGTGGATAAGGCAAGGTCGCGCAGCTCAGGCGGTACCGGGCTTGGCTTATCTATCGTCAAGCATCTCGTGGAGCTTCATAAAGGAACGATTACCGTCGAAAGCAAAGTCGGAATCGGCTCAACCTTTACGATTGAACTGCCAGTCATTCAATAAAAGGGATGACGGGTAGTTCTGCAGAAGGGGTTTACCCCTCAATGGAAACAGTGCTATGATAAAATGGAATTGTAGAACGTGAAGCCATAGCCAGGTCATGTTGCGGGCATGGTAGTTTGGGGGTCAACATGACACAGAAAGTGTTGGTCATCGAAGACGAGCCGACATTGGCGAGGTTGTTATCGTACAACCTGTCGCAGGAAGGTTATGATACGACGGTTATTGATCATGGGGCTGAGGGTTTGCAGGTTGCATTGCAACGGTCTTTTGATCTTATTATTCTCGATATTATGCTGCCTGGAATGAATGGATTTGAAATTTTGTCACGGCTGCGCCAAAGCGGCAACCGGACGCCCGTTATCGTGCTAACTGCACGCAATGCCGAAGAGGAAGTTGTACAAGGCCTGAAGCGAGGCGCAGATGATTACATGACGAAGCCGTTCGGCGTTGCTGAGCTGCTGGCGCGCGTAGCGGCTGTACTTCGCAGAACCGGACAGGATGAAGCGCAGCTGACGGAGTCGAATGATAAAGTCATCACTGCAGGCGACTTGTCCATTTACCCGGAGCGCTATGAAGTCATTCTGAATGGCGAGACAGTACCGCTTCGTCCGAAAGAATTCGAGGTGCTGCTCTATCTGGTGCAGCGTCCCGGAGTTGTCGTCACTCGCGATGATCTCATGAATGTCGTCTGGGGGTTTGATTATATCGGCGGACAGCGAACCGTTGACGTCCATGTCAGCTCGCTGCGCAAGAAGCTGGAGCTCGGGCAGCAGTCCGTTGAGATTGAATCTATCCGCGGCGTCGGCTACAAGCTTGTGATGCCAAGAAAGCTCGGATCACCGAAATAAGGTGATCGGGCTTTCTTTTTTTTTTTGTACACCTAATCTGCTGAAAATAATGGTAATATGACCTTAACTACGGTATGGAGGTGCAAGAGAGTGGTCGCTTTCGGTTGGTGCAGAGGAATTGAGGATGCAGAGCTGCTCGGACAATATGGATTCGATTACATCGAGTGTGGGCTGCAGCAGCTGCAGTTAGAGAATGAGGCGTTGTTTCGTGAGACGCTGCCTGCTTATTTGAACAGTCCGCTGCCTGTACGGACGTTCAATCTGTTCTTTCCAGGTGATATGCGTATCGTAGGTGCGGAGCTGGACCCGGATCGGGTACGTCGGTACATCCACCGAGGGGCGGAGGCGATGAATCGAATCGGTGCGAGCATTGCGGTGCTTGGCAGCGGGAGGTCCCGCCACATTCCGGAGGGCTATGAGCGGGCAAGAGCAGAGGATCAGATGTTGAATGTGCTAAGCTGGATCGCCGAGGAATTCGACGGCACCGGCGTGACTCTAGCGATTGAACCGCTTAACAAGAAAGAGACGAATCTCATTAACAGTGTTGCTGAAGGCGTCAGCTTCGCCAAGCAGATCAATCATCCTTCGGTAAGGGTGCTGGCTGATTTCTATCATATGGATGAAGAAAGCGAACCGCTAGAAACGATATCGCTGCACAAAGATTGGCTCGCGCACATCCATATCGCGGATACAGGCAGATTGTCTCCGGGCACAGGGCAATATCCGTACGCGGCGTTCGCACAGCAGTTGAAGGAAGCCGGCTACAACGGCATGATCTCCGCGGAGTGTACGGTCCATAAGCCGGAGGAAGAGCTGCCTGCGAGCCTTGCTTTCATGAAGCAGATGTTCTTGTAATGAGCCGAGCCAGCCAGCTAGTCAGTCAGGAAGCTACGCTCGGTTCCACTCCAGCATGCGCTTCTGGAACTGCTTAGGCGAGCAATCATTATACTTCTTGAACATCTTATAGAAGTGCGCCATATTCGGCATCCCGATACAGTCGCCAACTTCCGAGACGCTAAGATCCTTCGTCAGCAGAATACGCTCCGCCCACTTGATCTTGCGATAGTTCACATATTCAGTGAACGACAGGCCAATCGCCTTCTTGAAGAACTTTACGAAGTAATAGTAGCTCATATTGGCGAGCTTGGACACTTCATCGACTTGAATGCGGCCTTCCAGATGCTCCTCTACATAATCAATGACGCCGCGCAGCCTTGCCCGGTCGAAGTCTACATGATCGGCAAGCACCTTGCGTGAATCGCCTCGAATAAGGATCAGAAGCAGCTTCTTGATCAGCATGCTGACGGCGAGCTCGTAGCCGTTCTGCTTCGACGTCACTTCATGCAGCACGGTACGGACACAATCGGCAGCTTCTGCTCGGGCAGCGTCATTTTCTTGGAAAATGTAATTTGCGCGGCTGAGCGGATTTTTGGTTTCTGAGAAAAATCGCATATATGGCATCGAGCTCTGGTCAATGAATTGCTCCAGGTCGAATTGCAGCACGATATAGTTGAGCGGGCCGGCTAAGCTTCGGTCGCGGTGAAGCTGTCTGGCTCCGATGAGAGCGATGTCGCCACTTTGAAGTTTTACGCACTCATCCTCGATATTGACATCGAGCTCGCCGTTCAATATCAGCAGCAACTCAATCTCGCGATGATAGTGCCAATCTATGAACAAATCGTTGTCACGGCTGGACTGATACACCTTTATAGACAATAGAGGGTTTTCATAAACAACCTTCTCATTATAGAATTCCACGGTTACCACCTTTCCGATAGCAAAATCGCATAAAAGCAAACCTATTTTCGCAACTATACTTTTGATGAAATATTGAACTATACTATTCCTAATGTGTGCCACTCTATCTGTGTGGACATGCATACACAAATTATATCATTTCATGGCTCATGGAGGTAGAAAATTAATGGCAAAGGCACGTATTGGTATTATTGGCTGCGGCGGTATCGCTAACGGCAAACATCTCCCAAGCTTGGCTCAAGTTAAAGAAGCTGAAATCGTAGCTTTCTGCGATATCATCGTAGAGAAAGCTGAGCAAGCGAAAGCGAAATACGGAACTGAAGAAGCAAAAGTATACACAGACTATAAAGAACTTCTGAAAGACGGCTCAATCGACGTTATCCACGTTTGTACGCCAAACGATTCCCACGCGGTCATCTCCATCGACGCTTTGGAAGCTGGCAAGCACGTGCTTTGCGAGAAGCCAATGGCTAAGACAGCAGCTGACGCTCGTCGTATGCTTGAAGTTGCAAAACGCACTGGCAAGAAGCTTAGCATCGGTTACAACAACCGTTACCGCGCTGACAGCCGTTACCTGAAAACGCTTTGCGCTGATGGCGAGCTTGGTGAAATCTACTTCGCGAAAGCACACGCGATTCGTCGCCGTGCCGTTCCAACTTGGGGCGTATTCCTCGACGAAGAGAAACAAGGCGGCGGACCGCTTATCGATATCGGTACTCACGCGCTTGACCTTGTGCTGTGGATGATGGACAACTACAAGCCGAAAGTCGTTCTTGGCCGCGCTTACCACAAGCTGTCGCAAACTGAGAATGCTGCTAACGCTTGGGGCCCTTGGGATCCAGCGAAATTCACTGTTGAAGATTCCGCTTTCGCGATGATCACAATGGAGAACGGTGCAACAGTTATCCTTGAGTCCAGCTGGGCACTGAACACTCTTGAAGTGGACGAAGCTAAAGTATCCCTCAGCGGTACTAAAGCAGGCGCTGACATGAAAGACGGTCTTCGCATCAACGGCGAGAAAAACAGCCGTCTCTATGTTAACAATGTAGAACTGAACAGTGGCGGTGTAGCTTTCTACGAAGGCGCATCCGAAGCTCCAGAGGTGCTTGAAGCATCCATGTGGATCGACGCTGTTCTGAACGATAAAGAAACTTTCGTGAAACCAGAGCAAGCGCTCGTCGTTTCCGAGATTCTTGAAGCGATCTACGAGTCTTCCCGCACTGGTAAGGCTGTATACTTCGAATAGTAGATTTATGTTAAGAAGCCGAGGATGGTTCGCCATCCTCGGCTTCTTTTTGCATTTGTTCATTCAGCCGGGTGCTGTCGACGTTTCATAGAGCTCGGCAAACAAACGACCTTACTTCCTTGAACGGAATAAGGTCGTTTGTTGTTAGGAGAGGGTCGAATTCGACAAAATGAGCTTATATTATACTTCTTTCGCTATATACAACAAATTTTAAAAAAGAATATAATCAAATTGAAGATATTGGAAGCGCTAGCAGACCAATTAAAACCTAATGCTCTTGACAAAGGCAAACTGCTGGAAACAGTAGGACGCAAAGCCGTGGCCTAAGGCATCATACGATGCTAAGGTAGACAAGGCTGCCAGGGTAATGGAATCCATCCATTATTCGGGGTGGATTTTTTTATTGTCTTTTTTCCATGTTCATAATGTCACTGGCTCTGGAGGAACTATGGCCTCTCTTGTACTCGTCATTATCGCGTTCTTTCTCGTGTTTGCCTCCACTTTAATTGTGACGCATCTCTATCAGCGGATGCACACGGAAAACCGAGTTCAGCTATTTTGGCTCACCAGTGCAGCGTTCGTATTCGGCATCGGCGTATGGTCGATGCACTTTGTTGCCCTGCTGGCGTATCGCTTCCCGGTGAAGGTGATATACCATTTTGGTTATGTGTACTTATCCATGGCAGCTATGATTATGATGACTTTCGTGGCCTTATGCCTGTTCCGCTATGCGGCCAATGGCAGGAGGCTGTTCTGGTATATCATCGCAAGCTTCGTGCAAACGGCCGGTGTTGTGGTTATGCATTTCATCGGGATGCGAGCGATAAAGGCTGATGCGAGCCAGCATTACCATTCACCATTCTCATTACTCTCCGTACTCGTACTTGCTGCGATGTTTGTGTTTATTTTCTACCAAATGCGTTATTTTCGTGAAAATTGGCAACGTCAGCTTCTATGTGCACTCCTAATCTCCTCGTCAATCGAATTTCTACACTACTGCAACATGCCCGTCATGCACAACTTCTCAATCACGCCTCACAGCGCAGGGCTAGAACCGACACAGAATCAATTCTTTCTGGCAATTAGCATTAGCACGGTCGTGTTGATTATATTCCTCTATTCTATTGTCGTTCTTCTGATCGATAACCGGCTCAAGCAGAGCGAAGAGCAGCTCCGCCGGATGAATATCACGTACTCGCTTATTCTCGATTCCGTAGCGGAAGGTATCTTTAGGCTTGATGAAGATAGCCATATTATATTCTGGAACGTTGCCGCTGAGCAGCTAACTGGCTATAAGTCGATTGAAGTGCTCGGCACGCCGATCCGCAAACGATTCGCACAAGGCGACACCTCCGAGAGCCAGATTGAGCAGTCGATTCGTAAAGGAGAATATACCTATGTAGCGGAGGAGCTGTTTCTGAAAAAGGATGGAACGGCGTTTCCGGTTGAGTATCATGTTACTCCGATGTACGAGAAGGGACATACGTCGGGAGCCGTCATTAACTTTACGGATATTTCGCAGCGTAAGAAGAATGAACGGTTTATTTTGGAATCTGAGAAGCTGTCACTCGCCGGCCAGCTTGCTGCTGGTATTGCACATGAGATTCGAAATCCGCTAACGGCGATTAAAGGATTTATGAAGCTGTTTCAGAACGGCGTCCATAAGACGGAATACATCTCTATCATTACTTTGGAGATAAATCGGATGGAGGCAATCATTAATGAGCTTCTGCTGCTGGCGAAGCCGCAAGTAAACCGCAACCAGAGCATTAATTTATGTCAGCTTCTGAACGAAGTCTACACGTTGCTCGAATCTCAGGCCATTCTGAGCAACGTTCGCATGGAGTGTAAACTGAGGGACGAGCCCTTATATATTGAATGCGATGGTAGTGAAATTAAGCAAGTGTTCATTAATTTGATTAAAAATGCGATCGAAGCGAGTAATAAAGGTGGGGAGATTGTTATTCGTGCCGAGCAGAGCGGCAATAACACAGTGACCACCATTAGTGATAATGGCTGCGGCATACCGAAGGAATTGCTCGATCAGATCGGCAGACCTTTCTTCTCGACAAAAGTACAAGGTACGGGGCTAGGGCTGATGATTAGCAACAAAATCATAACAAATCACGGCGGAAAGATCAGTATAGAAAGCAGTGAGGGCGAGGGTACAACATTCCAGGTTATTCTTCCGGGAGGGAATGCTAGTGCATAATCACATTCATGGCAGCTACAACTGGTTCTTGGTCTGTTTGTCTTTCATTATCGCGTTGTTTGCTTCGTATACAGCGCTCAATCTGGCAAGGCGCGTGGTGTTATCCGAAGGCTGGAAGCGCAGAGGATGGCTCGCAAGCGGCGCTTTCATTATGGGCGTCGGCATCTGGTCGATGCATTTCATTGCGATGCTGGCGTTCAAGCTGCCTGTCGGTGTGACCTACGAGCTGATTACCGTGCTCGTCTCCATCGGCGTTTCTTTTATCGGTTCGTTAGTTGGCTTCGGCTTTGCCAGCCAGGGTAGGCAGAAACCGGCGATGCTCATCGCAGGCGGCGTCTTCATGGGGCTCGCGATTAGCGGGATGCACTATATCGGCATGTATGCGCTCACTGGTGTTGCGATTACATATAATCCGCTGCTGTTCTCGCTCTCGATCATCATTGCGGTGCTAACGTCGATTACAGCGCTCTTGTTCGCTTTTCGCAACAATACCCGTTATTGGATGAGCGGCTTCATCATGGGCATCGCCATTACCGGAATGCACTACACGGGCATGTCTGCGGCGCATATGTCGATGCCGATGGATATGATGGATATGAGCTCCGATCTCCAAGCGGTTAATTTTCTTGAAATTGCCATTTATGTGGCGTTTGGAACGATTGTCATCTTCGCGGTTAGCTTGATCGGTTCGATGAACGCGGATAAGAAGCTGTCCGAGCAAATGATGCTGAAGGGCTCGATACTGGAGTCGGCGATCGACTGCCTCATTATGTTCGATCATAAGGGGCTGATCTTCGAGTTCAATCCTGCAGCTGAACGGATGTTTGAGGTCGAGCGCGGTAGTGTCATCGGTAAGCCAATCAGCCAGTTTCTGCTGCCGGCGCATAACGAAGTGCATAAGCCTTTGAATCGAATGCTCGCGAATGGCGATAAGTCGGTGCTTGGCGCGCGGATAGAGACGATGCTCTCGCGTTGTGACCGAAGCGAGTTTCCGGTGGAAATTACTGTGACTCGGATTAAGAAGGACAAGCTGCCGGTCTACACGATGTATCTGCGTGATCTGACCGCTCGCAAGATGGTGGAGGAGGCGCTGCGCGAGAGCGAGGAGCGCTACCGTAAGCTGATCGACTTCTCGCCGGAGCCGATTATCGTTCATAAGGACGGGCTTATTACGTTCATTAATGATGCGGGGCTGCAGACGTTAGGCATCGCAGATCAACAGTCGATGATCGGCAAGCCAATGATCGATCTGATTCAAGCCGATTATAAACAGGTCGTGCGTCAGTGGATGGAAGAGATTGAGGCTGGTGTAGCGCGAATGGAATCCATGGAGCTCAAAATGGTTCAGTCGGACGGGAATCCGATAGATGTTGAAGCGAAATCCATTCTGGTGCAGTATGGCGGACAAACGTTGATCCAGACGATTGCCCGGGACGTTACGGACAAGAAGCGTAACGAGAATACGATTAAGAAGCTCGCTTATTACGATATGCTGACGGGGCTGCCGAATCGGAACTGGTTCAATTTGTTTTTCCCGGAGATTCTGCATGAAGCGAAGGAGAATGGGCACTCGGTCGCGGTCATGTTCCTTGATCTGGACCGCTTCAAGCTCATTAATGATACGATGGGGCATTTGATGGGCGATCGGCTGCTGCAGCATTTCTCGAAGCTGCTCACCGCATGTGGAGGCGGCGAGAACCGGCTTGTGTCGCGGCTAAGCGGAGATGAATTCGTTATTATTATGCCAAGCAGCTGCCGCAGTGAAGTGGTGAAGATTGCGGAGACGATCATCGGCCAGGCAGCAGCTCCGATCGATCTGGATGGTCAAACGATCTTCATTACGACAAGCATCGGTATCGCGCAGTATCCAGACGACGGAGAGACGCCCGAAGTGCTGCTGCAGCATGCGGACTCGGCTATGTATGCGGCGAAGGAGAACGGGAAGAATCAGTTCCAGTTCTTCGAATGGAAGATGACTCAAGCGAAGAGCCGCCGCCTGGCGATTGAGCAGGCGCTGCATGCTGCGCTTGAGGAGCGGCAGTTCCATCTTGTGTACCAGCCGATATATAAGGCGAGTTCCAAACAGATGATTGGTCTCGAGGCGCTGGTGCGCTGGGTGCATCCGGCGATGGGCTTAATTGGACCGGATGAGTTTATTCCGATTGCGGAGAACACGGGCCATATTATTCCGCTTGGCGAATGGATCTTGGAGAGGGCCTGCAGCCAGCTTCGGCAGTGGCACCGGGAGGGGATGTTTCATGTGCCCGTTGCGGTCAACTTGTCTGCGGTGCAATTCAATCAAGAATGCATCGTCGAGATGATTCGCCAGACGCTGGAGCAGACGAACCTCGCACCGGAATATCTGATCATTGAAATTACCGAGAGCATGGCAATAAACAACAATTACTCGATTATTGATAAGCTTCAGCGTCTGAAAGCGCTCGGTATCGGCATCTCCATTGATGATTTCGGAACTGGATATTCATCGCTAAGCTACTTGCGGCGCTTCCCGGTCGATACGCTGAAGATCGACAAGTCATTCGTGCAGGACTTGTGCGTATCCAGCAATGATACAGCGATTGTGGAAGCGATCATCGCGCTCGCACAGAGCTTGAAGCTGCATGTGCTTGCCGAAGGCGTCGAAACGGAGCAGCAGCTGCAGATTCTATCGCAGAAGGGTTGTACGGACATGCAGGGCTACTGGCTGTCGCATCCGTTGACGGCGGAGCAGGTTGAGTCCATCTATATGGGGGAGATGAACCGGATCGGCTGAAGTTGGGGCAAGACCGCTGCGAGTTCGGTATCGTTGCTTCGATCGCTGTTGTCCCCGTATTTCTTGATCAACCACCTTAGCGGTGGAAATTCGGGGACAAAGGCGCAAATGATATGCGTAATTTTGACAACACATATTATTTCGCCTAGGCGAACGCTGACGCTTCTCCACAATCGATATCGTCCTCTCCGCTTTTTGCCCTTCGGTTAAAGCAAAGACCCAGACCGCATGCAGTTCAAAGGAGCAGAAAAACGACCATGCGCTTCGCGGTGCATGGTCGTTTTTGTTTGGAACAAGATTGACTGATTACGGCTAACGGTTGTCACAATGCTTATTGGCACAACAGTAACCCTTCTCAAAATCTAACGGTTCCCAGAGAGGTTATTTGGTAATTTCGATGCATTCCTCGCCCGAAAATGTCTAATAACACTCTTTGCAACCTTTAGCATATGCGAGGGAAACGAAAAAGACCTTGCACCCACAGGTGCAAGGTCCCTTCCGTTCGAATAGCGATTCGCTGCCTAAGCTACCACTGCTCCGGCTTACTATAGCCGGTCGAGCTCTGGCCGCCTTCCTGATCAAGCTCGGCGAGCGACTTTACTTCGCCATGCGGCTTCTGGTTCTGCTTGCGGCTTTTCCAGGCGTTCTCACGGCGATTCTTCGAGGATGTCATCGGTAATTCTCCTTTGCTAACAGGTCATAGTCGTATTGCTCGGGACTGCCTGGTTAGCGTGTGCGATTATGCCGATTGTTATGACTTTTTCCGAGGTGTCTTCGCGCCCCACCAGAATAGGAAGCCAAGGGATAAAGCGACCACGAGCAGCGGTGCGACGAAGATCAGAAAATTTTCCATAAAGCATGCCTCCCTGGCGGATTATTTGCCCCGTTTGCCCTGCACGTACTTCGTATCGAAGAGGAAGAGTCGGAGCAGCAGATAAAGCGACGGAATAAGCAACAGCAAGCCGAGGATGAAGACCGACACAAGCGCGATTGCCATCGGCTGGCTAGTGAAATTATCATGAATTGTTAGATATGGGTACAGAATATAGGGTAAGTGGGCTGAGCCGTAACCGAAGAACGCGAAGCCGAACTGCAGAATGACAAAAATAAACGATAAGCCAAGCCGTTTGCGCGTCCATACATGGTAGACAGCGACCAAGAAGCAAGCGAACGAGACAACGAACATCGGTGCGTGCTCGGTCATTCGGTCAAAATGCTCCGCGTTATGGCCGCGGATCGCGAAGAAGACGAGCAGGCTGCTTAGTATCGTCGGGCCGCTCCAAGCAAGCGCATATTTGCGCACGACCTCGAAGGCGCCGCGGTCATTCGCGCGATCCGCATAGTAGCTGAGAAACATCGCGGAGATGTATAGCACGCTGACGAGCGCGAGCAGAACGACGGACCACGAGTACGTGCTCGCGAACAATTTTCGCACGAGGAACGTCACTTTGCCCGAATCGCTAACTTCAATGTAGCCGCCTTCGGAAATCGTCATAACCGTCGAGAGCGCTGCCGGGATGAGCAATCCGCTGGCGCCGTAGAGCAGCATGTAGAACCGGTTATTTTTGTTCACGCCATACGTATTGAACGCATAGTAAGAGCCCCGGATCGCTAGCAGAATGACAGCGATACTGCCCGGTACGAGCAGGGCGGTGCCATAATAGTAGGCGGTGTCCGGGAAGAAGCCGACTATGCCGACGAAGAAGAACACCAGGAAGACGTTCGTTACTTCCCATACCGGCGACAAGTAGCGTTCAATGATGTTGTTGATCAGATGGCGTTTGCCCGTAATGGTGCTGTAATAGCTGAAGAATCCGGCGCCAAAATCAATTGAAGCGATAATTAAATAACCAAACAGGAAGATCCATAATACGGTGATCCCAAGCACTTCATAGCTCATAGCTCGCTGCCTCCTTCGATTCCTTTGGCGGCAATTTCATCCTCGGCACGATTGCTGCGGAACATCCGGATCAGCACCGTTACGGAAGAGAAGGCAAGCACAACGTAGAGCGCTGCGAATACATAGAGCATCGTATCCACATGTTCCGAGACCGTCGCGCCATCTTCGGTCCGCATAATGCCGCGGAGCAGCCAAGGCTGGCGGCCGACCTCCGAGAAGATCCAGCCATGCTCGATGGTCATCATCGCGAGCGGAGCTGCAAGGATAATGCCGCGCAGAAGCCACTTGTTCTCGTAGACCCGTTCGCGCTTCCGCCATAGCAGCACCATGAATGCACCTGCGATGAGGACCATGAGCGAGACGAAGCCCATCTTGAGATCGAACAGATAGTGAATATAAAGCGGCGGCTGTTCGTCAGCCGGAATATCGTTCAGTCCAGTCACTTCCGCATTCGGCACGCCGTGAGCCAGGATGCTGAGGGCAAAAGGGATTTTGAGCCCATACTTGATCTCGTTGTTGTCCGTCAATATACCGCCAAGGACGAGCGGCGCTTGCTTCGTCGTATCGAAATGCCATTCCATCGCAGCGAGCTTCTCCGGCTGATATTTCGCCAGATACTTGCCTGACAAGTCGCCGATAACAGCGCTTGAGATCAAGAAGACGAACGCTGCAACCATCGTCAGCTTGAGCGCTTTCTTATAGTACACATGATTCCGGCCCATCAAGAGCGACCAAGCGGCGATGGCAGCAAGAACGAACGCGCAAGTTAAGTATGCGGTGACGAGAACATGCGATACTTTCGTCGGCATTGCAGGGCTGAGCATAGCGCCGAACGGCGAAATATCGGTGATTTTGCCATCCTTGACGGAAACGCCAGCCGGCGCATTCATGAACGCATTCACGACAGTAATGAAGAAAGCCGAGGCGGAGGAGCCGATGACGACGGGAATGAGCAGCCAGAAGTGCGTAAGCTTGCTCTTGAACCGATCCCACGTGTACAGGTAGATCCCGAGGAAGATCGCTTCAAAGAAGAATGCAAAGGTTTCCATAAACAGCGGCAACGCGATCGATTGACCCGCGACGCGCATGAAGCTTGGCCAGAGCAAGCTGAGCTGAAGCCCAATCGCCGTTCCCGTCACGACGCCGACTGCAACCGTAATGACGAAGCCTCGCGCCCAACGTCTTGCCATCAGCAAGTAATGCTCATCATTGCGCCGAATGCCGATCCACTCTGCAAGTGCGATCATAAGCGGCACCCCAACGCCAATTGTTGCAAAAATAATGTGGAAAGCGAGCGTAAGCCCCGTCAATACGCGGCTGTACATAACTGGATCGTAGCTGCTTAACAGTGCGTGCATGTGCTATCCCTCCCAGGATATTGGTGATGAGCTATTGTGATGTGTGAAAATCTATTCAAATACGTAACGGGACAGCGACAGCAGCATAATAACGGAGACGCAGATACAAAGCAGGATGAGTCTTTTCTCTTGTTTGGCAATGCGTTTGCGGCTTTGACTTTGGTCTATCGGATCGTGCAGGTCTCGATTACTGCTGCTCATTCGCGCATCCCTACCTTCGGTTCAATTGGTTATGCTTTCATTATAATCAATGTTTGTGATTATTTTCACAATAGTTGTGTCGAAGGTTTGAATTGTTTATTTCTGAGTTGTGACAGCTACTTAAATTAATTAAACGAAACCGAAAACGAAAACGAAACGAGCGAGGATATAAAGTAGACAGATCTGCCTTGCCGACTCTAAAATGTTGGAATAGGCGCAATTCCAAAAAGGGAGATATTATGAATAAACGAGAACGAATAGAAACAATCATTTTATATGGAGTTTTCATCTGTTACTTAGTTTTGCTTATTAAAATATTGTTCTTATCGAGAGTTTCGATTATGGAGTTATTCAATAGCCAAAGGACTGGAGTTAGGTCAGTCAATCTCATCCCTTTCTTTAGCATAAGTGAATTCATATCTGGCAGCTCTGCTAATTTGAAGAAATTCGCTTTTGGCAATGTGGCTGGCAATGTCTTTATTTTTATTCCCGTTGGCGTATATTTGGCATTATTCAAGCACAATAAAAGAATCGTATCCAATCTGATCGTTATCGGTATTGCGAGTGGATTTGTTGAAATCATTCAGGGGCTATTAGGCATTGGATCAGCAGATATCGATGATGTCCTTTTAAATGGTTTAGGAGGATGGATTGGCATATTAGCATATAAGTTTTTACTCTTTATACTACGAGATAAGAAGAGAGTGAAAACTGCAATTACAGTACTATCTGTGATCGTAGGATTACCAGTTATCTACTATTATTTATTTATGATCAAAATGAGATTTTAAGCTTGCCATACCGTATCGGCTTTTTTAGCTATATTTTCGATGGCTAAATCCATAAAACTTGCTTTCTCTTCATGCAAGATGTGGATTAGGTATTCCTCTCCTTGTCTATATGCTTTGAATATGGCGTGCTTTGCATCTATCAATATCACGTCATGTCCGCATTCTTTTAGACATTTTTCATAATCATTTAAAGTTGGTATTTGGTTTTCCTCCAAGAAAATAAGGCCTCTTAACGATGATGTTTTGTTGCGATAAATAACTCTAAAGTGAACGATCATTTCTTTTTTCAAGGCAATAATCAGCTCCTATTGTTTTTTAGAACCTCATAGCTCCATCTTATCCCGCAGCCCGCTGCTTTGTTTATCGGGAAACTTCCTGATCTTTCCGGCGGGAACTTCCTTACCCCCCGATAAGAACATCGATATGGAATTCTCCGAATTTCCTTAGACCAAAGATCAGGAAATCAGCCTTGACAAATCAGTAGTTATCCCGATAACAAACAGCTTCCAGCGCCGTTATGATGAAGACAAATAGAACATGAGGAGCTGGTTGGAATGATTATGAATTGGCTTAGAGGGAACCGCTACGCAGCCGTTTTGCTTACCTTGCTTAGGCTTTATGTTGGTTGGGAGTGGATAACGGCCGGCTGGCATAAACTGACGGGAGATAAGGCATTCGATGCAGCAGGCTTCATTCAGGGAGCGATTAACAAGCCTGTAGTCGATATGGGGACCCATGAGAGCATCTATCCCAACTTCGTCTGGTTTCTCTCCCATATTGCGCTGCCGCATGTTGGACTGTTTAACTTCCTTGTGCCGTGGGGTGAATTTCTGATTGGCTTGGGGCTAATTGTCGGCGGATTGACAACAGCGGCTGCATTCTTCGCTCTGATGATGAATTTCATGTTTATGTTCGCAGGAACAGTTTCGATGAATCCTTGGCTCGTGCTGCTTGGCGCCATTATTCTCGTTGCGGGAGCGAACGCGGGACGGTTCGGGGCGGATTTGTATATACTGCCGTTTATCCGGCAAACCGTTAATCGACTCCATCAAGCGAACGGCAAGACGAAGTATAAAAAAATGCCTATGCAATGAAGCGGAGAAAGGGGACGTGAAGCATGTGGAGTCGGAGAAACAGGTGTCAGGTCAGGTCCAATCGTCGGCACTGCTCCAGCTGCTCGAAACTTTTCAATCCGAGCACTTCGCGCTGGCGCAGCAATTCAACCAGTTCTATATAGAGGTATCCAGTGAGGACGGCAACGGCGGCTTCAAGGATGAGGATCGGAGGGAGATGATTCAAGCGCTGCGGGAGCGCGTCCGTGAATTCGTCAAGAAGATGGAGCGGCATGTCGCAAGCGAAGATGAGCAACTGTTCCCATGCTTGGCTTCAAGCTTCACGGAGGAAGAAGCCGTTCCGTCGTTTCGTTTCTCTTCCCTGCTGATGGAGCAATATTTTTGCTCGGCACGATCCTATCTGAAGATGTTTATTGATATGTCGGAAGCTGGATGCGAGCAAATGACCAAGAAAGAGCTGAATCGAACGATATCGTACTTGCGGGAAGGGTTGATTTTGTTAACCGAGTATTTCAAGGTCGAGCAACTGCTCATTCTTCAACAGGCAGTAGATAAGCTGGAGACAAAAGACGATAGCGGCTCAATCGCGAAGAAGGCATGATGAGGCGATGGACGAAGGCTCTGAATAAATAAGGTCGAAATGAATGAGGAGCGCCAGCGAACAGCTGGCGCTCCTTAAGGTCTAGAACGATTTGGGACAAATCAGGACGACTCGTGTGCCCTGACCCAGTACGGAATCAATCGTTAGCTCTCCGCCGACGCTTCTGGCACGTTCCTCCATGCTGAACAAGCCGACTCCCTTCTTGTCATGATTGCGGATAAACCCTTTCCCGGAATCGATAATTTGAACTTCAACTTGGTTATCGGATTCAATGATCAGGACCTCTGCGGCAGAGACATCCGCATATTTGCTAATATTCGTCAACGCTTCCTGAATGACGCGGTAGATGGTCGTTTCGCTCAGGGCGTTCAGACGTTGGCGCAAATTGGATTCGAAATTGACCTGTATGGCAAAATGCTGGATAAAATTCTCGATATACGTACGGATGGCGGGGACGACGCCCAAATCGTCAAGCACTGACGGGCGCAGCTCCCAGGACAGGCTGCGAACCTCCTCCATAATCGAGGAAACGGTACGGCGAAGCCGTTCCAGCTCGGGACTGCCTTTCTCCGCAATGATACGGTCCAACTGAATAAGGAGGGAGAACATGTTCTGGCCTATGCCGTCGTGCAGCTCGCGGGAAATGCGCTTTCGTTCTTCTTCCTGTATGTGTATGACCTGCATCATCAGAAGCTTCAGCTCTTCCTCGATTCGTTTAAGTTCCGTTACTTCGTTGCGAATAGCTAAGTATTGATAGGGCTTTCCAGATTCATTCAAGAAAGGGACGATGGTGGTGTTCACCCAGTAATAGGTGCCGTCCTTTGCTTTGTTTCGAATGTCGCCTCTCCACACTTGACCGGAAGAAATTGTGCTCCAGAGATCGCGGAAGAAAGCTTTGTCATGGTTTCCCGAATTGATGATTCGATGATCCTTTCCCAGCAGCTCCTCGCGGGCATATTTGGAGATCTCGCAAAATTTGTCGTTCACGTAGAGAATGATACCACTCGCATCTGTCACGGCGACGATTGAGGATTCATCCAACGCGAACCGGAGATCGTTCAGCTGTTTGAGCGATTGCTGGAGATGATAGCGGAACGGGGCTTCTTCCAGCTGGGCGCCGATTTGCTCGAGGAGCTCACCCACATTCTGGCCGATTACCGAGGAGAAAAATCTGTTTACTTCTTTATTCAAAGTTCAACAGCCCTTTCTTCATCGCGAATTTGACCAATTCCGGTCTTGTTTTCAAGCTGAGCTTCTCCATCAGATTGCTCTTATGCGATTCTACCGTCTTTACGCTAATGATCAAGTGTTCAGCGATTTCCTTATTGGAGTAGCCTTTGGCAATCCAGCCTAAAATCTCTTTTTCACGATCTGATAAGGAATCGAACGAGTTCGAAGTTTCGCCACGCTTAGCTTTGTCCAAGTATTCGCTCATGAGCCGTTTGGTTGCGGTCGGATAGAGGTAAGCATCCCCTTGAGCGACCGTTTGAATCGCGCAAATCAATTCCTCGTGAGGCGCATTCTTCAAAATATATCCGGATGCGCCGGCATGAATCGCTCGGAACAAGTATTCATCGTCATCATGCATGGTCAGCACAAGGATGGCACATGATGGAAGAAGCTTCTTCAACTCGGCGGTCGCTGTCAGGCCGTCTTTGCCGTAAGGCATGCTTAAATCCATGAGCACGACATCCGGTGCAAGGCTAAGCGCCTTGGCAATGCCTTCATCGCCATCCGCGGCTTCCTCGATGACCTCCATGCTGCCGTTCGCGTTTAATAGCGTCATCAATCCCGATCGAACGATTGCGTGATCGTCTACGATTACTATTTTTATCATGATATTCCTCCTGTTTTTCTCAATGATATGAAGGAATTCTGCCTAACTATTTTCTAAGCTCCTCGCCGTTCATTCGAGCGAGCAGCGAAGCAATCCGCTCCGCGGCAAGCATGACTAAGGCTAAATCGTTCTTGTTATATAGTCGATCGCTTCGTTCCCCAATCAAGAGCGCCCCGTGAGCTTCGCCGTATCTTGTGATGGGCACGGCCAGGGCGGTCTGCAATTGCTCCACGAGCATGATGGTATATTCGAGCTGTAGCCGTTTTCTCTCCGCGGCCAGCATCGTTACATCGACGATGACGGGGCGTCCGAGCTTCATGACCAGACCCGATATGTCGCGGCCGGGTCGAATGAGCAGATCCTTATACCGCTCGCTTTGATTTCCCGAGGCAAAGGCCCATCGGATACGGTTTGGCTCTTCCTCTTTCACGGCCAATCCCAAATAATCGCTCTTCGCGGCCATACGCACCTTATATAATTCAGCTATGATTTGTTCTTGTAAAGGGCCCATTTCGTGTACTCACCTCTCTTCGCAAAAGCTTAGGGCGTGTAATTTGGCTACTATAGTATATCGATTTCTAACGGATTTGTAAGTCAGGGAATCCCCTGAATCTAGGATCGGTTAAGATTTCCTCATCGTAAGGGAAGCAAGTGCGAAGAGCGTTTTTTTCCTGAAGCTTTATTCAGGATTTCATACGCTAATAAACCGTGTTTCTCCCGATAACAAGAAGAGAGCTCCGGCGGTATGATGAGATCAGCAAATGAAGAGGAGCTGGTCGGGATGATGAAGTGGCTAAGAGGAAATCGGTACGCGGCGGTCTTGTTAACCTTGGTTCGGTTCTATGTCGGTTGGGAATGGCTGTCGGCAGGCTGGCATAAGATTAGCGGCAGTAAAGCATTTGATGCGGGAGGCTATATCCGAGGGGCAATCGCGAAGCCGGTCTTGGACAGCCAGTCTCATGAGGCGGTTTATCCTCGCTTTATAGCTTTTCTAGAGCACATTGCATTACCGAATCTCAAATTGTTCAATATCCTCGTCCCATGGGGTGAACTGCTGGTAGGAGCGGGACTGTTGCTCGGCGCGTTAACGGCCACCGCAATGCTCTTCGGCTTGATGATGAACTTTGTTTATCTGTTTGCAGGCACTGTATCGATGAATCCATGGCTCATCTTGCTTGGTTTCTTCATCGTCGCAGCGGGCAGCAATGCAGGCAAATTCGGTCTGGATCATTATATCCTTCCATTGGTTCATAAAGGATTCACTCCTATATTCCGTAGAGCAGCAGGCCATTTTACGAAGAAAGGCCATGTGCAGGTGCCTCATCATAACGATTAATCGTTTGTCTCTTAATCTCCATGCAAAAACCCCCTACGGTCACTGTCAACCATGAGGGGGAGAATACCACGATTGGTATATACTTTCTAATACATCTTATTGTGATCCATAACCCATATGGAACCGTAGATGACCACAATGACGATGATCAACCCGAGAATGAGCGTTACGAGGTTATAACGCGGCCCTTTCTCTTCTCTCAAGTGCATGAAGAATAGCAGCTGCACCGCAAATTGCAAAACCGCCGTGGCCAGCAGTAAGATGATCGTCGCTGTCCTCCCCATCCAATCATCCACGACAGCAAGTATCGGGATAACAGTCAGGATTATGGACAGTAGAAATCCTATAACATATTCCCTCAGTGAGCCATGGTGCTCAGCATGGCCTCCGTGATTTCCGTGTCCTCCGATTGTATGATTTTGCGCCATGTCACATCACCCCCATTAAATAAACGAACGTGAAGACGAAGATCCAGACAGCGTCAAGAAAGTGCCAATACAAGCTTGTAATATGTACTTTTCGCTGTGTGACCGGTGTAATGCCATGACGGGTTAGCTGGATGATCAGCGCGGTGATCCAGCAGATGCCTAGTGAGACATGCAGCCCATGCGTACCAACAAGCGTGAAGAAGCCGGACAGAAACGCACTGGAATGAATCGTATGCCCTTCGTGTACAAGCTTCAGAAACTCAGTCACTTCCATGCCGATAAAGCAGGCACCGAGCAGGATCGTTACAACAAGCCAGCCTAACAGTCCCTTTCGGCTGCCCGCATTCATGGCGAGCACAGCTAGACCGCTTGTGAAGCTGCTCGTCAGAAGGATGAACGTTTCGACGATGACGCCTGGCAATTCGAAGATTTCTTTGGCCCCTGGCCCGCCTGCCGTATTCTCGTGAATGACGAGAAAGGTTGCAAACAGAGTAGCGAACAAGATACAGTCGGTGATCAGGAATATCCAGAAGCCGAATTTTCTAAGCTCCTCCAGATCATGATGACCATCATGGCCGCCCTCGTGCGTCAAACTATGATTGTGAGCGTGCGCCATCAGACAACCCTCCCTGCCTTTGCTTCCGTGCGCTTGATTTCATCTACAGGTATATAGTAATCGGTATCGTAGTTGAACGAATGTGCGAGCATCGTTAGCGCAATGCCGATGAAGCCGGGAATCGCGATCCAGAGCCAGTGAAACACAAGACCGAAGCCGACTGTAAACCAACAGATAGATTGGATAAAAGGAATCGGCGAATTTTTCGGCATATGAATAGGCTCGAGCTTCGGCTTCTCCTTGGGCATTGTCCCTGCGGCGATGCGTTCCTTCTCTTCCCACCAATCGTCTCGGTCTGTAACGAGAGGGGTAGTCGCGAAGTTATAGAGCGGCGCTGGTGATGGAATCGACCATTCCAATGTGCGGGCTCCCCACGGATCGCCAGTCGTGTCCTTCTCCATAAACTTGATGCTATGCGCGATCTGCCACACCTGGAACAAGAAGCCGATGCCCATGAGGAAGCCGCCGATGGTTGACGTGAAGTTGTATGCCCACCAGCCTGTGTCCCAGCCGTATGAATTGAGCCGTCGAGTCATGCCGTCGAGGCCGATAACATACTGCGGCATAAAGCAGACATAGAAGCCGATGTTCCATATCCAGAACGCCCATTTGCCGATCGTTTCATTCAGCTTGAAGCCGAACATCTTAGGCCACCAATAATACAAGCCTGCAAAGTAGCCGAAAGCGACCCCGCCGATAAGTACCTGATGGAAGTGAGCAATTAGGAAATAGCTGTTATGGAACTGGAAATCCGCAGGTGCTACCGAGAGCATCACGCCGGTCATGCCGCCGACGACGAAGCACGGAATGAATCCGATCGTCCATAGCATCGGTGTTTGGAGCGAAATCCGGCCGCGGAACATCGTGAACAGCCAGTTGAATATTTTTACGCCAGTCGGAATCGCAATGATCATCGTTGAGATCGCGAAGAAAATATTGACGTTGGCGCCTGAACCCATCGTGAAGAAGTGATGGAGCCATGTGAAGTACGCCATGAGACTGATGCTCAACATCGCAAACACCATGGATCCGTAGCCAAACAAGCGCTTCTTCGAGAAGGTCGCAACAACCTCCGAGAAAATGCCGAAGGCTGGCAGAACGACGATATACACCTCCGGATGGCCCCACATCCATATCAAGTTGACGTACATCATGGCGTTGCCGCCGCCGTCCATCGTGAAGAAATGCGCTCCCAGAAAACGGTCCAGGAACAGCAGCGCCAGCGTGACCGTCAGGACAGGGAACGCGACTATAATCGCGATGCAGCTGGAGAGTACCGACCACGTAAAGATCGGCACCCTCGACCAGGTCATTCCGGGAGCGCGCATTTTGACAATGGTAACGATAAAGTTAATTCCGGTCATCAACGATCCAATACCGGAAATTTGAACGCCCCAGATGTAGAAGTCTTCGCCTACGCCCGGGCTGCCCGTCATCTCCGAGAGCGGCGGATAAGACAGCCAACCGGCATTCGCCGAGCCGCCGATGACGAATGACATATTGAATAGCATCGCGCCGAAGAAGAACAGCCAGAAGCTAAGCGAGTTCAAGAACGGGAAAGCGACGTCGCGCGCGCCTAGCTGCAGCGGTACCGCGATGTTGAATAAGCCGAACATAAGCGGCATCGCCATGAACAGAATCATGATGACGCCATGCGTAGTGAATACCTCGTTGTAGTGCTCAGGCGATAGAAATTTCATATCGGGAAAAGCGAGCTGCGTTCGCATCAAGAGCGCATCGACGCCGCCGCGGAACATCATTAGCAGCGCAGCGATGATGTACATAATCCCGACGCGTTTATGATCGACAGTCGTCAGCCATTCCCGCCACAGCCAGCCCCATTTGCCAAAATAGCTGAGCACGAAGACGATCGCCGCGGTCGTCAGCGCAATCGCCACATCCGCACCGTAAATCAACGGATCACCCGTGACAAAGAACCACGAGACGAAATCTGTTATTTGGTCAATCACGGAAGCCTCTCCTCTCATTTGCCATGATACATATGCTTGTTGTCCAATTTATGATAGGAATGCCCGGAGCCGAAGCTGCCTACGTCGGGGGAATCCTTCTGTGCGTTATTGCCAGGCGGCAGCTGACCGCCTTCTGATTTTTCGGTTGCTTTTTCTCCACTGAGTGTCTGTGCTTTCTGGGTGTATCCCGGTGGTGCGCCGCGGCTCATGGAGTAGACATGGACAATTCTCTCGAACAAGCCTGACGGGATAGAAGCAAACGTCATCCGGTCAGAAGTCCCGGGCTTTGCAAGATTCTGATACCCATCTTCGGATAGCGCGTTCCCGCTTGCCTTCGTTTCAGACACCCATTTATCGAAATCCGTCTGCGAGGTTGTTTTCGCGGTAAAGCCCATTTTGGCGAAATCACGCCCCGTGAAGTTAGCTCCTGTGCCCATATAATTACCGGTCTCATCGGCTTGCAGATACATCGTAGTCGCCATGCCGGACATCGTGTAGATCATCCCTCCAAGCTGCGGCACCCAGAACGAGTTCATCGGTCCGTCCGAGGTTAGCTCGAACTTAATCGGCGTCTTCTCCGGAATGACCAAATAGTTGACGGTTGCGATGCCTTGCTCCGGATACTGGAACAGCCACTTCCAGTCCAGTGACGTTGCCTGGATCGTAATCGCCTTCTTGTCGGATTTGATCGGTTTTGCCGGATCCACCGCATACGTGTATCGTGCAGTCACAATGGCCAAGATCAAGATGACAATGATCGGGATACTCCACCAGATGATCTCTAGTTTGGTATTGTGTGACCATACCGGCTGGTAAGGCGCTTTGTTGCCCTTCTTGTCGCGGAAGCGCACGATGATCCAGGCTGTAATGATCAGCACCGGAACCAGTATAATTAAGCAAAGCAGCATCGTGATATAAATCAGGTCACGCAGCTGGGAACCGATTGGCCCCTTCGGATCGAAAACAATCATCGACTTGCAGCCCGATGTAAGCATGATGGTGCTTGCTATGACGCCGATTGTGGCGTGCAGCCGCATGATCTTTGAGTTATTCATAAGTTCCTCATCTCCTAAACATCACCTCGGATTAACTTAATTTTCCCCGGAAATCTGTTCTGTATTACAGCGGATTTTGCGGTAGGTCATTTCCATAAAAGAAGGACTGCTCCCATAATGTTGGAAACAGCCCTTATTCAAATTCAATCCATATGGAGTTGTTCATTCGGATTCAGTTTTACGTTTGTGCACGAGGTTGATCGCCGTACCAATTGTATAGATGAACACACTGCCGACCAAAAAGCCGATGCCAGCCATTAATGATCTGTTATTGTCGCTGAAATCATCATAATTGACCAGACACAACGCCACGCCGATTATAAGCGATAACCATGCGGCAATTTTCATGGTTAGGAATAGAGAGTTGCCTTCTCGTTCTGTTTTTTGATCAGCTGCTGATTTTGTCGTCATTGAACGCTTCACTTCCTCATAACAAGTATGTTGTTTATTGCATGTACGTCTTGAATTTATGTATTGAGAAGTAGCCAGTTCCAGAAAATGCAATGGAACATAAAGCAACTATATGGGGATTTCGTTGGTGAATCAGTGACTCATATCGTACAAGCCAGAGCTATGCTCATTCGGCATATCCGGAAGCTGGGGAACCGCATCATGGTTCTCATTTCGCCAAACTGGCTGCCTAACGCTTCTTGCAGTACTTTAGCCGCTGCCGGATCTGGTTGGTCCGGTTCGATGATATTGATTAATTCTTCCTTGTAGTAGTACATGCTGAGCTTCACTCCTCGTAGTTGAACTACTGATACAATCTCCTTTTGTTAGTAATAATATCCAGCTCCATCCTTTCGATCACATAAGTTTGAACTTAATGGATAACCTTATTATTGCCATGAGCAAGGAAGTCAGTCCCCAAAATATGAAGGAGGGATATAGTGTTCTTCTTTAGTAATATGTCAGGTAAAGGATGTTTATATAGCTTGATTATTACTATTATATGTAGTGGCTTGTCCCTAGTGATTAGTAGAATGTTCGGTTTTTCCTTTTTTTTCTTCGTTCCATTTATCTTACTGCCCTTTATGTTTAGAAGAAGATAGCAGTAAATTTGTTATGGAACGGAACAGTTCGATGGAGTAAAGATGTCACATTGAGGACAAACTTGTACGGCAGTATAATCAAACTCAAAGGTGTGATGCTGAATGAGAAAAATGCTCTATACATTTGTGGTTGTAAGTTGCTTTGCTTTGATGTTGGGAATGGGCATTGTGAGTGCAACCGGAAGCACAACAGATGGAAGCGGAACTGGGGTTCGTACAAATAGCACCGATATGGCAAGGAACAATTATAACGCGACATCACTAAATAACAGTGGGAACTACAGAGCCACAGCTTTAGCAGATAACGACAATGACATGGACTGGGGATGGCTAGGTCTTCTTGGATTAATTGGCCTAGCGGGAATGAGAAGCCGCAATCGTGAACGCGATGGATCACGTTAAGAACTGAAGAACTATCGTTCTTAATAGAATATATGACCGCGAAAGGCCGCTCTTAGTTGAGCGGCCAATTTCATTCCATACATAATCCATGTCTTATACAACGCTTCATGTAAACGGGTAGCTGGTAAGTTTATAGAAATAAGATGTTATTTTGAAGAGGACTTTCATCCCCATAATACTGGAGATGAAAGTCCATTTTTTTGCCAACGGATTAGTTGTTGGTATATCCAAGATGGCTTATGACAGGCTGCATAGATTGATACGACGCTTGCTGAGGGTATCCGCTGTACTGCGCATTATTAGCTTGATAGCCGCCAAAATGGGAAATAACCGGCTGCTGAGCGTTGGTTTGCGAGTATGCATGCTGAGATTGCTGAGGCTGTCCGCTATATTGAGTATTGTTAGCTTGATAGCCGCCAAAATGAGAAATAACCGGCTGAGCGTTAGTTTGCGCGTATGCATGCATGTGGGATTGCTGGGGCTGTCCACTGTACTGAGCATTTTGTGCTTGGTAGCCGCCAAAATGAGAAATAACCGGTTGAGTGTTAGTTTGCGCGTATGCATGCATGTGGGATTGCTGGGGCTGTCCGCTGTACTGAGCATTTTGTGCTTGGTAGCCGCCAAAATGAGAAATAACCGGCTGAGAATTATTTTGCGCGAATTGATTAAAATGGGATTGTTGTGGCTGCCCGCTATACTGTGCATTGTGTGCCTGATAACCGCCAAAATGGGAGATGGCCGGCTGTTCCGATCCGCCTAAGCTGCTGGAGGTACTTTGTGAGTAAGCTTGCTGAGGCTGTCCGCCGTACTGCTGAGCCTGATAACCGCCAAAATAGGAAATGACCGGTTGCTGGGAAGCATTTGAATTAGAGTAGCCGTTTGTGAAGGACGATTGAGATGCGTTGTTGTAATTCTGCTGCTCAAATTGATTCATGTTAGTTTGTACCTCCTAAAATTATCTACCTTAGCCAAGGAACTCACCTTAAGGCCTCGATTATTATTAGTAGCGTGGTCGGATTTATTCCGTGAATTGCTGGATAATCTTGGTTCAGCTGTAAACTTCTCATAAACAAAATATGTACATACAAGTTAAGGTGATGCTATACTATTCAGAGCAGACAAGTGAGCAAGGGGACGAGCGGATGAAAGAGAGACAGCTGCCTAAGTATGTACAGCTTAAGAGTGAGATTACGAATTGGATCGAGAAAGGCAAGCTTCAGCCTGACGATCAGATGCCGTCCGAGAATGAGATCGCTGAGCAGTTCGGGATGAGCCGGCAGACGGTGCGGCAGGCGCTCGGCGAGCTGGAGCAGGAAGGCCGATTGTACAGGATGCAAGGGAAGGGGACGTTTGTTGCTAAACCGAAGGACGAGCACTATGCAGAAGCACGGACGGTTGGTTTAGTAACGACTTACATTTCCGATTATATATTCCCGCATATCGTACGCGGAGCTGAAGCGGCTGTGCGGGCCAGAGGCTACAGCTTGCTGCTCTCCAGCACGGACAATGACAAGGTCAGGGAGCGGGAGAGTCTCGCGATGTTGACTAGTCAGCCGCTCAGCGGATTGATCATTGAGCCGACCAAGAGTGCGGAGGGAAATCCGAATCTTGCCTATTTCCTAGCCCTTAACAACCGGCGCATTCCCTATGTAATGATTAACGCCAGATATCCAGAGATCAGCTGCCCAACGCTTGTCATTGACGATGAAGAAGGCGGATTTACGGCGGCGGAGCATTTGCTTCATCTGGGGCATCGTCATATCGCGGGCTTTTTTAAAACAGATGATTTGCAAGGAGTTCTCCGTTTGAAAGGATTTATGCGAGCGCATCAGGAAGAAAGCGCGGAGCTTCATCCTGACCTTGTTGTCTCTTATCGTACAGAGGAGAAGGCCGGGCGGGTTATTGAAATCGCGGAAGAGCTGCTTGGGCGTCCTGAAGGAAAGCGTCCGACGGCGTTCGTCTGTTATAACGATGAGCTTGCTCTTCGGCTGCTTGAGGTGATTAGAAAGGCAGGCTTAACTGTTCCGCAAGATGTATCCATTGTTGGATTCGATGATTCCTGGCTGGCTACGGCAACGGAGGTGAAGCTGACGACACTCACTCATCCGAAGCTGGCGATGGGGGAAGATGCTGCGAACATGCTGTTTGAGCTTATCGAGAGCGGCGGAGCGTCCATTCCAGCTTCCCGAATCTATAAACCAGAGCTGGTCATTAGGGAGTCTACCCAGAGGATATAATGACAAGTTCAACAGTTACGGAAATAGTTCTGGAATATTTGTACGTACAAGTTTATACTTTGAATAAGGAAGAAAGTTAGACGAGAGGATGAACCTTGTGCTGGAACGGTTAAAGCAAGAAGTGCTGGAGGCCAATCTGGATTTGCCGAAGTACAATCTCGTTACATTTACTTGGGGCAATGTTAGCGGTATCGACAGAGAGAGAGGCTTGGTCGTCATAAAGCCAAGCGGAGTGCCTTACGAGAAGCTGAAGCTTAGCGATCTCGTCGTCGTCGATCTGGAGGGGAACAAGGTGGAAGGGGAGCTGAAGCCGTCCTCGGATACGCCGACACATCTTGTCCTCTATAAAGCATTCGCACAGATTGGCGGTATCGTACATACCCACTCGCCATGGGCGACAAGCTGGGCGCAAGCGGGAAGGCCGATTCCGCCGCTCGGTACGACACATGCCGATTATTTCTATGGCGAGGTTCCGGTGACTCGTCCGATGACGCGCGAGGAAATCGAGAACGGCTATGAGCTGGAGACCGGCAACGTCATCGTCGAGACGTTCAAGGATCGTGATCCGTCGCAGGTGCCAAGCGTGCTTGTGAACAGCCATGCGCCGTTCAATTGGGGCAAAGATCCACATGAGGCGGTACATAATGCGGTTGTGCTCGAGGAAGTTGCCAAGATGGCGCTGCACACCTTTGCGCTCAATCCGGGAATCGGTCCGATGGATCAGGCTCTGCTGGACAAACACTTTTTACGGAAGCATGGTGCAGGGGCTTATTACGGTCAGACGAAGTAGGCAGAAGGATGTTCATCATCATACAATCATACGCTGTGGAGGTATTCTAATGAGTCTCGGAGTGAAAGAAGCGATCATTAACGGCAAAACCGTACTCGGCATTGAGTTTGGCTCAACCCGGATTAAAGCGGTGCTAATCGGCAACGATCACGAAACGATAGCATCCGGCAGCCATGATTGGGAGAATAGCTACGTCAATCAGATCTGGACATATAGCTTAGAAGATATTTGGAAGGGCTTACAAGACAGCTATGCCAAAATGGCAAACGATGTGAAGGAGAAATACGGTGTAACGCTGCAGACAATTGGAGCTATCGGGTTCAGCGGCATGATGCATGGCTATATGGCTTTTGACGAAGCCGGCGAACTGCTTACACCGTTCCGTACTTGGCGGAACAATATTACGCAGCAGGCTTCGGAAGTGCTGAGTGAGACGTTTAAGTTCAGTATTCCGCAGCGCTGGAGCATTGCCCATCTCTATCAATCCGTTCTGAATCAGGAGGAGCATGTAGCGGGCATTCATTCCCTGACCACATTGGCAGGATACATCCACTGGAAGCTGACCGGTCAGAAGGTGCTCGGCGTTGGTGAAGCATCCGGTGTGTTCCCGATCGACATTCAGACGAAGAGCTATCATGCAACGATGGTGGAGCAGTTTAACGACTTAGTTGCTTCTGAGAAGCTTCCATGGAAGCTTGAAAATATTCTTCCGACCGTACTCGCAGCTGGTGATGGCGCAGGTGTCCTCACAGTAGAAGGGGCGAAGCTTCTTGATGTAAGCGGCGAGCTGCAAGCAGGCATCCCGCTTTGTCCGCCTGAGGGCGATGCGGGAACTGGAATGGTCGCAACGAATAGCGTTGAACAGCGCACAGGCAATGTGTCTGCTGGCACGTCTGTTTTTGCAATGATCGTGCTTGAGAAAGAATTGTCCAAAGCCTATAGCGAGATTGACCTTGTTACGACACCTTCGGGAAGCCTTGTCGCGATGGCGCATTCCAACAACTGCTCGTCGGACTTGAATGAATGGGTAGGCTTGTTCGGCCAATTTGCGCGAGCGATGGGGATGGACGTTCAGTCAGATAAGCTGTACGGCACCTTGTACAACCTGGCATTAGAAGGGGATGCGGATTGCGGCGGATTACTCGCATACGGCTATCTCTCCGGAGAGCATATGACTCATTTTGAAGAAGGACGCCCTTTATTCGTGCGCTCGTCGGATAGCAACTTCAACTTGGCGAATTTCATGCGTGTTCATTTGTTTACGGCACTAGGCGCGCTCAAGATCGGCATGGATATATTGCTCAAGCAGGAAGATGTGAAGCTGGATGAGATTCTAGGTCACGGTGGCTTGTTCAAAACCGAGGGCGTTGGTCAGAAGATCATGGCGGGTGCACTTAATGTTCCGGTATCCGTTATGGAAACGGCGGGAGAAGGCGGGGCGTGGGGGATTGCTCTACTCGCAGCTTACATGATCGGCAAGTCGGATGGAGAAACGCTGGAAGAGTATTTGAGCAAGCGTGTGTTTGCCGGAAAAGCAGGTGCGACGATTTCGCCTGATCCGAAGGATGTAGCAGGCTTCGAGGCGTTTATGGAGCGTTACACCAAAGGACTTGCGATCGAAAGAGCTGCCGTGGAAAATTTTAAGTAAGGGACATGTATGTACAAGTTGGGTTATGTGAGTGTGAGCACTTATCAATAGATCATTAGAAGCCGAAAGGGGTATGTACGATGTTAAACGTAAAGCCTTATGAGTTTTGGTTTTTGACGGGGAGCCAGCATCTATATGGTGTTGAAACGCTGCAAGAAGTAGAAGCCCACTCGAAAGAAATGGTAGAAGGACTGAATTTGGATGCAGCCCTCTCCTATAAGATTGTGTTCAAGGCGCTTCTAACTACCCCGGAAGATATTCGAGCAACGTTGATTCAGGCGAATAGCGATGAGCATTGTGCGGGCGTCATCACGTGGATGCATACGTTCTCGCCATCGAAAATGTGGATCGGCGGATTGTCGCAGCTGAACAAGCCGCATTTGCATTTCGCGACGCAATATAACCGGGAAATCCCGTGGAGCACGATCGACATGGATTTCATGAACACGAATCAGGCAGCTCATGGCGATCGGGAGCACGGCTTTATTGGCACGCGTATGGGACGTTCCCGTAAAGTGGTGTTCGGACATTGGGAAGATGCATCGGTTCGCGCGCAGATCGGCAGCTGGCAGCGGACATCCGTTGCATTCTGCGAGAGCAAGACGCTTAAAGTCGCTCGTTTCGGCGACAATATGCGGCAGGTTGCTGTAACGGAAGGCGATAAAGTAGAGGCGGAAATTCGTTTTGGCTGGTCGGTCAACACGTATGGCGTTGGCGATCTGGTGCAGCGTGTAAACGAGGTATCGCAAGAAACGGTTGATCAGCTCGTTGCCGAGTACAAGGAGCTGTACACCTTGGTGGCGGATACCGAGGAGAAACAGAATTCGATTGCGTATCAGGCGCGGCTTGAGCTTGGCATGCGGAGCTTCCTGGAAGAGGGCGGCTTCACGGCGTTCACGACTACTTTCGAGGACTTGCATGGCTTGGATCAGCTGCCGGGTCTTGCGGTACAGCGATTGATGGCTGACGGCTACGGGTTTGGCGGTGAAGGTGATTGGAAAACTTCTGCTCTCGTTCGGCTGATGAAAATTATGTCTGATGGCAAAGGCACTTCATTCATGGAAGATTATACGTATCATCTGGAGCCGGGCAATGAACTGGTTCTTGGCGCGCATATGCTGGAGATCTGCCCGACAATTGCTGACGGGAAGCCGCGTGTTGAAGTCCATCCGCTTGGCATCGGCGGCAAGGCAGATCCAGCGCGTATGGTATTCAACGGCCGAAGCGGCGCGGCGATCAACGCAAGCATCGTCGATCTTGGGCATCGTTTCCGCTTGCTGGTTAATAAAGTGAATGCGGTCGAGGTAGCGCAAGAGATGCCGAAGCTGCCTGTAGCGCGTGTACTGTGGCAGGTGCTGCCGAATCTGAAGGACGGCGTCGAGGCGTGGATATTGGCCGGCGGCGCACATCATACCGGATTCTCGTATGAGGTTTCCTTGGAGCAAATGATTGATTTTGCTGAGATGTTCGGCATTGAAGCGGTTGTTATTGACGAGCGAACGGACCGGTTCAGCTTCCCGAATCAGCTCCGTTTGAGCCAGTCGGCTTGGAGAGTGTAGAGGTTTTGTAAGCTTGTTGAGTATAATCGGAAAAATAGGCAGGCTCTACAACAGAGGGGGACTTCGTGTCCCCCTCTGTTTTTTATCGCAGGTAGTTCACCAAAGAAGGGTACCTGGTGCCCTTCTTTGGTTAAACCTACGCGATTTCTTCCGATGAAGGGTACTCAGTACTCCACTTTGGCTCAACTTTCGTTATTTCTTCCAATGAAGGGTACCTGGTACACTTCCTTTGCTCAAACTCCCTGATTTTCTCCAATGCAGACTACTCAGTACCCTTCTTTGGATTAGACGTTAAGAGTTCCTTGCAAGGAGTTGCTAGTTAGTAACTTCATTAGCCAATGAAGTCCAGCAAACCAGCTACATTCGCACAATCCGCCGGATTTCCACCAATGTAGATCACTGGAGTACTCTCTTTCTCTCATCCCGTCGAAATTCCACCAATGTAGATCCCTGTAGTACTCTCTTTTGCCGTATCCCCTCCGATTTTCCGCTCTCTTCACCTCACCTTCGCTCTTTGCATATGAAGGCCAAAGCTTGCCTGCTTCTTCATTTTATCTTCATCCGATCTGAATATGTTCTTGATCTGCTTGCCGTATAATGAGAATGTTTGGATAGACTAATTACGACATCCGTGAAACGGGAGCAGCAGAATGAAAACGATATTGATTGTCGAAGACGAGGCTATATTGCGTGAGATAAGTAAGGATTATTTTTTGAGTGAAGGCTATAAGGTGCTGGAGGCGGCGGACGGGAAGGCTGCGCTGGATCTGTTTCAAGCGCATGAAGTCGATCTGATCGTGCTGGATATTATGCTGCCTGAATTGGACGGGTGGTCGGTATGCCGCCGTATTCGCAAATCCTCTGACGTTCCGATCATCATGCTCACTGCCCGCGTCGATGAGGATGACACTCTGCTTGGGTTTGAGCTGGGAGCGGACGACTATGTGACGAAACCGTATAGCCCGCCTGTTCTGCTCGCAAGGGCGAAGCGTCTGCTTGAAAGCCGCAGCAAGAATGGCAAGCCGGCTAAGCCGGAGGATTCCATAGAAGTGAGTGGCATCAAGGTTCATTATCCGTCGCGGACTGTTGCGATTGACGGGACTATCGTAAACTTCACGCATACCGAATTCGAGATTCTAACTTATTTTATGGAGAATCAAGGGATTGTCATTACGCGCGAACAGCTGATTACCAAGATTTGGGGCTACGAATATGCGGGTGATGACCGTACGGTGAATACGCATATCCGCAACCTGCGCACGAAGCTTGGAGATAGAGCAACCTCAATAGTCACAATCGTGCGGACTGGCTACAAGTTCGAGGCGCAAGCATGAGAAGCTCCATTGTGTTCAAACTGTTCATATTGACGACTGCGTTGTGCATGCTCATCTTAGCAGTCATTTATATCGGCCAAACTTATTTTTTCAAAGACTATTATGCGAATCGCAAAGTGAGCGACTTGCAAGCGAAGATGGAGGAATTCAAGACGGCCTATATGGATGCTAAGGGGAATTCGCTTGCCATCCAATCGCTTGAGCAAGCTTTCTATAGGAATAACAATGTCACGATTACAGGCCTGGATCACGACGGCAATCTTAAGGATGTCAATGACTTCTACCTGGAGATCCGCATGCTCAAGGCTTTGACGAAAGAAGAAGAGAAGGAGCGCACGAAAGTCCCTCTCTATCAGCTCATGAACATGGAGGAGGCCGCCTCGGGACAAGCGTTAATTGCAATTGGTGACCAAATCATGGTTACTGGGGTAAAAAGTAATTCTATACTCACTCCCATTGTGGTGCAGCATCCGTCTGGGGAATTGTTGTATGCCAATGAGTTATTCAAGCGTAAAGTTTCCAAGGGCATTGAGAGAGCTGGTTTTATAGAAAAAAGAAAACCAATCCCCTTAGATCCATCGTCATTGGTGAATTTATTTGGAGCTGTCACGGACATCCGGCTTCCAAATGGCGGTGGGTCATCAGACTTTATCTATTCCAATAAACTCTTCCTGGAACAAATCAATGCCTTTCAAGAGCAGCTGTTATTCGAGGAACGTAAGCTTAAGGATACGCTTGTCATCCAAGATTATGAGCAAAATAACGTGAAATACAAGCTGTTCATCCAGCCCGTTCATTACGATAATGGTACGACCAATTATATCTTCGCCATGGCATCGCTGCAGCCGGTCGACGAAGCTGTGCAGATGGTAAAGGACTATTATGTGTACATCGTTCTGTTCGTTATTTTGCTTGTGCTGATTGCCTCGCTGTACTATTCCTTGCAGATTGCAAGGCCGCTGCTGCGCATCAACCAAACGACGAAGAAAATCGCGAATCTCGATTTCTCGGAGACGATTGCTATTCGTTCCAAGGATGAGATCGGAGATCTGTCGCGCAATATTAACCAGTTATCCGCTACGCTGCATTCTTACATCGGCAAGCTGCAGGAAGATATCGAGAGAGAGAAGCAGCTTGAAACGACGAGGAAAGAGTTTATATCGGGCGTATCCCATGAGTTGAAGACTCCGCTGAGCGTGATGAAGAGCTGCATATCGATCCTCAAGGACGGTGTAGCCGCGCATAAGAAGGACCATTACTTCGAAGCGATGGAGAAAGAAGTCGATAAGATGGACCATCTCATTGTCGACATGCTGGAGCTTGCAAAATACGAATCCGGTACGTACAGGATGAAGATGGATGCGTTCTTCATTGATAAGCTGATCGAGTCCGTCTGTGAGCAGCTGTCGCATGAAATCGCAGCGAAGCAGCTGCGGTTAACGATACAGCTCGTTCCTGCTCTAGTCGTTGCTAATCAACCTCGGATTGAGCAAGTCATCACGAATTTCATGACGAATGCGATCCGCTATACGCCAGACAAGCAAGAAATCGTTGTTTCCACGACAGATGGAATAAATCAAATTGTCGTCTGTATCGAGAACAAAGGTGCTTGGATCGCTGAGGAGCAGCTTGATAAAGTGTGGGATCGCTTCTATCGCGGCGATACGGCGAGGCAACGATCCGATGGCGGAACAGGTCTCGGACTTGCCATCTCCAGGAATATTCTGGAGCTGCATGGAGCAAAGTACGGTGCAGCCAATAAGAAGGATGGCGTTGCTTTCTACTTCAGCTTGAATAAACAAAGTTAATAGGATGCTGCCTCGTAGCCGCATGTCTTGAAGGTGAATTTTGCCTACTCGACATGCGGTTTTTATTCGATTGAAATCTTTATTTCATCTTCATTTCGGCTCCATTTCGTCTTAATTGGCTGTCTATATGATGGTTCTATGAAAACAACGACTAAGTATATAGCAATAGCCATTGTCGGAGTCCTATTGTCAGCAGGCCTATTCCAAATTCAAACCGAAGGAGCAACGAAAGCGAAATCAAGTGTTAACGAGTCAAAGACTACAAAGGCGAGTAATGAGAGAAGCTTGCCTCTGAAAGGCAAAACAATTGTTCTCGATCCTGGACATGGCGGCAAGGATGTCGGTTCCACCGGCGGCAATGGAACGTACGAGAAAGACGTTACGCTGCTTACAGCGCTAAATGTGAGAGAAAAGCTGGTCCGGCAAGGTGCGACTGTTGTAATGACGCGCGATGCCGATTCGACAATTTCGCTGAAAGAAAGAACGGCTGTAGCGCAAACAGATAATGCAGATTTATTCATCAGCATCCACTTCGATGCGTTTCAGACGAGCGATGTGTACGGGATGACGACGTTCTACAATAAGCCGCAGGATCAGAAGGTTGCCCAGAAAATACATGACCAATTATTCAAACAGGATATGAATACGAAGGATCGAGGCGTAAGGTTCGGCGACTATCATGTGATCCGTGAGAACGCGAAGCCGTCTGTTCTGCTGGAGCTTGGATACATTTCGAATAAGAACGAAGAAACGAGAATGCAGACGCAGTCATTTCAGAATCAAGTATCAACGGCAATCGCAGATGGCGTTGTCAACAGCCTTCGTTAACAGGTGGAGGGAGAGGACAAGCCATGCAAGCCATGCAAGCCATGCTTCGTGTAATCATGCGGCGACACGGCGTCGTAGCTATCTGGTTTCTAGCTCCCAGCACGATTGGATTTTTGGTCTTCTACTTAATTCCTTTTGCGATGGGCGTCTGGTACTCCTTTCTGGATCGGCCGAATGACGGTTCATTCGTCGGGCTTGCTAATTATAAGGAGCTGCTGGCAAGTGATTCCTTCCGAAAAGCAGCCCAAAATACGTTCCTGTTCACTTCAGTGAGCGTTCCGATCACGATCGCAATATCGTTATTGCTTGCCTTGCTGCTTAATCAGAACATCTACTTCCGCAATTGGCTAAGAACCGCTTACGTATTGCCGCTTGTCGTACCTGTCGCTTCAGTCGTTCTCATCTGGCAAGTGCTGTTCGACTGGAACGGAGCTGTGAACAGCTGGCTGCACGGATTCGGCCTGTCGCGAATCGATTGGATGAAGTCGGAATGGGCGAGAGGTGTACTATCTGTCGTCTACGCCTGGAAGAACATGGGGTATAACATCATCCTGTTCCTAGCCGGCTTACAGAATATTCCCAAGGACTATTATGAGACGGCAGATCTTGAAGGTGCAGGTGCATTTCATAAGCTAACCCGCATTACGCTCGTTTATTTGACGCCAACGATGTTTTTCGTTGTCCTGATGGGACTCATCAGCTCGTTTCGGATATTTAGGGAAACGTATTTGATCGCGGGCGATTATCCCCATGACAGCATTTATATGCTGCAGCATTATATGAACAATATGTTCTTGTCGCTTGATATTCAGAAGCTTACTTCGGCTGCCGCAGTGATGGTCGTTTGCCTGCTCATGCTAGTGTCTGGAATGTTTGCGCTAGAACGGCGATTTACGAAAGATTTGGATTGAGGGGAGGTGCTTTGTGATTGAGAGCTGCCCTTACGAAAGGGGCGATCACGTTCGTTCTTGCCCTACTTGCGACGCTGATGCTGCTGCCGATTATTATATCCTTCACCAATTCGCTCATGATGGAACAGGAGATCGGATCGAACTATGATTTGATCGGGCAAATGACGAATACGGCAATGGGCGGGAAGGATGCATTCGTCAATTTGAAGCTTATACCTGATTGGGTGTCGTTAGAGCAGTACTACAAAGTGTTAATCGCGACTCCAATCTATTTGAATCTATTCTGGAATTCGGTTTATATGGTTATGCTCATCATCGCGGGGCAAGTCATCGTCGGCGCGCTTGCGGCTTATGCTTTTGCCAAGCTCCGCTTTCGGGGGCGAGACCGGATGTTCTTCGTTTACTTGATCGCCATGTTAATGCCGTTTCAAGTGACGCTCGTGCCGAACTATATCATTGCGGATAAGCTGGGACTGCTTAACAGTGCGAGTGCCATCATTCTTCCTGGTATCTTCGGCGCATTCGGCGTGTTCATGCTAAGGCAATTCATGCTTTCGATTCCGACCGCTTACGTTGAAGCAGCTTATATGGACGGAGCCGGACATTTTCGCATTTTTCATCAAATCATCATTCCGCTTATCAAACCAGGCTTGGCGGCTCTCGTCGTTCTCTTGTTCGTCGATTATTGGAATATGGTGGAGCAGCCGCTTATTTTTCTCGAGGACGACTTCAAACAGCCGCTATCTGTCTATCTTTCTGTCGTCCAGCAAGAGGCAAGAGGCATAGGCTTTGCAGCGTCCGTCTTCTACATGCTTCCGATGGTGCTGTTATTTATATATGCAGAGTCTTATTTTATCGAGGGCGTTCAAATGTCCGGCATCAAAGGGTAGGAGGTTCAAGCAGGTGGAAATGCAGGATATGGAGCACGCAGTCACTGGCAGGAAGAAGAAGCTTCGACTGATTGCTGCTTTGTTTGTTAGTGGATTAGTGCTGCTTACTTTGTTCAGTAACACGCTGCAATCGCTGACTTTAACGAAGGTGTGGACAATGGTCGGGAGGCAGGAAGAACTTGTTCAGAGCTATACCGGAAGCGGTGTACTGGAGCCGGTTACAGAAGCGGCGTTATCGAACAAGGCAGGTTGGACCATTCAAGGTGTCAAAGTCAAAGCGGGAGATGTCGTTCATAAGGGGCAAACGCTTGTCGTTTACGAAAGTCATGAAGCCGAGAATCGATATTTGGATGCAAAAGCTCAGCTGGAGCAGCAGCGATTAGCCATTCAAGGGTTACAAGACCGATATGTTGAAGCCGCATCTAGCGGTGACGATATTCAATTGCGAGGTGCGAAGCGGGATCTTAAGAGTGCGCGTCTGACGATGGAGATGCAGCAGCGCAATCTGGATAGCATGAAAGCCGATATAGTCAGCAATCACGGGCTGAAAGCGCCGTTTGATGGCGTTTTGACGATGGTAGGTGCCGTTGTTGGGATGGCTTCAGGCAGCGCTGGTCCCGATGTTCAAATGACTTCCTCATCTAACGGCTATCGCTTGGCATTGCAGGTGCCAGCTGCAGTTAGCGAGCATTTGACAATCGGACAGAAGCTGGACGTACAGGTTGGTCAAGCGGGCGGCGCGAATTCGCTGGAGGGGATCATTTCGGGAATGGAGAACAAGGAATCCCAAATAAACATCTTCATTAAAGTGAACGATGAAGCCCTCCGTGGAGGCGAACAAGCGCAGCTCGACCTCAGGTTTGATTCAACGAGTAAAGGTGGAGTGCTAATTCCGAGCAGTGCGATTCATAAGGAGGGCACACAAACGTACGTTTACGTCGTCGAGGAGCGTAAAGGTCCACTTGGGAATACAAGCCATGTTCGCAAGACGCCTATCGAAATTGGTGAATCGAATGAGTTCGAAACCGTCGTATTGCAGGGGATTTTTCCAGACGCGCCGATAATCCTGACAAGCAGTGAACCGGGGTTGATGGACGGTGAGCGTGTTCGGGTTATGACTCCTTGATCGTTATCAAAATTGGAAAGTGGGAATGGATATGAATCGAGTTCTAATGGTACTAATGAGCTTTATCGTGATATTTTCGTTATCGGCATGCAAGGGTGGTAACAGCAATAACGGCAATAACAACGCTTCAAAGCCAACATCTTCAACGGAGGCAAAAGAGCAGCCCAACAATACGAGCAATCAATCAAGCTCGGAAGAAAGCAAGAGTGGGGATTCAACTACGGTCCCGGGGCTGGAACCGCTAGATGACAAACCAAAAACGATTGTCGTATCCATTCTTGGTATTACGCCTTTCTACAAGCTTGCAAAAGAAAAATATGAAGCGCTGCATCCGAATACGACGATTCAATTCAAAGAATTTACTTCAGGCGCTATGCTGAGTGCTTCCGAAGTCGAGAAATATATTAAATCGACGACTACCGAGGTGTTATCAGGTAAAGGAGCGGATTTATTCGCGTTTACGACTGTCGAATTACCCATCGATAAGTACGTTAATCACGGTGCGTTCGAGAACGTGTACGATTGGATGAAACGGGATGCCGAATTCAATCAACAGCAGTACCAGATGAACATTATGGATGGCTCGAAGATGAACGGCGGCCTCTACATTATGCCAGTAGAATTCTACTTGGAAGCTTTGTACGGTGATATGGATGGACTTAAGGAAGCGGGCGTTACGATTGACGACAAGAACTGGACGTGGAGCCAATTCACCGAGATCAGTAATCAGTTGGCAGCTAAGCACGGAAGTACCTACTCCATGAGCTTTTTGCCGCCCGAGGCGATGATCAACAATCTCGTGTCGGACAACTATAACCGATTGATTGATGGGGCTAGTGGCAAGGCTTCGTTCGACACGCCATTCTTTACCGGATTATTGGCGGAAGTGAAGAAAATGTACGATGAGAAGGAGCTCAGAGGTGACAACGCCCAATTCAGGAAAAGTCTCATATCCTATTCCTTAATGACTTCCCCGAGCGATTATCTCGTAAGACTTGCGTCTTACTTCAAGAACGGTAAGGTCTATCAGAAGCCGCATCCTTCAGATCAAAAGTCAGGCATTTCTTTCCTCGTGACGAATCAAATCGCTATGAATGCTCATTCGGAGGTCAAGAGGGATGCGTGGGAGTTTATGAAGTTTCTTCTGTCTGAGGAGATGCAAGATTATCCTCATCAAACGGGGTTCTCGATGAATAAAGCGGTGAATGAAAAGGCAATCGAGAATGTAAAGAAGAATGGCGTTGATAAGAACGTAGGTGCTAAAGGCGGAGATGCAGTTGTCACAGTAACAGATGAGAAACTTGATGTTCTCCGGGACATGCTGTCCGTAGCGAGCTTAAGAAATATGGGCTACGAAACGACTGTTCAGAAAATCATTGCAGAAGAAGTTAAAGCGTTCTTCGCTGGGCAGAAATCGGCTGGTGACGTAGCTAAGCTGATACAGAATCGGGTCACGACTTATTTAAATGAATAGATGGTGAGCGGGATAAAGCATATGAATAAGCGCTGAAAGTGTGCTTGAGCATGCGGATGCTGATGCTGAGAGATCATATATGTGCTCTCAGTGCCGAAATGAGGCGAAAAAGGAGCCGAGAGAACACATGTGTTCTCTCGGCTTTAGAGCTTTGGTTAGTTGTTCGGATTCGGCGCGAGAGAGCGGCCGTTCAAGCTCTCGGATGGTGGTTCTCCGCGAAGCACGGCATTTTAAGTTGCGAGAGAGGCTTTTTCCTCTCTCGGTATGGTTTTTCTGTGATTTCAGCGCTGAGAGCGGCTTTTCCCGCTCTCGTTGGCCGTTTCGCCAGCGAAGTATGTTTTTCTCAGCTGGGAGCGAGACGTTTCCCGGATTGCTGGCATGCTTTAACGTTTGCTACGGAGGCTATTTAGCATAAAATCGCACTTTTGAAGTTGTAACGGTTGTCAGTAGCGCTATTTGGCGATTGGGGGGCGAATTGTTGCGATTTGGGCCAAATAAAACCTCGGGCAACCGTTAGATTTCGATCAAGGTGAATATTGTGTTATTAGGCACTATGGCAACCGTTGCGCGACCAAAACACTAGGCGAGCGAGCTAAAAGCCCTCGTGGTGCGAGCAGGCTCAAAAGCTCATGGAAAAATGCTGAGAGATCAAATACGAGCTCTCAGCCCAAAAATCAGCCGATTGAAGCTCTGAGAGTGCAGATTCAACACTCTCAGATAAAGAATCTGCCGATAGCGGCCGCTCAGCAAGGAAAATCGGCAGTTCGTGCCTTCGCGAAGAAAGAGAGAGCCAATAAGCTCTCTCTTTCTTCGCGAATACTTCGTCTCTTACTCATTAAGAAAATCGATAAGTGCTAAACCTAATCGCATTGTGCACGCTAGTCCAAACATCGTTACTCTCTCCGCCCATATACCAATAACCGTAGCCTGCAACGCCTTGCATCTCGCCGAGGTTTATTTTTTGGGATAGTGAACGTCCATCCTCAAGCCACATTCGGTTTGGACCGCCTGAATCATAATATCCGCCGTAATATTGGCTCAGCTGATCGTCCCATAGCAGCATGATGTTCTTCGACAAGACAAGCTGGTTCTGCTGAACGAGGCTAATATCATGTGATTTAGCCGTACCATCGCTATTGGTAGCCCAGCTGCGCGTATACAGCGGCAGAGCGAGAATCACTTTATTCGCAGGAGCTTTTATCAGCAGTGATTCGAGCCCTTTGCGCACCCAAGGCAGCGAAGAGACTGATCCTCCCTCAGGATGACCGCCCCAATGCTCGTCATAGCCCATCAGAACGATATAATCGGATTGCTTAGCCAGAGCAGCATAATCGAACACGTCTGTCCAATCCGTGCCGCTATCAGGCGAGACGTTGACGGACAGCACGGCTGGAATAGCCTTCAATTCATCATGCAGTGCTTTAATAAAAGCAGTGAAGGAATCTCGATCCTCCGGAAGCATGTTCTCAAAATCAATATTCAAACCATCAATGCCGTTGGTCCGCACACGGGTTGCCAGCTGGCTTACGAATGCAAGGCGCTGAGCCTGACTCGATAACATCGTATGAGTGGCGACTTGATCCGAGTGATTGCCGACCATCGCCCACACGGATTTTCCTTGTTGATGGGACCAGGTCAAGAGAGAAGCGTCCATATGATCCTCGATGCTGCCTGCCTTACTTAAATAGAACCAAAGCGGGGATAATTTATTTACTCCCGACTGGGCAACCTGCTGTTCAAATTGCTTGGTCGTTTGACCATATTGCCAGCCTAGCTGAATGCGTGACGGCTGCGAAGCCTGCAATTGCGCTGTCCATCCGCTATGCGTCCATGCTCGGTTCAGCAGCACGGCTGCTTCCTGTCTTGTAATGAGGTCCTGCGGCAAAAAGCGACCTTCATTGCCCGCAATCAGTCCAATTTGAGACAGGCGATAGACGGAGGACTTCGCCCAAGCACTGATCTGATCCTGATCCAGAAACAGCTTATCCGGCATGCTCTGGGAGGGGTCTGTAGACTGCTTCAAGGCTCGCGTCATGATGACGGCAGCTTCCTCGCGAGTCACGGATCGGCCTGGTTCGAACTGTACTGCGGTAGTTCCTTTCGCGATGTTCAATTGTACAGCAGGCTGTATCCACTCGTAGTACCATGCCTTCTTCGGCACATCTGCAAAGGCAGGAAGAGGGCTGGCAACAGGCTTTACACCGAGCAGCCGATCAATCATTGTGATGAATTCCGCTCTTGTAATCGGTTTGAGCGGTGCGAATTGGCGGCTCCCCATTCCGTTCATGATGCGGTTCTTCGTCATGTTTATAATGGCAGCTTGCGCATAATTAGGGCGAATATCGTCATACGGAAGCGCGCTGACAGCTCCCGCAGATGTAGTATGAGGATAAGTCGTTAACGCGATACTAAGCAAGATAATGAAGGGAATGACCGGTAATCGGTTCCATTTGTTAATGTGCAGCATAGCTCAAGAACTCACCTTTCTAAGACTAGCATGTAGGTTCTAAGGTTCTAAGCTTCTAATAGTAATCAAATGTCTCGCGTTAGCCTAGTCTAAATTATTGGTATTGCTCTGATCTGTTACTTTTGATAAGATGATCTGGACTTATTAAACGATTTTAAAAAGTAGATGCATATGGATATAGAGGGGGCTTGACCGTGATGACGAATGAGCTTAAGACGCCAAAAGAAGCAAAAGAACGTTTGATTTACCGGATACGCGCAGGACTCATCATGTTGGGAAGCGCCACGAAAGCAGAGCTTAGTCAGCGGCTTGGAATCAGCTTCCCGACCATTAGCAAGTTCATCGCGCAGATGGAGAAGGACGGAGAAATCCGTTATTCAGGAGACGATGATTCCAGCGGAGGCAGAAGAGCCAGACGGTATTCCTATGATACCGAGTATATGCTTGGGTTAGCGGTCTTCGTCGAGAAGGATGAGACCAAGTATTCGATATTCAACTGTGTTGGAGACATTATCGAACAAGGAACGAATCCAAGCGTGCTGCAGGAGGATATGGAGCTGCTCGCTAGCCTGATTGAAGATTTGATCGAGAAATACCCAAGGCTGCGATCGGTCGCGATCGGTGTGCCCGGCGCTGTAGACAATGGCAGAATCATCTATATCCCGCCGTATAAACAGTATCAGGACTATGACTTGAAAGAAGAATTCGAAGCCAGATTCCAAATCCCGTTCGTCGTCGAGAACGATATGAATGCTTCGGTACTTGGTTATGCATCGAACTTCGAGCTTGAGAATGAATCGCTTGTGTATTTGTATTTCGGTCAATACGGACCGGGTTCTGGAATCATGATTAATGGCGATGTCGTGCGTGGGAGCACGTTCTTCTCCGGTGAGATCTCGCTCGTCCCTCAGTACGATAGCCATAATTTCCTGCAAGCGCTGCAGGGGGATGAGCCGCATCGCCGAATCGTACTTTCCGGGGACAACCAGATTGATGCGGTCGCACGCTTAATCGCCACAATGGGAGCTATCCTCAACCCTCGGGCCGTTATTTTCAACGATGATGAGGTAGATGAAGAGCTGCTGGCGAGAATCGCGGAACGAAGCGTTGCATATATTCCACAGAAGCATTTGCCAACGCTTCTGATGAGCAACTGGAGGCAGGATTACTTGTCGGGCTTGCAGCATTTGGCGCTTAATCTCATGATTACGGAATGTTGCTAAGGAGGGGAGCTTGACGATGGCAACTATTTTTCTCGTTTTGATCTATTTAGCGTTTATTAGCCTTGGCATTCCGGACTCTTTGCTTGGGTCGGCATGGCCTGTCATGCGGCCTGACCTTGGCTCAACATTTGGTTTTGCGGGAGTCTTGTCGATGGTTGTCGCTGGTGGGACGATCGTATCCAGTCTCGCATGCGGGAGCTTGGTTCAGCGTATGGGGACGGGTAGACTTACGCTTGTCAGCTGCTGCCTGACTGCAGGAGCGCTGCTTGGTTACTCCGTAGCACCTTCGCAAATCTGGCTCATCTTGCTGGCCATTCCACTTGGACTTGGCGCTGGCGCGATTGATGCGGCGCTGAATCATTATGTAGCGGAGAATTATAAGGCCCATCACATGTCCTGGCTGCACTGCTTCTGGGGCGTAGGAGCAACGATGGGACCGATTATTATGAGCTATTACATCGCTGAGCATAACTCCTGGAGAAATGGCTATACAGCGGTATCGATCATCCAGTTCTCGCTTGCCATCCTGTTGCTTGTGACGCTCCCGTTATGGAAACGAGTCGCGACGATTAGGGAAGCGGAACGCCTAAGCAGCAAGGGCTCGCAGCTAGGCGGCGACGGTGGTGAGGATTCCTTGGAATCCGCTCACGATCTGCCGGCGGAAGGCAGCTCCAAAGCAGGTGTGCTTCGGATAAAAGGCGTCAAACAGACGTTGATCGCCTTCTTCTTCTATTGTGGCGTTGAAGCTACGGTAGGTTTATGGGGCGCCAGCTATCTTGTCGGTGCGAGGGATATGACCGCCGAGTCAGCTGCTGGCTGGATCTCGATCTATTTTGGCGGAATTACAGTAGGCAGGTTAATTACCGGTTTCATTACGATGAAGATTCACAATCGGTTGCTGATCCGGTGCGGACAGATAGTTGCCATTGCGGGCGGTCTGATGCTGTTTCTTCCGCTGCCGCAGCTTTTCTTGGTGGGGCTCGTTCTAATTGGGCTTGGGCTTGCTCCGATCTACCCCGGCTTGATTCATGAAACGCCGGCGCGTTTCGGACGAGAGAGCGCGGCCAAGCTAATCGGTTACCAGATGGCCACCGCTTATACGGGAATCACGTTGCTCCCTCCGCTATTCGGATTTATTGCTTCACGGACGAGCATCACGGTTTTCCCATTCATAGTAGTTGCATTCCTTGTCATCATGCTGCTGAGCGCTGAGAAAGTGAACAGCTTATTGAAACGAACACCGAACTTATCGACCTCATCTAAATAAAATAAATCGTTTTGAAAAAGCTAAAGGCGGATCTCCCTGCGTGAAGGGGATCCGCCTTTATTTGTTGTTAGCCAAGCTGCACATAGAACGTGGTCTTCTCGCCCTGCGTGCTTTTCGCATAAATTTTGCCCCGATGCTGCTCGACGATGGACTTTGCGATGGCGAGGCCAAGGCCGTAGCCGCCATTCTTGCGGGTGCGCGAGGCGTCGCCGCGGTAGAAACGGTCGAAGATTTTGTCGATTTGATCGGCAGGAATGCCGGGACCGGTGTTGGTCATGGACAGCTGGATATGACCTTGATGTCGTTTGAGTGCAAGCTGAAAGGAGCAGTTCGGGTTTGAATATTTTATCGCGTTATCAAGCAGAATCATAACGACTTGTTTCATCTGTTCACAATTGCCTGTGACGGACAGGTTCGGCTCGATGTCGTATTCCAATTTAAGCTCCTTCTCGAATATGACCGCTTCCATCGTGAGAATGACGCTTTCCACTGCTTCGCTGAAGTCGACATGCTCGATCAAGTAGCGGTCCGCCAATCCATATAGGACTGAACCGACAATCGTTAAGGATAGGGTCAAGCCGACAATGAGCTTTCGCCGTGATTTTCTTTTCTTTGGATTTTTCATCTGTAAGTCACTCCTCATAAGCAATAAGCTTTTGCGATACCTTTACAATAGGCGGCGTAACTTAAATGCAGCTTAAATGAAATTCCAAACCTCAAAAAGCCCGTCCACTAGCATTAGCTGACCGGGATTTTGTATAATGAACAAGAGATGGACAATACTAGCAGATGGCAAACAAGGTCCTTAGTCTCGAAATGGCGTAATTGAAAATAGTTATCAGTTAGAGGCGAAAAAGGCTTGACAAAAAGCCGTCTGAGAATTAATATCAGTTTAGAATTATTTTAAATAAACACTCTCTAGGAGGAACTATCAATGTCTCTAATCGGAAAAGAAGTACTACCATTTAAAGCTCAAGCTTTCCAAGGCGGAAAATTCATCGAAGTAACAGAACAAAACCTTAAAGGCCAATGGAGCGTTGTTTGCTTCTACCCAGCTGACTTCACATTCGTTTGCCCGACTGAGCTTGGCGACCTGCAAGATCAGTATGCAACTTTGAAATCTCTTGGTGTTGAAGTGTACTCCGTATCGACAGATACTCACTTCACGCACAAAGCATGGCACGACAACTCCGACACAATCGGCAAAATCGAATACATTATGATCGGCGATCCTACGCACACAATCTCCCGCAACTTCGACGTATTGATCGAAGAAGCTGGTCTGGCTGACCGTGGTACGTTCATCATCGATCCAGATGGCGTTATCCAAACAGTTGAAATCAGCGCTGGCGGCATCGGCCGTGATGCAAGCACGCTCGTGAACAAAATCAAAGCAGCTCAATACGTTCGTAACAATCCAGGTGAAGTTTGCCCAGCGAAATGGCAAGAAGGCGGCGCTACACTTAAGCCGGGCCTTGACCTCGTAGGTAAAATCTAAGGAGCGATCCTAATGGTGTTAGATCCCGAGATTAAAGCACAATTACAACAGTACCTTGCTTTGATGGAAGGCGACGTGCTTATCAAAGTTCAAACAGGCGATGATCAAGTATCGAAAGATGTTCTTGAGCTGATGGATGAACTGATGAGCATGACTTCCCGCGTCAAGGTCGAGAAAGGTGATCTACCGAGAACGCCAAGCTTTAGTGTGAACCGTCCAGGTGAAGACACAGGCATTGCGTTCGCCGGTATACCGCTCGGCCATGAGTTTACTTCTTTCGTGCTCGCGCTGCTGCAAGTCAGCGGCCGGGCTCCGAAAGTGGAGCAGGAAGTTATCGATCAGATTAAGCGCATCAAAGGTGAATTCCAGTTTGAATCGTTCATCAGCTTAAGCTGCCATAACTGCCCGGATGTCGTGCAGGCGCTGAACTTGATGAGTGTTCTCAATCCAGGGATTTCGCACACGATGATCGACGGCGCTGTATTTAAAGACGAAGCCGAGAGCAGAGACGTGATGGCTGTGCCATCCGTGTACTTGAACGGCGAATTCTTCGGCGGCGGCCGTATGACGATCGAAGAGATCTTGGCGAAGATCGACACGAACCGTGACGATTCGGAGCTGTTCAACAAAGAACCGTACGACGTGCTCGTTGTCGGCGGCGGTCCTGCTGGCGCAAGCGCAGCGATCTATGCAGCCCGTAAAGGGATTCGCACAGGAATCGTCGCTGAGCGCTTCGGCGGTCAGGTGATGGACACTGTAGGCATCGAGAACTTCATTAGCTTGAAGTACACCGAGGGTCCGAAGCTTGCAGCAAGTCTTGAAGAGCATGTGAAGGAATACAACGTTGATGTGATGAAGCTACAGAAGGCGAAACGTCTCGAGAAGAAGGAACTCATCGAGGTTGAGCTTGAGAACGGCGCTGTCCTGCGCAGCAAGACGGTTATCCTGTCCACGGGTGCCCGTTGGCGCAATGTTGGCGTTCCGGGTGAAGCGGAGTTCAAGAACAAGGGCGTAGCCTATTGCCCGCATTGCGACGGCCCATTGTTTATCGGCAAACGCGTAGCGGTCATCGGCGGCGGAAACTCCGGTATCGAGGCGGCAATCGACCTCGCGGGTATCGTTGGCCATGTTACTGTTCTTGAATTTCTTCCGGAGCTTAAGGCGGATGCTGTGCTTCAAGAGCGTCTGTACAGCTTGCCTAACGTAACGGTGCATAAGAACGTTCAGACGAAGGAAATTACGGGTACGGACAAAGTAAACGGAATTACCTACATCGAACGCGATACCGGCGACGAGCAGCATGTCGAGCTCGAAGGCGTATTCGTCCAAATCGGTCTTGTTCCGAACACGGATTGGCTTGGCGAAGACATCGAGCGTACGCGCATGGGAGAGATCGTGGTGAACAGCCACGGCTCATCAAGCGTTCCTGGCGTATTCGCGGCAGGCGACTGCACGAATAGCCCGTTCAAGCAAATTATTATTTCGATGGGATCGGGCGCTACAGCAGCACTTGGCGCATTCGATTATCTAATCCGGAATTAATAGCTGACTTATATCGTTATTTAAGGCCGTCCCAGCACTTTGGTGTGGGGCGGCTTTTTTTTTTTTTTAGGGATGCTCTTATTTCAATTCCACGATCCGATTGAGATCTGTGCCTTCCGTATTTTTGCCTAACAGTCTATTGAATAAGAACTTAGCCATCTTAAATTTATTGCCTGTATCCCAATACTCGGCTGTTTCGGCCTTTACTTTAATGAGAACGAGGTTTGGATCGTCATAGGTAGTCTCTAGCAGCTGTTCATAAGCAGGACTCCAAAATTGTTTAAGCTTCTCAATGCTCTCTACGAGCTCGGCTTCTCCTCGAATGGAGACGAATGCTTTACCCGCATATGCAACATTGACCTGCCGATTGTGAAGCAATTCATGGAATTTACCGGTATCCTTCTTGGTGAGGAACCAGAGGTTTCCGTCAAACTCGACCTCTTGCGTTTTCATAGGGCGTGAAACGAGCCCCTCATCGGAAACGGTTGTCAGCATAGCGGTGCCGATGTCTTTAATCAGATCTCGAACCGTTTCGATATCCTTCGTATTCGAATTGGAATCCATCTATTTGATCTCCTTTTCTTAATTATTAACCGAAGGTTATTATTTCCATGCAGCTAATCCAGTATTCATGCAAGGAACTGCCGCAGACGCCGAAGCGCTTCGGCTGCCGATGTTTCGTTATACTTCGCAGAATAAGGGTCGCCGAATCCATGCTGTCCATCGAGCTTATGTACCTCGACGTTGGGCTTACAACTCAGAGCAACAATTAAATCATCTATTTGGAAGGACGCTTCCTCTTGTGGGAAGAACAGTAGTGCCGGGGAAGCGGGCGACACTTCCATATAGCTTCGGATACGAGATCCATAATATCCGACGATGCCTCCAACAGACGGTTCTTCGCTGCAAGCCCAAGCGATCGTTGCTCCGATGCTGAAGCCGACCAGAATAACGCGGTGGTAGGCTCCCCCAATCTCCGATAACAGCCGTCGAACCGAAGCGGCAGCTCCTGTAAATCCAACCTCCTGCATGAAGTGGGCATAAGCTTCCTCCTCCTCTGAGTAGGCGAATGGCGCTGCCCGATTTAATAGATTCGGGCAGCACACATCAAGACCGAAGCCTGCTAACTCGTTGCAAATGAACGCCATATGGGCGTTGATTCCGTATATTTCATGCAAGACGATAATCGCGGTATCTGAGCCGTTTCGTATATGCAGCATAGCGTGGCCTCCTGTAGCTGAACAATTTTTATCCTCTAAGATAGCAGGATCGGCTAGTCATTGTCCACTTCGTTATGCTAATGTGAAATCGTCGGCAATTTCTTCCATGCCGCGAATCGTCTTGCCAACAGAGGGAGGAATAATGATAATGTCCAAAGCCATTTGGTCCGAACAAGCGCCACAATTCCCATTGCCGTTCTCACACGCAGTGATCGCAGGTGACTTCGTGTATGTAGCTGGGCAGGTTGGTGTATTCCCGGATACCCGTGAAATCGCAGGGAACACCATTGAGGAACAGACGAAACAAACGATTGCGAACATCGAAATAATACTGAAGACAGTGGGGCTAACGCTCGATCACATTGTGAAAATGGATGTCCATTTGAGCAAGTCTGAGGATTTGCCAGCTTACAATAAAACATATGCAGAGCTGTTTAATCAACCCTATCCCGCTCGAACGACTGTTGTGAGCGGAATTGGCGATTATCTGATTGAAGTCGATTGCGTCGCATATGCGCCGCAGACGCGCAGTAGAGGATAAGTTTAAGATTAAGCGGTGGGGCCCTTTTTTGCGCGGAACGGTTGAAGACAGTGGGCCATATACTATTGGAGCTGTAAGAAACGCACGTGCTTTTTTCGTGGGAAAGAGGGAGAACGCTATACATCCTTATTATGGTTACGGGTACCCGCAGCCTGAGCAGAATGCCAATGGGTTTCGCCCCTATTGGCTTACTCCATACCGGGCACCGACAACGCCGGACCCGTCTGACGTCACACGGTTTAAACATTCCGCGAATCAATTCATGGTGCCAACGCTTGAGATGTATCATCTGCTGACACAACTGTCGCAAAGCGCTGATTTAGCGAGGAACATTAAGGAAGCTGCGTCAAAGAGCGAGCATAGCAAGGTTGTAAGCTTGATCCAGTCGGCTGGTGTGAAGACTCCGTTCGGCCTCGCTTATTCGCCGGAAGGGTTGATCATGACGTTCAATCCCGCGGACCAATCTGCTTGTTTTTCCATCCGCATGTCCTTGTGCTGGTGAGTGTTTGGACATAAGAAGAAGCGTGCGAATCTCGCACGCTTCTTTCTATTTACCAGTTCAGCTTGGAGAAATACTAGAAAGTATCGCAGCTGAAGGATTTCCGCGTGACGGTGCCTCCTTATGAAAACGTAGAAAATCTGTATGTATGATATATAAAGCATGCGCGAATAAGAGGATTATTTTTCATAGATTTGAAGCTATATTACATGTCGGTTTATGTATTATACAGGAGCATGCCTCGTTACTATAATGAGAACAACAAAGGGGGAGCAAAATGAATTTGATATCCAACTCGCCGCCATTCCTTAGCCTCAATCCAGCGCATATCCTCTTAGTCGAAGATAATGAAATCATTCAAGAGGTCATGAAGACTATACTTACGGACATGGGGATGGAAGTTGACATTGCGAATCATGGCGAGGAAGCGGTTCATAAGGCTGCTTCCAAGCGGTATGATGCTATATTGATGGACCTGCAAATGCCAATAATGGATGGCTATGAAGCAGCAAGATTCATTCGTGCGAATGAGAGCGGACGGGAAACGCTGATTATAGCAGTAACAGCCGAGGCGATTGAAGAAGTCAAGGAACAGGTGCGGGAGGCAGGCATGAATGCTTGCATGTCCAAGTCGTTCGCTCCAAGAGAGCTATATAACGTGCTTCAGAAGGTAATCCGGCGCTCTGAACAGTAAGAGTTTCGTTCCCAATAAGGGGCTGTTTAACGGAAACGCCAAATGCGTTCTTGAAGCCAACCAACAAAAAAAGCGTGCGGCTGCACGCTTTTTTGCTTTGCTATCAAACCTTATGATTATTCTCCGAAACCTCATCCTTCGTGTCGGAGACGAGCTCCTTAGCGGAGGTTTTGAACTCATGCAGCGTGCGACCGACCGCACGGCCTAGCTCAGGGAGCTTGGAAGGTCCGAATATGATAAGAACGACAACTAGAATCATCATTAGTCCTGGCAAACCAATATTTTGCAGCATGCGGATCATCTCCTTTAGAAATTAGTCTTGGTTATGCTGGCTTGGGTAAGCGGCAACGGCTTCGATCTCGATCAGCCAATCTGGACTTACAAGACCTGCTACGCCGACAGTAGAGCGGGCGGTCTTCGTCGGATTGGTCTTCGTGTTGAAGTACTTGGCATACGCCTTGAACCAGCCGTCATAGTCGAACTTGCCTTCCTTCGCTGCGTCCGGGGCAATGTAGACACGAAGGTAGATGACATCCTTCATGGTGAGCCCTTGCTCCTTCAGCTGCTTCTCAATGTTCTGCAAAATGCTGGTTCCCTGCGCTTCGGTGTCTCCGTAGCGTTCATAGATGGTTTTGCCATCTTTATTAATGACGGAAGGCGTCGTACCGCTCGTCGAGAAAGTAGCTGCACTCGCGGGCAGAGCAACCGCGCTTGCGATTGAAGATGACGGACTGCCATAGAATTCCGGTTCATAAATGGGAGTAAGCGGCAATTTATTCGGCGTGATAGCGGCATACACAGTAGCGGTAGCGGCTAGAGAAGAGATAACGACTGCTCCGATGGTGATTTTAATTTTACGAGATAGTTTCATGTTCATTCTTCTCCCTCCTATTCTTTCATGACGCGCTCGTGGATGTCGGTAACGACCTCACGCGCGGATTCGATTGCGCCTGCCATCCAGGCCGTAATGTAGCTAATATGCTCGCCGGCGAGGTAGACGCGGCGGTCAGGCTTGCAGAGCACCGGATAATTCGTCTTCCGGTCGTCAGCAGAGTACGAAACCCAGCTGCCCATGTTGTATTTGATTGTTTTCCAGTTGACGGAGAAGGACGACTCGAATTCGTTGTAATATTGCGGATGAATTTTGGAGCCTTGAGCAAGGGCGAGCGCTTCGCGATCCTTGAAGGATAGCGCGCCGAGTTTGTCCGCCTTGGAGCCAAAGGCATAGTAGCCGAGCAGCAAGCCTTTCTTGGCAAAATAGTTGGTCGGCGGGTAGTAGATGGACGAGATATCCATATTCGTAAGCGTGTTGCCGCCGAAGATGAGGTCGTCCTCCTCCCAGAACCGGCGCTTGAACTGCAGGCCAATCTTGCCGGCGTTCGCGTAGTTCGTATTGTTGATCGCCTTCGTCATCTCCTGCGACAGGTCGTGCTTGATCGTCTTCAGCACGGACAGCGGAATGGTGCAGATGCAGAAGTCGCCTTCGATCTGCTTCGCTTCCCCGCTCAGCAGATCAGTGTAGGAAACTTGCACCTTATCGTTGACATGCTTGATCTCGGTCACTTCCATGTTGTGCTTAATGCGGTTGCCGAGCCGTTTCTCGAACGCCTTCGGAATCGCGTCGATGCCGCCGACGGGGTGGAACATCATCATTTGCTGGTCGTACTCGTATTCACTGCTGAAGTAGTTCGCGAAGCCGGAGTTAATGATCGCCTTCATGTCGAACGGATCTCGAATGACGCCTGCGTCGAGGCGCGAGCCCGGTTCGTCTTTGTAGCCGCCTCGCGAGGAGCCTTTGTAGAACAAGTCGGCGTCCAGATTGCCTTCGGAACGGAGGTAGGCGACAATCTTCTCCTTCTCCTCTGGCGTAACTGGCAGATCAAGTCCCGGCTGGTTAATCGCCTTTGCCAGCAACTCGCTAATATAGCCTTTCGCATCGGCCTTCGCCGCTCGTTTACGGACAGGTGTGTTCGAGAGCGTGCTTGGCACGTTGTCGTTGTAGTAGTAGGCGCTCTCGTTCAAGTTATTGAACGGCTCCATCTGAATGCCGAATTCACGGCAATATTCCATCGTGACATGGAACTGAGGAATGCGCATACAGCCGGCATTCAAATAATGGCCGTCATCGAAGCGGGCAACCTGCTTCTGCCCGCCGACCTCGGTAACGGTCGTGCCGCGTCGTACCGACCAGTTCCGTCCGCCAGTGCGGGCACGGGCTTCGAGAATCGTGCAATCGTAGCCGGCTTTGCCGAGCTCGTAGGCGGCGGTCAGACCGGCGAGACCAGCGCCGAGAATGACGATCTTCTTGCCGGAACGGCTCGTGCCTTTAAGGTCCCAGCTAGAAGGCGGCGTATATTCCGCGGCCTTCATCGTTTGCGGCGTGAACAGCCCCATCGTGCCCATAACACTGAATAAGGCAGCGGTCCCGCCGACTCTGCCGACTGTCGTCAGAAATTGGCGGCGTGATACTTCATTTGGTGTTTCTTTCGTCTCCATGCTTCTTCAGCTCCTTTGGTGGACCAGGTGTCCGTCTCTGTGGAGAAATGTAACATGGAATTTTTGAACAAATCTAATATTTTGTCAGAAAGTCTAACATCAATAAATTTTATATATGCGATAAATAATGTGAATTGAGTGAAACTGAAATAGCTGAAATCGCGCGCCACTACAACGGTTTTTGACTGGATTTCATTAGAAGAAAGAGGTATAAATTACCATATTAGCTACGGTTCTGGGTGTTCAGTCCCATTGAAAAATCTGTGACATGCTGATATCATTTCGAATCAAGAAGAGTTTGTGTTAGGTTTCATGACATAAAACTCGTCTCTCGACTACGATACGCACGAGGGGAGGCCGTTTAAACGATGCATGCCAAGGTGATGAGCATTGGAACTGTATGCGACTTGACAGGTTTATCGGAAAGGCAAATTCGGTACTACGAGGAGAAGCAATTGGTTTTTCCGGTACGATCGAAAGGCGGCGCGCGTAAGTATTCGTTTGATGATGTAGAGAAAGTGAAAGAGATTCACGGGAAGCTGCGAGATGGATTTCATACCTTCGAGCTTCGCAAGGGCGGATGGGTGTGCTGCGAATGAGCCGAGTGGAAGAGACGATGACGCTCATCTCCCATTTGACGGATTTGCGACGGAGGATTTGGCGAAGCCTTGCGGTGCTGCTGCTGTCGCTTGGCGCTGGGTTGTACCTGTCACCCAAGGTGCTGCATTATTTGAAAAGCGTCCCGCCAGCCGCAGATATGACCTGGAATGTCTTCTCTCCGTGGGACGGCATTCGAATGTACATGACGATTGCGTTTGTATTCGCGCTAGCGATCTCATTGCCTTTCATCCTCTATCAATTATGGGGCTTCGTACGTGTCGGGCTGCATCCCGAAGAACGTGCTGCGGCGTTGCGTTACGTTCCGTACAGCGTGATATGCTTTCTACTAGGCCTCGCGTTCGGATATTTTATCGTATACCCGATGAGCTTTGCCTTTACAACAAAGATTACCAAGAGCTTGCAGCTGGTGGAGACTTACGGGGTTGCGCAATATTTCGGCTTCATGTTCAGTATTATTATTCCGCTTGCCATTGCCTTTGAGCTACCTGTTGTTGTGATGTTTCTGACAAAGATCGGCGTGCTGACTCCTCAGGTGCTTCATAAAATGCGGCGTTATGCGTATCTGGTGCTCGTGATCGTGGCAAGTCTGATCTCCCCGCCAGAGCTGATCTCTCATATGATGGTGTTTATTCCGCTCGTTGTGCTTTACGAGGTGAGCGTATTGCTGTCCCGCATCGTGTATGGACGGAGAAGAGGAGCAGCTATGGTCGAAGCTTCAGGCGCGTAGCAGGCAATAGAGTTACAGAAGAACTGGGCTCCGATTGGAGTTCGGTTCTTTTTGTGTGCGGATAATGAAGATCAAATCCGAGAAACCAACAAAAACCAAATGAAAACAATTAAATGCAATTTCTTTACGTGGAATCGATGCTGGTGTTACATTTTGAATATACACTGAGGATAACATCATCGAGACAGCGTTTATGAAGAAGGGGAACATCAAGTCAGCGGCGAAGGTTGCTCGATGGCGATATCCGCAGCGGATAAGGGAGAGATCATGGATGATAAAAGCAGTTATGCTCGACTGGGCAGGCACGATGGTGGATTATGGTTGTTTTGCGCCACTGCATGTATTTGTGGACGTATTTGCCCGCCGTGGTATTGAAGTTACTGTAGAAGAAGCTCGCGGTCCGATGGGGATGCTGAAGCGCGATCATATTCAAGCTATGTGCCGTATGGAGCGGATTGCTGCGCTTTGGGAAAGCAAGTTCGGCAACATGCCTACGGAGGCTGATATTGATGCGCTCTATGCAGACTTCGAGCCGATGCTGTTCAGCACTCTGGACGAATATGCAACTCCTGTGCCAGGCGCGGTCGACCTCACAGCTAGACTGCGTGAGCAAGGTATTGTCATCGGCTCGACGACGGGCTACACTCGCCCGATGATGGATATTGTGAGTAAGAGCGCAGCGGCTCAAGGCTATGCGCCAGATTCGCTCGTCACGCCGGATGAGGCGGCTGCTGGCCGTCCGTATCCGTGGATGATTTACCGTAATGCAGAGCTGCTAGGCGTTTATCCGATGCACCATATTGTGAAAGCTGGCGATACCATCAGCGATATGCAAGAAGGAGTTCATGCAGGGTGCTGGACGGTTGGCGTGATTCTCGGCAGCAGCGAGCTCGGCATGTCGGAGGCAGAGGTGGAAGCTTGCGAGCCGGGGGAATTAGATAGCCGCAAAAAAGCAGTCGCAGTGCGGCTGACTGCAGCGGGCGCGCATTATATCGCGGAGTCTATAGGTGAGCTGGATCAGATCATCACTCGTATTAATGTGCGATTAGAACAGGGAGAGCGTCCATGATGAACAGCACAGATGCGCTTGGCGACGCAGACCGCGAGCAAGCAGCGCGCACAAACACAAACGCGAATAACTCAAAGCGTCCGTACTTGTTACTTACACCGGGCCCGCTCACAACCTCAGAGACGGTCAAAGAAGCAATGCTTCGCGACTGGTGCACGTGGGATAACGATTACAACGGGCTTGTACAAAGCATCCGCAGCCGGCTCGTTCACTTGGCGACGAATACGCCGGAGCGATACACAGCTGTTCTGATGCAGGGCAGCGGCACCTTCTGCGTGGAGTCGGTGATCGGCACGGTCATCCCGCGTGACGGCAAGCTGCTCGTGCTCACTAATGGCGCTTACGGAAACCGAATTGCCCAGATGGCGAGCGTCTATGGCATCGCGTCCTCGGTACTCGAATTCGGCGAGACCGAGCAGGCTCGAGCGGCCGATGTAGAGCAGCGCCTGCAAGAAGAAGCAGACATTACGCATGTGGCAATCGTTCACTGCGAGACGACGACGGGCATGCTGAACCCGGTCGCGGTTGTCGCTGCTATTGCGAAAGCACATGGCAAGACGATCATTGTCGATGCGATGAGCAGCTTCGGCGGCATCCCGTTCGACGTGCATGAGCTGCAGATTGATTACTTAATCAGCAGCGCCAACAAGTGCATTCAAGGCGTGCCGGGCTTCGGCTTCATCATTGCCCGCACCGAGGCGCTTGCCTGCTGCGCTGGGCAAGCACGTTCGCTTTCGCTCGACCTGTTCGGCCAATGGTCGGCGATGGAGAAGGGGAACGGCAAGTGGCGGTTCACTTCGCCGACGCATGTCGTTCGCGCATTCGATCAAGCTCTGCGCGAGTTGGAGCGAGAAGGCGGCGTCGCTGCACGCCACCAGCGATATACAGCGAACCAGGAGCTGCTCGTAAACGGCATGAGGCAGCTAGGCTTTTGTCCGCTGCTGCAGAGCAAGGTGCAGTCGCCATTCATCACCGCGTTCTACTATCCGCAGAGCGAACGGTTCAGCTTCGAGGAGCTGTACACTCGGCTGAAAGCAGCGGGCTTCGTCATCTACCCGGGCAAGATCAGCGCTGCTGATACGTTCCGCATAGGCAACATCGGTGAGGTGTATCGGGAAGACATCGCGAAGTTGCTGCAAGTTATCGAGGATGAATGCTTTTGGTGAACGGATCATTGAGAGAGGATAAAGCCTCTCTCGAGGATCGAAACCGGCTTACCAGAGATGAGAGAGTGAAAAACCGTTCCCGGACAGCTGGTCATATGCGATGGAGAAGCAGCGATTGAACTGGATGGTTGCGGAGTAACGACTATGTATGACCCCCAAAAAAAGAGCGATCCCCCCTGACCCCAGGTCAGTATAGGTGATCGCTCTTCTCTTTTAGCCTATTTTAGCCCATCTTAGCCGATGATTCCCGTGCTCCGAATATGGATGTGAATATCCGGCTTCACAGTCGTTTCCTTATACGTTTCCTTCCAATTCATCTTCTTCCACAGCCCAGGGTAGCGTACGCTCACCTTTCTTCCGATGCCAAGGGCGTCGCAGTTCGCTTGCAGCATTTTGCGGATGGTTGACGCTGCTTGTGCGTTAGCCGCTGCAGATAACTTCTTTCTTAGCTGCTCCGTGTCGTGTGCTCTTCCGAGCATGCTTGGATCACTTTGAATGGAGCCATACAGATCGAGCTTTACTTTACATTCGACGGCAGAGGTAAGCTTGTTTACACGGACGTCCAGCTTCTGTTTTATTTTGCGTACTTGGAATGTGATGACATTCTGCCCTTCGGGAAAGTTGAGATGGGCAAACTTGCCGAACATACCGCTCATTAGCAGCAGCATCGTCGCATCTTCACCCGTCAACGAGACACCGCTGTAGCGGCTGCCTTGCATGAGTGCGATCCCGTCAACCACTAACGCAGAACCGTTTATTTCGTGGACCACGGGAACGATCAAATCGTCTCCGGGATCATATACGTTGTTCCAAACCGAATAGAGTGTTTGGTCCTTTGCTAATGTTGCGCGCTCGGCTCCGTCGAGAATTTGTTTTATGCCGAAAGCAACAGGGTTATTCTCGATTTTTTTGAAGCCCAAAATCTTAGAAGCCTTTCCTGTACTAATGAGAAGATGCGACATCAAGTAGCCTTTAGGGTTGCGGAAAAAGGGCTCGAGCGGAAGGAGGATGCCTTTCTTCGCCAGCTTGTCGCTAATAATAATGATGTGAGTTTTGCTGAATTCAATAGTACCGGGGAGCATGTTGTCAATTTTCGTGGCAACGATGGAAGCTGAAGGGCCTACCGCTTGCCTGAACTCATCTTTTACATCAAACTGCCCGCCGCCTTTGCTCTCTAGAATGACGGTTCTAACGGAACCTAGCAATTGCCCGTTGTCCGCCGCATCGAAGCTGATTCCGTTTACAATCTTCTTGTTCGTTAACAGCTGGCTGTCCCAGCAGGCGCTTAAGGATAAGCAGATGAACAGCGTGCAGACGATGCTCGCGATCCGGCGGCTCATGTGGATTCAACCTTTACGTTCGTTTTAACGAGAAAAGACGTTAGCCATAGCAGCAGCGGCACCGCAGCAATCATGATCAGATAGCCATATTCCAGCCACTTGCTGAATTCATCCAGGTTCTCCATCGTCGACAAATACCAGCCCCATACAAACGCGCTCACCCCGCTGAATACGACAAGCTTGCGGTAAGCAGACTGCTTTAACGTCAAGCTTTTTCCAGATATAGCAAGATAGGAGACAAGCGTAGCGGTCATCGGAATGATCCAAATCGTCAAGAAGATGAGGTCAATCCGGTCGAAGAGCTGGTACGACAGTCCTTTCAATATAAACAATACCGGCTCATTCACTTGCGTTAATGCGCCAGGGCTTATTCCGATTTGGCAAATAAAGACGAAATACGTGTAGAAAATCGTTACAAACAGATTGCTGAGCGACATCACTGCGATTCCGCCATTATGGTCTTTTTGGACATGTGCTACGAAGTAGAGGCTCACTTCAAATCCGAGCATCGAGAAGAACGTTCGCTCGCTGCCTTCCAGAATCGGTATGAAGCCGGACTGTCCGATGGGCAATACATATGACAGATGCAGTTCATTTGTAAGGGTTAAAAAACTGATAAAAATGAGCACCGCGAACAGCACGGATGCGAATACAAAAAATCTGCCGATGACGCGCAAGTTATCATAAGCCAAATAGAGACTCGTCCCAATAATGAGCGCAAGCAGTATCCATCCCGGAGTGAGTGCGAGCATCCACTCTTGAACGAGCCGCACATACAAGTTGCTGGCATAAGCAATTATCGCTACGAAAAATACATAGTAGATCAGGTTCAGCGCTTTCCCCGCGTAACGTCCTAGTAAGTGCGTAATAATTTGACTCAAGTTGGCGCCGTGAAACTTCTTAAGCAGCCGCCAATAGACGAGCAGCAGAAGCTGAATGACAGCGCCTGCGAGCAGTACGGAGACCCAGGAATCCCCTTGGGCGGAATGTTGAATTTCTGATGGAAGAGATAACAGGCCGATGCCAATCTGAGTTTTGACAATGAGAAAGAACAGCTGGGTGCTCGTAATCGTCGAGTTCGCGTTCAAGGGCGTTTCCACCTTCCGAACAAAGTCTGCTTAACGAGCCCGTACTTTGAATTTCGCGAATTCTTATTCGTCATCCAGAGCGGCAATCTTAAGAATACATCCTTGAAATTCTCTTTCCCCTGAAAGGGGCCGAATGGCGCGAAATAGGGGACGCCTAATGTTTCGAGCTTGCACAGGTGAATAAAGATCAGCATGAGCATGATGGCGATGCCGAAGAAGCCGAACAACGAGGCGGCCAGCATCATTGGAAAGCCTAATATACGCAAGCTGGTGCCGAATTCATTAATTGGCGTGACGAAAGAGGCGATCGCTGTAAGTCCGATAACGACGATCATCGTATGGGACACTAATTTTGCTTCAACGACAGCTGTACCAATGACGAGGCCGCCGACAATGCCGATCGTCTGAGCGATCGGTGAAGGCAGCCGAATGGCCGCCTCCTTGAGCAGCTCCAGAATGGTCTGCATCAAAATCGCTTCTAATATTGGTTGCAGCGGAACATAGGTCAGCGATACTTTGACGGAATAAAGAATGCCGATCGGGAGCACTTCGGAATGATACGAGACCGTCGCGATATAGATCGCCGGTAGGCAGATAGCGAGAATAAAACTGATTAAGCGGATAAACCGGAAGAACGAACCGGTAATCCAGCGGCTGTTGTAATCGTCCGGCGACTGGTAGAACGAGAAGAATGTACTAGGCAGAATGAGCGCGTTTGGCGTGCCGTCTGCTATTAATGTTATTTTGCCTTCGAGCAAATAGGATACCGCCCGGTCCGGCCTTTCCGTCTGCAGTGTTTGCGGAAATGGTGAGAAAGGATGCTCCTCCAGCATTTCGTCCAGGTTGCTCACCGAATTCAAGTACTCAAGTGAGATGGAGCTCAATCGCTTCTCGCATTCTGCCACGAGCTTAGGTTCGGCGAGTTTCTCCATGTAGACCATTGCAACCTTCGTATTGGTCATGCTGCCGAAAGTAAAGTATTTGACCCTTAAGCGCGGACTTCTCAGACGTGTACGAAGCAGGTAAAGGTTCGTATTTAATTCTTCGATGAAGCCGTCATGCGAGCCTTTGATGACTTGCTCGTCCTTGGGCTCTTGAATCGACCTGGCATGGGACTGTACTGCCGGCAGCAGGACTGCCATGGAGTCCATTTCCTTGATGATTACGCAGTAGCCCTCCAGCAGAAATTGACCGATGTGCAGCAGATTGGATGACTTCTTGGCATCGGCTGAATGGAATAGCTGCGAGTCCAAAACACCTTCAGGTGCTGTAACGAGAGGTTCGATTACACTTGTTTGAATAGTCGAAAGCTTCGTGAGCGCTTCAATGTACAAGACGGCATAGGGATGCCCGAATAAGGACAGCTTCTGGATCTTGAGATCCTCGGTATCCGACATATACTGCTGAATTTGTGCGAGCTGCTGATCGAGAGCGGCAGAATTCAGCTCCGCTGCGGGAGACGCATCTTGCTTCGGCTTCTGGCTTCTATGCTTGATCTTGAACACGTTTGCTTCACCGCCGATAGTCAATCATTTCCTTTATTGTAACCAAGCGGTGTCGGAATTATGTTTGGGATCGTGGTATACTAGACCCATATGTTTATTGGATGGAGGCAGCTTGCAATATGAGCAAACGTTACCGGATTACAAGAGAGTATCGAGAGCATGAGAGTGATCGTCAGCCGATTACGCTGGAAACATGCTTGGTTTATTTTGAGACACAGTCTGATTTTACATATGCGCCTGAGTTAAAGGTGTCGGGAGCAGATGGTACGACAATGACCATTCCGGGGGATTTCTTCATGTGGCACTACGAGAACGTGCAGATTCCGTTCCGTCATTATGAGAGAGACATCTACGTGTCGGGCAGCAATGATGCAGTCATCTCGCGGATGATGGAGGTCGCAGGCGATCTCGGGGCAGATATCGAGGAAGGCTAGTGTATGAGGCGAAAGGCTGACGGGGCGAGGATCCGGCAGCCTTTTTTCCATTTTACGGCAGGAAAATGCATGTGAATGGGGAACTAATCTAGAGAATCATTGAGTCACCCACTTGTCATCGTCAGAAAATCAAACTTTACGGTGCAGCCCGTCCCTTGAGGAGATTGAGCAACGACACCCGCGCGGCATTCGTCTTGCAGCTTCATGCCGAAATAGCGAATCTGCTCCCATGCTTCGCCATCGACAGAGTAAGAGAAGGTTATACAATTTGCTTGTCGCACAATTCGCAAGAATGGTTTCTCCACATCCACACGCTCCGAATTGCAATCATCTGATACGCCATCAATGGTCACGACTGACACAATAGCCGGATAGCGCCCGTTGTACTCGAAGCATAGCTTCGCCCAATTGCGGTCATCCGCCATCACCATGAGACAGCCCGAATCGTATTTATGCTTCATCTGAACACTTACTTGCGTTGTGAGCTCGAAGCTGTTGCTGGCTGTTAGCTGCAGGAACGGGGCTGAGCTAACAATATGTTTGCCAGCAGGGTCTTGATAGTAATCGGCATTTGGCGGAGCCTCCACGAGAAGGCCTTCTTGTTCGGTGCAGGTCCAATGGGCTGGCTCGTTAATCCAGCTTAATGCATGCGCGTTCGCGCGGCTGAATACATTCATCGTTCACGCTCTCCTCGTATTCAAGTGTACGTCATAGTAGTAGACATTCTCTTTGCTCGCGGTTACTCCTTCTTTAGTGTGGGAGGGCTTTACGAAAATCAAACCGAAAGGATGTTTGAGGCATGAGACTTGGCGGACCTATCCTGCATGGCGGCAAGCTTGACCCGGAGCAATGGGTTCGGGCACACGCAGAACGGCGGTACTCGGCGGCCTATTTACCGGATTTCGATGATGCCGCGCTCATTCAAGATTATGTGAGAGAAGCAAGTAAGGCCAACCTCTTAATTGCGGAGGTAGGCGCATGGAGCAATCCGCTCAGCTCCGATCCAGAGACAAGGGAGCGGGCGATCCGCTTCTGCAAGAACAAACTGGAGGCTGCGGAGCTGGCAGGAGCGCGCTGCTGCGTCAATATTGCAGGCTCGCGCGGCGAACAGTGGGACGGGCATGACCCCGCGAATTTAACGGATGACACCTTCGCGCTCATCGTTGATACGGTGCGAGCGATCATCGATCATGTGCAGCCAGAGCGGACGTATTACACGCTCGAGATGATGTCATGGATGTACCCCGACTCGGTAGAGAGCTATGTGAGGCTGATTGAAGCGATCGACCGGCGGGCATTCGCCGTTCACCTTGATCCTGTCAACTTGATTGCGAGCCCACAGCTTTATTATGGGAACGGCGCGCTGATCGAGCACTGCTTCACGAAGCTTGGCCCGCATATTCGCAGCTGTCATGCGAAGGACATCACGATGAGCCAGCAGATGACCGTTCATCTCGATGAGGCTAGGCCAGGTCTTGGCAAGCTTGATTACGCGCAGTATGTGCGTCAGTTAGGGAAGCTGCATCCGGATATGCCGCTCATGCTTGAGCACCTGGAGAGCGAAGCCGATTATCAGCTCGCGGCGAGCTATATCCGTAGTGTGGCGGGGGAGGTTGGGGTTCGGATTCAGTGAGCGAACGAATCGTATAGCGCTTATTTAGCCGATTTCGGCTGGTTAAATCGGTTAATGAACGGGGGTCACGTTATTGCCTCGATTTTGCCGCCAGAATGGCTCGAATGCGCGGAATAACGTTACCTGAGTTCGTTAAACTATCAAACCCGCAAAATTTGCTCGAATAACGCCTCCTGAGTTTGTTGAGGGGAGGGGAGGGGAGGGGCTGAGCGGGCTGGGGAGAACTCTGTATAGCGCGCTCTGCCCAACTGCTCTGACCTAAGTAGTAACGATTTTCCACTATAATGATGAGCTTTATCGCACGAAAAACACCTGCAGCAAATAATGCTGCAGGTGTTTTGCTATATTGATCAGAGCACCAGAATACGAGCTGCGTATTCCAAGTGCTCAACAATCCGCCGCTTCGCCTCATCGGCATCTCCGCTAAGAATGAGCTCGAAGATTTCGAGGTGATCGCGGTACGAGTTTTGAATTCGGTTATTGTCTTTGCGCAGCACCTTGAGTGCCAGCTGGAACAGCCGATCCTGCAAATTGTTCATCATTTGTACCATTTCCTCGTTCTCATAGACGAGCGCGAGCCTCCGGTGAAATTCGGAATCTGCGTGCGTGAACGCCAGATAATCATGCTGCGCGGCTGTTTGCTCCTGAATGCGAAGGTTCTCCCTGAACCAAGCGATCTCATTCGGAGACAGCTTGCGGCTCGCCAGCTTATGCACGATATGGCCCTCGATCGCGATGCGAAAGTCGAAGAAATCAGCGACTCGCTGCAGCGACAGCCCAGGCAGGCTAAGCCCTTTGTTCGGCGCGATGTTCAGCAGCCCCTCGGCAGCAAGCTTCTCCAGCGCAGACCTAATCGGCGTACGGCTCATCTGCAGCAGCTCGACGAGATATTTCTCGGTCAGCTGATCGTTGTTGCTGATCGTTCCTTCCATAAGGAGTGCGCGAAGCTGCTCATACGCTTTCTCTTTCAGCGTTACTGGTGCCATAATGATTAACCCCATCTTCTCTAAAATAACCGCTATTCGTAAGGCAGGCGATACTCTCATCCATCCATCGCTGCTCTAGCGCAATCGAGTCTGCGACTGATGCGGTATAAGGTGTCCATAACTCAAGTATTGCGCTTGCCGCGCCTTTCCCGTGCTGAGCGATTCGGTCCATCAAGTAACCGATATTCAGCTTGCCGGCGCCTGCAGGTGTTCCGAGAATGGTATAACCCATCTGATGATCGACCCGCTGAATGTCAAAATCTTTAATATGCAAATTGACGAGATATGGCACGAGACGATCAATAACCGTCTCTGGATTCTCTAATGCACCGAAGGAATTGACCGTATCGAGGCAGCAGCCGACATAAGTCGAGGCGATACTTTCAAATAATTGTACCAGCTGCCTAGTCGTATGCATACCATGATTTTCGATCGCAAGCGTTACGCCTGCGCCTTCATAGGCGGGCAGTACTTCGCGCAGCTGAAGCTCAGCCGCGGGCAGATCTGGTGTCGTAATAATCGTTCGGACGATAGGAGAGCCAAAGGTGCGGGCGATGGCAAGGTAGGCGAGCAGATTACTGGGCTCGGTGCCTCTTGTGCCGACCTCGATTGTTACCTCATAGGCTTCAGCTGTTTGCTTGATATGTGCGAGCTCGGCTTCTGTCTTCGTGTGAAGCGGCAGGTTATCGGCGATTTGCAGCAGCCGAAGGCCGTGGCTATGAGTGAGTTGAATCAATTCCTCTGCCGTGAGCGGCTCGCATGGCATCTCATAACCGGGAACCCCTACTGACCATGTTAATGTAAACGAGCTAAGTCCGAGTTTCATCGTAACTTTCCTCCTTGGCATGGCGCTTTGTGATGCTAGAATAGCAGCATTTTCGTGGAAGAGCAATAAATATATATGAAATGTATACAATTTGTATTGATAGCTTTAACCTGATCCGTTATGCTTTAATTATCATCCGAATATTCGAGAAGGAGCGGGTATCATGAGTGGTCCAACAGAGCAAGCGACAATCGCGCTTATAGGAGCAGGCGGGAAAATGGGCTGCCGAATTACCGATAACTTGAAGACGGCTGACTACCGGCTGCTGCTATGTGAACTATCGGAAACTGGCAAAGCTCGTATTGCTGAGCGAGGACTCGACATAACGCCGAATGAGCAAGCATTAGCGGAAGCGGACTTCGTGATTTTGGCGGTGCCGGACGCCGTCATTGGGCCGCTCTCGGAGCTTATTGTGCCGAAGCTGCGCCCGAATACGACGGTTATCGTGCTAGACCCGGCAGCGGCTTACGCGAATCAAGTGGCGCTGCGTAACGACTGCACCTTCGTCGTTACCCATCCTTGCCATCCTGCCTTATTCGAGGAGCAGGATACGCCGGAGGCGCGCAAAGATATGTTCGGCGGCATAGCGGCGAAGCAGGATATCGTCATAGCGCTGCATCAAGGACGGCAAGACCTCTACGATCAGGCGGAGCAGATCTGTATTCGGATGTTTGCGCCGGTAACAAGCTGTCACCGAATTACAGTAGAGCAGATGGCGCTGCTGGAGCCGGCCGCTGCGGAGGTTGTTGCCGCAGCCGCGGCATGTATTATGAAAGAAGCGATGGACGAGGTCATCCGAATGGGCGTTCCTGAAGCAGCCGCTCGTGCCTTCATGCTCGGGCATATCCAGATTCCGCTTGCGATTGCGTTCAACAACGTCAATCCGTTCTCGGATGCGGCGAAGGTTGCGATTGAATACGGCTACGAGAAGATATTCAAGCCGGATTGGAAGCAAGTATTTACGAAGGAATCGCTCGATGAGGTGCTGCGGCTAATGCTCCATCTAGACGAGAAGCCTGCCGTACAGCTCTAGCGTAAGGGGACCGGATATTTCCGGGGAAATGAAAATAATGAGAAAGCGGCTGGACGGGGAGGAGCATCGCATGATGCTTTTTTCCAGAATCCAGCCGCTTTTTTAGTTTCAAAAAATTGATAAGTTTCACATCTATAAATTAATTTGGTCATATCTGGAATGAAACGCGCAAAGCTGTCAATGGACGGCTTCGCGCGTTCCACCTTGGCTGGCGCTAAGCTCATCAGGCATTGTCCGTCTGCCTGCCCGGTATTGCCTCGGCGATTCTCCGGTCTCGCGCTTGAACAGCTTGCAGAACTGGGCGTCTGTCGAGAAGCCGGAGCGGCCTGAGATATCGAGCACAGAGAGATCTGTCTTCACAAGCAGCTCGCAGCTATTTGCTATCCGTTTCATAAGCACGTATTGCTGTGGCGAAACGCCGAATTCCTCTTTGAATAGATGACGGAATCGGTCATAGCTGTAGCCGAAGTTTTCCGCCATGACACTAAGGTTAAGCTTCTCATGGAAGTGGTTATCAATGTATCGCTGGAAAGTGACCAGCTTCTTCCCTCCGGTGCGCATCGACCACAGCTCATGCTTCTGCCTCGATAATTCCACCGCAAGTCTGCCAATCATATAGTCGAGCATAATCGAGTAATGCGTCTTCTTGCTCGTGTATTCGTCATAGAGCGCTTCAAGCAGCGACAGGATCGTAGAATCCTTGTCCTGGAATATGCCTTCCTGCAGCTCGAGCGAATCTTCTTCGCAGGTGAAGCCGACAAAGATGACGTCAGTATCTTGAATTCGGCGTTCATCGTGCAGCGTTCCCGGACGAATGAGGCAGAAGCTTCCCGCGCCGAAGTGATGCTTCGTATCGCCGATCTCCGTACTCCCATTGCCGTTTATATAGTAGACGATCTCATAACAATGATGAGTATGATGGGAGATATAGGTCTGTTTAGCCCGAAGTGAGCGGTACAGAAATTCGAACTTCAATCGCATGGGTACAATTCCCCTTTGCATAAAAAATGCACTTCGTATAACATTGTAACCAGATCGTTATAAAACGCTTTCTTTTCCAATAATATGCGAAAGGTCCGTTTAAAGCAATGATCGTCTAGTCATGATGATTCCAGTTGACATAGCAACTTTCCGTCGCTTACTATGTACCTATCAGATAGGTAGCAAGGCGAAGGGATGAGGCCGGATTCATGGGGAAAATTCAGAAGATATTGGTGCATGAGCAAGTATCGCAAGAGATTCAAAACTTCATCCAGGAGCATGAACTTTCTGAAGGGGACAAACTGCCATCTGTTGAAGAAATGACGAATATGTTCGGTGTAGGACGTTCGTCGCTGCGCGAGGCGCTTCGCTACTTGGAAGCGATGGACATTATTGAAGTCCATAATGGGAAGGGCATCTTCGTGAAGGATGTGAACACATTCCGCTTCACTGGCAAAGTGAAGATCGAGCGTGAACGTCATTTCCTGCTGAACATTCTTGAGGTGCGCAGAGCGCTGGAGGGACAAGCTGTAGCGCTTGCTTCCGAGCGGATTACAAGCAAGCAGATCAAGGAGGTTGAGGAGTGCCTGGAGGAATACCGCATTCTGAAGGAAGCGAATAAAGATACGTCCAAAGTCGATTTGACGTTCCACCGTCATATTATTAAAGCGGCTAAGAACCCGATATTGGAGACGGTATTGGACTCGATTTCCGGCCTCTATGAGAAGTTCTTCAATGATCCGCTTGGCGACAAGGCGCTGTTTGATGAGACATACCCGTTCCATCGTACGATGTTTGCCGGCATTGCCGCACATGATACAACAGTCGCGATGGAAGAGTTCAATAAGCTGATGGACTGCATCGAGGCGATAATAAAGAGCGCAAAATAATACACATTTTTTCTTGTTGACACTGTAAAGCGCTTTCAACTATAATCAACCTATCAGACAGGATGACTGTGTGATACATGTACGAGATGCAGGGGTTCATTTTTTAGAAAGAGTTGTACAAATATTCAGAATCGAAAGACGAATTACGTTTCATTCCATGATCGGCGCGTAAGCGATTACGCAAAGATCGCCAAAGATTGCCCAGTTCATCGATCAAAATTGAAAGTGGAGGGTTTCTCATGGGGGTAACTAAAAAGTCGAAGTATTTGTATCTCGGTCTCGCGACCACAGTGTTGGCAGGCATGCTTTCTGCGTGCGGAAGCAACAACAGCAATGATTCTTCTAATACTGCAAGTACGAACAATGCAGCACAAACCAACAACGCAGGTGGTAAGCAAGAAGCGGTTAAGCTTCGCATGATTGAGAGCTTGACGAGTCCTGCTCGTACGGATCTTCTGAAACAATCGATTAAACGTTTCGAAGATGCGAACCCTGGTATTACAGTTGAGCTTATCTCGCCGCCATTCGATCAAGCGGACAATAAGATCCGTACAATGCTAAGCACAGGCGAGAACCTTGACGTCCTTGAAGTGCGTGACCAGACAATTAATGAAGATGTTACAAACGGATATGTTGAAAACCTTGAGCCATATGCAGCTAAATGGGCGGATTATGCTACCGTTTCTCAAGCTGCTAAGACAGTAGCTTCGATCGCTGATAAGCCGTATTTTATCGCAAACGGTATGTACGAGCGTCAAATGTTCTACCGCAAAGACTGGTTCGATGCAGCTGGCCTTGCAGCACCGAAAACATGGGAAGACGTTTACACTGCAGGTAAGAAGCTGACTGATCCAAGCAAGAACCATTACGGCTTCTCGTTCCGTGGCGGCGCTGGCGGCTCAGGCTATATCGATGCCATTGCACAAAGCTACAACGGCGCGAATTTGGATGAAGCTGATGGCCGCTTCCTGAAAGACGGCAAAACAACAATGTTCGGTTCGCCTGAAGCGGTGGCAGGATTCGAGCTTTACAAGAAAATCTTCAAAGAAACAGCGCCTGCTGACTCCATCAACTGGGGCTTCGCTGAGCAAGTACAAGCGTTTACTTCCGGCGTAACGGCAATGTTGATGCAAGATCCGGACGTTATCGGCGTTCTGAATGAGAAGATGGAAAAAGGAACTTGGGCTTCTACATTCTTGCCTGTAGGTCCTACTGGTAAAACGTTCTATGGCATTGGTGCGGCTGGTTGGGGCATGACTTCCTTCTCCGAACATAAAGAAGAAGCTTGGAAGCTGATCTCGTTCCTGTCGAGCCCTGCAGAAAACACTGCTTTCTGTAAAGCATTCGGCTTGCTGCCGATCCACTCTTCCGCAGCTGAAGATCCGTTCTTCCAAGAAGGTCCATATGCAACATTGCTTGAAATGAACACGAAGCCGGAAGATTATATTCCGCTTAAACCGAACTACACCTACCAATCCGGAGACTACGGCGATGTTGTCATGAAGAACACGCAAGCTTGGCTCCTTGATCAAGCATCGACTGAAGATACGCTTAAAATCTTGGATAAATACTGGCAAGACCAAAAAGCTAAATTCGCGAAGTAATGCTTTTGGTGATGGGTGGCTCCCGCTGTCCATCACCTTTTTTTAATAAGGAGGGTTAATTAATGGAAACGAAAGTCTCATCTGGTTCGACGGAGAATAAGGGAAAGAAAACCAGATTCTCATCACAACTGTGGTTTATTTGGCTCTGTTTGCTCCCTGTAATTATTCTAGTTCTAACCTTTACTTATTATCCCGTTGTTCGCGGTATAACTCTTGCGTTCCAAGATTACAATTTGATGAATGTGAAGAACGTCAAGTTTATCGGTTTAGATAACTTTAGAACGATATTCCATGATAACCAATTCATTACAGCTTTGAAAAACAGCTTGAAATGGGTGTTTTACTCCTTAGTCGCACAATTTATTCTTGGATTTATTCTTGCTCTCGTATTGAATAAGCCTTTCAAAGGCAGAGGCATCTATCAAGGTCTTGTATTCTATTCCTGGGCGCTTTCCGGCTTTCTTATCGGTTTGATTTTCAAATGGCTTTACAATTCCCAAATCGGTGTCGTAAACGATCTATTGATTCGCTCTGGACTTATTAAGGAACGTATCGGATTCTTGTCCGATCCGCACTGGGCGATGTTCTCCGTAATCAGCGCAAATGTATGGTACGGTATAGCATTTTTCGCAATTATGCTGCTCGCAGCATTGCAATCGATACCTGGCGAACTGTTCGAAGCTGCCGATATCGACGGAGCAGGCTGGCTGCGTAAATTGTTTAACGTTATCATTCCCTATATCATGCCTACGATCATAACGACTACTTTGCTCAGGGTCATTTGGATTTTCAGCGATCCTACACTGATTTACTCGATGACGAACGGTGGACCTGCAGGCATGACACATATCGTCTCCTCATTCATGCTCTCCAAAGTGTTTGGTAACGGCGAATATGGTCTTGGTTCGGCAGTAGGTATCGTTATGATGCTCATGCTGATGCTCTACACGATCTTCTATCTGTTTGCGACAAAATCCGAGAAAGCGGGGGACTTCTAAGATGCAGAAGAAGCTGTTATTAAGTGCTAAAGTCTTATACTTGACGCTTCATGCTGTCATAATGTTGTTTCCACTTTATTGGATCATCATTACTTCCTTGAAGCCGCAGAAACAAATTTTCAGCTTTCCGCTTCATTACTGGCCGGAAACATTGACACTAGCGAACTATAAGAAGCTGTTTGAGTTCTCTAACTTTGGCGTATACATCTTCAACAGCTTGATCGTATCCATCGGCGCGGCGGCTCTCGTTATTCTGATCTCGATCTTAAGCGGCTATGTACTTGCACGGTTTAAGTTCAAAGGTCACAAGCAAATTATGTTCGGGTTCTTCCTGACTCAAATGCTTCCAGGTATTGGAGCACTTATCGTGCTTTATAAAATGATGTCAGGTATGCATTTAACGAATCATTTATCATCACTCGTGCTTATTTATACAGTAGGAAGCATCCCATTCTCAACGATCATGCTTAGAGGGTTCTTCCAGCGCATTCCTTCGAGCTTGGAGGAAGCGGCAATGATTGACGGATGTTCCCGAATTACTGCATTGTTCCGTGTCATTATTCCGGTCATGCTGCCTGGTATTGCTGCAACGTTCATCTTTGCCTTCGTAAACAACTGGAACGAGCTTATTATGGCCGTTATGTTCATTGACAGCGAATCGAGCCAGACGCTACCGGTTGCGATGAACGGGTTCGTTATGAAGTTTGACATCGACTGGGGCGCAATGTCGGCAGGTACCGTTATGTCCGTTATTCCTACAATTATCGTGTTTGCAATCGCGCAGCGCTTTATCGTAGAAGGACTGACGCAAGGTGCAGAAAAAGGTTAACGTAAGGATACATTCGATCGAGGATAGCAAGGAGAGCTACAATTATGACGAAACTAACTTTGGAGCAGATGTACACGGCGATATCGCATGATGAGTTTGATGGCCGCCACCATGGCGCGATTCAAATTCCCGTGTACCAGAACAGTCTGTTCGCTTTCGATACGTATCAGCAGTTTGAGCACGCATTCGAAGAAATGCTAGGCAATCATATCTATTCGCGCGGCAACAACCCGACGGTAGAGTTTCTTGAAGGAAAGCTAGCCATGTTGGAAGGCGCTGAAGCCGCACGCTGCTTCGCTTCGGGGATGGCTGCCATCAGCGCAGCGATCTTCTCATCGGTGAATGCAGGAGATCATATCGTTTGCGTCAGCAATGCATACGGTCCGGCGAAACAAGTGATTGGTCAGTATTTGAAGCGCTTCGGCGTGGAAGCTTCATTCGTTGAGGGCAGCCGTTTCGAAGCCGTTCAAGAAGCGGTTCAGCCAAATACGAAGCTCATTTATTTGGAAAGCCCAAGCTCCCAAATGTTCGAGCTGATCGATTTGAAGCAGTGCGCGAATCTCGCTAAGGCGATCGGAGCGCGTACGATTATCGATAATACGTGGGCGACACCAATCTTTCAGAATCCGCTGGAGTATGGCATCGATCTCGTCGTCCATTCTATTACGAAGTATATTGCGGGTCATAGCGATGCGCTAGGCGGGGTCGTTATGGGCTCAAGCGAGCTGATGAATCCGATCAGCTACGATGAATATATGCTCTTTGGCGGCATAATGACGGCGCACACCGCTTCGTTGGTGCTTCGCGGCTTGCGTACGCTGCCTGTACGTATGGAGCGCTGCCAAGCGAGTGGGCTGAAGGTTGCTAACTGGCTTGAAACAAGCCCCTTCGTGGAGCGTGTGTATCATCCTGGGTTGCCATCACACCCGCAGCATGAGCTGGCGAAGAAGCAGCTTAAAGGATACAGCAGCTTATTCTCCTTCGAGAGCAAACAGCCAATCGAACGGCTTAAAGCGTGGGCATCCAAGCTTAAGCTCTTCAAAATTGCAGTCAGCTGGGGCGGCTACGAGAGCCTTGTGACTGTGGGGCGCAACACCGACGTTAACGGCGAAGTCAGAACGATCGTCCGCATGTATGTTGGACTTGAAAGTCCGGATGATTTGATTCGAGATATGCAGGAAACATGGCAGGAAGTGGCGGCAAGCGCTTCGCTGGATCGTGTTTAACGAACGATAGACTAAAGGCTTTTATTATGGATAATTCGGAAAACTTGTGCGGGTTCAAGCAGCTTAAGCTGCACCCGCGCTCGTTTGTCCGTTTTTTTTATGGGCAGCTATAGACTAAAACTCTGGCAGAGAGTGGCATATATCCCGCTTGGCTGCTTTTTTTATGCGATTTTAGCCCTAGTAGAGGCTTCTAGCAATTTAGTAATTGAAGTATATTCGCGTTTTACATATAATGGCGGTAGGAAGTCGAAATCCCACATAAAGTGGGGAAAAATGGTGAAGGAAGCGGGTCTATTAGCCCGTCGTGCAGCAGCTTATTAAAGGGAGTCGCAGGTGCTATGGATTACATACTGTTTGTTATTGGATCGACTTTTGAGTATATTGGCATGTTTTTGTTTTTGTTTGCATTGTTCAGATTTAGTTTGTATACCCGCCTAAATATAAATGTTGTCATTGTGTCTGTGCTTATGAGTCAAGTTTCCTATTTCACACGTCTTGATCCTGCTGTAGGAGATTTATCTTCTTACATACAATTCTTCTTGTTTGTTGTCGTCCTATGGTTGCTGTTTCAGGTACCGCTTTTTCATTCGATCGTCATGAACTTCGCAGGATTAGCAGCAACATTCGGCGTGAATGGCATTATTATTCTGATTGCTATTTATTTTGCCGACATTTCGCTGGATACGATTCAAAGCACGCAATCGATTTTAACATCCTTTCAATTTGTTACGTTTCTAGCTGAGATCGGGATAGCCCGTGCGATCTATATCATGAATTGGGGTTTCGATTTCGTTCCAACATCCCGCAGGTCTTACGTCAAAATTAAAGGAACGAATGCGATCCTCTTGGCAATCATTTCAACCAGCATCGTCATTGCTACCGCGCTCGCATTTGTGTTCCGGAACGATTACAACGACTATGTGTTCTATGCAAGCTTTGTTTTTCTGTGCACTTTACCTATATTTCTATATTTCTCGCTTCGCAAAGATGTAGAAGATGCGACATAAACGTAAGCCGTCTATCTCTTACTAAAGTGAAAGGAGGTGAACAACGTGAAAAAGTTCGCGTATCGCGGGATTGCTGCAATTATTGTAAGCCTTGCTTCGTTATTCGTGCTCACAGGTTCCTATGCTTTCTTTCACAAGCCAGAAATTCCTGAAGAAATGAGAAAATAAGTCATTGCATATACAACTTATCAATCTATTGATAAGCAAGCTTTAAGAAACTGTACCTCTCAGCGAGGTGCAGTTTTTGCATTTTGACCTGATACAAATGAATTGACGAGCTAATATGTAAGCGATACCATGAGTGGTATAGGTAGTCATCCGTCAACCAGAAACGGCAAAAGACGTGCAATTGCTCCATTTTACCGTAGAAGGGATGCGTATCATGTTGACTCAATCTTCATCGCAAGCACCGCTCACGTCACAAGAACCGCTTCAAACGAGCTTGAAGGCTGTCCGCCGCTCTGCTCCGCCGAGCTGGGCAACGAAGCAGCGGCAGTTAATGGATCTGCTGAATGCGTCAGCCAAGCAGTTTATTGCCCGTTATACGAGGCCTGACGGGACGCTGATCTGGCGAAAAGATTGGCCGGGGATGGATGGCTCAGACGACCCGTACGAAGGGTTTATGAACCTTGCGCTGCTCTATGCGCTTGGCGGTGATGACTCGCTGCACGAATCCTCTCGCCGTGTCTGGGAGGGCATTACGTGGCAGTGGACGGAGTACGGACAAATTCACCGTGAATTCGATGCGTATTACGACTGGATGCACCATGGAGAAGGATATTTGTACTTCTATTTCCTCGGTCTTGCCGGACCGTCAACGCTCAAGGATCGGCAGCGGGCAGTGCGGTTCGCCCGCATGTATACGGGGGATGATCCGGAGGCGCTCAACTACGATGCCGAAAAGAAGCTGATTCGTTCGCCGCTGAATGGCAGCAGAGGTCCTCGGTTCGTAAGCACAGGCGAGGACTGGTCGACGCATCGCGGCATTCTGGACAACTATCTGGCTCCGTTCGAGGATGTGCCGGGCGTTGACTTCGAATCGCGCAAATGCAAGTGGAGCGACGACACGATCTACAGTCATCTGCTAGCGATGATGAATGAGCGGATGAACCGCGGCGACGTGCCGCTGAACTTGAATGCGACAGGCCTAGTCGCCAATGCCTATATGCATACGGCGGACGAGAAGTACAGCCAGTGGGTGCTAGAGTATTTGGCTGCGTGGTGCGAGCGCGCGGAACGTAACGGCGGCATAATTCCTGATAATGTCGGCCTTAACGGGGAGATTGGCGAGTACAATGACGGCAAATGGTGGGGCGGCTATTACGGCTACCGTTGGCCTCACGGCTTCGCAACGATCATCGAACCGATTACGAATGCAGCGATGAATGCCGTGCTGCTTACGGGCGATGTGAATCATCTGAAGCTTGCTCGGCAGCAGCTCGATTTGAACTGGTCCTTGCGCAAGGAAGTGGACGGCGAATGGAAGGTGCCGCAGAAGCATTTCGACGCGGGCTGGACCGATTACCGCGATGCCTCGGCGAAATATCCGATCTATCTTTGGATAGCCTCGATGGCGGAAGAGGATCTGGAGCGTATTCATCGCGTACCGAAGAACTACGATTGGAATGAGATCCATGTCCCGAGTGTCTCAGGCGGCGGCTCCAAGCACTACATCATGAATACGGAGCCGTGGTTCCAATACATTACGGGCGAGCTCCCGGACTATCCGGATCATATTCTGGATGCGAATTTCGAGCTTATCCATAACCAGCTGCAGCGCATGGATTCCGACATGGGCAATCCGGAGCTGTGGTCGGATAATTACAATGATGATGACTTCTCCAGCATCCATATCTGGCAGGAGCTGTGCCCTGTCTATATGGAGAGCCTCGTGCAGCTGACGTTCGGCGCTCCGATGCACATCTCGCACGGCGGCTTCCAGCACGGCCGCTTCCGCTACTTCGACGCTGATCGCAGACGTGTCGGCTTGCCGCAAGATACAGCGGCTCTCGTCGAGCAGCTGGGCGATCAATCAGCCGTGCTTCAGCTAGTGAATACCTCGCCGTTTGTGACGCGTACAATCGTCGTGCAAGGCGGCACGTTCGGCGAGCATCGGATCGACAAGGTGATCGTGCTTGACGAGGAAGTGTCCCGCGAGGTGCAGGTAGGCAGCAAGTGGCTGCAGATCGAGCTGTTCCCAGCTGCAGCGATCCGGCTCGAAGTCGTAATGTCGCGCTATGTAAACAAGCCGACCTATGACAGCCCTTGGTCGCAGCGATCCGGGGATGTTCTGCTTCGCGGCAGGACGGAGTAGGAGTAAGAGTTGTCTCAAACTCCTGAATACCGCCCTCGAGTTCACGATGAAGCAGTGGATAGGAGTGTCTGTACTTGTTCATTGTTATGGTATAATTAGCTATTCGCAATTCGACATAAGCTGGAGGTTACTAACAATGAACGTTACAATTATTCACGCCGAAATGACGCAAGATCCAGAAAAAGGGTACAAAGGCAGCGTGCAATTCGAAGTAGAAGGCCATAAACAGCCGTACGAAATTGTACTGCAATTAACGAGCATCCGCGGTACAACATGGGATTACAGCTTGCACTTCGCGAAGGAATCGGGCTCGGAAGAAGAGATCAATGCGGTGGAAAAGGCAATCGAGGAAGACGATGATTTATTCGACGATTTGATTGATGCCGCTGCCGCTGCTTTGCCAGAAGACGAGGAGGCGTAGCAGATGATTGGATTGAATTTAAGCGGTCGGACGGCACTGGTTACCGGTGCCACGGGCGAGCTTGGAAGAGTGATGGTGCGGACGCTTGCTGCATGCGGTGCAGACGTCGTGATTCAATACAATAGCAACGAAGCGAAGGCGCAGGAGCTGAAGGCAGAGATCGAAGCAACAGGCAGACGAGCGCTGATCGTACAAGCCGATATTACCAATGAACAATCGATCAATGCCATGAGAGATAAGGTTACAGCACAACTGGGCCATGTCGATATCGTTGTGGCAAATGCTGTCATTCAATATAAGTGGACGTCCGTGCTTGAGCAAGCGGCAGAGGATTATGTCAGCCAGTTCGAATCATGCGTGCTGCAGAGCGTCTTCCTTGCGAAGGCGTTCATTCCGGCGATGATCGAGAAAGGCGCGGGCCGGATGATCGGCATCAATACGGAATGCGCGATGCAGAACTTCCCTTCTCAATCGGCCTATGTTGCCGGTAAGCGCGGCATGGACGGCGTATACCGCATTCTCGCCAAAGAAGTCGGCGAGCATCAGATTACGGTGAACCAAATTGCTCCAGGGTGGACTATCTCCGAGCGCGATCGTACGAACGGGACGGAGAAGAGCGAGAGCTACGAGGCAAGTGTCGCTCTGAAACGGCGCGGAACAGACCAGGAAATTGCGAACGCTGTCGCTTTCCTTGCATCCGATCTGTCGAGCTTCATCACAGGAGCATACATACCGGTTTGCGGCGGTAATGTGATGCCGACCATCTAACAGCCATCTTAGCTATTCATTGATACGAGAAGAGGGCCTATCGTTGGAGGCGCTCTTCTTTTTTATCTTTTCGCGGATCAATCCTGCATTAGTGAAATGCCCAGTGAACAGCCTCTTTTTGCTCGTGCATTCGTCAATGCTCACGATTACGCGCGTTTGCTTCATTTGCAAAACAATCTGATTTTGAAGTACGATAACGCATTAGTATGGTACCCTTGCAGCTCTTGTCAGCTGTGGGTGTGGAGGAGCAACTATTGACTATGGATCATGCCTTTGTCATGTCTATGCTGCTTGTCATCGCATCTGGCTTAATCAATGCGATTACCGGCTTCTTCACGAAGCGAAGTATGGATAAAGCGGTCTTCCTTGGCTCGATGATCGGGCTTGCGGGAATTGTACTGCTGCCGCACTTCGTGATGGAAATGCGGGGAGCTAATTTGCCGCCAATTGCATATGTTCTGTTCATACTCTCCATGCTAATTGAGGGGCTAAACGGCTACTTGCTGTCAAAGGCCTACATTTTCGGAGATTTGTCGCAGGTCTATCCGATCATGCGCGGAACAGGGGTGATCTTCACCCCGATCATTGGCGTTCTGTTCCTTGGCGAGTCGCTCGCAGGATGGGGCTGGCTCGGCATCGCAGGCATCATAGCAGGTATCTTTCTTCTAAGTGGCTGGCAGTCTGGCGCCGCGACGAAAAAGGATAAGCAGCTAGCGATGCGTCCGGTTCTCTTCGCCGTATCCGTCGGACTATGCATTACCGGCTATACGGTTGTGGACAAGATGGCGCTGGACTATATCAGTCCGCTGTCACTTCTGGAAGTCGGCAATTTCGGGTTTGTCCTCGTCTTTCTGCCGAAGCTGTTGAAGCGGGAGCTCGTACGACAAGAGTTCGCCCTTAACGGCAAATTTATTGTGCTCGCAGCCGTTTGCGCCCCATCCTCCTATCTGTTGTTTCTCGTTGCTATGCAGATGGCACCTGTTTCGCATCTGGCGCCTGTGCGCGAGATCGGTACAGTGTTTGCCGCCATGCTCGGCGTGTGGCTGCTGAAGGAGAGGCAAGGCTGGAAACGGATTGTTAGTGCCGCGATGATCGTATTGGGCATTAGCCTGATCGGGATTGGCGGATAATAGATCTAGAACAAGGAATGGAGAGAGTGTGAAACGATGAGAATCAAACTGACCGAGCAAGAGCTAGCAACGGGCGTCCTGAGCCCAGAGATGCTGGAAACCGCAGCAGAGCAAGTGCGTGTTAATGGTTACATCCTGTTCGAGAAAGTACTGAGCGATGAGAAGATCAAAGGCATCCGCGATGCGTTCGATCCGATCTTTGACGAGTTTATTGAGAAGCGGGGCTACAACACAGGTACGAATCGTGCCCAGATGTTCCTGCCGTTCATGCAGCCATTCATCGACGAAGAAGTCATTGCGCATCCAATCGTGATGAGCGTCATCGAGAGAGTGCTTGGCAAAGGCTTCAACTGTTCGTACTTCGCATCCGACACACCGATGCCGGGCTCTGACTACCAAGCGGTACACTGCGACATTATGCCGTTGTTCCCGGAATTGACAGTTCCACTGCCGCCGTTTAGCCTTGTTGTGAACATTCCGCTTGTTGATGTTACCGAAGCGAACGGACCGCTTGAAATATGGCCAGGCGGCACGCACTTGAACCCGGACAATGCGAACCACGATACGCTTGACGGCAGTGTAAACCCGAACCTGCACATTGTACGCGCTGCGGAAGGTATGCACTCCGAGAAAGTATTCATGCCAGCAGGCTCGATCGTTATCCGCGATATCCGCATGTGGCACCGCGGCACGCCGAACCTTTCGGATGACCGCCGCACGAACCTTGCGATGATCTTCAACCGTCACTGGTACAACTCCAGCTGTCATACGCAAATTCCGCGTGAAACTTACGATACGCTGTCCAAAAAAGCGCAAGAGGTTGTGCGTAACTTCCGTATCGGCCAGCCGGCTCAGATGCCTTGGGAGCTGTAATTTCAATATCGACTATTTTTAACTTTATTAATTAATTATGTTTCCAAATGTAAGTTCAAATACATGAGTAGAGGTGAATGTTATGCGTTTTTACTTAGTCGGTGCAGGTGTTATTAACCGCACACACGCAGAAGCCATTTATAAGCTGGAAGATCAATCGTCCATCGAGATTAAAGTCGCAGACCCGAATCCGGCTGCGCTTGCAAGTTTCGCAGAGCAATTCCCGCAAACCGTAACGTTTACAGATGCAAAAGAAATGCTGAGCGAAGATCCCCAAGCAGATGACATTGTAATCATCGGCACGCCACCGTTCACTCACTTCCCGTTGTCCAAGATGGCGCTGGAATCGGGCCGTCACACGCTTTGCGAGAAGCCGCTTGTGATGAACCGCGAAGAAGCGGAAGGCTTGCTTGAGATTGCAAAGGCAAACAACCGTATGCTTGGCTGCTGCTCCGTTCGTTTCCTGCAAGTGCCGAAGACAGAGCAAGTGAAGAACATTTTGAATTCCGGCGAGCTTGGCGATGTGTACAAAATCTCGTTCGTATTCCGCGGACAACGCGGTCGTCCGGGCGTGGAGTGGCAGCCGCAGAGCCGTTGGTTCCTGGATAAATCCAAGGCAGCAGGCGGTATCGTTATGGACTGGGGTCCTTACGACTTCACGATTCTGAATGACCTATTGCAACCGGAGAGCATTGAAGTTGCTGCTGCTTGGGTAGCGAAGCCAGAGACGGAAGCTGATCCGACGGATGTTGTGTATGACATCGAAGGCGCTGTCGGCGCAATGCTGAAATTCCAGCAAGCAAACGGCAAATCGGTATGGGTGCAATATGAGCGTGCTTCCTGTACGCATGGCGAGCCGTACTTCACGGTTGAAATCGAAGGTACTCGCGGTGCGGTGAAATGGTCCCCTTACTTCGAAACGGATCAAGTGTTGGTGAAATCCGATAAAAACGGGGAAGTTATAACGAAAGAGGATACTATTGCTTACCCAGGCCCAATCGGATACATGGATCACCCGGTTCACTTCTTTGCGCAGAAGGTAAAAGGCCAGCAATCGCCAGCAATCGTGAACGAGCAAGCGATCTTCAACTTCCTATGCCTGCAATCCATCTATGACAGCGCAAATGACCAGAAGCCAGTTGTGTTGAAGAAGTAGTAACGGTTAAGCGACGAGAGGGAAAGGGGAACAACAAATGATTACAAGCAGAGGGTTTTCCACCGGTCTGTACGGTTACCAGGTTGAATACTGGAGAGACGGCAAAGATCCGTCGATGGAAGAGATATTCCGCACATGTGCGAATGCAGGCATGAACGCTCTTGAAATTGACCCAACTCCCGAGCTGCTCAGCTTGGCGAAGCAATTCGGCCTAGCGGTATCCGGCAGTTATGTTGGCCTACAGCTTCACGAGCCGTTCGAGTCGCTGAACATCGAAGAGACGGTACTGCCAGTGGCGAAGCGTCTGGCTGAAGCGGGCGCTACGGATCTGGTAATCAACGCAGATCCTAAGGGCGGCTGGGATGCGCCAGAACTGAAGACCGAAGAGGAGTTCAAGCAGCAAGGCGTGAACTTGTCTCGCATTGCCGAAGCCGTGCGCGGGCACGGTTTGAAAGTAAGCATGCATAACCACGCATCGGACAAGCATAATGCCGAGGGCGATCTCCGTTCAGTTATCGATTATGCAAGCCAAGAGGTTGGTCTGTGCGTCGATACAGGCTGGGCGCACGTAGCAGGCATGAATCCGGTGGATATGCTGAAGGCTTATCCAGATCGTATCTATGCCTTCCACTTCCGCAACCAATTCGGGCGTGTACCGAGCGAGAATCTGTCTGTCGGTGAAGTCGATATGAAGGAGCTGCTTGCTGTGGCATCCGAAATCAACTATAACGGCTGGCTAACGTTCGAGCTGCTGCATGAAGAAGCGACGAATGCGAAGCAGACGCTGGAGGAAGCAACAGCATCTTCGATCGGATACTTGAACGCATGCATCAAGGAGCTTGGCTAATGGCGGCGGATAACAATCCATTGAAAACACCGTTCCTCTCGGATGCCGAGACAGAAGCTGCAATTGATGCACTGCTTGGCGTTATGACGCTGCAGGAGAAGATCGGCCAGCTGACGCAGCTCGGCACATTCGACGAAGAAACCGATGGCGAGCTGATCGAAGAAGGCATGGTCGGATCCTTGCTGGGCATTCGCGGCGCGGACAATGCTAACTCCATTCAACGTGTTGCGGTGGAAGAATCGCGTCTTGGCATTCCGCTGCTATTCGCCGACGATGTCATTCATGGCTATCGCTCGACGTTCCCGATTCCGCTTGCTGAAGCGAGCAGCTGGAATCCAGAATTGCTGGAGAAGACGGCAGCAATCGCGGCACGCGAAGCGTCGTCCGACGGAATCAACTGGATTCTTGCGCCGATGGTCGACATCGCGCGCGATGCAAGATGGGGCCGGATCGCGGAAGGCGCCGGCGAAGATCCGTACCTCGGATCAGTCGTTGCAGCCGCACGGGTAAGAGGCATTCAGCGCAATGATTGGACGGACCGTCCGCATATTATGGCGTGTCCGAAGCATTTTGCCGCATATGGCCTTGCTGAAGGTGGACGAGACTATAATACAGTCGACATCTCGGAGACGCGGATGCGCGAGACGTACTTCCCGCCGTTCCAAGCAGCGCTTGACGCTGGAGCTGGAACGATTATGGCAGCGTTCAACGAAGTGAACGGCGTTCCGGCTTCTGGAAACCGCTGGCTGCTGAAGGATGTCCTCCAGGGCGAATGGAATTTCCAAGGTTTCGTCGTGAGCGACTGGGAATCGGTCGATGAACTCGTACAGCACGGCTATTCGGCTGACCGGGAGCAAGCAGGCAGTGCAGCTATGAATGCGGGCATGCATATGGATATGCACTCATTGATCTATCATGAGCATCTCGCGAATCTCATCGATAAAGGCGAGGTATCGCTCGAAGTGATTGATGATGCGGTTCGCCGTATTTTGCGAGTGAAATACCGTCTCGGCTTGTTCACGCATCCGTACACGGACAATACGCTCGCAAGCACATATATGCTGAACTCGGATCATCTTGCGACTGCGCGCGAAATGGCTCGCCAATCCATCGTGCTGCTGAAGAACGAAGGTCAGCAGCTGCCAATCGCGCCGTCCGTTCGCAAGCTTGCCGTCATCGGTCCGTTAGCGGAAGATGTGGAAGCGCAGCTTGGGTGCTGGCGCGGACAAGGCAGACCGGAGGATGTCGTCTCTGTTCTGGCAGGCATTCGCACGCTAGCAGAAGCGCGGCAGACCGAAGTGGTCTATGCGGCAGGAAGCGGAGTGAATTCGGCAGACGAAGCAGAGCTTGCAAGAGCGATTCGTCTGGCTGGTGAGAGCGAGCTCGCGATCGTTGTGCTGGGCGAATCTGCCGATATGAGCGGCGAGAACAACAGCCGCGTGTCGCTGGACATTCCGGCACCACAAAATGAGCTTCTTCAAGCGATTCATGGGACAGGCGTGCCGGTTGTGCTCGTGCTCGCGAATGGTCGTCCGCTCACAATCGAATGGGCTGACGCTCATATCCCGGCAATTGTTAACGGCTGGCACCTTGGCGTGCAAGCAGGTCCAGCTATTGCAGACGTACTCTTCGGCGCGGTGAATCCGAGCGGCAAGCTGCCGGTCACTTTCCCAAGACACAGCGGCCAAGTGCCGATTTATTACAATGCGAAGAAGACAGGCCGTCCGCAGATGAAACGTTATGCGGATGCTGACGTGACACCGTTGTATCCGTTCGGTCATGGTCTTAGCTACACGAGCTTCAGTTACGAGGAGCTGCAAGTGGAGCAGGCTGCTGTTAAGCTAGGCGAGTCCGTTACTGTTTCGGCACGGATCGGCAATACCGGCGACCGCGATGGCGTCGAGATCGTCCAGCTGTACATTTGCGATGTTGCAGCAAGCGTAACAAGACCTGTGAAGGAGCTGAAGGGCTTCAACCGTCTGGAGCTGAAAGCCGGAGAAAGCCGTACCGTGACGTTCACTCTTGGCGCGAAGGAGCTTGGTTTCGTTAACGGGAAGCACGAGTTTGTCGTGGAACCGGGTAAATTCATTGTGTGGATCGGCCCAAGCAGTGCAGAAGGCTTGGAAGGATCGTTTGAAATTACGGTGTAAAGAGCTCTCGCCCAGCGCTGCTCCCCCTCTAAGGAACTCAGGAGGCGTTATTCGAGCAAATTTGGCGGGTTTGAAATGCTAAGGAACTCCGTTGGCCTTATTCCGCACATTTGAGCCATTGTGAGGGCAAAATCGGGGTTATAGAGTGCCATCAGTTCCTTAGCAGATTAATCCAGCCGAAAATAGCTGAATAAGCACTATACGATTCCTTAACCGGGCGAGGTCATGATAGCAGCGGAATCGGCTGAGTAAGCGCAATACGATTCGTTAGCCGGAAGCGGGGCTGGTCTCCTTGTTAGACCTTTCGGCTGGAATCATTCATTTTCATCGAAGTGAAACCTATGTCTCTTTTCAATCTGAGGAAAGTCCCTTATTCACAGGGCTTTCCTCATTTTTATTTGAATCGTTTCACCAGTATGTGATTTTCATACGTGCTGTGAACCAAAATTACATAATTTTTCGTCATAATCCGACTTAATTTAACTCTTTTAAAAGCGATTACATTGTGATATTATTGCTGAGGTGAAACGTTTCTACAACGTTCGACATACGTAGAGCGATGAGGAACTGCCATTATTTGTTTACTGGAGCACACTTGACTCGGTTTTGAAAGCGTTTCAGAGCCATTTTTTTGAATCAAGTTGAAACGTTTCAACAACCTGATGAAAGTGAGGGAGCTTAATACATGGTCGCAACGATAAAAGACGTTGCCAGGATAGCTGGAGTCGCCGTTTCGACAGTCTCTTATGCACTCAATAACTCGCCTAAGATCAGTGAAGAAACACGAAAGAAGGTTGTCCGCGCTGCTGAATCGCTCAACTATCGTCCGAGCAATGCAGCGCGAAACTTAAAGAAGCAGAAGAGCGAGACGATCGGGCTATTCTTGTACAGCCTTGGAGGTCCATTTTACAGTCAGTTGATTGAAGGTATTCAAGAGGTCGTCGCCTCCTACAACTACAACTTGATTGTGTGCAGTACATTCGGCGGCGAGAACAGTTCTGCTCACCGATTCCTGAGAGAGAAGTTTGTAGATGGCGCCATCATCATGGGCACGCCTATCTCGGATAGGCTGATTCTTCAAGTAGCAGGCAAAGATTTTCCCATCGTCGTGCTCGATCGGGAGCTCAACTCGGACTATGTTCGAAGCGTTCTCATTGATGATGAGCAAGGCGCATACGATGCGGTTAGCCACCTGATCAAGCTTGGAAGACGCAAGATAGAGTTCCTCAGCGGGCCGTTGTTCACGATTGATAATATCAATCGGTACGAAGGCTACAAGCGGGCGATGGACGAGCATAACCTTCCATACTCGCCTGAGATCCTTATGCAAGGAAACTGCACCGAGACTTCGGGCTATCAAGCGATGAAGCTGATGCTTGCCGGAAGTCAATTGCCGGACGCGGTCTTCGCCGCGAATGACGAGATGGCCATCGGTGCCATAAGAGCTTTGAACGAAGCGAACCTCTCTGTGCCTGAGCAAGTGGCCGTCGTTGGTTTCGATAACATTCATCAAAGTTCTTATGTCAGACCTTCGCTTACGACAGTCGGTCATTCCAGATACGAGCTTGGTGCTATTGCGACACAATGTTTATTCAACTCTTCTCCCAAGGACAACTCCATTGTTCTTCCTACAGAGCTTGTCATCCGGCAATCCTGCGGCGGCCTGGGAGTGGGCTAATCTATAATATGGCATCAACGTGAGGCCAAGAGTAACATCATGGCTCGCGTGCATACTTGAAAGAGGAGGAATCACTAAACTAATGGCTACAATCACCGACAAAACGAATGTCACCGCAAAAAAGAAGAAGCGGAGCATCGAACTGAAAAATGTATCTGTGCTGTATCTCTTTTTGGCCCCTGCAATCATTCTGACGCTCATCTTCGCGTACTTGCCAATGTTCTCGAACTATATCGCATTTCTCGACTATGACTTTAATAAAGGCTGGTTTGGCTTCGGCAGTAAGTTCGTCGGCTTCGACAATTTCGCGAAGTTCCTCACTGACCACAAGTTTTACAAGCTGATCGGTCGTACGCTGCTCTACAGTGTCACGATGATGGTTGCGACGTTCCCGGCCCCGCTAATTCTAGCGCTTCTGCTTAACGAGCTGCGCGGCGATCGGTTCAAGAAGATTGTACAAACGACGTCCTATATTCCTCACTTCGTATCGTGGGTAACGGTTGCTGGTTTGTTCTACATGTTCTTGACGGTTGATGCGACGGGTATTATCAACAACCTTCGCCAATTGATTGACCCTGCCGCTGAGCGTATATCCTACATGCAGGATGCGCACAATTTCCTGCCGGTACTCGTTATTTCTGAAATTTGGAAAGAAACAGGCTGGGGTACGATTCTTTACCTCGCAGCGCTGACGACAATTGACCCGCAGCAATACGAAGCGGCGCAGGTGGACGGCGCAAGCCGCTGGCAACGTCTATGGTACATCACATTGCCGGGCCTTATTCCTACGATGAGCATCCTGCTGATCTTCTCCTTGAGCGGATTGCTCGCAACGAACTTCGACCAAGTGTTCAACTTGCAAAATAAGATGATTCGTCTAGATACCGATACGATCGGCGTTTACACGTACTACCAAGGTTTGGTCAGCGGTCAATATTCGTACTCCGCTGCGGTCGGCCTATTTCAAGGCATCATATCCTTTATTCTTATTATGCTTACGAATGCAACGACGAAGAAACTTAGCAATGTAGGTATTGTCTAAGGAAAGGAGCGACTTACGTGTCAAATGCAACTTTGAAAGCAAATCGCATCAAGCGAACAACAGGTGAACGCACCTTTGATACCGTTAACATATTGATTATGCTCGTATGGGCAGTTACTGCGATCTATCCGTTCTGGTACATCCTAGTCATGTCATTCAATACGGGAGCGGATGCCGCAGCAGGACCGATCTGGTTCTTCCCGCGTGTGTTCACGCTTGAGAATTACGCGTTCGTCTTCCAGTATGAACGTCTGCAAACGGCGTTTGTCGTCACTGCGCTGCGCTGTGTTATCGGCCCGGTGCTGTCGGTTATCGTGACGATGATGGCGGCGTTCGCGCTCTCGAAGCGCTTCCTGCCAGGCCGCAAGACGCTGTTATTCTTCTTCATGATCCCAATGTTTATCGCAGGTACGATTATTTCGAACTATGTTGTTATTTCGAAGCTTCACTTGATTAACAACTTCCTTGTATACGTGCTCCCAGGCGCCTTCGCATTCTTCAGCATGGTCATCATGCGGACGCATATCGAAGAATTGCCTGCTGAGCTGCAAGAATCCGCAATGATAGATGGAGCTGGCTATGGCCGAATTTTCTTCCAAATTATTTTGCCGCTGTCCATGCCGATAATTGCTGCATTCGCTTTCTTCGCAGTCGTAGGCAACTGGCTTGACTACTACACGAACTTGATCTACGTGACCGACCGAGGACTGAGTACGCTGCAGTACGTGCTGTACGAAATCATTAACCGTGCAGAAGCGAACACGTTGATCGATTTTACAAAGACAAGTGGCGCACAAGCACGCCGCCTCATGGCGCAGCAGAACAATTCGGTTCCAACGCCTGAGGTTATCAAGATGACAGTTATGGTTGTCGTGACATTCCCGCTGCTGTTCATCTACCCGTTCTTCCAGAAGTACTTTGTCAAAGGGATGTTGACTGGTGCGGTTAAGGCATAACGCCTTGATCCATCTAAGTTAATAGATATTCATTCAGGGGAGGATTTTATTTATGAAAAAGGTTATGGCACTTATGCTAGCTACCGCTCTTTCCATTTCGCTTGTCGGCTGCGGCAGTTCGAATAACTCGGCTGACAACAATGGCTCATCCGCTGGTGGAAACACTGCTACGAACAATGGTGCGCCTGTTGATCCGGCAAGCTTTAAAGAAATGCATCTTGAAGTTCTAGGCAATCTGCCTACGAGCCCGCGTAAGCCGGTCGAAGACAAGTTGACGCCAATCTGGCGCGACAAGACGAAGGTCATTCCTGACTTCATCGAAATCCCGCCGAACACAGACATTAAGAGCTGGCTGCAAATGCAGATCCTTGCGGACACAGTCCCGGCTGTTATCGCGAACCAGAACGGCATTGCTGATGACGCTGCCAATATGGAAATGCTGAAAAAAGCAGGCATGGCTCGTGAAATTACACTTGATGAAATTAAAAAATATATGCCTTTGACAGCTGCACGCCTTGCTGACCTTGGCGTTACTGTAGACCAATGGTACCAAGCAAGTGTTGACCCTACAGACGGCAAAATGTGGTCGATCCCGTCCATGCCAAGCCCGCTGCTTAAAGAAGAATACCGCAAGACGCCTTACGGCGATGCTAGTCTTGGTAATGGCGGTTATGGAGTGTGGATGCGTGACGACATTCTGAAGAAAGTCTATCCGAATGTGATGAGCGCTGCTGACCTGAAGAAACTTGCAATCGCAAACAAAGGTCAATTGTCGCTTGAGCAAATCGATGATGTACCGATCAAGAACCTGGACGACCTGTACGGTTACCTGGAGAAAGTGAAAGCGCTCAACCTGTCTGAGAACGGTAAGACAATTACACCGGCACACTTGCAATTCGAGAACTCCCGCGGCGCGCTTTACTGGTCCTTGTTCTCGGCTACAGGTCTAAGCATGAGCAATGCTTATCCGCTTGTCATTAATGAATCGCAAAATCTTTACTCGGATTTCGAGCTTACCCCTGAATGGAAAAACTATATTTCCTTCATGAACAAAGGCTTCAAAGACAACTTGTTCGGTAAAGAATTCTACATTCAGAAGAATGAGCAGCGCGATGCAAAAATCATCAATGGTGAATATGCAGTCGTCAACATGTGGGCGCCAGTTGCTGCTAACCGTGATAAAGTAAAAGGCAAGTATGACTGGAGATTCGTTCCGATCTTCGCGAACGATCTGAATACGAACGTACAAGATGCGGCGAACCAATACTTCCCGCTGACAACGAAATGGAATTCCAAAGTGATCAACCCTAAGAAAGTGTCCGAAGATCAAATTCCGCAAATCCTGAACTGGATCGATTGGAACAACTCGCTTGAAGCTGCAGAGCTTCGCGCATGGGGTACACCTGACATGTACACAGGCGATGGCATGAATCGCCGCTATAAGCCGGAATACAAGAAAGTTGAAGAGTACATGCTGCTCGGTAAGGCAGATGAGTCCGGCGATGGCTGGTACTATGGTATCGTTGGTCAAGACAACCAAATGACGAACCCTGAAGTATATGGTCTTGCTCAAGCAGGCGAAATGGGTTATGTCTACAAACCGCAAGTTGTATATCCGTTCAGCGAAGCGAACTACGATCAGAATACGCTTGTAAATGCAGCATGGCAGAAGCACAACCTGAAGAGCATGACGCTTTATGCAGAACTTCCGGTAGACGATGCAACTCGCCAAGCGAAAGCGGAATGGGAAACGATCAACACGGATTTCAATAATAACCTTGTTGCCCCTCATAACGATGAGCTGGACAACCTGATGGTTAAAGCCATCACAGGCCCTGTTGAGAAGTTTGACGCGAACTTCAAAGATTATACAGATGTTCTGTCGAGCAGCGACGTTGCTGACGGCTTGACGAAGATGAAGGATGCTTGGATGAAGTACTACAAGCTGCGTCAAGGTTTCTTGAAGAAGCTTAACTAATACGGACCGAATATTCGGTAGGAACAGGCTCTAGCCTCACGGTTAGAGCCTGCCTGTCAAATTTGCATGGGATATAATGGGGAGGAAGTTTGAGATGACGAAGAAATTGAAGGTTGGCGTGATCGGTGCAGGAGGTATTTTTCAATGGGCGCACTCGGAGCCGCTGAAGAACCATCCTGAGCTGGAAATCGTAGCGATCTGTGATATTGATCTAGAGAAGGCGAAGGCAGCTGCTGAGCAGCACGGCATTCCGCAAGCGTTCAGCGACTACCGCGATGTAATCGCTCTTGCAGATGTTGATATTATTGATATTTGCACACCGAACCTGTTCCACTCCGAAATCGCGGTTGCTGCGCTTGAAGCGGGCAAGCACGTATTCTGCGAGAAACCGGATGCGGTAAGCGTAGAAGAAGCGCTTCGCATGAAGGATGCTATGGAGAAGAGCGGCAAGAAGCTGATGGTTATGCGAAACAACCGTTTCCGTCCGGCATCCCAATATGTGAAACGTTGGATCGACCAAGGCAACCTTGGCGAAGCTTATGCAGGACGCTGCGGCTGGACTCGTCGCCGCGGTATTCCAGGCAAAGGCGGCTGGTTCACGACGAAGGAATTGTCCGGTGGCGGACCGCTTATCGACCTTGGCGTTCACTTCATTGACCTTGCCATGTGGTTCATGGGCAATCCGAAGCCGGTATCGGTTACTGGTGCGACTTACACGAAATTTGCAGATGCTGAGGATATCGCTGGCTCCGAGCATAGCAAATTTGGTTCCAAGTCCGAAGGCGAAGGCACTTTCGACGTAGAAGATTTGGCAATTGGCTTTATTCGTTTCGACAATGGCGCTTCGCTGCAAATCGAATTCAGCTGGGCATCGAACATCGAAGAAGAAGAGAACTTCGTTGAGCTTCGCGGTACGAAAGCTGGCATCAAGTTCAGCAATGGCAAGCTTGGCATCTTCGGCGAGGACCAAGGCATTGTAACGGATACATTCCCGCACACAGGTCAAGATTCCGGCGGCCATGGCGAGCATCTTGCTCACTTTGTCGATGTTGTACAAGGCCGTGCGAACCCAATCAACACGATTGATCAAGGCGTTGACATGATCAAAATTCTATCTGCAATCTATGAGTCCGCTCGTACAGGTTCCGAAGTTAAACTGTAAGAGATGGGTATGACCTTGAACCGGCCCCGTGGGCCGGTTTTTTATATGAGGGAGGCGGCATAATGCGCAAGCTGGTATGTGTTTATGATTTGGAGCCGCAGCACCGGGAGCGAATTGCGGAAGCGGCACTTGGATTTGAGATCGTGTATGCTGATAGGGATCAGGATGAGAGTTCGCTCGCGATTCACCTCGCGGAAGCGGAGGTTGTGGCAGGCTGGAGCGAGCAGGCAGAGGCTCATGCACTAAAGGCTGGAGGCGCGCTGCGCTGGGTGCAGGCTTGGGGCGCTGGTGTTGAGCAGATGCCTTTTGATGCTTTTGCAGCCTGTGAAGTGATGTTGACGAATGCGAGCGGCGTTCATGCGAATGCGATATCGGAGACAGTGCTAGGCATGATGCTCGCTTTTACAAGGAAGCTGCACCTGACGATGCGCAATCAGATGGAGAAGAAGTGGGACTGGATTGGCGGCTTAGGCGAAATCCATGGCAAAACGCTCGGCATTGTCGGTGTTGGCGCGATTGGCGAGGAGCTGGCTAGGCTGGCGCAAGCGTTTCAGATGCGCGTCCTTGGCGTGCGTAATTCTGCGAAAGCCTCGCCGTTCGTAGATGCGATGTTTGGCACTGGTGGTCTGAATCGGTTGCTGCAGGAGAGCGATTACGTCGTCGTGACGCTGCCGATTACGAAGGAGACGCAAGGGCTGTTCGACCGTGCCAGGTTTGCGCAGATGAAGCCAAGTGCGTTCTTCGTGAACATCGGTCGCGGCCAGACGGTCGTCACCGATGATCTTGTTGACGCGCTGGAGCGAGGAGTCATCGCCGGAGCGGGGCTCGACGTGTTCGACCCAGAGCCGTTGCCGGAATCGCATCCGCTGTGGGCGATGGAGAACGTCATCCTGACTCCGCATAACTCCGGCAATTCGATCTATTACACAGACCGAGCTGTCGATATTCTCGTCGACAACCTACGGAGCTACATCGTTAGCGGCGAGCCGCATCGCAATAAGGTAAGCTTGAAGAATCGTTATTAGTGATCCCAAACCCGGCTGCAAGCAGCCGGGTTTTATTGTGGAGATTCGGGGCGGTGGGGTCGCGCTCCGCGCATCGCGTGAGCCCGATGCTCTCTTTGCGTTTAACAAACTTCACGCACTCTCGCACCACGGACACCACGCACTCCGCGCGCTCCATGCATTCAACAAACTTTACGTACTCTCGCACCTCGCACTCCTAACGCGCTCAGCTCACTCTTGCCATCCCGCTAACGAACCGTAAACGCCTTATTGGACCCAATAACACCCTCTAGAAATTGTAACGAACCTAACAATCGTTATTGACCTCTTTTGCTGGCGAAAGGGGCTGTTTTACACGAAATAACGTCGCTGTGATTCGTTAGAATCTGAAAACGCACGTTTTTAGCCGAATAGCGACACTGTGGTTCGTTAGAGCTAGTTCTGCGAGAAAGAATGACTGCAAGTGGCTCTTATTAGCATAGGCGTGCAGTCGGGTAGGCGGGATGCAGTAGGTTAGTGGTATGGCGAGTAGGTGAGCGAGCTGGTGAGTGAGGTGTCCAGCAAAGAGGCAAGTAGGCAGAGTGTATGTGAATCCAAATGGCTTATATTAGCGAAGGTAGGCAGGAGGAATGCGGTAGGCGAGAGGGGTGGTAGGCAAGTAGTAGGTTAGCGAGAAGCGGTTAGGCGAGCGAGTGAGTGAGGTGTCCAACAAGTAGGTAGGTAGCAAGCAGTTGGAGGAATGAGGTGGGCGAGTGGATAGAAGATCCCTTTCGACCCAATTTTCCTCGCTGTATAAGGCAAATATAGCAAATCTATCGAATCGTTTCGAATTCCTTCTTTTTCGCGAAAAATATTTTAGATTATTTTTAACAAAAATGGCCCGATTTCTTTGCTGTAAGCCTTTTCATTTCCAAAAGAGTATGCTAGTATGTGTTTGTGAAACGTTTCTATTAACAAGTTTCGACAATGCTAGAATAGCTAATAAATCAGAGCGAAATTATCAGAATTGAAGCGTTATGCAGTTATGTATACGCTTTATATGGGGTAATTTTACATCTATTGTACTGAAACGTTTCAATTATCGGATAGGAAGTGGATGGTTCTTTATGGCTGCTACGATAAAAGATGTTGCTAAACTCGCCGGCGTTGCCGTATCGACTGTCTCATATGCGATGAATAACTCGCCGAAGATCAGCGAGGAGACGCGGAGCAAAGTGTTTCGGGCAGCGAAGGAATTGAACTTCAGGCCAAGCGGTGCCGCCCGCAACTTGAAGAAAAGGAAGACGCAGACGATCGGATTATTCCTGTACGATCTCGGCGGACCATTTTACAGCCAAGTCATCGAAGGAGTGCAAGAGGTCGTTGCCTCGCACGGATTCAATTTGGTTGTTTGCAGTACATATGGCGGAGAGAGCAGCTCCGCGCACCGATTTATGGTGGAGCAGTTCGTAGATGGAGCAATCATCATGGGCTCATCGATCAGCGACAGCTTGATTCTCCAGGTTGCATCGGAGTCATTCCCGATTGTTGTGCTGGACCGGGAGCTGAAAGGCGAGTATGTGCACAACGTACTTATTACGTATGAGCAGGGCGCCTATGACGCTGTCACCCATCTTATAAAGCTAGGCCGGCGCAATATCGAGTTTCTGAGCGGGCCACTCACTTCTTTCGACAATTCGCTTCGATACAACGGCTATAAGAGAGCGCTTGAAGAGCATGGCTTGCCCGTTCCGAAGAAGATTAGCATGTTCGGTCGATGCCTCGAAGTCGGCGGCTATCAAGCGGCGAAAGTGATGCTGGCCGGCAGTCAGCTGCCTGACGCGATTTTCTCAGCGAATGATGAGATGGCGATCGGTTCGATTCGCGCGATGTCCGAGAATGGCGTTCGGGTACCGGATGACATTGCAGTCGTCGGCTTCGACAACATTAACATCGGGCCGTACGTCAACCCGCCGCTCACTACAATTGGACATTCGAAATACGAAGTCGGCGCTATCGCAACGCAATTAATGTTCAGCGCACAGCGCGAAGGAAACTCGATTCTGCTGCCGACGCAGCTTATCGTCCGCGACTCTTGCGGGTATAAAGAAAGCCTTAACGGTTAACGCTTCGCGAATTCTGTATGGTCTTATTCCATGAAGGGAGGCGATGCTCGGGGAATGTAGTGGTTCTGTTGAAATGTACAAGTCGAGCTATAAGGATTCACGTGTGCGAAATATTTTCAGACTATGATCTGGGGGAGAACTGAGATGAAAAAGTCACTTTTAATGGTTTTGGCTTTGTCGTTTACACTCGCGGGTTGCGGTGGTGGCAACTCGAATTCAAACACAACTAATACAAGCACAGATAATGCTGCAACAAATTCAACTAATACGAATACAAATGCAAGCACCAACGCGAACACGAGCACAGATACAACTACGAACGCGAATACAGCAGACGATACGGCGGCGAATCAGCCTGCTGCAACGGATGAAGTAGTAACGATCAAGTATGCGACATGGGGCGATAAAGCTGAGAACGGCGCTGAGATGAAGCGGATTAAAGCGTTCGAAGCAACTCACCCGAATATTAAAGTTGAAATTGATAAATCGATGGACTGGCCATGGGATGAGAAGCTGGCGGCTGCGGCGGCTGCGGACAAGCTTCCTGACGTAACCTGGCTGTTCAACGTACCGCTTGCAGTAGGCAGCGGCTGGCTTGAAGATTTGACCCCTTACCTTGCACAAGATCCTGATTTTAGCCCGGACAAGATTTACGGCAGTCTGGCAAAAACAGGCGAATATAACGGCAAACAATACGCATTGCCTCACGGCCTCTACTCATGGGCGGTTTACATCAACAAAGATTTGCTCGCGAAAGCGAATATCCCAGAGCCGCAAGCTAACTGGACTTTGTCCGATCTGGAAGATATCTCGAAGAAGCTGACGAACTACAATGAGCACCAATTCGGCATCGACGGCGCAGCGGGCATGGGCGATGTATTGATCCCGAACTTCAATACAGCACTTGGAGCGTCCACATGGGATGGCACGCAGTATAACTACACGGACCCGGCTTGGGCGGAAGCGACAAACTGGGCAATCAACTTTGGCTACAAAGACAAATCTTCGCTGCAGAGCTACAAGAAAGAAGAAAGAGACAAGTGGTACGGCAAAGACATCAGCGGCTTTAACATCGGTAAAGTCGGCATGGTGTTCGACGCAACGTGGAGCCTGACTTGGTATAAGCAGAACCTGAAATTCAACTGGGACATCCTTCCTGTGCCGGGCGTGAACGGTCAAAAAGCAGGCCTTGTTACGGATTATGCCGGTGTTACGAAGAGCTCGAAGCATAAGAAGGAAGCGGTTGAGTTCCTGAAGTGGATGACTTACTCCAAAGACGGTTGGCTCGCTCGTATCAAAGACGAAACTCCGCTTGCGACAATGCCGCTTGTTAACGATCCAGACGTATGGAACGCTTGGCTCAACCAAGATTTCGTAACGCCAGGTATCAAAGAGATCGTGAAGGCAATCCCGACTGGCGTACTCGAAACATTCAAGTATCAACCGGGCTTTGCAGACTTCACGTCCAAAGTAAAAGACAAATACAACGAGAAGTTCCAGAAGGGCGAAGCAAGACCGGAAGACGTTGCTGCCGAGCTCCAAGAGAAATCGATGGAGTACTACAACAACGCAATGAAAAAGATCGACGAGGCTACAAAATAAAGAACGTAATCACAATTTTTCCTCCTCTGCGAAGAGGAGGAAAAATTGTTCTACTGGGGTGAAATCATGAAATTCAAACCATTGTTCGCCATACTGACGCTTCTCTCTCTGCTGATAGCAGCTGTAACGCCTGTATCACTGGAAGGTCGTTCGGTTGCAGCCGCTGCCGAGGGAGCATCGCCTGATAACAAGAAGAACGATAATGACGACGTGCTCGGCAACCTGTTCGGAGATGGCGGCGACAAGAGCAGCAATATTTCGTCAGGTGGAGACACTGCGACAGATGCCGCTAATGATAATGCTGACGACGAGGAAGAGGATACTCCAGTTAAGAAGGTAACGGAAGATTCTTACCGGGATGTCTTGAAAGGTTGGAATGACAAAGGGATCAAGGACGCTCAGTCCGGCGATATCGTCATTCACCCGAACCAATTCACCGCAGTAGGCGGCAAAGCGAATCTGCATTCGGATGCGAAAGGATATGACGAGCCTGTATTTGAATGGAACGACGACGTGCAAGCCATTGAGCTGAAGGTCAACGTACCACAGGACGCTTTGTACCAAATCAAGTTCGATTACTATTCGACATCGGATAAGATCATTTCGATCGAGCGCGCAATAGAAGTGAACGGCATTTATCCTTTTTTTGAAGCTAGACGCTTCGTACTTTCAAAGCTATGGGCTGACGAGAATGCTCAGTTTGATCGAGATGGGCTAGGCAATGATTTGCCTGCAAGCCAGAAGCAAATCAGACAGTGGCAGACGGCCCCGATTACGGACGCAAGTTATTTTAATGCGGAACCGCTGCGGTTTCATCTAAAGCAAGGAATGAACACAATTAAGATTAACAATCTGCGGGAAGCTGCCCTTATCGGCCGCATCGTCATCGCAGCCCCTGAAGTACTGCCGAAGTATGAGCAGTACAAGCAGGAGCACAACTTGCCGAAGGTGGGCAAGACGCTGATTACGGTGGAAGCCGAGCATCCGCAAACGAAGTCTCAGCCATCAATTCGCTCTATTGCTAGCGGCGATGCGACGGTAGTGCCTCATCGAAACGGGAAAGTAACGCTCAATACGCTCGGTGGAGAAACGATTGCAACGAGCGGGAACCCGGATGAGAATGAGCAGGCATGGCAAGTGGGTGGTCAACGCGCGACGTGGAAAGTGAAAGTCGATAAAGCAGGCTCCTACCAATTGGCATTTAAGTATTTGCAAACAGGAAAGACGAGCATGCCTGTTTATCGGTCTTTGATGATAGATGGTCAAGTGCCATTCAAGGAAGTGAATGAATACGCGTTTCCGTATACGGAGGACTGGAGCAACGAGGTGTTGTCGGACAAGTCCGGTAAGCCGTACCAGTTCGAGCTTACGGAGGGCGAGCACGAAATCTCGCTCACAGCCGATGCCGCACCTTATGGACCGGTTGTCGAAGAGATTCGCAAGGTGATGTGGGACATCAATACGCTCGCGCTGGAGATCAAGATGGCGACGGGCAACACGATGGACACGAACCGCGACTGGGATATTACGAAGCAAATGCCGGATCTGGCGACCAATTTGCAAGGATTCGCCGCTACGCTGCGCAAGCAGTATGATGCGTTGAAGAAGCTAGCTGGCGGGAACCCGGACCAAGCGAGCAATTTGCTCGTTGCAGCGGAGACGCTGGACCGGCTCGCAGCTAATCCGGATAAGATTCCATACCAATTTAACCGGCTATCGGAAGGCTCCGGCTCTGTTCTGCAGACCCTTGGCGTCATTAATACGAAGCTGCCGAATCAGCCGCTTCAGCTGGATCGCTTCTATATTTACGAAGACAGCAAGCTGCCAAATGAGAAAGTCGGCTTCTTCAAATCGCTGTGGAACAGCATCGCCGCTTTCTTCAAATCGTTCACAACCGATTACTCGCAAGTGTCGGCTGATGACAAAGGTTCCTTGCAAATTTGGGTGAACCGTTCGCGGCAAAATGTGATGCAGATGCAGCAGCTCGTCAACCAGGAATTTACGAAGAAGACGGGCATCAAGGTTACGCTGTCCATTATGCCGGATGAAGGGAAGCTCGTTCTGGCAAGCGCTGCGGGCAATGCCCCTGATGCTGCGCTTGGCGTCAGCAACTATATCCCGTTCCGTCTAGCGGCGCGCGGAGCGCTGGCGGATATGAACCAATTCCAAGGCTTCGACGAAGTGAAGAAGCGGTTCTCGCAAGGCGCGCTCGTGCCTGTGACATTCAACAACAAGCTGTATGCTTTGCCGGAAACACAGAGCTTCTGGGTGCTGTTCTACCGCAAAGATATTCTCGATGCGTTGAACATTCCAGTACCCGATACGATGGAAGAGGTCAAGCAGATATTGCCGGAGCTGCAGCGCTTCGGGATGAATTTCTACCTCCCGCTCTCGCAAACCGGCGGTTTCAAGCCATACAACAACACCGTTCCGTTCATCTATCAGACGGGCGGCAAGCTCTACACGGACGATGGCATGCATACGGCGATCGACCAAGACGCAGCGCTCGAGGGCTTGAAGGAAATGACCGACATGTTTACGGTCTACAGCGTTCCGCTGCAGGTGCCGAGCTTCTATAACCAGTTCCGCGACGGCAGTCTGCCGATCGGTATCGCGGATGCAACGACTTATATCCAATTGACCGCCGCTGCGCCGGAAATCGCAGGCTGGTGGAAGATCGCGCCATATCCGGGCGTGAAGGGTAAGGATGGCGTCGTGAACCGGACCGCTCCGGGAACAGGCGCAACCGCAATTATGTTCAACAGCAGCAAGAAGAAGGATCAAACTTGGCAGTTCCTGCAATGGTGGACATCCCAAGAGACGCAGGTGCGTTTCGGCAACGATCTTGAAGCCATTTACGGTCCGACTTACAAGTGGAATACCGCCAATGTCGAGGCGTTCAGCCAGCTGTCCTGGCCGAAGGAAGATATTGAAGTTATTCAAGAGCAATGGAAGTGGCTATATGATATTCCGCGTTACTTCGGCGACTACATGGTTGAGCGGGAGATCAGCGACGCGTGGAACAAAGTCGTCTTCAACGGCTTCAATGCAAGGCGGGCTATGGAAGACGCCGTCATTAACGGCAATCGCGAAATTAAGAAGCAGCTGACCGACTTCGGATATTTGAAGAACGGGAAGTTTGTGAAGCCGCTGCAGGTTCCGATCATGCCGAACATGGAAGAAATGGCCAAAGAAGGTGAGCAGAAATGAAACCGGCAACGGTAAAAGCGATCAAAAATGAGCTAAGCGCATATGCGTTTATAAGCCCTTTCCTTATTATCTTTACACTGCTTGTCGTCGTTCCGGTTGTATCGGCAATTTACTTGTCCTTTACCGATTTCAACTCGATTCAGACGCCGAAGTTTATTGGGCTAACCAACTTCGTCAACCTCATCACGCAAGATAACGCGTTTATGATGTACGTGCTCCCGAATACGCTGAAGTTCGCGCTGCTCGTCGGCCCGGGAGGATACTTGCTATCCTTCTGGCTCGCGTGGCTGCTGGCGCAAATTCCGCGCAAGTCGCGTACTGTAATCGCGCTGGCGATCTACTCGCCGTCGCTTACTGCGGCGATAGCGATGGCGGTCGTCTGGCTCGTTATTTTCAGCGGTAACGCATCGGGATATTTGAATCATTTTCTCATGAGCCTTGCCATCATTAATGAGCCGATTCAATGGACGCAGTCACCGCATTATCTCATGCCGATCATGGTCATCGTATCGCTCTGGAACAGTATGGGCGTTGGCTTCCTCGCCATGCTCGCCGGTATTCTGAATATCAACGGCGAGATGTACGAAGCTGGCTACATCGACGGTATTCGCACGCGTCTGCAAGAGGTGTGGTATATCACCATTCCGAGCATGAAGCCGCAGATGCTGTTCGGCGCCGTAATGGCTGTCGTCGGCACCTTCCAAGCCGGTGCGATTGGCGTGCAGCTGTCAGGGGCGAACCCGACACCGCAAAATGCCGGCCAGCTGATGATCAATCACATCGAGGATTACGGCTTCCTGCGTTACGATATGGGATACGCTTCGGCGGTTTCCGTCGTTCTGCTCATTATTGTTTACGGGTTTTCCAAGCTGTGCTGGCGATTGTTCGGCGAGTCCGACTAGGGGCCGGCAGGAGAAACGATGAATTGGGAGAAGGTGACCTGCACGAATGGCTTCATTTCATGGCAATAAAATCAATCCGGATCGCTTCAGCTTCGGACAGTGGAAGTTTTTCGTATTCTTAATATCGCTTTCGGTATTTATGATTTTGCCGATTATATTTATTTTCTCGCAGGCGCTCAAGCCGGTGGACGAGCTATTCCTCTACCCGCCGAAGCTGTTCGTACATCACCCGACTTGGGGGAACTTTGCTCAGCTGTTCAGCGTCAGCAACGTGGCGGCTGTGCCGAAGACAAAGTATCTGTTCAACAGTATTCTTGTGACGGCTGCGGTTGTTTTCTTGTCGATTATGCTCTGTTCCATGACAGGCTTTGCATTATCGAAAAAAGAGTTCAAGCTCAAAAAAGTCGTGTTCGAAGTGAACATTATTGCGCTTATGTTCGTTCCGGCGGCGGTAACGATTCCGCGGTACTTGATCATTGAGAAGCTCGGGCTGACCGACAACTTCTTCGGGCATATTCTGCCGATGCTTTCACTTCCGGTAGGTGTATTCCTGGTCAAGCAGTTCGTCGACCAGATTCCGAATGCGCTCATTGAGGCGGCAAAACTAGACGGTGCCAACGATTACTACGTATTCCGCAAGCTTGTCATTCCGATGATCATGCCGGCGCTCGCGACGGTATCTATACTGGCTTTCCAGCTCGCGTGGAACAACGCGGAGACGTCGACCTTGTTCATGAGCAAGGAGACGCTGAAGACATTCGCTTTCTACATGAGTACGTTAACGACGACGACCGCGATGGAGAATAACATCGCCGGTCAAGGGATGGCTGCTGCGGCAGCGCTTCTGATGTTTATACCGAACTTGCTCATCTTCATCTTCATGCAAAGCAAAGTGATGGATACGATGGCGCATTCCGGATTGAAGTGAGGGGGAGAACGATGTTTAGGTTCAAGCGAATCATCATACTTCTCGCCGCGATTGCGCTGCTCCTTAGCTGCTCCACTGCTTATGCGGACGTTCCGTACAGTACGTTCACAATTGATGACGGCAAAGGCATCATGATGCAGAACGCCTACACGCCTGTAGGCGCAATCGATGGGTACAGCATCTTTGGCGAGAATGAAGCGGCAAGCAATGGGAAGGTCGAGCTTAAAAACCCGCAAGATATTTTTGTGGATAACGAAGACAACGTCTATATCGCGGATACGGATAATGGACGTATTGTGGAGCTGGATTCCTGGGGGAATTTCATCCGCATCATCGGTGACGGCCAGCTGAAGCAGCCGAGAGGCGTATTCGTCACCGAAACGCATGACATCTACGTTGCAGATTACGGCAAGCAAAGCATCGTCGTCTTCGGTCAAGATGGCAAATTAAAGTCGACGATTGGCAAACCCAAATCGAAGCTGTACGGCAAAGATACGCCGTTTAAGCCGCAGAAGGTCATTGTCGATAAACGCGGCAGCATCTACATTATCGGCGAAGGTCTCATTCAAGGTCTTGTCCGGCTCAGTCCGGAAGGCAAGTTTCTTGGCTACTTCGGCGGTAACCGCGCGGGCTTTAACCTGCTCAAGACGCTGCAGCGTATCTTCTATACGAAGCAGCAGCTGAGCAAGATGACACGCGAAATGCCAATCTCGCCGACGAACATTGCGGTCGACGATGAAGGACTCATCTATACAAGCACGACCGGCATTAACGGCGGCGCGATCAAGAAGCTGAACGTTGCCGGCAAAGACTTGCTTGGCGGCACATGGTCGCTCAATCAAATCTCGGATGTTACAGTCGACCGTATGGGCAATATTTACGCGGTTGATTCCGTGGAAGGTCTCATCCTGGAGTACAACCGGGACGGCAAGCTGATGTTCCTCTTCAGCGGCAGCGATACTGGCGCACAGCGTCTTGGCTTGCTGCGATCTCCGACCGGCATCGCGGCTACATCCGACGGCAGGCTGCTTGTATTGAGCGGCGAGCGCGGCAACTTGCAAGTGTTCAAGCCGACGGGGTTCACGGCGCTTGTGCATGAAGCGCTTGGACTTTACTTAGACGGCAAATATGTACAGAGCCGTGAACCGTGGAATGAAGTGCTGCGTCAGAACAGCTTGTTCTCGCTCGCGCATACCGGTATCGGCCTCGCGTATTTCAAGGAAGGCAAGTACGAGGAAGCCTTCGCCGAATTTGAATTCTCGAAGAACAAAGCGGAATACTCCAATGCATATTGGGAGCTGCGCCGCATTTGGATCATGGATCATGCGGTCGATGTCGCGACTGCGTTCGCTGGCTTCATCGTGTTGTATGCAGCGGTGCGTTTCTCCTATCGCCGCTTCAGCTTCGGCGCGCCGGCTGTTCGTGGCTGGACTGCTGTGAAGGAGCAGCGCTTCATTGCTCAGCTGCTTCATCCATTCCGTATGCTGCGGCATCCAATCGAGGGCTATTACGAATTGGAGCATAACGGCAAAGCTTCGGTCGCATCTGCAACCGTGCTGCTTGCCCTCATGTTCGTCGTGCGGTTGATCGGGCTATACACGACAAACTTCCTGTTCGCAACGATGGAGCCGCTGCAGATCAATTTCGTCACAGAACTGCTGAAGCTGACGCTTCCATTGCTCGCTTGGGTCATCTCCAACTACTTGGTCAGCGTTATTAACGATGGCGAAGGCAGCTTCAAGAACATTTACAAAGGGACTGTCTACGCGTTGTCCCCTTATATCATCTTCGCGATTCCGCTGGCCATTCTGTCACGGGGACTGACGCTGATGGAAGGCGTCATTTATAACTACTCGTACGATTTCATCATTGTGTGGTGCGTCATTCTCGTATTCATCATGGTGAAAGAGATACATGGCTACGAAATCAAGGAGACTGTTCGAAACATCGTTCTCACACTAGTCGGCATGGCTGTTATGGCGTTCGTTGCATTCATCCTGTTCGGCTTGTCCAATCAAGTTTGGGAATTTGTTTACTCGTTATTCCAAGAGGTGAATTTGCGTGTCCACTAACAAGAAACCGATTATACTGGTCGCAGCTTGTGCTCTGACGGCGCTGGGAATTTATCAATTCGCTTATGGAGCGACAGTTGAGCCGCAGGCTACTCTTGGTCAGAACAAAATCGTTCTCAATAAGCAAGAAGGCTCGTTCCCTTATCGTTCTAATAATTACACGATGCCTGAACAGGCTGATGGCACGATTGCGAGCCGAACAATACCTTCGAATTTCAAGAAGATTGGCGAAACGGATTCGCTTGAGCTTTATATGTCGGATGCGACGCTAGCCATTATGGTGAAAAACAAAGCAACGGGTTATGTCTGGTCGTCTATGCCGGCCGACTCAGATTTGGCGAATGCGAATCTGAATGACGAGTGGCAAACGGCGATTAAGTCGCCGGTGCTGCTGGAGTACTATACCGCGGATGAAATGCTGAGCAACGGCAGCTATATGTCGCTTGGCGGCAAAGTAGACAAAGTTGAGCCAATCGAGCAAGGGATGCGCGTCGACATTACGCTTGGAGCGATTAAAGCGGGGCTGTCACTCGAGGTCAAGCTGGACGGCGATTCGCTCGTTGTGAATATTCCGCAACAATCGATATGGGAGAAGGGGGCTGAGAAGCTGGCTTCCCTCCAGCCTTATCCGTTCATAGGTGCGGTCCATAAGGCGGATGTTCCAGGATACATCTTCCTCCCGGACCGGAGCGGAGCGCTTATGCGTTTCACGAAATCCCATATGCAGTTCGATCAGCCGTATGTCGGCCGGATTTACAACACGGATTATGCGTCTGACAGCCTTGACACGTTTACGGGAAGAACGTCGGTTCCTGTCTTCGGAATCGTGCATGGCACAGGGCAGAACGGGATGCTCGGCATCGTGGAATCCGGCAAATACAATGCGTGGATCGTTGCTTATCCGAGCGGACTGAGCACAGACTTCTACTGGGTATCGCCGAAGTTTGACGTTCGATACGGTTACTATCAGCCTACGAGTAAATCGATGGGCGGCTATAATACGTTCCAGAAGGATGCGATTGCGACGGATCGCCAGGTTCGCTACAAGTTTCTTGGCGGCAAAGAGGCTGATTACGTCGGAATGGCGAAGACGTTCAGAACGTATTTGCAAGACAATGGCGAGCTGGTCAAACAGAAGACGCTCAAGAGCAAAGCGGATATTCCGCTGCAGCTTCGATTGCTGGGCTCCGAGACGGAAGCAACCGCATTAGGCGCTCAGGCTGTCGCAATGACGACGTTTGAGCAGTCGAAGAAGATTGTCGACCGTTTGGAGAAGAATGGGATTACGAACATGAAGGCGGTCCTCGAGGGCTGGAACAAAGGCGGATTGAATGGCAAGCGCCCTGCGCAATTCCCGGTGGAATCCAAGCTTGGAGGAGCCTCCGGTCTGAAGGATTTGCAGAAGTATTTGAAGGATAAGGGCGTCCCGCTCTACTTGAGCAATAATTACAATGCGGCATTTGAGAATACGGACTTGCTTAATTTCCGTTCGGATGCCGTTCGGACGCTCAGCAACCAAATAAGCGAGTTTCCATTCTTCGGCTTCGGCTCGGACAGTTACTTCGGCGATATTATGGCAAGGAACATAAGCCCAGGCAAAGCGCTTGAGCTAGCCAAGGACGATGCCGCGAAGATGAAGAAGCTGGGTGTAGATGGATTCTCGCTCGAAGGCAGCGGCAATATTCTATTATCGGATTACAACAAGAAGCATCCGCTAACCCGTGAACAATCGTCGAAGAAGATTCGTGAGCTTGCGGAGAACTTCAAACAGAATGTAAGCGAGCTTGCGATTTACCAATCGAACGACTACTTGTGGAAATACGCGGATTCGCTATTCGGCGTAGAGGCAGGATCGTCGCAGTTTATGTACGAAACGGATACCGTTCCATTCCTGCAAACGGTTCTCCACGGATACATCGATTACTACAGCTGGCCGTCTAATTCGAATTCCAGCCCGCGCGAGGATACGCTGCGCATGATCGACTACGGGCAATATCCGTCGTATCTGCTCACGTACGAGCCGTACTGGAAGCTGAGAGACACGCCTTCGGTAGATTTGCTGACGACACAATATACCGATCTGGAGCAGCCAATGGCTGAGCAGTACAAAGCGTTGAATCAAGCGCTGCGGCAAGTGCAGGATACAACGGTTGAAGCGCGTGAAGTGCCGGACTACGGCATCTCGGCGGTTAAATATTCGAACGGCGTGGAGATCGTTGTGAACTACACATCAATTGATTACAACTACAACGGAGTCAACGTCAAGGCGAAGAGCTTCGTCATCATCGGAGGTGAGTAAGTTGAAAATGACCAAAAAGATGAGAGAAGCGCTCACTGGTTACGCGCTGGTGTCGCCTTGGATAATCGGCTTCATCTTATTCATGGCTTATCCGATTTACTACTCGACCTATCTCAGCTTCCATAAGGTTACGATAAGTGCGGATGGCATTGTGACGGAGTACATCAAGGGTGACAACTACAAGTACGCCTTCTTGTCTGATCCGGAATTTGTGGAGAAGCTGCTGCTCTTCATTAAGACGGCGGTTGGCATGATTCCGATCATTATCGTCTTCTCGATGCTTGTCGCACTGCTTATTAATCAACCGATTCGGATGAAGGGCCTCTTCCGCTCCATCTTCTTTCTTCCGGTCGTCATTACGAGCGGCGAAGTTATCAACGAGCTGTTCAGCCAAGGAGCGACAGCAATGCCGCTCGTCGAGAAGTACGGCATCATTGAAATTATTAAAGACAATTTAAGCCCGGCGTGGTCGTCGCCGATCATTAGCCTGATCCAGCAGCTCATTCTTATTCTATGGTTCTCCGGCGTACAGATCCTGATCTTCCTCGCAGGGCTGCAGAAGGTAAACCGTCAAGTGTACGAAGCGGCTTCCATCGACGGTGCTTCGCCGTGGGTCAGCTTCTGGAAAGTGACGCTGCCGGCGATCAAGCCGTTCATCGCGGTCAACATGATTTATACGACGGTGGATCTGTTCACCAACTCGTTCAGCGATGTCATTACGATGATTAAAGACAACATGTTCAATCTGACAACAGGCTTCGGTTATGCAACAGCGCTCGCTTGGATTTACTTCGGCGTCATCTTCGTCTTCCTGCTGCTTATCTTGCTGTTGTTCCGCAACAACGACGACGTTAATGTGAGACCGAGAAGGAGGAGGGCGTAATGGAACCAACCGCTAAGCTGAACAAGGTGAAGCTTCAACAGGCAAGACTGCAGAAGACGGCGCTGCTTGCGATCTACAACCGCATCAAGCGGATTGCGTTCGGCAGACAGGGCAATGACGGCCTCGTATTCAAGCTTTTCGTATACGCGCTGCTTATCAGTGTCGGCTTCGTCTATTTATATCCGATTCTTTATCTCGTATCCCAGAGCTTCAAAAGCTTGAACGATTTGCTCGATCCGACAGTACTATGGATTCCTCAGAAGCTGTACTTCGAGAATTTCGTCCAAGCCTGGCACGTATTGAACTATATGGATACGTTCTGGAACTCGGTGCTCAACTCCGTCGTGCCGGCAATCGGACAGACGGTATCTTGCGCGGTTGTCGGATACGGGCTGGCGAAGTTCCGCTTCCCGGGCAAATCGATCATATTCGGTCTGATGATGATTACGTTCATCGTGCCCTCGCAAGTCGTTATGATTCCGCTCTATCTGATGTTCAACGACTACCATATGCTAGGCTCGTCGTTGCCTTTTATCATTCCGACGATCTTCGGCCAAGGCATCAAAGGGGTGCTGTTCATCCTCATCTACATGCAGTTCTTCCGGACGATTCCGACATCGCTGGAGGAAGCGGCACAGATGGATGGCGCGGGCTTTATCCGTACTTTCTTCACAGTCATTCTGCCGATCTCGACGCCGGCGATCGTCGTCGTGATGCTCTTCTCGACGGTATGGCACTGGAATGAGACGTACCTGACCTCTCTGTACTTGGGAGACAGCATGACGACCCTTCCGCTCATGCTCAAAACGTTCAACGATTCGTTCTCGAAGCTGTATGGCGGAGGAGCGGCGGTTGGCGGCAAGCATCAGAACATTAACGAGTCGATCCGCATGGCAGGTACACTCCTGATCGTGCTGCCGTTATTAGTTCTCTATTTGTTCGCTCAGAAGCGATTCGTAGAGGTCGTGGACAAGACCGGTATTACTGGGGAATAAGGCATTCTGGTTGAAAAAATAAAGCGTGGATATGACCCGCATCGTAAGCTATCCAAGAATCCATGCAGCTGCGCTGGCGTTTTGGAGTTGTCCCCTCTTGGGGGCAATTCCGACTCTGGCATGATGCTTCAAGGGTTCTTTTTTATTTGAAGGAGGCATACAAGTATGACGTTAACGGATGAACAGCTGCTAGACTTAGAGAGCAAGCGAAGCTTTTATTTCTTCTGGGAAGAGGCCAACACGGACAAGGATAGTCCCGGCTATGGACTCATTGTGGACAGGGCTCCGGGCGATTCTGAAATGTGCAGCGTCGCTTCTGTCGGCTTCGGCTTGACAGCGCTCATGATTGGCGTAGAAAGAAGCTGGATTTCGCGCGCCGAAGGCTACGAACGGGCGCTTGGCACGCTGAACACGCTGCTTGAGCATGCGGAGCAGGTGAACGGATTCTTCTATCATTTTCTGAACATGAAGACAGCGCGTCGCCACGATAATTGTGAGGTATCTGTCATCGACACCGCAATTGCGGTATGCGGCGCAATCGCGGCAGGCGAGTATTTCGGCTGCAATGTTCGCGAATATGCGCAGCGGCTCTATGAACGCGTTGACTGGAACTGGTACCGCAACCCGGAGTACAACCAGTTCTACATGGGATATGCACCAGAGCGAGGCTTCTTCGCCCGCTGGGATCTGTATGCCGAACAGTTCATGATGTACTTCCTAGCGGCTGCTTCGCCGACACATCCGGTTGATCCGAGCATGTTCTATGATTTCGGCCGTCAGTATGGCACATTTGGAGACAACCCTCCATTCATCTATACCTGGCTCGGCTCGCTATTCACGTTCCAATTCTCCCATGCCTGGTTCGATCTGCGCGGGAAAGTGGACCGCGACAATGTGGACTGGTGGCATAATTCGGTCATCGCAACGAAAGTGAATCGGGATTACTGCATTGCACATTCGTCGGTGTTCGGAACGTTTGGCCCGGATGCATGGGGCTTGACGGCATGCGACGGTCCGAATGGATATAGCGGCAGATATGGCACTGCGCCTTCGGGGCTGAATAGCAGCAATGACATGCATTTGCCGGATGGCACGGTTCCGCCGGCGGGCGCGGCAGGTTCAATTGTATTTATGCCAAAGGAAGTAATTAGCGCTCTGCGCAATTACTATGAGAACTACCCGCAGTTGTGGGGGCGTTACGGCTTCAAGGACAGCTACAATCTCGATGTGTCTCCGCCGTATTTTGCCGAGGACGTCATTGGGATCGATAAGGGCATAACGCTGCTCATGATCGAGAATTATCGCAGCGGGCTTGTTTGGAATTATTTTATGAGAAATCCATATGTTCAGCGCGGCATGGTGTTATGCGAGATTCAGGACAAGAAGCAATCATAAAACGATAATCGGGGGCCATGTACATGAAATATTCCATTCCATCTTATTCGTTTCACGGTTTGCACAGCGAAGGCAAGATCGATCTGTTTGGCTATTTCGAAACCGTCAAGTACCGGTATCATCTGGATTCGGCAGATATTTGGAACATGATGTTTAAGAGCTTTGACGACGATTACTTACGCAAGCTTCGGGAAGCGCTGGATGAGAGGGAAATGTACGTTGCCAACCTGTGCGTGGATGCTGCAGAAGTGTGGGATGTTGACCCAGAGCAGCGTGAGCAGTTTTACCGGAACGGGCTGGACAACCTTCGTGCCGCAGCCATTCTTGGCGCGCAGACGGTTCGTATCGATATGGGCGGCCGCACGCTGGACATGTCGGAGGAGCAGTTCGAGTACACGGTGAAGCGTTACAAGGAATATTGCGCTTTTGCAGCGGAGCATGGATTCATGGTGGGGCCGGAGAATCACTGGGGCACATCACGGGATCCAGAGAATATAAAGAAGCTGGTGGAAGCGGTCGATCATCCGAATTTCGGTATCCTGCTGCACTTCGAGAATTGGGATTCGGACAAGGAGAACGGCGACCGTCTCTGTGCGAAGTATGCGTTCCATACGCATCTGGCGGCATGGGTCATTCCGAATTGCGAGGAGAAGATTGCGCTATTGGAGGAAGTCGGCTACCAAGGCCATCTTGGCATAGAGCACCACTCGTCGAAGAACGAATATTCGCAAGTGGCATGGCAATACGCGACTGCACGCAACACATATAACCTGATGCAAGCCAAAAAGTTAGGGGTGTAATCGAAGATGGAGACGCGGAAAATCAGAATCGGTATTATCGGTGCGGGAATCATCAGCAAGGAGCATTTGGAGAAATATGGGCAAATCGAAGGCGCGGAAGTCGTTGCCCTCTGTGACACCAATGAAACGCAGCTGAAGAGGATGGCGGAGCAATTCGGCGTACCGCATACCTATACTGATTTTCGCGAGCTGCTGCTGCGTGACGATCTTGACGCCGTTGACGTCTGCGTTCATAACAATCTGCACGCGCCGATAACGATTGCGGCACTGGAAGCGGGCAAGCATGTATATTGCGAGAAGCCGATTGCCGGCTCCTATGCAGACGGGAAGGCGATGCTTGATGCGGCGGAGCGTTACGGAAAAAAGCTGCATGTGCAGCTGGCCTTCATCTATCAGATTGAAACAATGGCTGCGAAAATGTTGATTGAGGAGGGCAAGCTCGGCAAGCTGTATCATGCTCGGTCGACGGGCCATCGCAGACGCGGCCGTCCTTTTGTCGATGGCTATGCAACGAAGGAATTTAACCGCAAAGCTACCGCTTCCGGCGGCGCTTTGTTCGATATGGGCGTCTATCGCATCTCGCAGCTGCTCTACTTGATGGACTTGCCGAAGGTGAAGACGATTACCGGCAAGACGTATCAAGAGGTGGAGATGGATGAGAAGCGCAGAGAAATCAGCGGCTTCGACGTCGAAGAGCTCGGCGTCGGCTTCGTTCGTTTCGAAGGGGGGCTGACGCTGGATATTATCGAGGCGTGGGCGATTCATTTGAACGGCTTCGAAGGCAGCAGCCTCGTTGGGAATGTTGGCGGTGTAAGGCTCCCGGGGCATACAAGCCAGGGCGAGACGCCGTTTAGCTATCATACGCAGATAGCGGACATGGATATGGATGCGACTTTCGATCTCGGCTATGCGAAATATCGCTGGCATCAGCTGCGTGACAATACCGATGCGTACGATTCGTCGCAAAAGCATTGGATCGCGGCGCTTCAAGGCCGCGTCGAGCTGCTGCCGACTGCAGAGATTGCGCTGCAGACGATTCTTGTTAGCGAAGGGATCTATCTCTCTGATCGGTTGGAGCGGGAAGTGACAGCAAAAGAAGTTATTGAAGCTTCTGTGTCGACAGCGATCAAACTATAAATTATAAAACAGCTTGAGCTACAGTCAGGAGAATATAAACGGATGATTGAAATTCGAGATAAGCAAATCATGATTGACGGAAAGGCTACGCTCATTATGTGCGGCGAGGTTCATTACTACCGGCTGCAGCGCAGCGAGTGGCAGGATCGCATTGACAAGCTGAAGGATGCTGGCTGCAACGCGGTTGCTTCCTATGTGCCGTGGTTGTGTCATGAGCCTGTGGAAGGGCAGTTCGATCTAGACGGACATTCGCGGCCGGAGCTAGATCTTGGCGGATTTATTGATCTATGCCGCGATAATGGACTGTATTTCTTCGTTCGTCCGGGTCCGTTCATTATGGCGGAGATGAAGAACGAGGGTATCCCGTTCTGGGTGTACGATAAGCATCCGGAAGTGATTCCGTATGGCTGGGATGGAGCGGCGGCAACGACGCGCACGCTCGATTATTTGGCACCGGGCTTCTTAACAGCTACGCGCAATTGGTATGCTGCGGTGATGGCGGTGGTAGCTCCGCGGTTATATGGCGATGGAGGGAACATTATCGGCGTACAGCTCGATAATGAGATCGGCATGCTCTCGTGGGTCAGCAATTGCCCCGACCTGACGGAGCATGTTGCTGCGGACTTCGCGGAATGGCTCGGCCGCAAGTATGATGACGTTACGCTGAAGCAGCGTTATCCGTTTGAGCTGGGCGATGCTGAGGTGCGACTTGGTGCTTTGCGCTCGCCGCAGGAGAGCTATTCGGCTGAGCTGCTGCATGATCTGGGCTATTATATGCGGGATCGATTCGCTCGCTATGTCGCTGTGCTTCGCGGCTATGCGGAGGAATTCGGCGTTCGCGATGTGCCGTTCTTCGTGAACATTCATGGCACAGGCGGCGGACGCGGATTCACGTATCCGATTGGTATCAGCCAGCTATATGAAGCGTATACGCAGGCACCTGGCTATGTGTCCGGCTCCGATATTTATTTTGGCGACTTGACTGTGGGGAACTTCCAGGATCTTTATTTAATTAACGGCTTCATGGATGCCGTTCATTTGCCGGATCAACCGCTCACATCGCTGGAATTCGAATGCGGCGACGGCAATTACGGCAACAACTTCGGCGGTCGCTACGATGTGTCGGCAGCTGATTTCAAGACTCGGATATGCATTGCGCAGGGCAACCGGATGATCAACTACTACTTGCTGACTGGCGGCATCAATTACCGGATGGATCAGAAGCTTGGCGACGGCAATGACCGAGTCGCTTTTACAGGCGAGCGTCATGGCTTCGCAGCACCGATCAGTCCGGAGGGCGAGCTCAATTATACGTATCCGCGCATGAAGCGCGCAATTCATACGATGATGGCAGTGAAGGATAAGCTTGCGGTCATGCGGGAAGAGCGGGATGCTGTCTCGTTCGCGTTCATACCGGACTATTACATGACCGAATATCGCTACCCGCAGAGCGAGCGGATGGCGGATATTGTTAGGAATATCGAAGCGAATCGGAGCAGCGGCGGCTGGGAGATCATGGCGCGTTCCATGCTGCTTGCCGGCTACAGGTTCAGCTCCGTCGATATCCAGAACAAGACGCTATGGCCGTTGGAAACGCCTGCGTTGGCATTGCCGTGCGCTCGGTATCTGAGCGCGGACATTCAGCGGAAGCTTGCCGACTATGTGACGGCAGGCGGCGGTTTGCTGCTGTACGGCGAGGTGCCTCAATATGACATGGAAGGCAAGCCGTGCACCATCTTGAGCGATGCGCTTGGCATCCGCGTACTTGGGGCAACCCAGAATGGACCCCATTCGTGGCCGTCCATTATGGCATGCGGCTGGGCAGCGGGTCGCCCGGAGGTGCATACGCATTTCGCGCAGCAGCTAGATCCGGGAACGCATGAAGTTATCATGCGTTTGTACGATACCGATGTGGTATGCGGCGTAGACGTTCGTGTAGGCAAAGGGCGCGCAATTGTTGTTGCGGCGGCGTATAACAGCTGCGATGTGCAGCTGTTCCAGACAGCGCTTGAACGATTGGGAGCAACGGCTGGCTTGACGCATGATAATCCGCATCTCGGCGTGTTCACGACAACAACCGTGAACGCTGAAGGCGAGCGATTCCTGCATGTGCTCAACCTGGACGGCTTCGACAAGGAGTTTCACTTGTACGAGCATGGCGAGAAGCTGCTTGGCGGGCAACGATTGCATATCGCGAGCAAAGACGGCGTCATGCTTCCGCTGAATGTGAGCTTCGGAGACGCGAGAATTGCGTATGCAACTGCGGAGATTGCGGAAGTAGCGGCGGATTCGATCCGCTTCCGGCTCACGCAGCGGCAGGACGTCATTGCATTCGTGACGGCGCGAGAGATCGCTGCAAGCGATGATTATTCGGTGGAGGAGCAAGGCGGTGTGAAGCTCGTCCGATCATCTAAGCACGCGAAGGTGGACGACTCTCTAGTCGTCCGATTCACGGCGGCGAAGTAAGAACGAAATAGGAACGAAGAGAAACCGGCCCTTGTGGTCGGTTTCTTTCGTTCTCTACTTTTCATCTGAAGAAGGGTACTCAGTACCCTTCTTGCGTGAACTTTTGGTCAATGTGTATCCCTGGAGTACACTCTTTGCCGCAATCTGCTGATTTTCAGTTTATATTCCGCCAAAGAAAGAAAGACCCCCAAGGATACATTGGTGGGAATCGATGGAGTAAGGCAAAGTAACTGGTCTGCTGGACTACATTGGTGGAATTCATAATAGTCCTTTCAAAACTCTAACGGTTGCCCGAGAGGTAAGTGCGATTTTAGGAGGAATAGCCTTCGTAGCAACCGTTAGCGAATTTGGCAATTCGGTCTCATGAGTCCCACTTTCTGAAATTACTTCTTGTCAAACTCACGCTAGTAGGTGTACAAGTAAGGAGATTGTAAAAAATGGAAGGTGGTTTGCGATGCAATTCCAAGCTCAAGTGGAGCATTTGAGAACGCCTCACAAATGGGGACGCCCGGTGCTGCAGGCTTCCGGAACGCCGGGACAATTCGATTCCTTGGCGGTCGATTGCCCATTCGTCTTCTACCATCACGGTCAATTTCATATGATGTACATCGGATTTGACGGCTCCGGCTATCAGACGGGACTTGCAGTTAGCGATAATCTGCTCGACTGGACGCCGAAGGGCATTATGCTCGAACGTCTCCAGGGCAGCTCGCGCTGGGACCACGTCGGAGCTGCTGGCTCGTGGCTATTGCTTGAGTCAGACCAGCTCTACGAGATTCCGCGACTGAAGAAGCTGAACAACAAGTACTGGATGATCTATCATTCGTACCCGGAAGTCGGCTATGAAGCTGGCGGAGCGGTCATGGGGCTCGCTTGGTGCGAGGATGAGGAACTGCTGCAATGGCATCGGCAAGACGCGCCAATCTTCACTTACGAGAGCGGGGAGCCTTGGGAGCTAGGCGGCCTGTACAAATGCTGCGTGATCGAACATAACCAGCAATACTACATGTTCTACAATGCAAAATGCACCGGTGAGCCGTGGACGGAGGAGACCGGCATTGCAACCTCGACCGATCTGATCCATTGGACGCGCCACACAAGCAACCCGGTAATTGCAGTTAAACAAAGTACTCATTACAGCCAATTTTTCAGCGATCCTTGTGTGAAGTTCGACGATACGCAAGGCAAATGGGTGAACTTCGGATTCGGCTTTGACAGCCACCACGCGCAAGGGGCGCTTGCCGTATCAGACGACGACGATCTGCTGCACTGGTCCATCTACCCAGAACCTTGGATCAGCTATGGCTCGCAAGGCGAACTCGACGAGACTCATGCGCACAAATCCTCCGTCATCTACTGGAGAGATACGCTGTATCACTTCTACTGTGCCTGCAGACCGGCTCAAGAAGGCGACCGCGCCGTTATCCGGTATGGCGAGTATAACCGCGAATTCAGATGCATTACCGTCGCAACGAGCAAGCCACTTTAGAAGAGATACTCCCGAACTCATATACAAAGTGCCAGCGATGGCAATTTATTAATGGTTTGCAAATAACACAAAAGGTCCGGTCACACCCGCCTGACATAGGCAGCGTGATCGGACCTTTTCCATTAGCCGCCGCAAACAACGAAAGCAGCGCCTGCCCATTCATAATCCGGGTCTTCCTTCGTGCCATCCTTGTACGTCGTAATGAGCGCCCATCTTTCTTTGCCGCTCACATTCGGATAAGAAGCGTGGAACGTCAGGTCATGGAAGATGACTGCGTCACCTCGGCGCGCCTCGAAATCGACGATCCTTTCCTCTGCGATATGCTGCATATCAATCCGATTGTCGAAACTGAGATTATCCGCCACTTTACCGTCATGCGATACGCTACCTTGTTGATGGCTGCCAGGAACGAGCCGCAGACAGCCATTGTCCTTGAGCGCATCGTCAAGCGCGATCCAGACAGAGAATTTGTGGCTGCCGTCCCAATAGGGATGATCCTGATGCCATGGAGAGCCGAAGTCGGTCGCTGCATTTTTCAATACAACTTTGTCGCTCAAGAAGATAATATGCTCGCCAATAATTTCTCTCAGCGCCTCGACAAGCTCATGCTTAACCGTCGCCTGTTTGAACAGTGGGCTTCGTAGCGTCATTCCGACGAGCACACCGGAAGGCCCTGCGTCATTGTCTCCCACTATGTTCACGCACTCCGCTTTGAACGCAGCAACTTCATCCTCCGTATACAACTGCCTCATGATGTAATAGCCCTCCTGCTCGAACTGCTCCTGAACCGTACGTTTCACGCTCATCTGGGCTCACTCCTCTACATGGAATGGATAAATGGCAAATAAAAAAAGCAGATCCGTATCGGCTCTGCTTTCTCTAAGATGCTTACATATTAGCTCGCTGCGGCATTGGCTTTGCTCTGCGGAAGAGTCCCACACGATCTGCACGCGACACGAGGCGGTAGAAGATATCTGCAAGCAAGATGCCGCCGATCGCATCGAACAGGACATGCTGCTTCACGAAGAACGTAGATAGAATAATCGTGGTCGACATGCCATAAATCAGGACTTGATTCAAGCGACCACGGAACTTGCTCGTGTACAGAGCCTTCATCACAAGATAACTGGAGAAGCAGTGAATGCTCGGGAAGCAGTTAAACGGCAAATCTCTGCCATAGACGTAGCTGAGCAATCGCGTGACTGGGTCCGTTCCTGATATTGCAGGGCGCGGCACTGTCGTCTGGAACACCATATAGATGCCATAGCAGATCAAGGCGCAGAGCACATACGTAATGAGCGTGCGGCGATAGACCGCGGGTTCTTTAATAAAGAAATAGATAAGACAAAGATAAATATAAAAAATCCATACGGAATACGGCAGCACGAATATTTTGACGAGTGGTATGGCTCGATCGAGATCGGTAACTAAGCTATATACTTGGGTGGTTGGCTTATTGGTCATTGCATACAGCCAGCCCATCACCGGGAAAATAAGCATACTGATTAAAGGCACAAAGCGTTTCATTGGCCCCTCCCTCACCTTATTCATGATGTTCATACTAGCAAGTCATCTAGCAATCTTGTAATAATAAGATATTGTGATAGAGGTTGCAAGTATAAAAAACAGACAAAATGCGAAGAGGGCGTAAAAAATGGCAAAAATTGCGGTTGTTGATGATGAAGCGCATATTAGAGAGCTTGTTAAGCTTTATTTGAACGATGAAGGCTTCGATATTGCTGAGTTTGCAAATGGTGAAGCAGCTTGGAATTATCTCTCCACCCACCAGATTGATATGGTTATTCTCGACATAATGATGCCGCAGATGGATGGCTGGGAGCTGTGCCGCCGGATTCGCGCTTCAAGCGACATGCCCATTCTCATGATTACGGCAAAAGGCGAGTCCGAGGAAAAAATCAAAGGGTTTCAGCTAGGCACCGACGATTATATGACGAAGCCGTTCGATCCGATGGAGCTCGTCGTACGGGTGAAAGCGCTGCTGCGGCGCTTCCGGATTACGGCGTCGCAATCGGTGCCGATTGGCAGGCTCGTGCTTGATCGCGCGAGCTATCAGGTCGTATATAAGCAATCCGGCGCTGCCGTGACGATTCCGCTGAAGGAATTCGAGCTGCTCTACAAACTTGCGAGCCATCCCGGTCAGCTGTATACACGGGCGACGCTCATAGAGCAAATTTGGGGCTACGAATATGAGGGGGATGAGCGGACGGTTGACGTACATATTAAACGGCTTCGAGAACGATTCTCGGAGGAAGAGGCTGCTTTCCGCATCGTAACGCTGCGCGGCCTCGGTTATCGGCTTGAGGTGCTGCATGATTAAGTCGCTATATGTGCGGACGGTTTTTATTTTTATATTAGCCGTCATTGTAAGCTTGTTTCTGTCGTTCATGGTGGCATCAAAGCTGTATAGCAGCCAAGTGCAGGATCTCAGCGATAAGCAGATGATTGCGAGCGGCAAGCAGATTATTACGATTATCGAGAAGCTACCTCCTGGCAGCATTGAAGTGTTCAAGGCTGCCGTCAGGATGCCAGGTTACCGGGTCCAAATCGTCGATGCGAAAGGTACAACGCTTGCTTATGACGACGACGGCGGGAGCAGCAAGAAGATGCCGATTTCGGCCAAACAAGTGCAGCAGGTCATTAGCGGAGGTGTTTATCATGGCACGGTATCTGCTGACGGCAAGCAGCATGGCCCCGTACATTTGCTAACCGGACTGCCGTTTCAGTATCGTGATGCACCTTATGCCCTCTTCATCTCTCCAGAGTTCGACAAGTTGCTGGATTTGTTTCGAAGAGTCATGTTTACGATCTTGTTGAGCGTTCTTGCATTCGGCAGCATAATGATCGTCCTTGCATCCAGTTATATCGTTAAGCCGGTACAACGGTTGACGATAGCCACGAAGCGGATGGCGCAAGGCGACTTCCGAGTGGGGCTGCTGTCTAAGCGCAAGGACGAGATCGGCGTGCTGACAGCAAGCTTCAATGAGATGGCGGGATCGCTGCGGATGATTGATAAGCTGCGCTCGGACTTCGTCAACAACGTCGCTCATGAGTTCCAGTCGCCGCTCACGTCGATAACCGGGTTCACGAAAGCGCTGCGAACGAAGAAGATGGAGGAGGAGCAGCGCCAGCATTACCTCCAGATTATTGAAGAAGAGAGCCAGCGCTTATCCCGGCTCAGCGCCAATCTGCTCCGTCTGTCCGTGCTTGAACATGATAAAAAGCCCGCGCATCCTTCGAATTTCCGGTTGGATGAGCAGATTCGGCGAATCATCATTGCAAGCGAGCCGCAGTGGCATGCAAATGGGCTTACGCCTGATCTGACGCTTGACGATGTGACGATATTTGGAGACGAGGATAGTCTCAATCAGGTGTGGCATAATTTGATTAACAACAGCATCAAATTTGCGAAGAACAGCGTGCTTGCCATATCGCTTGCTGTGCATGACGGTATGGCTGTTGTTACGGTTTGCGACCATGGCAAAGGCATTCCGCAAGAGGAGCTTGCGCATATTTTTACCCCTTTCTACAAGGTCGACAAGTCGCGTGATTATGCGGTAAAAGGAAACGGGCTGGGACTATCCATCGTGAAACGGATCGTTGAGCTCCACGAAGGAACGATTGAAGTGAGCAGCAAACCGAATGTAGAGACCATTTTTACGGTGCGATTGCCGTTGAATAGAGCTTTTGTGAACACGGATTCCTAAGGACAGTCAAAAATTTGTAACGCCCAGTACATATTCAGTTCAAAAATGTACTGTATAGTTGCCGTATAAAAACCATATAGAGGAGAGACATCACACCATGGCGTGGCTTAGTCGATTTAGTTTAAAAAACAGTGTAGCAGTCATCATATTGTGTTTGCTCGTTCTAGGACTTGGCTTCTATTCGGCAACAAAAATTCAGCAGCAGACGTTCCCGGACGTTGATTTCCCGGCGATTGTCATTTCGGCAGTCAGTCCCGGAGCTTCTACGGAGGAGATTGAAACCGAGATTACGAAGCCAGTCGAGGAGAGCCTGCAAGGACTTAAAGGCTATGACTCGCTGACAAGTACAACCTCCGAGAACTCGGCGAGCGTTATTTTGCAATATCCGTTTGGAACGAATATGGAGGATAAAGTAAAGGATGTCGAGACGGCAATCGCTAAGGCCCAGAAGTCCGACAAAGTGAAGCTGACTGTTCAGCGACTCTCCTTCGGCGCAGCTCCAATCTATGAGGCTGCAGTATTCTCGTCCAAGAACGATCCCGAAGCTCTTCAGAAAGAGCTTGAGACTGGGGTCGTACCGAAGCTTGAGAAAGTTGTTGGCGTAAGCTCGGTTACGCTGAAAGGCGCGATCTCGCAAGAGCTGCGCATTGAAGTGGACAAAGAGAAAGCAAGCAAGCTTGGCATTTCGCTCAGCACCATTCAACAAGCGATTCAACAGCTCGACTTTGCATTGCCGCTTGGCTCTGTGACGGAGGACGATACGTCGATTCCGATTCGTCTGGTCGGCAAGCTGTCTAACTTGCAGCAGATTAAAGATCTTGAGTTGTCAGCTGGCGGCGGAGCGGGAGCGGGTGCGGGTGCAGCATTTGGCGGCGGCGCAGGTGCAGGTGCAGGTGCAGGTGCAGGACAAGCTGGTTCTGGCGGCGGCGCAGCAGCGGCGAAAGTGAAGCTGTCGGACATCGCGAATGTAACGACGATCTCGAAGCAAGACGAGATTACACGCTTTGACGGTCAAGAAAGCTTCGTCATTCAAGTCGCGAAGACACAGGATGCGAATACAGCTGATGTATCGGATGACGTTAAAGACGTGCTCGAAACCTACAAATCGAAAGCGAACCTTGATATTCACTTGATCCAGGACCAAGGCGCGGAGATTAAGAAATCAGTTTCATCGCTTATCCATGAAGGACTTTACGGATCGCTCTTTTGTGTCATCATTATATTCCTGTTTTTGCGTAATATACGAGCGACATTAATCTCCATTATTTCATTGCCGATCTCGGTATTCGCAACGATCGCGCTTATGAACCAGATGGGTTACACACTTAACATTATGACGCTTGGCGGTATCGCCGTTTCGATCGGCCGTATCGTGGATGACAGTATCGTCGTAATCGAGAATATTTTCAGATGGCGTCAGGAAAAAGGCCAGGAGATGAACGGCAAAGAGCTTGCCTATAAAGCGACGAAGGAAGTAATCGGCGCTGTCGGCTCCTCAACGATTGCAACGGTTGTTGTATTCTTGCCGTTGGCATTCGTTACAGGCATCATCGGCGAGTTTTTCCGTCCATTCGCCATTTCGGTCGTTATCTCGATCGTTACATCGCTTCTCGTTGCGATGATGTTGATTCCGGTCTTGGGCGCCAAATTCTTCAATCGGATTAAGCCGCACAAGGAAGGCGGCCGCTTCATTAACTTCTACGAGAAAGTGATTCGCGGCGCTCTTCGCCGCAAGGCTTGGGTGCTCTCGCTGTCTGTTGTCATCCTGATCGCTTCATTCGGCACGATTCCGCTGCTTGGCGTAACGTTCCTGGATGCAGGCAGCGTGCCTTCAATCGGTATTGATTTGACGATGCCGTCGCAAAGCACGCTTGATCAGACGAACAAAACCAGTGAGAAAGTGGAAGGCTATCTGAAGGATCTGAATGGCGTCGATAACTATACAGCAAGCATCGGCGGCGCAGACAATCCGTTCGTGAAGATTGGCAATACGTCGAATAAAGCGAAGTTCACGGTGCAATTCAAAGAAGGCACAGTCATGGACAACATGATTGATAACGTTAGTAAAGATTTGCAAGCGATGTTGAAGAAAGATTCGCCAGAAGCGGTTGTGAACGTCACAGAAGGCGAGCAGGCTGGTCCTCCATCAGGTAACGGCGTGGATGTAAGCTTGTACTCCGATGATCTGACGGCACTGTCCAAAGCAGCGGTTCAAGTAGAGAACTTAATGAAAGCTAACAGCGACATGAAGGATATCTCCAACAACTTGAAGGATGTTACTCCGAAATGGGAGATGGCATTGAATAAAGAGGGCAAGGCGCTGAACGTTTCGTCCATGCAGGTCATGGCGGCTGTAAACGAACAGCTTCGCCCGGTCGATGTCGGCACCTTCACGCTGGATAACAAAGCACGCGACATTACGATGTCGTACATGCAGCAAATTACGAACAAAGAACAGCTGGAGAGCATTGTCATTCCTACAATGGGTGGCATGAAGCAGCTGAAAGAAATCGTGGATATTACAGAAGCGAAAGCGCCTGTTGCGATCAACCACGAGGATTTGAAGATGTATGCACAAGTAAAAGGCAACGTGAAGGATGCGAGCAAGACTTCAGCGGTGACCAAGACGATTACAGACGATATTAACAGCCTATCGCTGCCAAGCAACGTTGAAGTGAAAATCGGCGGCGGTCAGGAAATGATCAACAGCGGCTTCCAAAGCATCGGTATTGCGATGGTTGCGGCAATCGGTCTCGTATTCCTAGTTATGAGCATGACATTCGGCGGATTGCTGACTCCACTCATTATCCTGTCTTCGCTGCTCTTCGTACCTGTCGGTTCCCTTGGTGCGCTTCTCATTACAGGCAATGCGCTGTCCATGAGTTCAATGATCGGTATGCTAATGCTTGTCGGTATCGTTGTTACGAATGCAGTCGTTCTTCTGGACCGTGTCGAGAAGAACCGCAAGGATGGCATGCCGGTGCACGAAGCGCTGGTCGAAGCGTCCAAAACACGACTAAGACCGATTCTAATGACAGCCTGCGCAACCATTCTAGCGCTGCTGCCACTAGCGTTCTCGGAATCGTCGACAAGTTTGATCTCTGGCGGACTCGCGATTACTGTAATTGGCGGTTTGACTACATCCACACTGCTTACGCTCATTGTCGTGCCAGTTATTTATGAACTGACAGGCAAGCGCCGCAAAGTGGTGAAGGAAGTTCAATTCTAATTCATTGAAACAACGAGTATAAAGCCGAAAGCAACCGCCGTAATGGCGAGTCGCTTTCAAGTTTATTGTGCATAGAATGGAGTTCAATGCTGCAAACTCTGTAAAGTAGAGAAGGACATTCAAATCTTATTGTTGAAATAGGAAGCGACCGCTGTAATTGCGAGTCGCTTTCTTTATGAGAAGCTTGTCATGTGGAGGGAAAATAATGAGTAAACAAGTTCAGAACTATCAGAATCATCGCAGGTTTCACCCGCCGTTCCATTTTGTGCTCACATTATTGAATGTAGCGTTACTAATCAGTGCGATTTGGGAGCTTGTCCGCACGGTTAATAACGAGGGGCCGCTATTGCCGTCTTTTATGTTTGTCCTGCTTGCACTGATCTCCTTGTTTATCTTCTTGATCATTCGCTCTTATCCGCTCAAAGCACAGGATCGCGCAATTCGCGCGGAAGAAAACTTGCGCCATTACGTACTGACAGGCAAGCTCCTTGATTCGAGTCTCACTCTGAACCAAACGCTTGCGCTGCGCTTTGCTTCTGACGCGGAGTTTCCATCTCTTTGCAAGAGAGCGGCAGCAGAGCAGCTATCAACGGATATGATCAAACGCTCCATAAAGAGCTGGAGAAGCGATAACGATCGAATCTAATCCGGCTGCAGAGTGGAAATTCGTTGTCACTCTTTATTGGATGTACTAGAATGAACCTAATATTCGTAAGTGAGATCATCCCAATTGACATCGAAGGTGGAGTTACGTACAAATGCGTGCAACGATCAAGGATGTCGCCAAGATGGCGGGAGTTGCTGTATCGACAGTCTCGTATGCCATGAATAACTCACCGAAAATTAGTGAGGAGACGCGCCGCAAAGTCATTCGTGTTGCGCAGGAGCTTAATTTCAGACCGAGCGGAGCTGCACGGAATTTAAAGAAACGCAAAACGAACACGATTGGACTGTTCCTGTACGATCTAGGCGGGCCTTTCTACAGCCAAGTCATTGAAGGGATACAAGAGGTCGTCACCTCGCACGGGTTCAATTTGGTCGTCTGCAGCACATTCGGCGGCGAGAACAGCTCTGCGCATAGGTTTATTAAGGAGCAGTTCGTCGACGGTGCTATCATTATGGGCTCGCAAATTAGCGACAGCCTCATTCTACAGTCGGCCTCGGAATCATTCCCGATTGTCGTGCTCGACCGGGAGCTCAAAGGCGACTATGTGCATAATGTACTTATTACATATGAGCAAGGCGCTTACGATGCGGTTTCCCATCTCATCAAACTCGGGCGCCGTAAGATCGAGTTTCTTAGCGGACCTGTCACGTCCTTCGACAACTCTCTTCGTTATAACGGCTACAAGCGGGCGCTTCAGGAGCACGGCTTGGAAGTGCCGAGCCGAATCAGCTTGTTCGGACGCTGCATGGAAGTAGGCGGCTATCAAGCGGTAAAGGTGATGCTGGCTGGCGGGCAGCCGCCGGATGCTCTCTTCGCGGCGAATGATGAGATGGCAATTGGCGCCATTCGCGCCCTTACTGAGGGTGGCGTTCGTGTGCCAGATGACATTGCGGTTGTCGGCTTCGATAATATTATTCTGGGGCCTTATATTAATCCGCCGCTTACGACGGTTGGTCATTCCAAATACGAACTGGGTGCGATTGCGACGCAGCTCATCTTCAGTGCGCAGAAGGAAGGGAATTCGATTCTGCTTCCGACGCAGCTCATTGTCCGGGGATCATGCGGGGGTTAGCGGTCATGCGATAACAAAAAAGCAGCAGTCTCGTACGGTTCAGCACCGCACGCGAGACTGCTGCTTTTTTTCTGTTAACTGTTAATGGGTCTCCATGCTAGCTGCCGCTTCCTTGCCAGCATCCCCACGCAGCGGCTGCTGTGCGAGTCGCGCTGGATGGTTCAGGAACGCATGCACGCTGAACGATATCGCAGATACAGCCGCTGTTATGACGGCGAGCCAGGCGACTGGCGTCAGCTGTCCGATGTCGTACAAGTGGCCCATCAAATACGGGCCAATGACACGGCCGACAGAGCCAATGCCGCCTGCAAGTCCGAGATAGAACGGCGCATGCTTGCCGCCGCGTTCGCTTAGGAAGGCTGGAATCGCTGGAGCAATCAGCATCTCGCCGAGCGTCGTCAGCACCATGCCGACGATCATGCCCGTGAAGCTGTGCATCCAGAGGATAACGACATAGCCGCTCAAGTAGAACAAGCTGCTGGCTGTCAGCTGAGCCGTAATCGTACGTGCGGCGAGCCGCTTGATAAAGTTCGTGACCGACTGGGCGACGAAGATCATAATGCCGTTCAGCGTCCACAGGTAGCCGAACATCTGCTTCGGCAGCCCTTCGCTAATTATGAAGGGAGAGACACCCGTATTCCATATGCTGTTGCCGAGGTTGATGAGCATGCCTCCGAGCGCCATGAACAGATAGAGCCGCACGTCGAGCAGAAGCGACCAGCCGCTGGCGTTCTCGGGGGACAGCTTCTTCAGCTTGACGCCGCCTGCAGATGAGCTGGTAGTACCCACGCGCTGCAGATAGATCAGGAAGAAGAAAGCGAATAGTCCAGAGCTGACGCCGTTCATCGTGAAGCTGAGCGAGTACGAAATATCGGCGAGGAAGCCGCTGAGCGCCGTACCGATTGCGACCCCGATATTGTTCGCGACATAGATGACGTTGAACAGCTCTCCGCGCCGGTCGGCAAACCGGAAGCCGATGAACGCTTGAATCGCTGGCATTGACGATGAATTGAATAGGCCAATGAGACCCATTGCAGCGATAAAGATCGGCCAGGATTCGCTTAACATCGGAAGCAGAAGCAAGCATACTGCATTCAGCGCCAATGCGCCGATAATGAGGCGTTTCACGCCGACCTTGTGGTAGAGCGATCCGCCAAGCAGCTGTCCTGCGATGCCGCCGAGCGATTGGACCAGAATGACGAGCCCTGCATCGGACATGCTTCTGCCGAGCTGGTCGAAGACAAACATCGTCACGAGCGGCCACATCAACGCGCTGCCGATTGCATTAATGAGGCTCGCGAGCAGGAACACTTGAATTTCTTTCGGGTAATGGCTAAAGATGCGCATAGCTAGTGTTCTCCTGTTGCCTTTGTGAAATGTGAGATGCAAGGATCAAAAAGTTAAATATTTAAACATATTGGACTATTATACCTGATATGCGCAAGTCGTGCTTAAGTCGTTTTCTTCCATTGCGACGGTGATACCCCGATATATTTCTTGAACACTGTGGCAAAATGCTGGCTCGTCTTGTAGCCGAGATCCATCGCAACGTCCGTCACATTCGATCTCGGCTCGCGAAGAAGCTCGCAAGCGCGGTTCATGCGCAGCCGGTCAATGTAGTTCGCAGGCGATTGCCCGTGCAGCGCATGGAAGAGCCTGTAGAAATGCGACTCGCTGACGCCGGCAATGTCAGCGAGCTCCTTGTTCGCCCAGCGGCGCTCAGGCTCCGCCTCGATGCGGCCCGTTAACGCGAGCATCGCATCGCGCAGCTCGCTCTGGATCTGGCGTTCCGCGCGCGGGTAAAGAAGCTGCAACACAATATCGGCAAGATGATGGCGCACGCGGAACAAAGGAGCGGGCAGCTCATCTGATAGCAAGCTGCGAAGCGCTTCGAACTGATCCCGCATCCGGCTGTCGACGTTGATGATGCGCGGCAACTGACGCAGGCTTGCCGCAAGCTGCTGGCGCTCATCATCGCTGAATGACAGCCAGCCCGGCTGCTCTGCGGGATCCACGATGATTACCCACCAGATGCTGCACGGCTCGATATAGTTCAGCCGCGCCCGGTGCCACTCACCGGGGCGGGTATGAAAGCATTGTCCAGTAGAGGAAGGGTGAATGTGCTCATCGACTTCCCAGGTCACTTTGCCTTTTTCGACGAAGACGAATTCATAGCATCGTTCGTGGTTATGGTCATAGAGAGGGGAGGCCTCATGAAAGCGGTCATAGCCTAGCGTGACCAGCTCAGGCAGACTGCTGTAAGCTCCTTTCCCTTCGGCATTCCAGTTATACTCCCAACGATCAGCATGGATTTTGCTTTTGGCCATGAAGGACAGCTCTCCATTCGTGTCTATTCGTCTCTTTATGTTTCTAATCCTATTTGATAGATATTCGGAAGTCAACGCTTACACTGCTGGACTACAATGGGATTGAAGCAGTATCCATATGATTTTTTCGGAAGAGGTGTCCACTACATTATGGCAGTCATTTCGTATCAAGTAACCGAAGAAGATAAGAAGCAGTTCAATGAGACAGGCTATTGGATCAGCCCGAAGCTGATCGATGATGATACAATTGAGCGTCTACGTCACGCGCATGAACGTGTATGGAGCAAGAAGTACGACGGTTTCGGACTTCCGATGCACCACTTGCATCTGTCCGACAATCCGCTCGCGATTCGTAAATTCGATAACGGCTGGTGGATTAACGATGAAGTTCGGGAAGTGGTAACCGACCGCAATCTCGGCCATATGGCTGCCGATCTGCTTGACGAAGATGAGATTCGTCTCTGGCATGACCAAGTGATCTATAAGCCGGGCACGAACGGCCAAGAGACATCGGCAGGCAATGTCGGCTGGCATCAGGACTATGGCTATTGGCGCTGCAGCAGCACGCCGAACATGGTGACGGTCTGGATCGCGCTGCAGGATACCGATCTCAATAACGGCGGGATGATGACGATTCTCGGTTCGCATAAATGGGGAGCCGTAGAAGGCAGCGATACCTTCTTCGAGCAGGATATGAGCAAGTTGAAAGCCAAATTCGCAACACGAGATTGGGTAGAGGAGCCGTGCATTCTGAAAGCGGGTCAAGCAAGCTTCCATCACGCGCTCACTTTCCACGGTTCGGGTCCGAACCTTACTAACGAAGCGCGCCTCTCTGTTGTTGCGCATCTAATGCCGGGCCACACGCATTACCGCGAAGGCAGACAACGTCACGATAACTTGCGTTTCCTTGGTGCTCGACCTGAGCCAGGCATGCCTTTCAATAACGATGCTTATTTCCCGAAGCTTTATTCAAGAACGTAATTTACCTTTACTACAATCATATGAAGAGCCGAGGCGCCCTTAACCAGGGTGCTTCGGCTCTTTGTTATTCTGGGGCAAAGAAGAGGGATTGAACCACGAAAGGAAAGATATCTTGTATACATAGGTCGGCCTCTCTCCGGCGGTATATTCCTATTTGCTGATCGCTCGAACGAAGAAGAAAAATTATTATCTATACTTTTTTTCTAAGTTGGGTTAATATTCCGTTCATATTTCCCCGATATTATGATTAGAGCAAAGGAGGCTGCATCATTGAAAAAGCAGAATAACAAAACATTAATTTTGATCGGACTTATGATCGGCGTTATTTTCTCAGAGCTGGATGAGACGGTTGTGTCCACAGCAATGCCGACGATTCTCCGCGACTTAGGCGGTCTTGCCCTATACGGCTGGGTCGGCGGCGTCTACATGCTTGCGATGACGTCTTTCATGGCGGTACTTGGCAAGCTGGCGGATTTGTATGGAAGGAAGAAAATTTACCTCGTCAGCATGGCGCTGTTTATTGGCGGCTCCATCATTAGCGGGCTTGCTCCGTCGATGGAAGTGCTGCTTGTCGGGCGTGGTATACAAGGGATAGGAGCGGGCGGATTGATGCCGCTTGCGATGGTCATCTTCGGAGATACGTTCCCAGTAGAACAGAGGGCGAAGATACAAGGGCTCTTCGGTGCAGTTATGTTCATCCCGCAGCTGCTAGGACCGCTCATTGGCGGCTTCTTCGTAGAGCATATCTCGTGGCACTGGATCTTCCTCGTGAACATTCCGGTCGGCGTCATCGCCGCGATTATTCTATCGCTTGGCTTGCAAGAGACGAAGGTGGAGCGGAAGATCACCATCGACTGGGCAGGAGCGATCTTGCTCGTTGCCGCGCTTATTAGCTTGCTGCTAACACCGGTGCTGCATCAGACAGAAGGCTACGGCTGGACTGACCCGGTTATTATTGCCTTGATGGCAGTCGGCGCTGCTCTGCTTGCCGTGTTCATCTTCGTGGAATCGCGTGCGAAGGAGCCGATTCTGCCGCTGCATTTGTTTAAGAACCGCAATTTCGTCGTGCTCTCGGCACTTATGTTTGTATTCATACTTGGCCTAATGGGCGCTTTCGCATCGTTCCCGTTCTTCGCGCAGAACGTGCTTGGTCTCTCGCCTACAGTTGCCGGCTACTTATCGCTGCCGCTTATGATCGGCGCAATCGGAGCCAGCGTCGTGGCAGGTCGTTTCATGACGAAGGTGCCGTACCGCAATATCTACATCGTGTCGTTCATCCTGCCGATCATTGCGTTTTACCTGCTGACGACAACGAATGCACACACGCCAATCATTACGTTTGTGATGTATTTCATCATTCTCGGTCTTGGCTTCGGAACGATGTTCAGCAACCAGCTTATCGTGCAGGAATCGGTTGAGAAGGAGCATAACGGTATCGCTCAATCGTCGATAACGCTGTTCCAATCCATCGGGATGACGATCGGCTTCAGCGTGTTCGGTTCCGTGCTGGCCGCGCATATTACATCAGGCCTGACGAAACTAGCTGCTAAAGTGCCGGATCAGGCTGCGGCGATCGCAGGCATGGCGACAGGCACGATTCCGAAGAAGACAGATCCATCGCTCGTTGAACAAGTGAAGGATGTTTTCGCAGGCGCTTTCCATAATTTGTACTGGATTGCGTTCGTCTTGGTTGTATTGGCATTCTTCATCTGCTTTGGACTGAAGAAAGAAGTGCTCACAGCGACATCGGCTGAAAAGGCGGATGAGGACGGCGAAGGTTCGGTAAAAGCGGTATGATAGCTGCAATCGATTTGGACGATGAGCGGCAAGTGAGAGAGCTGCTGAATGTGCAGCTTCTCTCCTACAATGTGGAAGCGCGGTTGATTGGGTTCTTCGGTATTCCCGGCCTGCATGATACTGTGGACACTCTGCAAGCTTGCGGGGAGCAGTTCTTCGGCTGCTGGCAGGGAGACACGCTCACAGGAGCGGTATCCTTCAAGGAGGAGAACGGCGTCATCGACATCCACCGGCTTGTCGTGCATCCCGACTTCTTCCGCAGAGGGATCGGCGAACGGCTAGTGAGCCATGTGCTGGATACATTCCAGCATCGCGCCGCGAGGTTCATCGTCGCCACAGGAGCTGCTAACTTGCCGGCGATACGGCTGTATACGAAGCTAGGCTTCGTGGAGCAGCGCGAGGTGGAGGCTGCTCCGGGGTTCTTTATTGCGGAGTTTGAGAAAGTGGTACAATAAGCAAGCTATAGACCAACAAAAGGCAAGCTCACTTGGTGAGCTTGCCTTTAATGTTAATGGCTGCATTTCAATATGCCGAACTTACAGCGAAAGCTTCGAAGGCTGGCTCCCGTTTTTGTACCAGCTCATGATTTCTCCTGAAACAGTCGGCTCAATGCCTCTAATGACATATTCCCTTGCTCTAGAAGGTTCATCAATCTCTATTTCTAGCGTTCGCAAGCCTAATTGACGTTGCAGGCGATTCTCTGTAACAACCAAAGCTTCTATCGCTTTGCGAAGCACGAATATCGTTGTTGTGGTCAAGCCGGCTTTGACGATAACCAACTGATTATTCACAATTCCCCACTTGCTTCTGCTCGTAATAAAAGCTCTATAGAGCATGATAGCCGCAACAAGGAGAACGATGAACCATAGTTCCGGAACGTACATGGAGGCTGCTGCCATTCCAAGCAGCAGATATCCTAACGGATAAAGCATGCTATACATAATTGCGCGCCTCTTCGGATTTTCACCTTTTGGCTCGGCGATTTGAAACTCAGGAAGCAATCGATGAAGGAGGGGACGTAATTCATTTTTTTGTAACGATGGAATTAGAATCTTTGTTTTAAAATCTCCGCCATATCCCACACAATCGATCCAAATCGAGGCGTAACCAAACCAGCGGCTGAGCGGCTGCTCTTTGATCCGAACAGACTGGATTTTCGTAACGAGAATTTGAATGTTTCGTTTCTCGAAAAGTCCATAGCTTATTGCTATCGTATTGTCGTGCCGGCTTACAGTCCAACCGTGGTATCTGACCATAATGAGTGCGACAGAGAGTAACCAGGATAATAGCGCGCAACCGCCAATGACAGTAATCAAATCCAGTAAAAACTGTCCGATGTTGCTGGAAAATAAGTGCAGCAATTAATCGAATGTTCCTTCTATCGTTGAATCCAATTCGTCTGATGCCTGCCACGTGAATTTATTGATATACTGAAGAGCTGTCAAGACGAAAGGGATACCGAGCCAGAACAAATTTGAACTAATGGACAGCATGAAAATGCCTTTTATCGAGATGGTGGTTGTGTTTCCTGTTAGCTCCTCTTCGCGGATTAGGTTTCCTTTTCGATGAATATACGACGTAAACGCCTCATATTTCTTTCTGGAAATAACGAGCCTTGCATCGGCATCCTCATTCGAGTCTGAGGTTTGAATACTTACTTTCATAATGCCCAGCAACCGATACAGCCAGTTTTGGCGCGCATCCAGAGTTGTGATGTTACTAATTGGAATCGATCTCTGTAAGGTGCGATACACGCCGCCCTTTAAGAGAAGTGTGCCGTTAAGCAAAACATAGGTTTCCTTATACCAAGAAATATACGACCAAACGATAACCGTAATCGTCACGATTGCTGCGATCAGGTAAACGAAGTTCGATTGAGAGCCGGTCTTTCCTTTGATTTCGTTAATGATGAAGAGCGAGGTTGGAATAACGAGGTTTCTTGCAAACCGGTATAGCTTGAGAAGAAGCGCAATGGGATGATGACGGTTAATCCGCGTATACATTGGAATCACCTATTTTAGCTTTTTGGATGATGAAGTTCCTTATTTTTTCTGCTCGATCATTAGCTAAACCATAGATGCTGTGTGCTCCTCCAGCTGTAGTGATGACCAATTCAACCAACCCGTAATGCCGCATGATCAGATTCTCTTCGATATCGACATGCTGAATGCGGTTCATAGGAATAAGACTGCTCCTTCTGCCGAGAAAACTCCCTTTTCTGATGAGGATTTCGTCTTCGGTTACCGTATAAGAGTATAGGCGATATTTGCGCTGCGCTCCCACCGTTTGAAACCAAATAAACACGAGGATCAGCACGAGCATGATTAAAGCAACGACAAGGGTGATTTCCCAAAATTTTGGGACGAGCACGGCAACAATGATAATTAGCGCGATGCCTATCAGCTCATAGAACCCACAGCGCAATTGCATTCTCAACTTCCAATATTGAATGAGCATTGGATTTAACTGCTGCTCTTTATCCATTTACAAATTTCTCCTTTTTCTTTTAGTATAGCTGATCGGGGCAACTTTGTAAGTGAAAGGTTGTTCTCTTGCAGCCATTAGAGGTAGAATGAATAACGACATCAGGAGCACTTACGCTAACACCAAGTTAAGCTGTAATGAAAGCGGTCTTATTCGGCCCGTTCATCTCCTTGTCCGCAGAGCACATGCTTTGCTGGCAAGGAGTTTTTTAGTACGCGCTAATACGGAAAGGTTGGGCCACAGTGAAGAAGACTCAACGCAAAACACGCAATATCGACGTCCTGCCCTATCAGCTGAAGCATCGGTTGTTCGCCATGCTGGCATTGTCGGTACTCATCCCTCTGTCGCTAATCGGCGCCATCTCTTATTACGGGATTTACAACGTGCTGCAGAACAAGGTTGAGAAAGGTGTCGTCAAAAGCTTGGAGCAGGAGCGCAAAGGGATGGAGTCGGTGCTGAGCAACCTCGACTACTCCTCACGCCAGCTCGCCTTCGAAGGGAAGGTCGGCAAAGACTTGAAGTCTTACCTCGCGACAAGCGATCCGCTTGACAAGAAGCTGCTCGGCACGGAAATCGAGAATTACATTTCCCTCATCAACTACACCAATCCGCTGCTCGGTTTGACCGCCTATTACTTGCCGGACTCGAAGCCTATCCGCTGCTGCAGCGCTATTTTATTACGGGGATTACGCTTGGCTCGGTGAAGGAGTAAAGTTATACTAGTTCAAGGGTATAACAAATGATGGGGGAGCGTTCGAAATGGCTGTTATTCATATGACTTTCTTTTCAAGCGTACTTGGCATGACGTCGCCGCTGACGGTTATTATGCCGCAAGATGTGCAGCCTGGCGAGAAGCTGCCAGTGCTCTACATGCTGCACGGATTGAGCGACGATGATACAACTTGGCTTCGCCAGACGACGATTGAGTACCAGCTGGCGAGTCGCCGCATGGCTGTTGTGATGCCGAACGTGCACCGCAGCTTCTATTCCGATATGGCGTATGGCCGTAAGTATTGGACGTATGTAAGCGAAGAGCTGCCGAAGATCGTGAAGGCGATGTTCCCGATCTCGGACCGGCGCGAAGATACGTTCGTGGCGGGCTTGTCGATGGGCGGCTACGGCGCCTTCAAGCTGGCGCTTGCGCATCCTGACCGTTATGCGGCGGCTGCAAGCTTCTCCGGAGCGCTCGATATCCGCGCATTGCCTCATTTGTTTGAAGGCAATGAGTTTACGGAGATTTTCGGTGACCTGGAGGGGACGAAGGAGCACAAGGACGATCTGTTCCATATTGCAGAGCGTGCGGTGCAGTCGGGGGCGAAGCTGCCTGCGCTGTATCAGTGCTGCGGGACGGCGGACTTCCTGTACGAGGACAACATTCGCTTCTTGAACTATACGAAGGAGCTCGGCGTTGAGCTGACGTACGAGGAGGAGCCAAACCACCAGCATGAGTGGGGCTATTGGAATATGAAGCTGCCTCGCGTGCTGGATTGGATCGCGGAAGTGACGAAGTAGAGCTGGACCGAAGTGGAACCTGTAGCGGGAACCGAGAGCCAAGGCGAAGAGCCGGTGAAGGAACCGAAGCAGAGGATGCTTCGGTTTTTTTGTTTTTGAGCGGCGCGAAGGGGCTGCCGAAGGAGGTCGTTGATCGCGCACATAGGCGGCTGGCGGATTGGCGGCGCTGAGAGAGCATATACGTGCTCTCAGCATGAAAATCGGCCGCTGATGGTCTGAGAGTGCAGATTTGGTACTCTCAGATAAGAAACCAACTAGTCAGGAAAGCTTCAATGAGTGCGAAAGCAGTGCTTATGTGGTAGCTGGTCTGCTGGACTACATTGGTGTGAAAGCGGCAGGTACATGACAAGTAGCTGGTCTGCTGGAGTACATTGGTGTGAAAGTGGCAGGTACGAGGACAAGTAGCTGATCTGCTGGACTACATTGGTGTGAAAGTGGGGTGTATGAGGACAAGTAGCAGGTCTGCTGGACTACATCGAATAGTAGCAGACAGCTACAACACAAAAATCCCCACCAACACACTTAACGTGTGTGTAGTGGGGACGATCCAAACATCCAGCTAGAATATCAGCTCAACAAGCACGTCTGTACCTGTCGCAGGTCCGCAATCCACTGAGTAGAAGCCAGCCTCCGCTTTCGCTTCCACCTGATGCCCGTTCACATACGCGCGAACGTTTGCAGACGCGGACGCAGACGCGAAACCGAGCGTGCCGCCTTCGTGCAGCGTCACAACGGCGCGGCTAGCGCTCGCATGGACCGACTTTATTGCGGCAGTCGATACGTACTTATCGATTAGCCCGAAGCAGGCGAAGCCATTCTTAAACGGAACAGCGGCGAAGAACTTCGGCTTATGCCGTTCAACCGTGAAGCGGTGCGAGCTAGCGCTTGCATCTGCACTTGCATCAGCACTTGCCTCGGCACTTGACCCAGTACCAACCGCCGCCGAGCCGCCCATGACGAACGCGCTCCGGTCAAAGTGGTCATAAACCACATATGCCGCAGCAGCATCCAATCCCGGCAAATCCGCTAGCCGGAACCCGCCTTCCACGGCATCAGCATCCTGATGGATGTGGAAGGCAGCCAACAAGCCAGCATCGCCCGAGCGGCTCCAGATCTTCAAAGGAACTGCTGTTTCCACAGGATTCACAAACAGCACATCCGCTGTCGGTACGCCTGGCTGATCGGCACGCAGCAGGCGACCGTCCGACATGACGAGCGGCAGCAGAGCATCCGCGTCGGTCTCGCCGACCTTGTCGCTAACATAGACAGGTCCGCCGCTGATTGCGCGCAGCACCGCGTGGTCGATGCTGTCCTCGTGCGTCGTCCACCAAATATCCCAATCGCCCCAGTACAGCGTGCTATGATAGAACGAATTGTACGCGTTCTGCAAGGCGTGCTCGCGGAACCATTCCGGTTTAGCCGGATAGAAGTCGTCGCTATTGCGGGAGATCGCCGAGTTCGTGCGATTCCAAACATTTTCGCCAGCCATGCCCATACAGTTGATTAAGCGTCCGTCAAAATACAAAGAAGCCGAACCTTCAAGCGCTTCATGCAAGCCTGCAGCAGCTTGTCCTAGCGGCAGCTGACCTTTCACGAACTCGATCAGCGAGCTCTGGCTGTCCACCTTCAGCATGTCAATGCCTTGCGCAGAGAGCCAGCTGTGCCACGCTTTCCAGAAGCCGAAACCAAGCTTCGCATCCGTACTTGGCAGCAGACGGCCTGCTTGATCGTACTGCAGCACATCGCGCAGCTGCTGAGCGATTTCGCCTTCAGGATCAATCCCATGCCAATAGCCGGTGAACGCATGCCAGACGCCGACCCACTCCACGCCGTACTGTTCTTTTAACTTCCGCACCGTGCCTGCCAGTCCGCCTGGGAACTTCTCGCGGTCCTCCCGCAGGGAGACGAGCATTTTGTCCCGAACCTGCGACCATCCGTCGTCGATCATGACCCATTTGACCGGGACCTGCTTATCCCGCAATTCGACTGCTTTCGCTTCAATTCCCTGCTCAGTCACATCGTGATAGAACGCATCCCATGTGCACCAGCCCAAATAATTGAACGCATCCGGGTATCGCTTCGATTCCCTTAGCCGCGCACGCTCTCCTCGCGCAATGAACATCAGTTCAGCCGCTCCCCGAACTACGACATAGGGATCGCTGCCTTCGTGAAGCACGAACAACAGCTCACGCCCGCTGCGGAAGCCATGCACGAGCGGAGACACAACGAATTCAAGCCCTTCGCCATTGCCCTGAAGCGCCGTCTTGAACACATTCGTGCATGCCGGGAACAGCTGGGTGAAGCTCGATCCGTCCGCTGCTCGCCACATCAGCGATTGCGTCTTCTCAGGTAAGCCCGCCGTAGCCGCTGCAATATGAGATCTTGTCCACCACCATTTGTAACCGTTGTAATGTGCCAGTACGCCGTCAATTCCCGGAGGCTCGCCAACAAACAGACGAATGCCTGCATCTGGCGCAAGTCCATGCGTAATGCCGAAAATATCCTGCTTCAGCAGGACAGAAATATGGGCAATAACCGACTGCGCGTAGCAAGTCAGCTCAAGCGTGATGGTGCTCGTTTCGTCCTTATCCTGGAAAGGCAGACGATAGATCTCGTAACTACCATGCTCATCCTGACCGATCTCGCCTTGCTCCCAGCCTACTGCTATAAACTCAGGGGTCTCGCCGGTATCATAGGTGACGCCAAGCCGCCACTCTGCGAATAGTTGTTGTGGTTTCATGTTCAATCGTTCTCCTTTGGCAGCCGCTTTCCTTGCTATCATAACGAAAATCCCTCCTGGGGCAGGAGGGAACAAGGTTTGGTTCGGGTATGAAAATTGTTCATTCTCTGATTAATTGCCACTGTGCAAGTGGTTGAAAGCATAATCGATGTCTGCGATTGATGTAGAACCGATGGTTTGCTGCTTAGGATAACGATCCGGTCCTAGCGATTTCAACGTTGCTCCAGATTCATAGTTGACCCCTTGTCTTTGTATATAGTGCGAAGCCCGTCTATTATACCGCGATTGCTCAGATGTTGGAGGTGAAAAATTGGGAATCCCCATAAAAACATGTACGTAATGAATCTGTATTTGTTTTTGTTTGAATTTCTGTATTCAAAAATAAACAAACATGATAAACTGGAATCAACACGCAATTATCAAACTTATTCGGAGGTAAACAGATGGTACAATCGTTGTGGGATCATGCAAAAGCAGCCGAGCTGCAGGAGGGACTTGCGCAGCTCGTCTACCGTTCAAATATTATCGGGACAGATCGCAGCGTTTGCAATTGGGGCGGCGGCAATACTTCGAGCAAAACGACAGTGACCGATTTCCGCGGTCGTGTTGTCGAAGTGATGTACGTGAAGGGCAGCGGCTCAGACCTTGCGACGATGAAAGCAGGTAATTTCACTGGTCTTCGCATGGACGATATTCGCCCGCTGTTCGAGCGCGATGAAATGTCCGATGAGGATATGGTCGGCTACCTCGCTAACTGCATGATCGACAGCAAGCATCCGCGCGCGTCGATCGAGACGCTATTGCATGCTTTTCTCCCGTTCAAGCACGTTGACCATACGCATCCGGATTCCATCATAAGCCTGTGCTGCGCGGATAACGGCAAACAGCTGGCGGAAGAGATTTTCGGCGACCGTTTCGTGTGGGTTCCTTATGTACGTCCCGGCTTTACGCTTTCCAAAATGATCGCGCAAGGCGTTCTGTCGAATCCGAAGGCTGAGCTTGTCCTGATGGAGAAGCACGGCCTGGTTACATGGGGCGAGACAAGCGAAGAGGCTTATGCGCAGACGATCAAGATCATCACGGAAGCGGAAAGCTTCATCGAAGCACGCGTTAATCAAGAGAAGCTGTTCGGCGGCGTGAAGCATGAGGCGCTCCCAGCTGATGCTCGCAGAAGCATCGCAGCAGCTGTTATGCCAACGATCCGCGGTGCGGTAAGCGACGTGAAGAAAATGCTCCTGACATTCGACGATGCGGACGATGTGCTTGCTTTTGTAGGCGGCGCGAATTCTCCTCAGCTATCCCAAGTCGGCGCAGCATGCCCAGATCATCTCGTGCATACGAAGGTCGTTCCGCTCTTCATCGACTGGACGCCGAACGTGGAAGATATCGAAGGCCTTCAAGCGATTTTGAAAGAAAGCATCGAGGCATATAAGAAACAATACCAAGCGTACTTCGAGCGCAACAAGAATGAAGGCGACGTGATGTTCGAAGCGGCGCCGCGCGTTATCTTAATCCCGGGTATCGGCATGATCAATACAGGCAAGAGCTGGTCGAACTCCAAAGTAAGCGGCGCTCTCTACCACCGTGCAATTGCGGTCATGCGCGGCGCAACAGCGCTTGGCGAGTTCGTATCGCTCTCCGAGAACGAATCGTACAACGTCGAGTACTGGCCGCTTGAGCTGTACAAATTATCGCTTGCTCCTGCTGAAGCTGAATTCTCCCGCAAAGTTGCGTTCATCACTGGCGGCGCAGGCGGCATCGGCAGCGAGACGGCACGCAGACTCGTGACTGAAGGCGCGCATGTCGTGTTAGCCGACCTGAATTTGGAAGGTGCGGAGCGCGTCGCTAGCGAAATTATTGAGAAGTACGGTGAAGGCCGCGCAATTGCGGTGAAGATGGACGTAACAAGCGAAGAAGCGGTTATCGGCGCAATGAGCGAAACGGCGCTCGCTTATGGCGGACTTGATATTATCGTGAACAACGCGGGTCTTGCAACGTCGAGTCCGTTCGACCAAACCTCGCTCAAAGAATGGAACCTCAACATGAGCGTGCTTGGCACAGGCTACTTCCTCGTTGCCCGCGAAGCGTTCAAGATGATGAAGCAGCAAGCAATCGGCGGCAACATGGTCTTCATCGGCTCCAAGAACTCGGTCTATGCAGGCAAGAGTGCATCGGCGTACAGTGCAGCGAAAGCGTTGGAAGCTCACTTGGCACGCTGTATTGCCGCAGAGGGCGGAGAGTTCGGTATTCGCGTCAATACGATTCTTCCAGATGCAATCTTGCAAGGCTCGACGATTTGGAATGGCAGCTGGCGTAACGAGCGGGCAGCCGCTTACGGCATTGAGCCGGATCAGCTGGAAGAGTACTACCGTAAACGGACGACGCTGCTTGTTAACATCTACCCGCGCGATATCGCGGAAGGCGTTGCGTTCTTCGCATCGTCCAAAGCGGACAAAACGACGGGCTGCATGCTCACGATTGACGGCGGCGTACCGGCAGCATTTACACGATAAGAGAAGAGGATGGTGCGGAAGATGTTTGAAGCAAGAGGCGAGAAGCATTGGATTATACCAGACGGCTACATTCCGCCGACTAGCGCAGCAGGTGCTTATGAAAGTCATGAGTCGGTATGTGTGCTCAACTGCTCCTCCGAGGAGGCGCAAATTACGTTTACGATCTTCTTCGAGGATCGTGAGCCGCTCGAGAACATTCACGTCACCGTGCCAGGCAGAAGAACGAAGCATATCCGCACGTCCACTCTTGAGGCAGATGGAGCGACGATTCCGCTCGGCGTTCCTTATGCCATTGAGGTGCTAAGCAGCATTCCAATCATTGTCCAGTACAGCCGATTGGATGCTACGCAAGCCGAGAACGCCCTTATGTCAGTCATCGCTCATCCTATAAAATAGTTCAAAGGAGCATGTGTGAGATGGAGCAAAAAATTGTAGCGAATTATGAAGCAGCTAAGGAGCTGTATGCCCGTCACGGCATCGACGTTGACGCAGTGCTTACGAAGCTGGCAGAAGTAAAAATTTCGATGCACTGCTGGCAAGGCGACGACGTTCGCGGTTTCTTGAATAAAGATCAAGCGCTTACCGGAGGCATCTCCGTAACAGGCAACTACCCAGGGGCGGCAAGCACGCCGGAGGAGCTTCGCTCCGATCTTGAGAAAGCGTTCTCCCTTATTCCGGGCAAACATAAGTTGAACCTGCATGCCATCTATGCCGATACGGACGAGAAGGTAGAGCTGGACAAAATCGAGCCGAAGCATTTTCAGAAGTGGGTAGACTGGGCGAAAGCACAGGGCCTCGGTCTTGACTTCAATCCGACTTGCTTCTCGCATGAGAAGTCGAAGGACGGCTTCACGCTGAGCCATCCAGACCCGGCGATTCGCGAGTTCTGGATCGATCACTGCAAGGCGTCCCGCCGCATCGGCGCTTACTTCGGCGAGCAGCTTGGACAAACTTGCGTGACGAACGTTTGGATTCCAGACGGCTTCAAGGATGTACCAGCAGACCGACTTGCACCGCGCAAACGGTTGAAGGATGCACTCGATCAAGTATTCGAGGAAGAACTCAACCCGGCGCATAACCTCGATGCAGTCGAGAGCAAGCTGTTCGGACTTGGCTCCGAAGCTTATGTTGTCGGTTCCCACGAGTTCTATATGGGCTACGGCATGCAGAATAATAAGCTGATCTGTCTCGATGCAGGCCACTTCCATCCAACGGAAGTCATCTCGAATAAGCTTTCCGCGATTTCGCTCTTCACCGACGGCATTCTGCTGCATGTCAGCCGCCCTATGCGCTGGGACAGCGACCATGTCGTGACGATGGATGATGAGCTTATCGACATCGGACGCGAGCTTGTCCGCGGCGATCTGCTTGGCATTACGCACATCGGCCTCGATTTCTTCGATGCCAGCATCAACCGTGTTGCCGCATGGGTCATCGGTACGCGCAACACGATCAAAGCGCTTATGCGCGCAATGCTTGATCCGATTGAAGCGCTGCGCCAAGCGGAGCTTGAAGGCGACTACACAACTCGCCTTGCACTGACAGAAGAGTTCAAGTCGTATCCTTTCGGAGCGGTATGGGATTACTACTGCGCGAAGAATGGCGTTCCGGTACGTGAGGAATGGCTTGCTGAAGTGAAGTCCTATGAGAATGACGTGCTTCTGAAGCGCGGTCAAGTGCAAATAGGAGCGAACTAATACATGCCGAGCATATTAGCGTATGACCTCGGGGCTAGCAGTGGTCGGGCATTGCTAGGCCGACTTAAGAATCGCAAGATTGAAGTCGAAGAACTGCACCGTTTCAACAATGACCCTGTTGGGGTTGGTGATCGGCTGCAATGGGATATATTGCGGCTGTTCCATGAGATTAAGCAGGGACTGCTGAAGGCGAAGCATGCCGGCGAGACGCCGGTAAGTCTCGCAATCGACTCGTGGGCGGTTGACTTCGGCTTGATCGGCAGAAACGGAGAGCTGCTTGGCAATCCGTATCATTATCGGGACCATCATACAGATGGTGTAATGGAACGGACGATGGAGCGGTTGACGGCGAGCAAGATTTTCGGAAGAACGGGCATTCAGTTTCTGCCCTTCAATACGATCTACCAGCTTGCAGCTCTGAAGGAAGCGGACTCTCCGTTTCTACAAGGGGCGGAGCGCTTTCTGATGATTCCGGATTTGCTTCGCTATTTCCTAACCGGCGAGATGCACAATGAGTTCACGAATGCGACGACAACGCAGCTGTATAATCCGCTTGAAGGGCGCTGGGCTACTGAGCTGCTAGCGGATATCGGCATCTCATCATCGTTATTCGGTGATGTGGTCCAGCCGGGAACACGCGTTGGTTCGCTGCGGGCTTCCGTATGCGAGGAGCTCGGCATCGGTTCTGTGCCGGTGCTTGCGACAGCAGAGCATGATACGGGCTCGGCGGTAGCTGCCGTACCGGCGTTGGAGCGGGATTTTGCCTACCTGAGCTGTGGCACTTGGTCCTTGATGGGCACTGAAGTGGTTCGTCCAATCATTAGTGAACTAGCGCAGGAGCTGAATTTCACGAATGAAGGCGGCGTGTACGGTACATACCGGCTGCTCAAGAACATTATGGGGCTCTGGATTCTTCAAGAATGCCGCCGTGCTTGGGAACGGGCAGGTCAATATTACAGCTTCCCTGAGTTGGTGAGCTTGGCGGAGCAGGCTGACGCGTTCAAGTCGCTCATTGATCCGGACGCTCCAATGTTCATCCACCCGGGCGATATGCCTTCGCGTGTTCGCCAGTACTGCGCAGCAAGTGGTCAGCCGGTTCCGGAATCACCGGGCGCAATCGTCCGCTGCATCCTGGAGAGCCTTGCGCTCAAATACCGTTATGTGCTTGAATTAACAGAGCGGTTATCGGGCAAGTCGTTCAGCGGGCTGCACATGGTTGGCGGCGGTATTCAAAACGTGCTGCTATGCCAATGGTCGGCGAATGCGATCGGCAAGCCAGTATGGGCAGGACCAGTTGAAGGCAGTGCGCTAGGCAATCTTGTTGTCCAATGGATTGCACAGGGCGAGCTGTCTGATATTTGGGAGGCGCGCCAGGTCATTCGGGATTCGTTCCCGGTTACGGTGTATGAGCCGAAGGATAAGGCGCGGTGGGAAGAAGCGTACGGGAAGTTCTGCGGACTGGCAGGACTCGCATAGATTATGGATTGAAAGTAGAGGATGACAATGCTGGTTGCAGAGCGCTATGAGAAGATAGTCGGACTTGTCAATGAACGCGGAAGCATACGTGTAACAGAGCTGAGCGAGCTATGCCAGGTGACGGAGGAGACGATTCGCCGTGATTTGGATAAGCTTGAGCAGGCTGGCCGCTTGCGCCGTTCCCACGGGGGAGCGGTCAGTGTGAAGGATCAGCCGCTGCAGCCGGAAATTCCGTTTACGGAGCGGGAAATTACACATGCCGAAGAGAAGCGGCGCATTGCGCAGGAAGCGGTGAAGCTGATCAAGCCGAAGGATCGGATTCTGCTCGATGCGAGCACGACGGCTTGGTATATGGCTTCGAATTTGCCGGATTTTCCGCTGACGGTGTTGACCAACTCCATTAAAGTGGCTACGGAGCTGAGCAATAAGGAGAAGATCGAGGTCATCTCGACCGGCGGTCTGCTCGCGCAGCGTTCGCTGTCCTTCGTTGGCCCGCTCGCGGAGCGTTCGCTTGACCTGTACCATGTCGACAAAGTGTTCTTCTCCTGCAAAGGGGTCCATCTGGACCGCGGCATTAGTGAGTCCAACGAGCTGCAAGCGCGCATCAAGCAGAAAATGATCGGCATGGCCGACAGTGTCATCCTGCTCGCCGACGCCAGCAAATTCGGCATCCAAGCGTTCACGCATGTGGCCGAGCTAAGCGAGATCGGCACGATCATCACCGATCGGCGCATCACGCAGGAAACACTGCAGGCGCTGTCCGAGCGGACATCGATTGAGGTGTTTACGGTTTAAAGTAGAAAGGCAGTTTAAGACGGGTACAGTACACGTCGTGGACTGCTTTTTTTTATCCGAGCTAGGCTATTTTCTTATTGTCAACATGTCTGACAACCTGATAAAATGATAACTATAAAACGAGTTCAAGCGAGGTGCTCTGTGGGCGTGAAAGTGTCATTATTTATTACTTGTCTAAGTGATGCCTTATATCCGCGAGTCGGTGAAGCGATGGTACGGCTATTGGCTAGGTACGGCGTGCAGGTTGAGTTTCCGAAGGTTCAAACCTGCTGCGGGCAGCCGGCTTTCAACAGCGGCTATTGGAAGGAAGCAAGGGAGACGGCGAGTACGATTCTGGAAGCGTTTGAAGATTGCGACTTTGTCATCTCCCCATCGGGTTCTTGCACGGGCATGATTCATCATTATCCAAAGCTGTTTGAACACGATCCGGTTATGCTCGAGAAGGCGATCAAGCTGCAGCAGAAGTCTTACGAATTCACGCAATTCCTTGTGCAGGTGCTCGGGATAACGGACGTTGGCGCTGCGTTCCCGCATAAGGTGACGTACCATCCATCCTGCCACGGCAGCCGTCTGCTTGGCGTGAAGGAGGAACCTCTCCTGTTGATGGAGCAGGTGAAGGGGATGGAGCTAGTGCCGCTTCCTTTTGCCAATGATTGCTGTGGGTTCGGAGGGACGTTCGCGGTGAAAATGTCTGAGATTTCCGGCGCGATGGTAACGGAGAAAGCCGACCATGTTCTGGAGACTGAGGCAGAGGTGTTAGTGGGTCTCGACTTGGCGTGCCTTATGAACATTGCGGGCAACCTGCGTTACCGCGATAAACCTGTGCGGGTTATGCACCTGGCAGAGCTGCTATATGAAGGAGTGAAGGGCGCATGAGCGGAGGTGCGACGGCGAACTTAGGAACGGTGAAGGAACGGGCGGATTTGGCGCTCAACAACGATTTTCTGCGCAAAGCGGTGAAGTTCACGACGGAGCGGCTGCGTTCGGGCAAGGAGAAGGCGGCATCGGATCATGGCAATTGGGACGATTGGCGTGAGCGTGGGCGTCAAATTCGGCTGCATACGATAGCTCATCTCGATTACTATTTGAACTTATTTGTGGAAAATGCTCGGGCCAACGGTGTCCATGTTCATTTTGCAGAGACGGCTGCTGAGGCAGTGGAGATATCGCTCGCTATAGCGAAGCAGGTCGAGGCGCGCACGGTCGTTAAATCGAAGTCGATGGTTACGGAGGAGCTGCATCTCAACCACGCGCTAGATTCCATCGGAGTCGAGGCGATTGAGACTGACCTCGGCGAATATATTATTCAATTGGCGGGTGAGACGCCGTCGCACATTATCATTCCGGCTATTCATAAGAACCGCTATCAAATTGCGGAGCTGCTGTCTGCCGATGCAGGCGAGACGCTCGCGCCGGATACGCAGATTCTTGCCGGGTTCGTTCGTCGCAAGCTGCGCGAGAAGTTCCTGGAAGCGGATATCGGCATGACAGGGTGCAACTTTGCAATTGCGGAGACGGGTTCGATGGTGCTGTTCGAGAACGAAGGCAATGCCCGCATGGTCACGACGGTGCCGAAGACTCAAATTACGTTGATGGGGATGGAGCGGATCATTCCTTCTTTTGAAGATTTGGAGGTTATGGCGACGCTGCTTCCGCGTTCTGCGACAGGGCAGAAGCTGACCGTTTATATGTCCGGGATTAGCGGTCCACGGCGCGAGGTGGATGCAGATGGCCCGGATGAGATGCACATTATTATCGTGGATAACGGGCGCTCGCTGCAGCTTGGCGATCCGGAGTTTCAAGAGCTGCTGAACTGCATTCGTTGCGGTGCATGTTTGAACGCTTGCCCGGTGTACCGTCATATCGGCGGCCATGCATATGGTGGCACGTACAGCGGTCCAATCGGTGCAGTGCTAACGCCTGCATTGAAGAAGAACGTAGCTGAATGGGACGATATCGCCAATGCATCAAGTCTGTGCGGAGCTTGCTATGAGGCGTGTCCGGTGAAGATTCCGCTGCATGAGATGCTCGTTTATCTGCGTCGGCGGAAGCTGGAGGCGGGGCGCGGCGATAAGCTGGAAGCGCTCGGGATGAAAGGATTCGCGGCGGTGATGAAGAACTCGAAGCGTTTTGGCGCGGTGCTGAAGATTGGCAAACTGGGTCAGAAGCTTGTTGTGAGGGACGGCGGTATCCGTACGAAGCTCGGTCCATTGAAGGGCTGGAATTCGTATCGGGTCACTCCGAGCTTGCCAAGCGAGTCGTTCCGGGAGAAGTGGTCGACGATGGAACAGGAGATTCGCCATGGCCTAACGGAGATCGATCCGGAGATGAAGAATCGGATGGAAGCTATCGTTCGTGAGCGTCAGTCTGGCGGCAGCGGTAAAGGAAACGGGGGGCACGGGCATCATGGCTAATAAGGAAGCGCATCAGCAGTGGCTTGCGGAACAGACGGCAAAGTCGAAGGAGAAGCAGGTCAGCTTCATTAACGGGATCTCAAGCAAGCTTGGGCGAGCGAGGTCGGTGGGAGCACCAGCGCATCCTTTTCGCGGGGCGCCTGAATTCTGGCGGGAGTTCGAGTGGCCGATCGATGAACGGGCAGAGAAGTTTATGGAGAACTTCCGCGCGGTCGGCGGGCATTCACTGCGGCTTGGCAGCATGGAGGAAGCGAAGCAGTTCGTAGTGGATAAGGCTGCGGAACTGAGCGCCAAGTATATCATTCGGCAAAATCAACCTGAGCTCGCGGAGATGGACCTCGAGTCAGCGCTTCCAGAAGCGAAAGTGTCGGTGTGGAACACTGATCCAGAGGAGCAATGGAAGGCGCGTGCGGCAGAGGCGGACATCGGTGTCGTCGTTGTCGATTACGCTGCGGCTTACACAGGCTCGATGACCGTGTTATCATCGAAGGATAAAGGCCGTTCGGTCAGCTTGCTGCCGACGGTGCTCATGGCGATTATTCCAATTGAGCGGCTGCGCACACGGCTGGGCGAAGTGCTGGTGGAATTTGACCAGGCTGGGCGCGAGCAGCTGCCAGCTGGCATTCATTTTATATCGGGACCGAGCCGTTCGGCAGATATTGAGAACGATCTGACAATCGGCGTGCACGGGCCAGGCGTCGTGTATGCGATTATTGTGGGGTAAAGGCCAAGCTTTGGGGGGACTGACCTCGGTAGAGCCTATGATTGGCGCACATTCCCCCTTTTCCGCGCGGCAGGGCACGAGAAGGTAACAGAAGGGATATTATACGATGGAAATCACGAAGCTATCGAAACGGAATCATTACGAAGAGATTGCGGAGCAGATCAAGCGGCTCATCGTGGATGGCAAGCTGAAGGTCGGCGACAAGCTGCCCTCGACGAAGGAGATGAGCGAGCAATTCGGAGTCGGGCGTTCGACGATGCGCGAAGCGTTGAGCGCTTTGAAGGCGATGGGCTACATTGAGATTCGCCAGGGCGGAGGCTGCACGGTCATTAACAGCGCGCCTGTGGAAGTGGAGCTGCCTGAGCTTGTATCGCTGCGAATGAATCGCGAAACGCTGCTGGAGCTGCTCGAGGCTAGGCAATCGTTGGAGGTTTCGAATGCTTCAATCGCAGCGGTGAAGGCGTCGGAAGCGGATATTGGCGCGCTGCGGGCCATCGTCACAGAGATGGAAGCGTCAACCGGCGACGATGCGGAAGGGGAGCGGACCGATCTGCTCTTCCATAAGACGCTCGCAGAGGCGACGCGAAATTCGATCATGCTGCGGCTGTTCGAATCCATCGTGAGCCAGCTCGAGCTCGCAATCCGCGAGATTCGCCGCGTTGAGATTTATGCGAATCGCTCCGTGGCTGAGCGGCTATATCGCGAGCATCTCGCCATCTTCGAGGCGATCGAGCAGCGCGACGCCGCCCTCGCCGGCGAGCGGATGAAGGTGCACCTCGAGCATGTGGTGAGCAATCTGCTCAAGGTGTTGTAGGAGGTGGCGAGGTGAGAGGTAGGGGAGGAAGTAGGAGGTATGGCAGGAACACGAATGTTCTCATTTTATTTTTGAGCTCATTTGCAGTAATCCACGCCCCGCGTCAACTCGTGCACCCCACATCACCTCACGCGTTAACTCGTCCACCACACGCGCTACTAGTCAAGGCTGCCCTGGTTCGGCAATTTTGCTGGCGATGAGCAGCCTCTTTTCTATAACTTCGGTCCGAAGCGCTTAATGTTTCTGGCACGGGCACGGACGATTTCGACCTCGCGATTGCGCGGTTCGGCGTTCGTCACAAGGGAGTCGAGCAGCTTTTTGGCGACGGCGGTCACGTCTTCGATGGCTGCTTGGAAAGCAGCTTCGTTCGCCTTCGAAGGCGTATTGAAGCCGGACAGCTTGCGCACGAATTGCAGCGCTGCAGCGTGAACCTCCTCAACCGTAGCAGGCGGGTCGAAATTATACAACGTCTTAATATTGCGGCACATACGGAGTAATCCCCTTTGCAAAATGAATTTGATTTTATCTTACTATATGGGAGGGGGACAAGCCAGATAGGGAGGGATAACAAACTGCGGTTCACATCCTGGTTCTTGCAACCCTGGCACCTCCGCAGTTTCCGCATTTTATACAACCCGGCACCCCTGTAATCCCTTTTCCTCCGCAATCCACGTTCTCCTCTCCCCCACAACTGCCGCAACTGCCCGAACTGCAGCCACAACTGCCCGGTACCTACCTCTTTGCATCTGCTTCAAACTAACTAATACTAGCTCGTTCGCCGAATCTTCGGTTATAATAATCGCAGTATCGCGTTTTACCAACTAACTAATTAGTCCTGAAGCACAGGCTGTTTGTCCGGATCATCCGGGCAGGCAGCCTTATTTTATTTTCTTGGGGTATGAAGATGGATAATGGGTTTGAGCTTGCATATGCGCAGATGATGGAATCCGCTGTGAAAAGCAGCAGTGAAGAACGCAAACGACGACTGACGGAACACGATCTAGCAGAGAAACTTTTCCTCAAGAACGTCTGGTGTCCGGCGGTGGGGAGCTTAGATTTCTTACATCCTGAGTACGAGTTGCAGCATTTGAAAGGCGGGGCACTCTTTGCTGATTTTGCATATTTGCCCCACTGCCATATCGGCTGCTGATCGAAATCGACGGCTTCGGCCCTCACTGGCGTGATGTCAGCAGGTGGCGCTTCGCGGATGACCTCCAACGCCAAAATCATCTTCTCATCGACGGATGGCACCTCCTCCGCTTCGCTTACGACGAAGTTTCAGAAAAGCCTCGTCGTTGTCAGCAGACGCTGCTCATGGCACTCGCCAAATGGGGCGGCATCACAAGGGGCATTGAAACTAATCTGGATGTCTATGAACGTGCAATTCTGCACCTGATGCAGCAGCATTGGGGAGAGATTACACCGACTGCTGCTGCGGAGAAGCTTGGGATTGCAAGAAAGACAGCTGCTCTGAAACTGCAACTACTTAGCTCGAAGAGGATATTGCAAACGAAGAAGTCTGTCACCGGCAGAGCTATGAGGTACTCTCTCGTGTTGAATAATATGTAAATAAAGCTGAAGGGTAGCAGATACCCTACATTAGCGGTAGTGCGTCGAAATTAGTGCAAGAAGGGTAGCAGATACCCCAGATTGGCGGAAATGCAGTGAAAATAGTGAAAGAAGGGTAGTGGATACCCTACATTGGAGGAAATGCTGCGAAATTAGTGAAAGAAGGGTAGCAGATAGCGTACATTGGAGGAAATACGTCGAAAATAGTGAAAGAAGGGTAGCAGATACCCTACTTTAGCTGTAATGCGTCGAAAATAGTTTAAGAAGGGTAGCAAGTACCCTACATTGGAGGAAATACGGCGAAATTAGTGAAAGAAGGGTAGCGGATACCCTACATTGGCGGAAATGCAGTGAAATTAGTGAAAGAAGGGTAGCAGATACCCTACATAGGTGGAGAAAGCGACAAATAGCTAAAGAGCCGCATCAAACCAACTACACTGGAACCCAATTCCCCCCCCAACTTTGAACCCTATCCCCCAAATGGTTTATACTGGAGTGAAACGCACCATTGGCGTCATGGGGGAGCAATATGGCTATTTATCAGAACTTTATTACGATATTGACGATTGTGAATATACCGCTGGCAATTGTGGTCATGTTTATGGAGCGGCGGAATGTTGGGGTCACCTGGGCCTGGCTGATGGTACTCTTGTTTCTGCCGGTGGTGGGGTTCGTCGTGTATCTGGTGTTCGGTCAGAACCTGAGCAAGAAGAAGCTGTACAAGCTGAACAAGCGCACACGCGAGACGATGGCATCGCTCATCGAGAACCAGCGGCGCGAGTTCCGCGACCATCGCGTTGTATTCCATGACGAAGCCGCAGCTAATCACGCGGACCTGATCTACATGAACCTCACCAGTGGCTTCGCGCTGTATACGCAGAACAACAAGGTGGATATCTTCACCGACGGCAACGCGAAATTCGAGTCACTCTTCGACGATATCGAACGCGCGACGAATCACATCCATCTGATGTATTACATCGTGTCGAACGACTCGCTCGGAAACAGGCTGCTAGACGTGCTTACCAGCAAAGTCAAACAAGGCGTCAAAGTGCGCTTCCTCGTCGACGATATCGGAAGCTCGCATCTGCCGCGCCATTTCTTCCGCCGCTTGAAGGACGCGGGAGGTGAAGTCGCTTACTTCTTCCCGTCGAAGATTCCGTATCTTAACATTCGCGTGAATTACCGCAACCATCGGAAGCTAGTGATCATCGACGGTCAAATCGGCTACATCGGCGGCATCAATGTTGGCGACGAGTACCTCGGCCTTAACGAGCGCTACGGGTTCTGGCGCGATTCCCATCTTCGCATTACCGGCTATGCGGTGTCCCAGATGCAGGCGCATTTCATGATGGATTGGAATCTCGCATCCGTGGATCAAATCGGCAGAGATGTGCTCGCGCTGTTCCCGCCCGCAGGAGATACCGGCAAGGCCGGCGTGCAGATCGTCTCCAGCGGACCGAATCAATCGCTCGAACAGATCAAGAACGCCTATATTAAGATGATCAATTCCGCGAAGGAAACGGTCTATATTCAGACGCCTTATTTTATCCCGGATGAAAGCTTGCTGACCGCCTTGAAGATGGCAGTACTGTCTGGCAAAGACGTGCGCATCATGCTTCCGAGCAAGCCCGATCACAAAATGGTCTATCTCGCGTCCTACTCCTATCTCGGCGAGCTGCTCGAAGAAGGGATGAAATGCTACCTTTATGAGAAAGGCTTCCTCCACGCCAAAATGATCGTCGTCGACGGTCAGATCGCCTCCGTCGGCACGGCTAATGTCGACATTCGCAGCTTCAAGCTGAATTTCGAAGTGAATGCGATTCTGTACGATACGGAAACCGCAGGCAAGCTGCAACGTATATTCGAAGATGACATGCAAGTGAGCCGAGAGCTCACCTACGAAGCCTATCAGCAGCGGTCGACGTATCAGCGATTCAAGGAATCCTGCGTACGGCTGCTCTCACCAATACTATAAGTTAAACCAGGCAGGAGTGAACGAATATGATGGACAAACAAATGGTGATGGAATGGGCCAAAATGTTAATGAGCTACAAATTCGCGCTCGATGAGATTAACACGAAGCTAACGATTCTGAACGAAGAGCTTCAATTTGTACATAACTATAATCCGATCGAGCATGTGAAAACACGGATCAAGTCGCCGGAGAGCATTGTGGAGAAACTGCAGCGCAAAGGGGTAGACGTCTCCAAAGAGAATGCGGCTCGCCATATTCGCGATATCGCCGGCGTGCGCGTCATATGCTCTTTCACGACAGACGTATACCGTGTTTACGACATGATCCAAAGACAGAGCGACGTTAAGGTCATCGAGGTGAAGGACTATATCAAGGATCCGAAGCCGAATGGCTATCAGAGCCTTCATATGATTATCGAGATTCCCATCTTCCTCTCCGAAGGAATCGAGCATGTAAGCGTAGAAATCCAGCTTCGTACGATCGCGATGGATTTCTGGGCGAGTCTTGAGCACAAGATCTATTATCAGTTTCATGATGATATGCCAGAATCTATTCGTGAGCAGCTGAAAGAAACTGCGGATATGATTGGCGTGCTTGACCGCCGCATGCTGGGACTGAAGGAAGAAGTGCAGCGATTCACGGAGCAAGTCGATGCTCAGCAAGCATCGTCGCTCGCGATGGGACCTCCATCTCCGTCTCCGTCTCTGCCACCGGCACCGCTACCCGCTCCGAGTCTGAAATAACGCCATAAACGCAGCTATTCTGCAGAGTGATAATTACGAAAGCCGTACCAGTCTAGGCATAGCGAGGATATCAAATCTTCGTTTCCGCGACTGAGGCGGCTTTTTTCATGTTTGTAAAATCACTAATTTTGACATGAAATTTCTTGAAATTACCGCATGTTCAGTATACACTCATTGAATTACAATGAAGCATAGGCGTCTGAAGCACCGGAATTGAAAACGCTTCCAAAATCTGGTCGTTATATCGCATCATTTCAATAATGAGGAAGGGAACGTGAGGCCTTGTTCCAATTCGTAATACGCAGCATGAATGATTTGAAGCTCCGGACGAAGCTCATTCTGTCCTGTATCGTCGTCGTGTTCGTACCGGTCATGATTGTCGGTGTTTTCTTGACTAGCGAGCTGCGGCATATGGCGCTTCAGAACGCACAAGAGCAGACCGTGACGAACGTGGACCGAGTGAAGAAACGTACAAGCGAGGTCATTAACGTCTCAACAGATATTGCGTACCGGATGACATTTGATACGAGGCTCGAAGGACTTGCCAATAATCAATATGAAACCGTTTACGATGTTGTAAAAGCCTATAGAGACTATCCGGATATTAAGGATTACATAAGGCTGTACAAAGAGATTTCCAACATTCGACTCTATGTTCACAATAAGACGCTGCTTAACAACTGGGAGCTTATCCAGCCTACTGGAGCCATTACCCAATCGAGCTGGTACCAGAAGGCGCTGACGAGCAGCGGGTTGATCGGTTGGTATTATATTGAAGATGAGCGGGATAATCACAACTATTTGAGCCTTGTACGCAAAATCGATTTCATTAATCGCCATACGAGTGGCGTGCTCGTCATCAATGTGAACGGCCGAATGCTGGATTCGATTCTCGGTCAAGAATCGTTCGATACGATGCTCGTCGACAATGACAATCATATCGTGTCCGCGAATCGTCCCGGACGAGTCGGGAAGACGCTCGCCGACATTCATTTCGATCCTCAAGTCATTAACAAGCAATTCGGCAGCTACCAAGCGGTTGTGGGTGGACGCTCATCGCAAATTCAGATCGAGCCGCTCTTCCCGACATCAAGCTTGAACGGACTTCGGATTATATCGGTATTCTCGATTGAGAGCATCGTGAAGGATGCGAATCAAATCATTATTCTTGCACTCACCGTTATTTCGATCAGTCTTATCGTAGCCATCGGACTCATCTACGGCTTTGCGACGATGCTGTCCAAGCGTATGTTCCGGCTGAGCAAGTATATCTCGAAGGTTGCCACAGGCAATCTGGACGTCACGCTCGAAATTGACGGCAAGGATGAGATCGGGCAGCTGTCCAGGCAGTTCAATGCGATGGTAGCCAGTATTAATGGACTCATCGTCGAGGTGCAGGATTCGCATGAGCAGAACGCGCAGATTCAGTCGAAGCAGAATGAAATCAAGTTCAAGATGATGGCAAGCCAAATTAACCCGCACTTCCTGTTTAACGCACTGGAGTCGATTCGGATGAAGGCGCATCTGAAGGGAGAAAAGGAGATTTCCAATGTCGTCAGGCTGCTTGGCAAAATGATGCGGAAAAACCTCGAGGCAGGCAATCGAACTGTTATTCTTCGCCAAGAGATCGAGATGGTCCGTTGCTATCTGGACATTCAGAAATTCCGCTACGAAGATCGGCTGCGCTACGAGCTTCTGATTGATGAAGCAGCTGAACAGGTGCCGATTCTGCCGCTCATTATTCAGCCGATTGTCGAGAATGCCGTTATCCACGGGCTTGAGAACCGGGAGGAAGGCGGCATCGTCCGCGTCATCGCGGAGCTGATAGGCGACATGCTTCATGTTGAAGTAATTGATAACGGCGAAGGGATGACGCGGGAGAAGTTGCAAGCGTTGAATCAGACTTTTGACGATCAGGATGACGGTGAAGGGAACCGAATTGGACTACGCAATGTGCATATGCGGTTGAAGCTGTTGTATGGCAATGAATCCGGTCTCGTTATTTGGAGCGAGCCAGGTATTGGAACACGAGTGCAATTTACCATTCCGAAGGGAGAGCATGCTCATGTATAAGGTACTCATTACGGATGACGAACCGATGATTCGCGAAGGACTGCGCACGCTAATTGACTGGGAGGAGCATGGCTTTCAGGTAGCGGATACGGCGGCGAATGGCAAGGAAGCTCTCCAGAAGTATGAGCGATATTCGCCGCACTTAATGATCGTAGACATTCGTATGCCGGGCATGAGCGGCCTCGAAGTCATCGAGAAGTTAAGACAAACCGACCCATCCGTCCACGTACTCATTCTTAGCGGCTATGCCGACTTCGACTATGCGAAGAAAGCAATTGCACTGAGTATTGACGGCTATCTGTTGAAGCCGATCGATGAGGATGAGCTGATCGAGTATTTGCATAAATTAAAGGCTTCCTTGGAGCGGGAGACGGACTTGCGGCAGCGGCAGAACGAACGAGTGGAATGGGATATGGAGCGCGCCATTCAGACGATATTGACGAGCTCGGAGGAACAGCTCCCGCTGCAGGACTATGAGCTGGCGGACGCGGGGCTGCTGTGGGAGGGCTATAACGTTGCGCTTATTAGGCTGCAGCACGAAGGGAAAGAAGCGGAGCCAAGCGATCGGGCTGCGTTTAAGAAGCGGCTCTGCCAATCGTTCGATGAGAAGGGCAGAGGGACGATCTTTATAAGCGGGCTGCACATCGGCTTGCTTGTGAAGGAAAATTTGCAATTCGAGCAGGTTCGTAAATCCGTATACAAAGAAATTGAGGCGCTGGCGGCCGAGCTGCAGCTGGAAGCGATCGTTACCGCAGGCGAGCGGGTGAAGCAGTTCTCAGACATTAATCGATCCTATGAAGGGGCACTGAAGCTTCTAAATCAGCAATTCTTCTATGAGGGTAATCAGCTAATTACGCAGGCGACAGCGCCAATCTGCAAAGTGGATGCAGCTGTCCCTACCCCCGTGGATCAAGAGGTCTGCGCGGAAATCATTGATAAATTATACTTTGCGCTTGATATCGGCAATGAGGCAGCGATTGACCAGCTTGTAACAGGCACAGGCCATCTCTTCATCGCGCGCGGCTGTTCGGAACAGGTCATCAAGTCGTTGTTCGTGCAAATTCTGACAGTCGTATTAGGCAAAATGTCGCAGCATGACGCAGACGTGTACGCAAGAAGCGGTCAGCTCTCGGTTGCGATTATGGAGGTCTATCAGCTCACTCGCTATCCAGCATTAGAGCAGCACGTTATTCAGCTGCTCAGAGGGCTCAGGGCTTCTGCCTCGCAAGGAGACAGCGCCGACAAGCTGATGCGCAAGATGATTGATCTCATTCAGCGCAACTACGATGAGAACTTAAAGCTGGAATCGCTCGCCGAGGTGTTCAACTATAACAGCGCTTATCTTGGGAAGCTGTTCAAGAACACGACGGGCGAATATTTCAACACTTACCTCGACAAGGTGCGGATTGAGAAGGCGAAAGAGTTTCTAGTGCAAGGGATGAAGGTGTATCAAGTGGCGGAGAAGGTCGGCTATGCCAATGTGGACTACTTTCATGCTAAATTCCGCAAATATGTAGGCAGCTCGCCGTCTGGTTTTCGAAAAAAGTAATCATTTCGCTGTAATCGGTCACCGCATAATGTTCAATTTTCACATGATTTTGGTCTGAATTGTGATGGTATTGAAAACGCTTTATTTCCTTTATCATGGGTACATACAGCAAGGAGGTAGTACGAATGAAAGCGGTAACAGCGGAAGCGGGAAAGATAGAACGACCTGCAAAGAAGAAGACTTCGCGGTTCTTTAGCACGATGCTACAGCAGCGGTACTTGTACTTAATGAGCATACCTTTTATCGCATGGGTGTTCGTGTTCAGTTACTTGCCGCTATGGGGCTGGACGATGGCCTTCCAGAAGTTTAAGCCAGCCAAATCGTTCTTCGAGCAAGATTGGGTAGGGTTTGATTATTTCAAAGAATTGTTCCATGATGATTCGTTCTTCCAAGCGCTGCGCAACACGCTTGCGATGAGCGTAATGGGATTGATCGCCGGCTTCACGATTCCGATCATCCTCGCCATTCTTCTTAACGAAGTCAGGCAGCAAATGTTCAAGCGCGTTGTTCAAACGATCTCTTACCTGCCACACTTTGTATCTTGGGTTGTAGCAGCAGGCATCATTTCAAAGATGCTGTCCACCGATAACGGCGTCGTGAACGAGGTGCTCGTCGGATTACATCTGATACACGAACCGATTCAGTTCATGGCGAAGGGTAATCTGTTCTGGTCGATCGTAACGGCATCCGATGTTTGGAAGGAAACCGGCTGGAACACGATCATCTATCTAGCAGCAATCGCAGGCATCGGCCCTGAATTGTACGAGGCGGCCCGCGTCGACGGTGCAAGCCGGCTGCAGCAGGTATGGCACATTACTTTGCCGGGTATCCGCTCCACCATTATCATTCTCATCATTATCTCGATCGGCCACTTGATCAGCATCGGCTTCGAGAAGCAGTTCCTGCTTGGCAACAATCTCGTACGGGATTACTCACAGACTCTTGACTTGTATGCGCTTAACTACGGTTTAGGCATGGGACGATATTCCTTCGGTACGGCGATCAACATATTCAACTCCGTTGTCAGTGTCATCTTGCTCTTCACCGCTAACGGCATATTCAAGAAAATTACGAAAGAAAGCATCATATAGGAGGCGACAAGGTGGCTACGAAGAGACTAACAAGCGGCACGCCTTGGTCGGACCGCGTCTTTGATATCGTTGTGTACGTAACCATTGCGATAGTAACAATCGTTACACTCTATCCGTTCCTGAACGTGCTCGCGATCTCTCTGAACGATTCGACGGATAGTGTAAAAGGCGGCATCACGATCTTCCCAAGACAGTTCACATTGAAAAATTACGATACGATCTTCGCTTTCTCCGGCCTGCTCCAAGGGCTCAAAATATCTGTTCTGCGTACAGTCATTGGTACTGTGCTTGGATTAATCAGCTCCTCGATGCTTGCTTTTACACTAAGCAGAGTGGACTTCCAAGGACGCAAATTCGTCTCGACCTTCCTGGCTCTGACGATGTATGTATCCGGTGGCTTGATTCCGTTCTACATTCTGATCAAGGATCTGCATATGATGGGCACGTTTGCCGTCTATGTTCTTCCAGGCCTTGTCAGCGCGTTCAACGTGTTCATCATCCGCTCTTTCATTGACGGTATCCCGTATGCACTGCAAGAATCAGCCAAGCTCGATGGCGCCAACGATTTCACGATTTACTGGCGTGTCATTCTGCCGCTTACGAAGCCGGCGCTTGCGACGATCGCACTCTTCCTGGCGGTCGGGCAGTGGAACTCCTGGTTCGATACGTTCCTCTATAATGCATCGAATGATAACCTGACGACGCTGCAATATGAGCTGATGAAGGTCATCCAGAGCACGCAGACGAACGTCGATAACTTCCGCGGTCGCAACATGGTCGAGGTAATGGCGTCGATTTCGCCTGAATCGGTTAAGATGGCGGTTACGATTATCGTTACGGTTCCGATTCTCATGGTGTACCCGTTCCTGCAGCGTTACTTCGTCAAAGGGATGACGCTTGGTGCAGTAAAGAGTTAGTGAGCAAGTGAGCAAGAGCTTCAACTATTCTCGGTGTTCGCAGGGCAACCTGTTTATACAATATTCATTCATACATAATTAGGAGGGTTTGCAACATGCAAAGAAAGAAAACAACCGCTTCGGTTCTGATGTCGGTAACACTGCTTGCAGGTCTGCTCGCAGGATGCGGCAGCAACAACAACGATACTTCGAACAGTGAAGCAAACAAAGGCAACAATTCGACAACTGCGAATTCGGGCGATACAAATGCAACGAATGATGCGAATGCAAACAAGGACGCAGCAGCTGCGGAAGATACTTCTCCGATCTCGTTCTCGTTCTTTGCGGAAGACCCGAATCCGAACTGGAATAACATGCAAGACGATGTAAGTAAAGAACTGACGAAGAAGACCGGCGTTACGCTGGACGCAGAATTCGCAGTAGGCGACCCTGCCCAGAAGGTAGCTCTCATGGCAACAAGCGGCGAGTATCCGGACCTGATTTCCGCGAAAGGCGATATCGGCAAGCTTGTTGATGCAGGCGCAGTTATCGACTTGACTGACCTGATTAACAAATATGCACCGAATATTAAGCGCGTGCTTGGCGACAACCTTGCTCGCGGTAAATATACGAATGCGGATCAATCCATCTATGCCATCCCAACTTGGGCAGCAGTAAACGAGCAGCGCTTCGTAGCAGGCGGCGGCTTCGAGCTTCAACACCGTGTCGTGAAGGAAGCAGGTTACCCTGAAGTTCGTACGGTTGAAGATTACGAGAAAGTAATCAAATCGTACCTCGAGAAGCACCCAACGGATGAGAACGGCAACAAAAACATCGGCGTATCGTTGAACGCAGACGACTGGCATATGTACATCTCCGTTACGAACCCTGCGGTATCGACAACAGGCGGCTCCGATGACGGCGAATATTTCGTGAATCAAGACACGAACGAAGCCATCTACCACTTCCGTCGTCCGGAAGAGAAAGAATACTTCCGTTGGTTGAACCATATGAACGATATCGGCCTTCTTGACAAAGAAAGCTTCGTTCAAAAGTATGACCAATACAAATCGAAAGTCGCAACAGGCCGCGTGCTTGGTCTGATCGACCAAGACTGGGATTACAACGATGCACAGCAAGCTCTGAAAACAGCAGGCAAGTTCGATCAAACTTACGGTCACTACCCAGTAACAATGTCCAAAGACATCAAACAAGCCGATTTCTGGCCAACAGGCTTCATGGGCGGCTATGGTATCTCCATCTCCAGCACATGTAAAGATCCGGTTCGCGCGATCAAGTTCTTGGATTACCTTGCTTCCGATGAGTTCCAAGTTCTCAACAACTGGGGTATTGAAGGCAAGCACTACAAGATCGAGAACGGCAAGCGCGTAGTACCTAAAGAAGTTCAAGACCGCATCAACAATGATAACACTGCATTCACGAAAGAATCCGGTATCGGCTTCTACTGGAACATGATGGTTCACTACGGCGACGGCGCGAAGGATGAGTCCGGCAACTACTACACGAAGAACTTCCCTGAGCAGCTCGTAAACGGCTACAGCGATGTAGAGAAAGAAACTTTGGCGGCTTACAAAGCGACAACGTGGAAAGATCTGTTCCCGAAAGAAGATGAGTTCAAAATCAAGGCATACGGCGCAGCATGGAACATCCAAATTCCAGGCGAAGACGAAGTATCTATCCTTGGCACGAAGATGAAAGACATCACATGGAAACGCATCCCGCAAGCGATTTTGGCGAAACCAGCTGACTTCGATAAAATTTGGGATGAGTACATGGCTGAGCTTGATAAAGCAGGCGTGAAGAAAATGGAAGCAGGATACACGAAGTACGTTCAAGATCGTGTAGCACTCTGGACTTCGAAATAATAGAAAAAAGCGGTGCAGAGAAATCTGCATCGCTTTTTTTTTGTTTGGTTATCGCCGCCGCTTCAAGTCTGATAATTAGCTTATCTCATATGATCATCCATCCTTAGCTGTAATCTCGTCATTAATCTTGCTTGCTCCGGTACTCCCGAGGTGTCACGCCCGTATGCTTGCGGAACATCCTGTTGAAGAAGCTGATGTCGCCGAAGCCGACTTCCAGCGCGATTTCGAGCACCTTCTTATCGGTCGTCTGCAACAGATTCGCGGCGTGGCGGACTTGAACCGTATGCTTATAATCGACGAGGCTGAGGCCAGTCGCTTCTTTGAATTTGGCGGTGAACGAGGAGACACTCATACCGCATAGCTGACTGAGCTGCTGAAGCGTGAACGGCTGATAATAGTGAAGCTCCACATAGTTGACGATCGATTCCATCCATGCTTGATCACTGATGGCGGTAGGTTTTTGCGATTTGCGATTCTCCTGATGATAGCGGCTCAGCCAGACAAGGCACTCAATCCAGCGAGTCTTAATCATAAGCTGATAGCCTTCGCGCTGCTGTCGGAATTCATCTTCAATCGTCTGCAGATGGGACTGGATTTGCAGTCTCTGCGCAGGATGGAGCGGATGGTACGGGATGAATGATTGGCTTTTGCGCAGAAAAGGAACGAGATAAAAGAAGCCCACGAAGGACGGCATCTGCTGCAGCACTTCCATCTCCTGCTGAAGGAAAGAGGCATCGAAGAGCACGTTGTACACAATCGTCTCCTTGTCCGGCGAGCAGGTGTAGCTGTGATATACATTCGGCTCCACGACGAAGACATCTCCGGCAGCGAGCTGATACGTATGACCGGACATCTCATGGATGGCGCTCCCTTCGACGACGAACACAAGCTCGACGAACTCATGGGTGTGCGTTGGGATATGCTCCCCTCTTGCAATCGTATACCGATGGATATGGAATGGAAAATCATCCTGCTGAAAAAACATTTCCCCTCTATAAACGGTCATTCACTCAGCATCCTTTATCTATTTTCACATGACAGCCGTTTGCACTCTATTTGATGTTGATTATACGCAGTTCTGCGCTATAATGAAACGCAAACAACGATAAAGGAGCGTCACATGAAGATGGAGCAACAGCAACAGCCACAAGCACGACCGGAAGTTAAAGCTTATTTGGACCGAATTGGCTACTCAGGACCAATCGATGGAAGCGCAGCTGTGCTAGCGAGGCTGCAATATTGCCATCTCCATGCGGTTCCCTATGAGAACTTGGATATTTTGAGAAGTATCCCGTTGTCGCTGAACATCACTAGCCTTTATGACAAAATCGTCACGCGTCAAAGAGGCGGCTACTGCTTCGAGCTGAATGCGCTGTTCGGCTGGCTGCTGCGCGAGCTAGGCTATGATGTTACCGATCTGGTCGCGAGGTTCTGGCGTGATTCCACGGATTCGCCGCCGAAGCGCCGCCATCAGGTGCTGAAGGTTATCGTGGATGGCCAGCCGTATCTGTGCGATGTCGGGGTGGGCGGAATTGTGCCGAGAGAGCCGATTGAGATGACTGCTTATAAGGAGCAAACGCAGGGAGAAGAGATCTACCGGCTGGAGCCGGATGCGGAGTTTGGTTGGTTTCTAACCGAGCTGAAGCGAGACGAGTGGCACCGGATCTATTCGTTTACGGAGGAACCGCAGCTTGCGGGAGATTATGAGTTTGCGACTTTTTGGTGTGAGAACGCGCCGGATTCGATCTTTAGACAGACTCCGATTCTAGCGATCCGGACAAGCGAAGGGCGCGTAACGGTGTTCGGCAACGAGGTGCGTATTTTCAAAGACTCAGAAGTAGAAGTGCTTACGCCGGGGAACGATGCGGAGTTCGACGCAGCGCTGCTGAAGTATTTTGGCATCCAGCGTTAGGCTTTCACTTTCTTCATAGAGAGCAGCAGCTTCAAGCTGATGAGAGCAAGCGCGGCAATCGCACCGTACAGGATGAACGCGGAGCCGTAATGGTGGACGTAGTGCTTAACGGTAAGCCACTGTTCTCCGAGCATGTAGCCGACATAGATGAAGACCGTGCTCCAGATAAACGCTCCCGCGTAGGCATACAGCATGAACGTGCGCAGCTTTAGCCGCGACATCCCTGCCATGTAGGCAGTCAAATGACGGAGCCCTGGAACGAAGAAGCCTGCGAATAGCAGCAAATTGCCGTATTTGTTCATCCAGCCTTGCGCGCGTTCGATCTTGGCGGGGGACATGTGCAGCTTCGGGCCATACTTGAGCAGGAAGGGCAGGCCGAAACGGATGCCGATGCCGTAGCTTGCCGTAATGCCGAATGCAGCTCCAAGAAAAGCGCAGAGCATGACCCATATCATATGCAATGTTCCATTGTTTACGAGAAATCCGGAATAGGTGAGCAATGCTTCATCCGGGACAGGAATTCCAACGATTCCAAGGGCAAGCGCGAGCATAAGTCCTACATAACCATAGCGAAAAATGAGCAGCTCCAAGAGGTGTTCCAATCGAATTCCTACTTTCGTTGAGACGTGATTGTTATATGAAAATGTAGTTGTTTTATATTTCTTCCCACATCAATATGGACTATACTAGGGACGAATCCAATTTCTGAAAAAGGTGGCAATCACATTGACTCGTAAATTGCGTTGGGGCGTTATCGGCTGTGCCAGTATCGCCGTGAATTCCGTTATTCCAGGTACGAAACTTTCTGAAACGGGCGAAGTGAAAGCGATTGCAAGCAGAGATCTTGCAAAAGCTGAAGAAACTGCTGCGAAGCTTGGCATTCCAAAAGCATACGGCAGCTACGAAGAGATATTGGCTGATTCGGAGATCGATGCGATCTATATCCCGCTCCCGAATCACTTACATATGGAATGGTCCATTCGCGCAATGGAAGCTGGCAAGCATGTGCTATGCGAGAAGCCAATCGCGATGAATGCGCAGCAAGCACAGCGTATGGCGGATGCTGCTAAGAAGAATGGCGTGCATCTGGCAGAAGCGTTCATGTATCGCCAACACCCGCGCTATAAGGCGATCGCTGAGATCATCGCATCTGGCGAGATCGGCGAGCTGCGTGGCCTTCATGGCACATTCACGTTCAACAATGCCGGCGATTCGAAGAATGTACGTTACCGCAGAGACTGGGGCGGCGGCTCGATCTATGATGTAGGTTGTTACCCGCTCAGCGCTGCAAGACTCATTCTTGGTTCGGAGCCAGAAGCGGCAACCGTCCATGCGCTGCTCTCGCCTGAGCACGACAACGTCGATATGATGGCGTCAGGCATTGTTGAATTCCCGAACAAGGTCGCACTGACATTCGACTGCGGCATGTGGGCGGCATTCCGGAATTCGCTCGAAATTCTTGGCACAGAAGGACGTATTGAAGTGCCGGAAGCGTTCGTCGGCAACTTCGATTTCATCGTTCATTCGAAGGGCGGCAAGCGCGTGGTCGAGCAGCCTGTCTTCAATCAATATGCGCTCCAAGCCGATACGTTCGCGAGAATCGTATGGGGCGAGCAAGAGGCGGACTTTGCCGGTGACGATGCAGTTGCCAATATGAAGGTTATTGACGCTTGTCTCGAGTCTGCTTATTCGCGTAAGCGTGTAAGCATCTAGTCGAACTAATCTATCTTATACGAGAATATAGAATAGGAGCAACTTATAATGAAACAGATTCAATTGCCAGGCGTGAAGCAAGGGATTTCTCAACTGATCATGGGCTCGGATTATTTCAGCCCAGCTATTATTGAGACTGTAAGCGAGGTCTTGGATAATTATGTAGCAATCGGCGGCAACACGATCGATAGCGCTTATATCTATAGTGGCGGCGAGAGCGAGAAGGCGCTCGGCATTTGGATGGAGCAGCGCCAAAACCGCGAACAGATTAACGTCTGGACAAAAGGAGGCCATCCGAACCAGAATGGCCCGCAAGTGAATAAGAACGCGATTTATAATGAACTTATGACGAGTCTGGAGCGTCTGCGCACGGATTATATTGATCTGTACGCGCTGCACCGCGACGATACGAACGTGCCGGTTGGCGAGATCGTGGACATCTTGAACGAGCATATCGAAGCAGGACGTATCCGCACATTCGGCGGCTCGAACTGGACGACAGCTCGTCTGCAGGAAGCGAATGAATATGCGGCGAAGAACGGTCTGCGCGGCTTCGAATTCAGCAGCCCGAACCTGAGCCTTGCCAAAGCGAAAGAACCATACTGGGCGGATTGCATCAGCGTTGACGATGAAATTCTAGCTTGGCATGAGCAATCGAACCTGCCGCTGCTGTCGTGGTCATCCCAAGCGCGCGGTTTCTTTACTGGCCGCTTCACGCCAGAAGATCGGACAGATGCAGATTTGGTCCGCGTGTTCTATAATGACGATAACTGGGAACGTTATCACCGTGCTGAGAAGCTGGGTAAAGAAAAGGGCGTATCGACCATTCAAATCGCGCTTGCTTACGTTCTGAACCAGTCGTTCCCGACAGGGGCGATCATCGGTGCACGTAACGAAGCGGAGATGAAATCGTGCCTGGAAGCAACAAATCTTGAGTTGTCTGTGGAGGAAATCAAATGGCTGGATCTGCGCAGCAACTAGTCGAGCTATGGCCTGAAGGCGCGCCGCTTGCAGCAGGAGTGACGGATGAAGATCGCCCTGCGCTGACGCCATACTTGGTGGGAGGCGATGGCAGCGGTAGTAGTGGCGCTGTCATCGTCTGCCCGGGCGGCGGCTACGGCATGCGTGCTGATCATGAAGGAGAGCCGATTGCGCTGTGGTTGAACAGCATCGGCATCTCCGCCTTCGTGCTGCGCTACCGCGTCGCGCCGTACCAATACCCGGCAGCGCTGCTGGATGTGCAGCGGGCGATCCGCTATGTGCGCCTGCATGCGGCTGAATGGGGCATCGCCGAGAACAAGATCGGCGTGCTCGGCTTCTCCGCAGGCGGCCATCTTGTGTCGACGGCAGGGACGCACTATGATGCCGGGAAGCCGGAGGCGGTTGATCCGATCGAGCGCATGTCGTGCCGACCGGATCAGCTTATCCTCTGCTACCCGGTCATTACGCTGCAATCGCCGTATACGCATGAAGGCTCGCGGATCAATCTGCTAGGCGAGCAGCCGGACCCGGCGATGATCGTGCAGCTGAGCGGAGAGCTTCAAGTGACGACGGACACGCCGCCGACCTTCCTCTGGCACACGTCGGATGACGGAGCCGTGCCGGTGGAGAATAGCCTGAACTTTGCGCTGGCGCTGCGCCGCGCAGGTGTTCCATTCGACCTGCATGTGTATGAGCAAGGTCAGCATGGCCTCGGACTTGCCGAGAGCGATCCGCATGTTGCGAACTGGACGACGGTTTGTGGGCTATGGCTGAAGCGGTACCAGTATTAATTGCTTGGCGTTACAGTATCCGTGACGTAGCAAAAGGAGAGTAAAACTAACGATGAGCGATAATCAAGCGTTTCAAGGCACGTATCAAGGCGAGCCTGCCGTATGGCTGAAGTTCGGCCGCTACGAAGCAGCGATGCTGCCGGAGGTTGGCGGCAACTTGATCGCATTCCGCGATACATCGAAGGGCTGGCAGCTGCTGCATGAGCCGACGATGGACGAGATGGAATCGTTCAAGGCGCGTCCATTCATTCATGGCATTCCGGTGCTCATTCCACCGAATCGGTTCGAGGACGGCAAGTTCCCATGGAACGGCCGCACGTACCAGTTCCCGGTCAACGAGCCAGCTACGGGCAACCATCTGCATGGCTTTGTACATAGCGAGACGTGGACGGTGGATGATTTCGGCACGACGGCAACCGAAAGCTATGTTGTTGTTTCGCTGAAAGTGGACGAGCAAAGTGCAGTATACACGTATTTGCCGCATAAATTCACGGTTAAACTGCGCTATGCGATCAGTGAAGACGGCTTGCATCAGCATGTGCTGGTCCGCAATGACGGCGATGATGTGATGCCATGCCTATTCGCGTTCCATACGTCCGTGAACGCACCGTTCGTACCGGGCAGCTCGGCGAAGGATTACCGGCTGAAGCTGACGATAGGCGACCGCTGGGAAATGAGTGAGCGTATGCTGCCAACGGGCGAGTATCAGTCGCTGACGGCAAACGAAGAGTTGATGAAGGGCGAAGGCGTCTATCCGTTCTTCGAGTCACTCGACAACCACTATACGGCAGTCGCTCAGAACGGCCGCAACCGGATGGAGCTGACCGATACGCAGCATGGTGCAACGCTTGTGTATGATGTTGGAACATCGTACAAGCAGTGGATGATCTGGAACAACGGCGCGACAGAAGGCTTCTTCTGCCCAGAGCCGCAAGTGAACCTGGTCAATGCGCCATTCAGTGATCTGCCAGCAGATCAGATCGGCTTATTCAGCTTGGCACCAGGCGAGATTTGGGAAGAGACAGGTCGCCTGTACGTGAAATAATTCGATTCCATAAGAGAAGCCCGCATGATGCGGGCTCAAAGCGAGTGCCGAGAACACCAGTCCAACTGGCTTCTCGGCATTTTTTTGTTGGATTTACGAGTCTGAGAGATCCAATATGATCTCTCAGCACCACAGCCCAAGTAACATAGCGGTTTGAGAGAGCTGAGAGAGCGCAACGCGCACTCTCAGCATCAGAATCGGCCGATTAGCGCCAAGTAGCAGCTGAGAGATCAGTTACGATCTCTCAGTGGCGGGAATGCGCAAAAAAGGAGCTGAGAGATCAAATACCATCTCTCAGCAGCAGCGAGTACACATTCGCACTATACGAACGTCCGCCCTGCACCATATAGTCGCGCAGCACGCCTTCATGTTGGAAGCCAAGCTTCTTCATCAGAGTGTTCGAGGCTTCATTCTCTGGGAAGACGACCGCGCCAATGCGGGCGAGTTCAAGTGTGTCGAAGCCGTACGATACCACGCAGCGGATCGCTTCGGATGCATAGCCGCTCCGCCAATGCTCAGGGTGAATCTCATAGCCGATCTCGGCTCTGCGATGGGGGAGCACGAGTGCATTGAACCCGATGGTACAGATTAAACCCGGTTCATCCCTGCGTTCTATGCCCCATCTTATCCCGCGTTTTTTCTCATAGTTCGTCGCGAATAAACCAATCAGCTTCACAGCTTGTTCGATCGATTCGAACGGCTCTTGGCCGTAATATCGAGCTACTTCTCGATTCGAGAAACATGCGAATACACTCTCCATATCAGCTTCTGTAATTTCTCTCAGTCGTAATCGCTCTGTTTCAAGTATCGGAAACATATGCTTCTCCACCTCCAATTTTAGTACAACAGCTGCTGCCCCTTGCGAATCTCCGTCGGTGCCTGGCTGCGCATTTTTTTGAATACACGACCGAAGTATGTCATGTTGGAGAACCCAACGAGCTCGGCTATCTCAGTGACCGGGTAGTTCGTATCGAGCAGCAGCCGCTCGGCTTCCTGCACGCGCAGCAGGTGGATATATTCGATAAGCGTCTTGCCGGTGACCTGCTTGAATACTTTGCAGAAATGCGCTTTGCTGAGGTTCACCATGCGAGCCGCCTCATCGACGCTGATCGGTTCCTGAAACCGATCGCGCAGCGTATGGAGCAATTGCGTGAAGTCATACGTTCTCTGCTTGGGAATGCGAGACATAGCCAGAGCTTGATCCGCGCTCCGCTCGGCATAACGGAAGTAGAGGCCGAAGATACGCAGCAGCTCTGCCTTCACCAGCAGCTCATAGCCAGGCATTTTGCTTTGAAATTCGGCGACGAGCCGAGTGAAGGAGGCGTTCATTTCTTCGATGAATGGATCGGCTTCCAGCATCCAGCTCGGCCACTTCAGCTGCTGCTGCAAGTATGGCACAAAATAATGATGCTCCGTAATATCGAGCCCGCTGCCCCGAACGAGCGCTTCATTGAAGACGATGGAGATCATCTCTGTTCCCTGCTCCACTGCGACGGCGCTGTGCAGCTGCTTCGTATTGACGAAGGCAAGCTCTCCTTTCTGCAATAGCTGGAACGATGCATCAATTTGCACGCGTGCACGGCCTTCCTTCACATAGATCCATTCGATATGATCATGCCAATGCAGATGAATGCTGGAGACGAGAAATACATTGATCGGAAACGTACGATCAGGCATTCGCGTGTTTTCTTTCAACGGACTGACGGTCATCGGTACTCAGGCTCCTCTGCGCATCCATACGATTTTATTGGAAATGGTGAGTATTTCGGTCGTGGTACCGCTTTATTTTACCAAACTATCAGAAGATTGTACGAATAGTTCGCAATTTCGTTTCTAGTCTAGCAGCATGACTTTCTGTACGATTAAGTTAGTTTGCAATTTGCATATACAGGGAGAGAATTAACGATGGCGAAGCATCGAATCGTAGTTGCCGGCTGCGGCGGAATGTCGAATACGTGGATTGACTATGCAATGCAACGAGAAAATGCTGAAATTGTGGGCTTGGTCGATATTTTTGAGGAAAGTGCGAAGACGATGGCAGCGAAAAAAGGGCTTGATGTGCCGACGTTCACCGATCTGGCTACAGCTCTCGAAGCGACTGGCGCGAATCTTGTCTTCGATGTAACGATTCCAGCGAGCCATAAGCAGATCGCAATAACAGCGATGCGCGCTGGCTGTAATGTGTTCGGCGAGAAGCCGATGGCGGAGTCGTATGAGGATGCGAAGGAAATTGTGGTTATCAGCAATGAAACCGGCAAGCGCTACTCGGTGATGCAGAATCGCCGTTATCTGCCGCAAATCCGCTCCTTCCGCGATTTGCTTCGCGCAGATACGATTGGCACCGTCGGCTCCATTCATGCGGACTTCTTCCTAGGTGCGCATTTTGGCGGCTTCCGTGACGCGATGGATAACCCTCTTATTATCGACATGGCGATCCATACGTTTGATCAGGCGCGGTTCATCATTGACGCGGATCCGGTGTCCGTCTACTGTCATGAGTTCAACCCTCCGGGTTCATGGTACAAAGGCAATGCTTCGGCCATCTGTATCTTCGAGATGAGCGACGGCTCGGTATTCAGCTATCGAGGCTCTTGGTGCGCCGATGGCTTCAACACCTCATGGGAAGCAGATTGGCGCGTAACCGGCAGCAAGGGCGGCGCTCGTTGGGACGGAGCGGGGATGCCGCATTGCGAATATGTCGATACATCGAAGCCGGAGAGTTTCATTCGTGAAATGATCAGCGTTGAAGGCAAGCAAGTGTGGAACGGGCAGCAAGGCCACTTCGGCTGCTTCGATGAGATGTTTGCGGCACTTGAGGAAGGACGCCCAGCAGAGACGGATTGCCTCGATAATATTAAAAGTGTAGCGATGGTGTTCGGTGCCGTGGAGAGCGCACGCACGGGCAAGAAAGTCATGCTGTAACGAACCATACGGTAAAGTCAAAAGTCATTGTTTATAAAACAACGAAAGCCGGTTGCTCCGCTAAGGAACAACCGGCTTTCTATATGAACCGCAGACTATGAAGCCTTCTGTTGCACAATCTTATCTTCCTGCGGCTTCGTCTTCTTGATGAAGAAAGCAAGGAGGAGCGCTGCGGCTGTTAACCATGTTGCAATCGTGAAGGAGTGGTTAATGCCCGTTACGGTTGCATGCTGAATGACATCGGCCATCTTCACTTGATCCTTCGGATCAATCTTGCCGGCAATTGCAAGCTCTTTAGCTACGGAAGCTGCTTTGTTGGACATAATCGTTACGAGCAGCGCTGTACCTAATGCGCCGGCTACGTTACGAAGCGTTTGCGACATCGCGGAACCATGTGCGTTCAGTCGCTGCGGCAGCTGGTTGAGGCCTGCAGTTTGAATCGGCATCATGAGCATGGACATCCCGAACATACGAAGCGTGTAGGTAACAATCAGGTGCGCATAGGTTGTATCGACCGTGAGCGTGCTGAATTCGTAAGTTGTCAGCGCCGAAATGGTCAAGCCTGCAACAGCAAGCCAGCGTGCGCCGATCTTATCGAATATCATGCCCGTTACCGGCGACATAATACCCATCAAGATTGCGCCAGGAAGCAGCAGCAAGCCGGAATCGACAGGCGAGAAGCCGCGGATATTCTGCAGGTAGATCGGAAGCAGAACCATACCGGAATACATGGACATTGTAATGATGATGTTAATGATCGTTGTCAGCGAGAACATGCCGTATTTGAAGACGTTCAGCTCAAGGAGCGGCTTCTCGGCAGTCAGTTCACGCCATACGAAGAGCACAAGGGCGACCGCGCCTACGATAAGGCAGGCAATTACCGTTGAGCTATCCCAGCCGTCTGCGCCGGCATCGCTGAAGCCATACAGTATTCCGCCGAAACCGATAGTGGACAAGATGACGCCAAGCGTATCGAGCTTCGGAGTGGAGGTCTTCACAACGTTCTTCATGGAATATGCGCCATAAACAAATGCAAACAGCGAGAGTGGCAATATAATGTAGAAAAGAACATGCCACGAGTAGTGCTCAACAACATAACCGGATAGTGTAGGACCGATTGCTGGTGCACAGATCATTGCGATCCCCATCATGCCCATCGCTTTGCCGCGTTCGGCAACCGGGAAGATGGTTAGGAAGACGATGGTCATAAGCGGCATTAGAATGCCGGCTCCAGCGGCCTGAATGAGACGGCCGGAGAGCAAGAATGTAAAGTTCGGCGAGAAGGCACATATGATCGTACCGACTGCGAACAAGCCTGCTGCAGTAAGAAACAGCTTGCGTGTCGTAAACCGGGAAATTAGAAATGCGCTAATTGGTACAAGCACGCCGTTAACGAGCATGTAACCATTGATAAGCCACTGAATGGTGTTTTCATTGACGTTTAAATCCTTCATCATGCTCGGCAGCGCGACGTTAAGCAGTGTCTGGGCGAGCAGCGCGACGAACGCGGCTATGAGCAGCGACGCAACGATAGGGCCTCTTCGTAGAGCGTTTGAAGTAGCAGTTGTCACAATTAATCTTCCTTTCGAGTTTTCTCTAAGATGTGTACGATTTGTTTGTGGATGCGGAGCAAAGCGATTTGATCTTCAGCTGAAATTTGCATAAACGGCGTAACCCAATCCATCTTGCTATCCACTAATTTGTTCCAGATGTGCTCGCCTTTCTCTGCAAGCCTCAGCGTAACCGAACGCCGATCCGTAAGCGAACGTTCACGGCAGATGAGCTCTGCTTCTACCATGCGGTCAACAATCCCGCTTGTCGTACTGTTGCCAAGGTGCAGCTCATCGGATAAATCAGCCAGCTTCATCTCGGGATTGCAAGCCAGCGATCTCAGCACGAGAAATTGCTGTGGCGTAATACCGTGCTGCTGGGCGATCTTGAGGAGCATCTGATAATGGATTTGATGAATTTCGCGGAATGAATGCAAGATCTGCACGGTTCTCTCATAGTGCTGATCATCCATAAACATCAACCATCCTTGCCATAATCGTTCTTATCCAAATAGTTCGCATGCGAAGTATTATAAAACGATCCAACGACATATGTCAATATCGACATATATATTAATTTCATTTGACTAAAATGAAAGTTATCTTAGCTTTAGCCTGTCCAACATGGTGAATGAACTTTGCGATTTCTCTAAAATTGCGACAAAAGACCAATTTCCTGTCAGATTATTGTATAATCTCCGAAATGGATAATTTTCTCATGTAAGGGGTTCCAAGGTTTGAAGTACACTACTACTACGTGGTTCGAATAAGGAGTGAACGTTGTTGATAAAGCTCATGGTCATCGATGATGAACACTGGATTCGAGAAGGTTTAAAACAAACCATCGACTGGGAATCGTATGGCGTTCGATTTATGTGTGATGCCGAAGACGGAATAGAAGCGCTGAAGCTGATTGAAGAGAATCCGCCTGACATCATCATTTCTGATATAAGAATGCCTACAATGGATGGCATGGAATTGTTCAACGAGCTGAAGAATCGCGATATAGATGTAAAGGTAATCTTTATTAGCGGCTTCGACGATTTCGCCTATGCTCAGAAAGCCATCAAGCTGGGGGCAAGCGATTATATTCTCAAACCCATTGAAGAGGACGACCTTATTGCGGTCGTCGAGCGCTGCGTGGGCGAAATAAAGCAAAAGAATGAGATGAACTGCAAGATGGCGGAGCTGTCAGGCCGCATGAGGGAAAGTCTGCCCCTTGCTAAACAGAAGCATCTGGAAATGTGTTTGTCCCGTCCGATACCGGAGCAAGAATTGCTTTCCAAATGGGAGATGCTCCAAATTGATTTAAATCCGAACAAGCTGATTGTGTTATCGGCTGTTGTGCACGAGTGGGGAGACAGGCATCTCGATGAAACCGGCTGCTCGCTCTTGCGATATGCGATTGGCAATCTCATAGAGGAGATATTCAAGGAAGCTGAGATAAAGGCTTTGGCCTGTCCTTTGCATGATAACGAGTATTCAGATGTGGCGCTTATCGTCTCCTCTTGTAAACAGGATGTGAACGATCAATATTATGAAGTACTCGGCTGCGCGAATCGCGCCATAGAAGAAGCGTTCGAAGTTCTAGGCGTTCGGATAAGCATTGGAGCGAGCCAAATCGGAAATGGAAGATCGCTATTATTCACATTTAGGGAAGCGCTTACAAATAGCGTGGAATATTTGGCGCAAGGGACTGGTCAAATCTTCGGACCAACGGCAAATGACAACGAACCTCAGAACGTATTTGCTGTCAATGCTGTGGACGAGCCTTACAATGGCATGAAAGTCGAAGCGCTCGATACGGCTTGGCTCAATCGTATTTTCCACGCGATCAAGCTAAAGGATGAGGGCAAGCTGTCCGATCTTCTCGATCAACAGATCACACTGCTTCAGGATATGGTTCAGCAGACTTCTGCGCTGGCCGTTCGCCGTGAGATGAACACGCATATCGGTATGCTGCTGTCCAGATGGCAGGACATGTGCCAAGCGCGGAACGGCTCAGATTCGTGCGTGCTCATGTATCATCAGAAGCTCCAGCTATACCGCAGTCCGTTAAATAATTGGAAGCATGCCGTGATGAGCGCATTTCTTATGAAAGACACCAGTGCTTCTGGATATGGACAGAAATACACGATCGATTCGGCCCTTCAATTCATCCAAGATAATTATCATCTGGGGATCGGACTTAATCATGTCGCCAAACAGATCTATTTGAATCCCTCGTATCTTAGCCGAGTATTTCATGCCGAAGTGGGGGAAACGCTTAGCCGCTATTTGATACGCGTTCGGATCGCCAAAGCGAAGGAGCTGCTAGAACAAACCTCGCTCAAAATATATGAAGTGGCAGAACAGGTAGGCTACAGAGACTTCCGTTATTTTGTGAAAAATTTCAAAGAATTAGAAGGGATTACTCCTTCTCAATATCGTAATTACGGCGCATAGAAGGGAGAACTCATCCATGTGGTGGTTAAGCAGAAGCTCGAAGCTCCCTGCGGTTGGCGTGAAGGTGTTCTTAATTTACGTCGCCAGCATGTTGATTATCATTACGGTGATGGGCAGCTTATTTTATTATAAATCGACCAAGATGATAGAGAACAAATTTGGCGGTATGGCGCTTCAGAATGCGCAGCAAGTGGGCAAGAGGCTCGACAATCTATTGCAAGACTATGAGGACCGTTCACTGCTGATCGTTGGCAACAAGGAGATTCAGAAGCAGCTAAGCGGAAACTATAAATCCGAGCTTGAACGAATTCAGATCAATGACGCGAACACAGCCTTCTTATCGAATTGGGTCAATTCAAGAAATGACGTTTCCAATATTTATTTATTAGGCGAGAAAGGCTCTTCCTTCCGCTATTCGCCTAAGGACTCTTTTCCCGTCTATAATACCTTTTCCAACGAATATCAGGATAAAGACTGGTATAAGCAAATTCGGGAGGCGAACGGCCAGGTGGTTTACTTTGGCATTCGTCCTTCATTCGTTAATTGGAGCTCCAAGCTCGTATTCTGCTTCGGCAGAGTTGAGAAAAACTTCAGCAAGCGCGGTGAAGTTCTCGGCGTGCTGATCTACGAAATAGATCCGGCTGAGATCAAGGGGATGCTGTCGGAGATTGATTACAATGGGTCGGGCTCGAATGTCATCATCGACGGCAAGGGACAAATCGTAGGTGACCAAGACGGAATGCGGTTATCTAGCAGCCTTGACTTCACGCCTGCGGAAACAGATCAAGGGATTATTAGAAAAACGATGAACGGGGAACCAATGCTCCTCGTCTATAATCGGCTGGAAACGAACAATTGGACGCTCATTGGCATGCTTCGGCGTCAGGATCTCATGAAGGAGACCGCGGATATCAAGTGGTTCATGCTATCGCTTGTCGTGCTGTTCTCATTCATCGGTATTTTGTTTGCCGTTATTATGGCTACAACTGTACATAGGCCGCTCAAGAAGATGATCCAAGCTATGAACAAAGCAAAAACCGGTAATTTCGACGTGCAAATTGAAGACAAGCGCAAGGATGAATTCGGCTACATGTATAATCATTTCAACGAGATGGTTTCCCGTATTAAGGAACTTATCAATCAGCTTTATGTGCAAAAATTGCTAGAGCAAGGGCTTCAGCTTAAAATATTAGGTTCGCAAATTAACGCCCATTTTCTGTACAACACCCTCGATTCCATTCATTGGCTTGCGCGGATCCACAAGGTTAACGATATCAGCACGATGATATTCGGCCTGTCCAAGTATTTCCGGCTTAGCTTGAGCGAGGGCAGGGATGAGGTGAATGTCAGCCAGATCGTTCAACTGCTGGACAGCTATATGACGATTCAGAAGGTTCGTTACAAGGATAAGTTTGAGCTTCATATGCATGTTGATCCGTCGCTTGAGGAGTACAAAGTGCTCAAATATATTTTTCAGCCGCTTGTTGAGAATGCGATTTATCACGGGCTCGAGAAGAAACGGGGCAAAGGGAGGCTTGATGTCGCCTTTACCCGGGAGGGCGAATGTCTCAAGTTTATCGTTACAGACGATGGAGCAGGGATTGGACCGGATAAGCTCTCAGAACTGCGGCTTCTGTTGTGCGGCGAGGGGGCGAAGGAGCAGCATCGTCATTTTGGCCTGCGAAATATTCATTCCCAAATTCAGATCGCTTACGGGATGAAGTACGGCCTTGAGATTAAGAGCCATTTAGGGCAAGGGACCGAGGTTGCGATGACAATCCCGCTTATGGCGTGATATGAGTATGAGTTAAGGGGATGTATTTGATGAAAATGCTTGTGCATCGAGGTAAGGCTTCTATTGTGTACCTAGTCGTTCTCATGTGTTTCATCTTCGTATTCATGTATGCTTGTTCCGACAGCGGATCGATTACGAGCCCGTCGGCAGCCACAGGGCAGGCTGCTATAGATCCGGACATGGCGAGCGATGTGCCGAGAAGCGGCAATCCAGTAACCATCAGCTTCTGGTTTCCTTGGGGCGGCGGGTTTCAAAATGAATTCTATGAGACAGTTGTGAGGCCATTCGAGGAGGCTAATCCGGATATTCGCGTCAAAATGACCTTTGTCGAGAACTCCGACAATTCGCAAGTATCGGACAAGTTATTAACGGCTATCGCAGGCGGTCAGGCGCCGGACGTCGCGATGTTTGACCGGTTCGCAGTTGGCGAATGGGCGGCTATGGGCGCTTTAGAGGACTTGTCTAATCAAGTGAACCGAGATGGAATGGCTTCGATTTATTACCCGAACGTGTGGGAAGAAACGCAATTTGGCGGCAGAACTTACGCCCTTCCTTGGAATGTAGACAGCCGGGCAATGTACTATAACAAATCGCTCATGGAGGAAGCGGGCCTCGATCCGAATAAGCCTCCCCATACGATTGCCGAGTTAGATGCAATGGCGGAGAAAATGTACAAGCTGAATAAACAAGGCTTTTATGATCAAGTAGGCTTTATCCCTTGGCAGGCTCAAGGATTCTTATATACACATGGTTGGAATTTCGGCGGCGAGTGGGAGAAGGAAGGACAGCTCACGCCTAACGATCCCCATATTGTGCAAGCGCTGGAATGGATGCAAGGTTACGCCAGAAAGTATGGAGTGAAGCAGCTAGCCGGCTTTACGGATTCGATGAGAGAAACGGGCCGAAATCCGTTTGTAAGCGGCAGAATCGGGTTTATGTATGAGGGAAACTGGCTGCTAAACGATATGGACGATGCGAGATTCGATTGGGGTATTGCCCCGATGCCTACGTCGGATGGAAACGGAAATGTTACATGGTCGGGCGGATGGTCGTTTGTCATGCCAAAAGGAGCGAAGCACCAGGAGCAAGCTTGGCGATTTATTAAATTCGTCGCGGGCAAAGAAGGCTCGATGCTCTGGACGGGGCGTTCAGGCGGTACAAACGATTTGGCGAGCATTCCAGAAGTGAACGAGCGGCTTGGTCAGAATAAGAAGGAGCATTTGGACGTATTCGTCCAGCTGCTTGAGCATGCCCATATTCGTCCGGTTTCGCCAATTGGCGGGTATATGTGGCAAGAAATGTATAAAGTGCAGAATCTCGCGGTCAAGTTGCAGGGCAGTCCAAAAGCACTGCTGGAAGAGATGAAGAAGCACATTGATACCGAACTAAAGGAAGAAAACTTGGATGGACAAATCAAGTCGGAAAGCTCGCCTATCAGTTTATAACCCTTGCTTATGTGTGATTTCTTTACTAGCAGCCTGATGAAGTAAAAAGACTACACAAAACGCAAACTTAGTCACATTAACCTTTCTTATAAAAGCGTTTACAATTGAATGGATAAGTTGAAACGTTTGGCTAAATCGAATGCTGGGAGGCTTGCTAATGGAGTAAACCTATTGGAGTGTTCGTAATATAAGGCTTCTTGAAGAAGGGAAGATTGACTCCAAAGATAGAGAGGTGATGTCTCTTGAAACGGCAATGGTTATTTGCATTGAAACGGAAGAAGGTCATGCTTGTAACGATCACGCTATTCGTCCTATCAGCCACCATCGCAGGTAATCCGCAATCTTATGCCAGCGAACGGCTGCGGGACCGTAACCAGAATCAAGGCATTGCTGGGGCGGATATGTCATTGCTCTCGAACGATGAGATTTTGCAGCCAACCTACGGGAAGACGCTCGCTGAATATGTGCAGAAGGGCTACAAACCCGCCAAGGGAACCGAGCTTATCATTAATGCGAACGATTACTCGGCATTCGAAGGCGCCAAGCCTGGGATGAAAACGGTCGATGGCCATGCGGATGCTCTCGTCTGGGAGAAGGATACTACATCGCTTCAATGGACCTTCAATGTTCCGTCCGACGGTCTATACAATCTGAATGTCAATTATTACCCGCTGGAAGGCAAAAGGATGCCGATCCAGCGCGAGCTGCTCATTGACGGGAAGAGTCCCTTCCGCGAGGCGCAGCGTATTTATTTCATGCGAAGCTGGAAAGATTTCGGCGACCCGGCTCAGAACAATCAAGGCGACGACGTCCGGCCGAAGCAGGTCGAGAAGCCTGTGTGGATGGAGCTTCCGATATCGGACGGCAACGGACAGTATGCAGAGCCTTTTCAATATTATCTGACCGCAGGCAAGCACGTTGTGCGTTTCAACTATTTGGACGAGCCGGTTGCACTCGGAGATATTAGCGTCACAGCGCCGGAACAAGTGCCGTCCTATAAAAACGTAGAAAAGACCTATCAGAAGAATGGCTATAAGCAAGTTGATGAGGTCAACGTGAAAGTGCAAGCGGAGGACAACCCGATCAAATCCGATCCGACCATCCGCAGGGAATCGAACGGCGATCCGTTAATGGAACCGGCGGGGAACGGAAGAATCAAGCTGAACGCATTCGGCGACTGGCGCTGGAGAAAAGGCGGCCAGAAAGCAGCTTGGACATTCACGGTTCCGAAGGACGGATTATATAAGATCGGTCTCAAATTCGGACAATGGTGGGGCGATGGGCTTCCATCCTATCGTCAAATTCTCATAGACGGTAAAGTGCCTTTCAAAGAGCTGGAAGAGTATCCGTTCACTTACTCCCGCAACTGGAGAATCGAAACACTCCATGATCAGAGCGGCAATAAGGATCCATTGCTCTTCTACTTGCCCGCAGGCGAGCACACGATCACAATGGTAGCCGAGACTGGCCCTTATCGTGGCATTATCGAAGGGTTGACGGCGGATACGCAGAAGCTCTCTGACTTGTACAGACGAATCATTATGATAACAGGCCCTACGCCAGACCCGAACTTTGAATACGAGCTCGGGAAGAAAGCGCCGGAGCTGATTGACAATTTGAAGGTAATCGCGGATGACATTGGGGTACAGATGGATGCGCTGAGCGCCATATCCGAGGATGAACCGAGTACGGTTAACAGCTTGCGGATGATCAAGTCGACATTCGAGAAAATGGTCCGCAATCCCGATTCGATTCCAAGGCAATTGTCGGAGCTCGCAAACAGCCAGACCAATCTCAGCACGCTCTTGATGGGGCTGCAGAATGTGCCGCTCATCATGGACTATCTGTTGATTAGCGCTCCGGATACCCATTATCCGAACGTGAAGTCGAACTTCTTCCAGAAGTCGGTCAGCACGATCAAGAACTTCTTTGCCTCCTTTACGAAGGACTATACGGGAGTAGGCAGCGTTTACACCGATGGCGGAAACGTAAAGGAAGATGCACCGGTTCTTAATGTATGGGTGGCGAGAGGTAAAGAGTGGGCGGAGATTATGAAGGAGATGGCGGAGGAAGAATTCACGCCGGAAACCGGTATTCGCATCAATGTGAACACGCTGCCAGCCGGCCAGCTGAATTCAGGCGCGGTCAATACGCTGCTCTTATCTGCGAGCTCGGGGCATGCACCGGACGTCGCAACTGGCGTCGAAGCGCATTTGCCGGTTGAATTCGCCATCCGGGACGCTTCGGTCGATCTGTCTCAATTCCCGGATTATAAGGAAGTCAGCAAACGATTCCTTCCGGGCTCATTGATTCCTTTTCAATATAGTGGCGGCAGCTACGCGCTTCCGGAGAACCAGGATTTCAACGTGCTTGTGTATCGGAAGGATATTTTGAAGGAGCTTGGCCTCAGCGTGCCGCAGACGTGGGATGACGTGTACGCCATGCTGCCTGTCCTGCAGCAGAACGGGATGCAGATGTATTATCCGATCACATCGCTAGGCTTCATGCCATTCCTGTATCAGAACGGCGGGGAATACTACCGCGACAACGGCAAGAAGTCTGCGCTGGATACGCCGGAAGCATTCCAAGCCTTTACCGAGTGGACGGAGCTCTACACCAATTACAAGTTCCCGGTTCAGGCGAACTTCTTCAACCGCTTCCGCACAGGCGAAATGCCAATCGGCATATGCGATTACCAGACCTATGTCCTGCTCTCAACGGCTGCGCCAGAGCTTGTCGGCCGCTGGGGGATCGCGCCTTCTCCGGGACATAAGAAGGAAGACGGATCTATCGACCGCACGAGCGGCGGCGCCGCGCAATCGGTAGCAATCTTCAAGCAATCTACGCATCAGAAGGAAGCATGGGAGTTTCTGAAATGGTGGACGAGCAAGGACAGCCAAGTCCAGTTCGGCCAGGAGCTGGAGGCGCTGCTAGGCGTCGAGGCTCGCTGGAATACCGCCAACGTAGAGGCCTTCACCGATCTTCCTTGGCCGGATGATGACTTGAAAGCACTAACGGATCAATGGAAGTTCTATAAGGAACAGCCATACGTGCTCGGTGGCTACTTCACGGGACGTAATATCGACAACGCATGGAACCGGGTCGTTCTCGGCGGCGAGAACACGCGGGAGTCGTTCGAGAAAGGCATCAAAGATATTAATAAAGAACTGGCAGCCAAGCAGAAAGAGTTCGGCGTGGGACCGGAGTAGAGGAGGAGTGCTATGGAAAGCAGTTTGGAAGTGAACAATCCGATTCAGCTGACGGCACAGAAAGCGAGCCGGTTCAAATTAACGAATGCGATGAAGAAGAACGCGCTGAGCTATTTATTCTTAAGTCCGTTCCTCATTCTGTTTATTGTCTTCACGGTTATTCCTGTCGTCCAATCCATTTATTTGAGTTTCACCTATTACAACATGCTGCAACCGGCGAAATGGATCGGACTGTCGAATTACAGCGTCTTGTTCCTGGAAGATGATATATTCATCAAGTCGCTCAAGAACACGTTTGTCTTCGCGGTCATCGCGGGTCCTCTCAGCTATTGTTTATCGTTTATGCTTGCATGGGTTATTAACTCGCTGCGTGCCAGGATGCTCTTCTCTCTGGCATTCTACGTGCCGTCCATTACGAGCGGCATCGCGTTATCGATCGTCTGGCTATATATCTTCTCCGGCGACAGATACGGCCTATTAAACAACCTGATGCTTAGCTGGGGGATGATCTCCGAGCCGATTCTATGGACGACGGATCCGGATACGATCATGCCGGTCATTATCATCGTATCCCTCTGGATGAGTATGGGAACCGGCTTCCTCGTCTTCCTCGCCGGCTTGCAGAATGTCTCGCCGGAGCTGTATGAAGCGGGATCGATTGACGGCATATCAGGCAAGTTCCAGGAATTATGGTATATTACGCTGCCTCTGATGAAGCCGCAGCTGCTGTTCGGCGCCGTCAACTCCATTGTGGCCGCTTTCGGCGTGTTCGATATTGCAGTGGCCATGGCCGGGATGCCGAGTCCGAACTATGCGGGGCATACGATTATCTCACATCTCTTTGACTATGCATTCATTCGCTTCGAGCTAGGATATGCGTCTGCCATTGCGGTATTCCTGTTCTTCGTCACGTTGGGCTTGGGACGTATCGTTATGAGATTGTTATCATCTAAAGATCAATAGGGGGCCAAAGGACGTGACGATGAGCTATACGAAATTTGCAGCCCGCTTCAGCAGGGGATTGCTATACCTGTTTATGATTGCCTTAGTCGGCTTTACGGCTCTGCCTATCATTTATATGATCTCTACGGCGTTTAAGCCGCTTGATGAGCTCTTCTTATACCCACCGAGATTTTTCGTGCAAAAGCCGACCATGCGCAATTTTTTCGATTTGCTCACGGCGACTGACAGCTCGGTTGTTCCGTTCTCCCGTTATATCTTCAACAGCGTATTCGTTTCATGCGCGATCGTGGGGCTGAGCCTCGTCGTCTGCAGTCTAGGCGCGTACGTGCTGTCTAAGCACAAACCGCCGGGCGCGAAATTCATCTTTGCCGTCATTCTGTCAGCGCTCATGTTCGCGCCACAAGTTACGCAAATTCCGACTTATCTGATTGTGTCGGGCCTTGGACTTGTAAACTCGTACTGGGCGTTGATATTGCCTAAGGTCGCTGTTGCTTTCAACATCTTCCTGATGAAGCAGTTCTTCGACCAGATTCCGGATGCCTTGATCGAAGCAGCACATATCGACGGCGCATCGGAATGGAGAATTTTCTGGAGAGTCATTATGGCGGTCAGTAAGCCGGCTTGGGCGACGCTAATCATTTTCTCGTTCATTGCCAACTGGAATGACTACTTCTCGGCGCTTGTATTCACGACGAGCGAGTCGATGAAGACACTACCGCTGGCGATCCAGACGCTAGCTGGGGGACCGGGTGTCGTTGCGCGGTCCGGCGCTCTTGCAGCCGGCACCTTCTTGATTACTCTTCCGCCAATCTTGATCTTTCTTCTGTTCCAAAAGCTGGTCATGAATACGATGGTGTATTCAGGGATCAAATCATAGGGAGGCGGTTGCAATGTTAAAACGGATTGCGGTGGGCATCATCGGCTGCCTGCTGCTTCTGGCCGGCGCTTTGCCCGCCTATGCAGCTCCGCAGTTGTCGTATACCTTTGATCCGATGCATGGATACAAAATTCCGATACCGCTTACGTATACGGTGAACAAGGTCATCCTGGACGTGGGCAAGGTTGGCTTAAACAAGCCGAACGACTTATTCATTGATGACAAGGGGATTCTCTATGTAGCCGATACCGGCAATAACCGTATCGTGAAACTGAGTGCGGACGGGAAGGTTCTTGGAATCTTCGGCAAAGAGCAAGGTGTCGTACTGAACGAGCCGAACGGGATCTACGTCGATCAATTCGGCGATATGTTCGTGGCGGATACCGGCAGCAAGAAAGTTATCCATCTTTCGCCGGAAGGAAAGTTCGTCGAGGATTTCGGCAAGCCGGAGTCGAGCCTGCTCCGCGCTGACCTTGAGTTCGCGCCGGATAAAGTCATTATGGACCGACGCGGTTACTTATACGTGTTGAACAAGAACGATTACGCCGGATTTATGATGATTGACGCGCTGGACCGGTTTCGGGGCTATATCGGGGCTAACCGCGTTCCGTTCGATTGGAAGAGGCTGCTGGTCCGATTGCTTGCTACGCCAGAACAGAGAGAGCAGCTAAACAATGCGGTTCCGGCGCAAAACTCGAATTTGACCTTGGATAGCAAAGGCTTTATCTATACGCCTACCGTTCTGATCGACAAGGATCAGATCAAGAAGTTCAACGCGATGGGCGAAAACATTTATGCGAAGAAGTTTTTCGGCGAATCATCAATTGCCAGCGGAGCATTGGAGAATCCATATTTCGTTGACGTTGCAATCGACCAGTACGGAGTCGTGAACGCGCTCGATGCGATGTCCCGGAAGATTTACCAGTATGACCAAGAAGGCAGCCTGCTTGCGGTATTTGGTGGGCAAGGGGATACGAAGAGCCGCTTTGAATATCCGTCCAGTATCGTTGTCGACAAGTCGGGTAACCTTTACGTGCTCGACCGAGACCGCAACAATATTCAAATTTTTGAACCGACGCGCTTTGCGGAGCTCGTCCATCAGGCCAGCCAGCTCTATTTCAACGGTCGTTATCAGGAAGCGTTTGCTCCCTGGCAGGAAGTTTTGAAGATCGACGAGAACTTCCCGCTCGCTCACCGAGGCGTGGCGAAAGCGCTGATGAAAGAAGAGAAATGGAAAGAGGCAATGAAGGAATTTAAGTTGGGCGGGGACCAGGACGGCTATTCCAAGGCTTTTGCCGAATACAGGCATGACCTCATGCGCGAGTACCTCGGCTGGATCCTTATCGCGATTGCCGCTCTCGTATATGTCATCTACCTGATCGTCAAATTTATGATCCGCATCACCAATACCGTCATTAGGAGGTATGGCTTTTGAACAGAACAGCGGAAATCAAACAATCGGGCTTTCGCTCGCTGCGGCTTGGAGTCGCAGTATTATTCCATCCGATAGACGGTTTTGAGGAGATTCAGAAAACGAGAAGCTTGATAACGGCTTTCGTGCTCATTCTGCTCACCCTTTGCGTCAGAGTCGTCACGATCTACATGACAAGCTTCCATATTACTTCGCTTCAGCCCGAGGACGCCAATTTAAACTTGGAGCTCATCCGCTTCGTTGCGCCGCTGATTTCGGGAGTCATCGCCTGTTATTTGATTACGACGATTATGGATGGCGAGTCTCACTTCAGCCAAGTGCTGACGGCGATGTCGTACGCTTTAATCCCGTATATCGTATTCTCAATCCCGCTTTCAGCATTATCAATCATCCTATCCAGAGAAGAACTCGGCCTCTATAACAGTATTGATTCTCTGATCTGGATTTGGGTTGCTCTGCTTATCTTCATTCAATTGAAAGTGCTCAACGACTATACGTTCAAGAAGGCAGTCGGCGTCATGCTGTTAGTCCTTTTCGCGTTCGTCACCTTCTGGGGGACGGTAGGACTGGCATTCGCGCTGACGAACCATGTTCTGCAATTCGCACACGAAATTATGGTTGAAATACGATACTTGGCGAACAATTAGGGGGGCCCATGAATACGAGAACAGCCAAACGAACCATCTATTATGGAGCTGTTAGCTTGATTGTCGCGGCGCTTGTGTTCTTGGCTTATCCCTCGGTGAGAAGCGCCATCGACCGTGCGAATCAGGAGATGCATCCGCAGAGCGCCGCGGCGCAAGCTGCGGATGATACCTCGGTTCAAGCGGGGCAGCAGCAAGGCAGTTTCGAGAAGATTGCCGAAACGGACCGCCTTGAGCTGTTCTTCCGCTCATCCGACTCCGCCATTCAGGTCAAGGATAAGAGCAACGGGCATGTATGGAATTCGGCCGTCCCGATCAAACAGGCCGTCACGGACGGGAATGAGCTGTGGTCAGCGAGCAGCCAGTCCATCTTTCACATGACGTACACGGATCCTGAAGCTCCGACGTTAGAAACGCTGGACACCAACTCGGCTATCGAACAGCCGGTTATTAAGACGACCCCGCTGGATAACGGAATATCCGTGCATTATGAGCTGCAAGCGCTCAAGATGAGCTTTGATATGAGCTTTACGTTGAAGGATAATGCCCTCGAGGTCAAAGTGCCGGGGAAATCGATTCAAGAGTCGAACAGTTTCTGGGTGATGTCGATATCCCCTCTTCCTTTCTTCGGAGCGGCTACGGACCATGATCAAGGCTATGCCGTTTATCCGGACGGACCTGGCGCATTGTCGATCTTCAAAGCGAACCATCCGAGCTACCTGGACCCATACCGCGCAAGCGTATATGGACCTGATGTCATTAATTTCGACAGCTACAGATCGCAACAGAACGCTATGCTGCCAATCTTCGGTTTGAAGGTGAACAACAACGCATTCCTCGGCATGATTACTGAGGGCGAATACGATGCCAACATTCTGTATGGTCCGAGCGGCTATTTGATTAATCTGAACCGCGTATCCTCCGAGCTTGTCTACAGGCGCGGATATGAAGCGGTGAAGAAGAACGGCAACTTGGCTAAGAAGGCTGAGAAGCAGCTGCTGCGGGAAGATCATACGATCCGCTACGTCTTCTTCAGCGACAAGGAAGCCGATTACGGCCATATGGCCTCGGCATACCGGGAGTTTCTGGTCAAGGAGCAGGGGGTTACTCCTCGTATTCAGAAGGGCGATTCGATTCCATTCGGGCTTGATTTGCTTACGGGAATCAAGAAGGACCAAATCTTGTTTGACCATTTCATCCCGACGACAACCTTCGATGAGGCGCAGGATATTATGGCAGACTTGAAGAAGCAAGGCGCAACCGGGATCTCTGCCAATTTGCTTGGTTGGACAGGGCGAGGATATTTATCATACCCTTCGGGGTATAAGCCGGCTTCCAAGCTTGGCGGTACATCCGGATTGCAGAAATTAAGCGACTTTGCCAAAAAGAATAACATTCAGCTGTTCCTGCAGGATGACTATGTAGATGCTTGGGCTGGCATCGATGGGTACTCGACGCGAGATGACGTCGCAGTCGGAGCCAATCATTTTGCCATAACAGACCGTTACAGCTCGCAATACTATCTGAATGCGGCTAAGCAGAATGCAAGATTTGAAGACAATGTGCTGGATCCGCTTCGCAAGCTGAATATCTCTGGCATTAATTTCGATGCTATCGGATATACGGACTTCTTCGACTATAACAAGGATCATCCGCTCACAAGGGAAGGAACAGCCAAACAGTGGACCGAGATGATGGAGAAGTCGGTGAAGCAGTTCGGTGGCGCGGCATCAATCGGAGGTAACGGCTACACACTTAAAAATTCGTCGCGCTTGTTCGCCATTCCGATGGATGACAGCGGCTTCTTCTTCACCGATGAGACGATTCCATTCTATCAGATGGTCGTGCACGGGCTGATCCCTTACTCGGGCGATCCACAAAATCTATTCTATGATCCGCAGATGCAATATCTGAAGATGGTGGAATACGGCTACATGCCTTACTATCAGTTCACGATGAACTACTCGGAAGACCTGAAAGACACTTATTACAGCGATCTGTTCAGCTCGTCATATAAGAGATGGGTCGAAAAATCCATGAAGCAGTATAAAGAAATGAACGAGAAGCTGCAGCCTGTTTGGTCGCAAGCCATGACCGGACATCGCGAGCTCCAGAAGGATGTATACGAGGTCGAGTATGAAGATGGCACGCGCGTAATCGTCAATTATACGCCTCGCGAGGTTAAGGTCGGAAATTCCGTCGTGCCGGATAAGAACTTCATCGTCGTGAAGGGAGGGGAATAACCATGAGGCGTAGATTAAGCCTGGAACGTAAGAAGATGCTTGCAGGGTACGTATATATCGCTCCATGGGCGATCGGATTCGCGCTGTTCATGTTGTTTCCGCTCGCATATTCCCTCTATCTTGGCTTTCATGAGGTGGTAGGAGTCGGCGACTTCAAGCTGACAAGTGTCGGTTGGGACAATTTCAAGAAAGCCTTCGTGCTCGATACGAACTTCGTTCCGCTCTTCATATCTGTCGTACAGGATGCGCTCATTAATACACCTCTGATCATTGTGTTCTCGCTGATCATATCCATTATGTTGAATCATAACATTCGGGGACGTGCTTTCTTCCGGGCTGCATTCTTCCTTCCTGTCTTGATCGGCTCCGGTCTTGCGATGCAGCAGCTGCTGTATGCAGGTGTAGGCAAGGACACGTTAGTGAACGGGATCGGCGTGCCGGATGAAGTGTTTCTTTATATGGGACCGACCTTCTCTCAGATCGTCTTCGATATGCTGAGCAGGCTGACCGTCATCTTCTGGAAGACCGGCGTGCAAATTCTGCTTTTCCTTGCAGGACTTCAAGGCATTCCGGTTTCTCTCTATGAGTCATCCAGATGCGACGGGGCAACGGAGTGGGAGATGTTCTGGAAGATTACGCTCCCGCTCATGACGCCGATTATTCTGCTCAATCTGGTATACACCTGTGTCGATTCCTTCACGGATATTAACAACCGCATGATGGTGTACATTAAAGATACGGCTTTTACGAAGATCGAGATGGGGTACTCTTCCGCCTTGGGATGGATTTACTTCCTATTTATTTTCGTTCTTCTCGTTCTCGTGTTTGCGTCGACTAGACGTCTGGTTGTATACACAGGAGAAAAATAATATGAGATATCCATTGTTAGGAGGTGCAGCGTGAAGTCGATTCCGATTCCGAAGTCCAAGCAGCACACGGCTGCCGTTGATCGAGTCAAGGTCGAAAGCAAAGTGAAAGCAATTCGCAACAATGCTTTGGTCAGCCGGATAGGCAGCAAGAGCCGTTGGTTCTCGCTCATTTATCGCATCTTTGTCTATGTCCTTCTTATTGATATGGCTTTCGTCTTTCTCTATCCGTTCATCTACATGGTTACGACGACGCTTAAGCAGCCTGAGGATCTGCTCGACTTTACAATTAAGTGGATTCCTCAGAGCATGGCGTGGGAAAATTTCTATTACGGCATGGAAGGCTTGCAATTCATGCGGCACTTGAAATACTCGGCCCTGATCTCTGGCCTTAGCGTAATCGGACAGGTGTTGTCATGCTCTTTCATCGCTTACGGGTTTGCCCGCATTAAGTTTCCCGGACGCGAAGTGCTGTTCGTGCTTTGCATGTTCACCATGATCGTGCCGCCGCAAACCATCATCGTACCGCTGTTCATGCAGTACAAAAATCTAGGTTGGACGGACAGTATCCTACCTATGGTTGTGCCATCCTTCTTCGGAGGCGGACTACGGGGAGCGCTGTTTATCTTCATCTTCCGTCAACTGTTCCGGGGGCTTCCGTGGGAGCTGGAGGACGCAGCTCGAGTGGATGGTTGCGGCAGCTTCCGCGTATACTGGCGCATCATCATGCCGCTCACTCCGCCGGCTATCGTCGTTACGACGCTGCTGTCGCTAGTCTGGCATTGGAATGACTTTTTCGAGCCGTCGATCTTCTTGACCTCTGAGGAGAAATTCACAATACCGATGATGCTTCCTCGTCTCTATCAATCGCTAACTACGATTACAGGCAGCAACTTTGAGGTGTTCAGCTTACCCGTCGTTATGGGTGCGACATTCGTATCACTGCTGCCAATGCTCATCGTTTACTTATTCCTGCAGCGATATTTCATTCAAGGTGTTGCACGTTCAGGACTTGTTGAATAGTTCAGCGAGGTGATCGTTATATGACGAAGGATAACTCCACAACTAGCGCCATGTACAAAGAAGCTTTACAGGCATTTGTGGAGAAGACAAGAAATGATGATCAAGTTATCGCAGCGATCTTGCTTGGCAGTCTCTCCTATGATCAGGTGTGGGAGAAATCCGACATTGATATTAGGCTAATTGTGCATGATCAGAAGCTGATCAAGCATGGCATGTGCTTTGTTGAGAATGGGATCGCCATTAATGCAAACATACAAACCCGCGATGAGTTTAAGCGGTGGATAGAGAAATCTCTATCCACTTCTTTCGTTCATTCCTACATGCTGCGGGGAACGCTGCTGTTCACCAAGGATAAATCCTTGGAAGACTACTTTGCGAATATCCGCTATATTGGCGACCGTGATCGGCAGCTTCAGCTCTTGCAGCTGGGCTGCTTCGTGCTTGGCGGACTCGCTAAAGCGGAGAAGTGGCTTTACGTGAAAGATGATGAGCTGTACAGTTCATTTTGGATAATCAAAATGATCGATACGCTGGCACAAATCGAAGTGATTCGCAACAATGAGGTTCCAATGCGTGAAGCTGTTCTGCAAGCGATGAACATTAATCCGGTTTTCTTTCAGGAGATTTACATCGGGCTAGTTGGCGGTGCAGTCGATAAAGCGAAGGTGAAAGCAGCCTTAGAGAGCATCGTCCAGTTCGTTCAAGAACGGGAGAAGGAATTGTTCTCTCCGATTCTCGATTACTTGAACCAGGAGCAAGATGTCCGCTCCCTATCGGAAATAGTAGAGAAGATTGGAATCGTGATCCGCATGGACACGGGCACGCTCGAGCTCGCCTGCAGCTGGCTCGTTAACCGCGGGTATCTGGTGCTGTTTCCAAGTGACGTGAAGGCTACTCCGAAGAGTAGAGTTTATTTGGAGGAACCAGCCTATCTGCTTGAGGAGGAAGATTAAGTTTATTTGAAGGAGTCGTTGCTGCCGATGAAAAAGAATATCGAGGTAAGAGGCGCCAGGCAAAACAATTTGAAAAATATTGACGTCCTCATTCCACGGGATCAATTGACGGTTATTACGGGTGTGAGCGGCTCCGGTAAATCCTCGCTTGCATTCGAGGTCATTTACGGTGAAGGTCAGCGCCGCTTCCTCGAATCTCTGTCTACGTTCGCCAAAAGCCGGATGAACCAGCTGAAAAAGCCGGATGTCGATTTTGTATTCGGGTTGTCTCCGGTCATTGCAATCGAGCAGAAGAAGGGAAACTCGAATCCTCGCTCCACAGTGGGTACGATGACGGACATGTATGACTTTATGAGACTATTATTCGCCTCTTCGGGCGAAGCGTGCTGTCCATTCTGCCAGCATCCGATTGCAACCAAGTCGGTCAATCAGATGATTGATCACGTCCAGGCATTGCCGACGGGAACCGAGCTTGAGGTGCTCGCTCCAATCTTTAAGCTGTACGACGAAGATTATCAGACGTTGTTTGACGAGATTCGGAGCAAAGGCTTCCGTTCCGTCAAAATCGACGGGCGGGTTCATAACTTGAGCGACCAGCTCGAGCTCGATGATGAAACGGAGTATCAGATGGAGGTCATCGTCGATAAGGTGATCGTCATGCCAGGATTGTTTAAATCGCTTGCTAAGACGATTGAAAACAGCCTGGAGCTAGTCGGCGAAGGTTTTATCCGATTCGAAGTTACGAGCTCGGGCGGTGAACGGTTCGATATGGATGCGTTTTACCACAATTTCGGCTGCCCGGAGCATCATCTCGTTATCGGTGAGCTGCATCCTTCATACTTCTCCTTTAATGATCCGGGCAGCGCATGCCGGACGTGCGGCGGGATCGGTACCTATCTGCGGACAGAGAAGCGCTTCTTAATCAAGAACCCGGAGAAAAGCGTCAGCAAAGGCGCGCTCGACCACAACGTATACGGGCCCAGTACGAAGAAGTCGTATCGGGGCATGCTCTTTCACAGCATATTCACCCACTATGGCGTAAGCCTAGATACTCCTTTTTGCGAATTGCCGGATGACTTTGTCGACCGATTATTTCATGGAACCCAAGGCGAGCAATTTCGGATCTTGGTTACGGATGATCATCCTCGTCACGCGAGGAGCGAGGAGGGCAAGCTGAGAAGATACAGCGGTCTCGTCAATGAAGTGAATCGCTGGTATAAGCAGCATGTGAAACGAAGAGGCGAGAACGGCATCGGGGATAATGATTTCTTCAAGCGAGTCATGGTCGAGCATGCTTGTCCAGACTGCGAGGGCAAGAAGCTCAAAGCCCAAAGGTTCTGCGTAAGCATTGAGGGTAAGGATATCCATGAGCTGTGCAGCATGCCACTGAAGGAATTGAAATCGTTGCTTGATCACGTTACGTTCTCGGAAGAGAAGAAGCAGGCTGCCGGTCAAATCGTTGGCGAAATTTTGTCGAGGCTTAAGCTGCTCATCGATATTGGTCTTGAGTATTTGCACTTGGGTCGAAGATCGGACACCATCTCGGGCGGAGAGGCACAGCGAATCCGGTTATCCACGCAGATCAGCACCGGACTGATGGGGATGCTCTATGTGCTGGACGAGCCGAGCATCGGACTGCATGCCAGGGACAGTATGCGAATCGTGGAGACATTGAAGAAGCTGCGCGATATCGGCAACACCATTATCGTCGTCGAGCATGACCTTGATACGATTCGCAGCGCGGATTATATTATCGAAATTGGGCCAGGGCCTGGCGAGCATGGCGGTCAAGTTATTGCGCAGGGCACGGCATTAGAGCTGCTGGAGCAGAAGGACTCATTGACTGGCGCCTTTCTGACGGGTGCGAGAAGAATCGAAGTGCCTTCCAAACGGAGATCTCCTTTGGGACTATGTCTGAGTATTAAGGGAGCCAGAGCGAACAATCTGCGGAATATCAGTGTGGACATTCCCCTTGGCGTCATGACATGCATCACCGGTGTTTCCGGTTCCGGCAAGAGTACGCTTATTAATGAAGTCATGTTTAAGCAGCTATACTCCCACTTCCATGACCAGCGAATTGTGCCAGGCGAGCATGATTCAATCGAAGGAATCGAACATTTGACGGGCATCATTAACATTGACCAATCGCCGATCGGCCGAAGCACGCGCTCTAATCCGGCTACGTATGTTGGATTCTTTGACCGGATTCGTGAGCTGTTTGCGGATACAGAAGAGGCTAAAGCACGCGGAATCGGCAAGAACGAATTCAGCTTCAATCAGAAGACGGGTCGTTGCGAGCATTGCCAGGGCGAAGGGATCATAACGACGCAGCTTCAGTTTATGCCCGATGTAGAGTCGGTCTGCCCTTCCTGCAAAGGAGCCCGGTTTAACAACGATGTGCTCGAAGTGCTGCTGAATGGGCGGAACATCGCGCAAGTGCTCGATATGAGCATTGAAGATGCCGTTTCTTTCTTCTCCAGTCAACCCTATGTTCTACATAAATTAAATGTGTTAAATCAATTGGGCTTAGGCTACCTGAAGCTCGGCCAATCTTCTACTACCCTCTCAGGGGGCGAGGCGCAGCGAATTAAGCTGGCGACCGAAATCAGTAAGCTGAAGCGAGGCTCACATAATCTATACATTCTCGACGAGCCGACGACCGGACTGCATCTGCACGATATTCAGAAGCTGATCGACTGTATGAATCAATTGGTTGACAATGGACACTCCGTGCTTGTCATCGAGCATCACTTGGATGTCATTAAAGTTTCCGATTACTTAATTGATTTGGGGCCAGATGGCGGAAGAGACGGCGGGACCGTCGTTGCACAAGGGACACCGGAGCAGGTAGCAGCGGTTGAAGCGTCGTATACCGGTCAGTTTTTGAAATCGATTCTATCCACGGATCATCAATATTGGGCTGAGCCTGTCGTTAGCCCTTTGTAAACAAAGAGAAACCCGCGTACCTTGTGTATACGCGGGTTTCTAAGTTTATTGCCCAATCGGGCATTAGTATACGTTTGGTGCTTCCACGGTCGGTTCAACGTCTGCTTCGTAATCGACGCCTTCGGTCTCGAAGCCGAACAGCTGGAAGAACTCTTTGCGATAGCCTTCGAGATCCGACAACTCATGAATATTTTCCGTCGTCATCGCTGCCCATAGCTTCGCTACTTCTTCCTGTACATCCTCGCGCAGCTCCCAGTCGTCGATGCGGATGCGGCCTTCAGCGTCCACGGGCACTTCGCCGCCAGTGTAGAGGCGCTCTGCGAACAGACGGTATGTTTGCTCGATGCAGCCCTCGTGAATGCCTTTCTCCTTCATCACTTTGTACAGTGCGGAGATATAGAGCGGAACGACAGGAATGGCGGAGCTCGACTGCGTGACAAGCGCTTTGCTTACGGTTACGTATGCGTGGCCGCCATTGGAAGACAGCTGTTCGCTGAGCTTCTTCGCCGTCGCTTCCAGATGATCCTTTGCTTGGCCGATGGAGCCTTCTCTGTAGATCGCTTGCGTAATTTGCGAGCCGATGTAGGAGTAGGATACCGTCACTGCACCTTCAGCTAGCGCGCCGCCTTGCTGCAAGGCATCAATCCACATCTGCCAGTCGTCGCCGCCCATAACATGAACGGTGTCTGCGATTTCTTGCTCCGATGCCGGGTCGATGGACACCATGCTCACTTCGCCGGTATGGAAGTTAACGGTCTTGTTCGTGTATGTATCGCCGATCGGCTTCAGCACGGAATTGAACGTCTCGCCTGTGCGCGGGTCGGTTCTGCGCGCGGATGCAACGCTGTATACGACGAGATCGACTTGGCCGAGCTCCTTGCGGATTAGCTCAACTGCCTTCTGCTTCGTCTCATCCGTAAACGCATCGCCAGTTACGCTGAACGATTTCAATCCAGCTGCCTGCGCCGCTTGCTCGAATGCAGCCGAGTTGTACCAGCCTGCGGACGCGGTACGACCGTTCTTGCTCTCGCCTTGGCGGTAAATGCCGACTGTGTTCGCACCAGCGCCAAATGCGGCTACGATGCGGGATGCAAGGCCATAGCCTGCGGATGCGCCGATAACGAGGACATTCTTCGGTCCTTGGATGGGTGCATGCTCTTTCACATAGTTGATTTGCTCCTGCACTTGAAGGGCACAGCCTGTCGGGTGAGCGGTCGTGCAGATAAAACCGCGTGTTCTAGGTTTGATAATCATTGGATGGATTCATTTCCTCTCATGCAAAGTCGAATGGATAGTCGTGTAGAACCTCAATGTTCTGATAGTACCTTTATTGTAGGGAAAATTGCAACATTCCTGATGTCAGACAGCAACTTTTTTTGTATGAGGCATAGGAGGATTGCTTGCATCTGGAGAAATTTTACAGATTGAAGTGATTAGTGATGATAAAGGAGCAAACGTGATGATGAGACAGCTGTCCGAGCATTTATACCAACATGAAGATACTTGCAATGTGTATGTAATTGTTAACGGTTCTGAGGCGGTGCTCATTGATTTCGGATCAGGCTCTGTTCTGGACGAGCTTGCGTCAATCGGCGTGGAGCGTGTTACAGATGCGCTGATGACCCATCATCACCGGGATCAGGGTCAGGGGCTTTCGCGAGCTGAAGCTTCCGGTATAAAAATCTGGGTTCCGCATCATGAGCAGGATCTGTTCGCGAACGTCGATTTGCACTGGTATGGAAGACAGATATATAACAATTATGATGTTCGCCAGGATCGCTTTTCATTACTTGCGCCTGTTGCGATTGCGGGAACATTGAAGGATCACTCGCGGCATGATTTTGGCGGAAGATCCTATCTGATCGTGCCGACGCCTGGTCATACAATCGGTTCGATCTCCATTGCTTCGGAGGTGGATGGACGGAGGGTGGCATTCACAGGCGATCTCATCGCTGGGCCGGGCAAAGTGTGGTCGATGTCAGCGACGCAGTGGACGTACAACGGCAGCGAGGGTGTAGTGAGCACAGTGCTATCCGTCTCAGACTTGCGTGTGCTAGAGCTAGATATGCTGCTGCCATCGCATGGCGTCGTCATGGAGGAGCCGGCTGCTGCTATTGATTCATTGGTTGCGAATATGAAGCAGTTGCTGCAGCTGCGGGGTAATGAAGAGGTTCTGGAACAGAGCAAGGAGCCGAGGTATAGGGAGATTACGCCGCATTTGCTTTGGAATATGCGCTCTTTTGCCTATTCATATGTGTTGATTTCGGAGAGCGGAAAGGCGCTGATGATCGATTACGGCTATCCGTCGTTTCATCAGGCGTTCTATGCGGGGGTAGATCGTTCCTCGAGGCGGCCGGATTTGCGGCAAATTGCTTACTTGAAGAAGCGGTATAATGTGCAATGCATCGACGTTGTTATGCCGACACATTACCATGACGACCATATAGCGGGCTTCAATCTGCTGAGGGATGTGGAAGGCGCTAAGACATGGGTAGCGGAGAGCTTCGCGGATGTGCTGGAACAGCCTGCAAAATATGATGTGCCGTGCCTCTGGTACGATCCGATCCCGGTGGATCGGCGGCTTCCGCTTGGCGAGCCGATTGAGTGGGAGGAGTATACGTTCCGGCTCTATGAGCAGCCGGGGCATACGTTGTATGCGGTGGCGATCTCGTTCGAGGTGGACGGCAAGCATGTGGTAGCGATTGGGGACCAGCAGGGCACGGATGGGAAGCTGAACAATTATGTCTATAAAAATAAATTCAGATCTCACGATTATGTGCTAAGTGCGGAGCTGTACCGACAGTTGAAACCGGATCTCATCATATCGGGTCACTGGGACCCGCTTGAGGCGACGGATGACTACTTGGAGAAGCTCGCTCGCGATGGCGAGAGCTTGAAGAAGCTGCACGACGAGCTGCTGCCTTTGAGCGAGATTGATATGGGCGCTGAGGGCTTCTGCGCTTGGATCAAGCCTTATCAGATCGAGCTAGTTGCTGGGGCGACGATGGCGATCAGGGTGGAGGTGCTGAACCCGCTGCCGGTGAAGGAGCGGGTAACGGTGCGGCTCGTTGCGGAGGCAGAAGGCCTAGCGTTTGAAGTGCCGGAGCAGGTGGTGGAGCTTGAGGCGGGAGCAGCGGGCGAGCTGCGCTTCGAATTGACGGCGGAAGCGAGCATGCGCGGCGTGAAGCGCGCGCGCATCGCCGCTGATGTCACCGTCGGCGCGCGAAGGCTCGGCCAACAAGCGGATGCGATTGTGACGGTGGTTTAGGGCGCTATCTCCCGCCAAAGTGGCATCAAGCCGTCCTGCTGAGAGCACGAATGTGATCTCTCAGCGTTCAAAACCGGTGAAAAGTAGGCTGAGAGAACGTATATGATCTCTCACCGCCAAAGAGGCATCAAGTAACTCGATTCATGCTGCGGAGAGCACGAATGTGATCTCTCAGCGTTCAAAACCGGCGAAAAGTAGGCTGAGAGAACGTATATGATCTCTCACCGCCAAAGAGGTAGCAAATAACTCGATTCGTGCTGCGGAGAGCACGAATGTGATCTCTCGGCGTTCGAAACCGCGCGAAAAGTAGGCTGAGAGAACGTATATGATCTCTCACCGCCAAAGAGGTAGCAAATAACTCGATTCGTGCTGCTGAGAGCACGAATGTGATCTCTTACATTTGGGATGATGGTGGAGTATGTTGTGAAATCCTATCTCGAGGCTTGAAGCCGCCGAAAACTCGGCTCAAGTCCCACTGAAAGTGGAAAAACTCTCTCTCAGCTCCTGAAAGCCGACAAAGTCCGGCGCGAGAGAGGAAAAAGCCTCTCTCAAGAGTCAAAACCGCCGCCAACTCGGCTCAAGTCCCACTGAGAGAGGGAAAAGCCTCTCTCAACGCTATTTTCGGCGAATGGAGTGGCTGGAAGAGTGTATATGCTCTCTACAACTTTCAAAGGGGTGGACGACTGTGAGATAAACGTATTTGCTCTCTCTCACAGTCGACCTCCAATCGCGGGAGCTGCTTGACCGGCTATACCGATTTCCGCAGCCGTAGCAGTCTCCCTACCACAAAAGGCAAGTACATCAAAGCAAAGATCACAACAGCAATCGCTTCCTCGACCAGTAAGTAATACGGGTATGGACCCAATACCGAGAGCAGCGAAGCGCCAGCAGGCTTGTGACGAAGGAACATATAATTGGCATCGAGCCAGAAGTCGATTCCGCCGACTACGATAACGAGAATGTTGAGGAATATCATCGTGATTCCGATGGATTTCCAGGTTGGACGATAGCGCTCGACCCATGTCAAATAAAGCGGCGCTAGGATGATCGCGATATGCACGATGAAGAAGTGGAAGAAGCGGAAATGCGGATACGGATAATCGAGATCAGGCGTGAAAATCGCCTGCAGCGCCCCTCCGATCCCGGCGAAGTAGACGATTTGGTAAAGCAGTCTGCTGCGCGTGACCAGCAATACAATCGCAAGCATTTGCGAGATGCTGCAGAGCTCGAGCGGGAGTGTATACCTGGTATTCCAGAGCTGCTCAGCGGCATACCAATAGTAGAGACCTGCCTCGGGAACGGCCAGTCCGAGGAGCAATGAGGCACGAATAATCGTTCGAAGTCTTGCTCGCTCACGAATGGAGTCGCGAAATAGATACAGCACCAAGGCAAGTCCGAGCAATATGGCGATCATGAACAAATGTGGAGCCGTGTATGCGATGAAATGCTCCTGAGTATGAGGCGAGAACAATGAACCCATTAACGGTAGCCCCCTTCTTACAATAACAATTCGGGAAGCAGCTTCGAAAATCCTTTGCAAATGTTGGGAGGTTTGTACGTGCGTGAGCCAGTCGGTCAGTGTCAGCTATGTAACCATACCGTTTATTGCGAGGATGGTTTCTTGAACGGAGTCATCGAGGAGAACGGTACGCTTATCTGCATGGAATGCGCTGAGGAGCGTAAGGAGCGAGAAGAGATAGTAGAACTCTAGGACTGTCTCAGATAAAAAAGCCGAATGCGACATCAAGTCCGCACTCGGCTTATCGTTATTTCTTCTGCACAACCGGCATCATCATGCCGTCCATGCCCATCATGCTGACGTTCTCGCCATCGGAATCGTCGCCGTCATAGAGATACACTTCCGTGCCGAACTTCGGCTCGGCATAAGGCAGATGCGTCCGGCCGCGGGCAAGAATTTGCCGATAGTTGCCGGAATCGCCGTCGAAGTGATCGTGATCCCAAGGCACCCATGAGCGTGCGTTGCAATAGTGGAGCACGTAAGAGCGGCGGAAGCGATCGACCGTCTGATTCGGATACGATCTATGGAACAGATGCGAGTGGAAGAATAGGACATCGCCTGGCTGCATCGGCACCGAGATTGGCGGCGGATATTTTGCAACGACGCGGGAGAGCGTGTTGACCTCATCGTCGAGATGACTCACATGCTGCACGGCATGAAGGTCGGAGAATGCATCAAGCGCGTGCACATTGCCGCCTCCGATGCCGTCCGGCGGATAAATCGGTTCATGATTGGAGCCTGGCACAACCCATAGGCAGCCGTTCTCTTCATCGACCTCTTCAAGGGCGATCCATGCGCCGATAAGCGTATCCGGATGTGTCCGGATATAGCAAGCGTCCTGGTGCCAGCCTTGGCCGCCACGGCCCGGTGGGTTCAGGAACATCATCGACTGCACGGCATAAACATCCGGTCCGATCAATGCTTCGATGACGTCGACGATACGAGGATTTAGCAAGCCGCGCTCTGCGGCCGGTTCAAGCCGGGACAGCATATGGATACGCGTCTGCTGCTTAAATTCTTCATTAAGCGGATCGCTGGCATTGTTGCGGTCTTCATTTGGTGTTGTCTTCAAACGAGTATCCTCGGCAAGCTGGTAGAGCTCGGCGATGTCTTCTTTTGACACGAGTCCTCTAGCAACCAGATAACCATTACGGTGATAATGGGTATACTGGTCCGTGCTTACCAGATAACGGTCTTCCCGTTCACGAGACTTAGGCGTATAGTAAGTTCCCATCGTTATGAATTCCTCCAGTAAACGTAAATTATGCTTCTATTGTGCAGGAGAGAGGCAGCGTTTTCAATGGAGGAAAGAGAATAAACGATGTGTTTATTTGATATCGGGATTAACGACAATATGCCGGTTAACAAAGGAACGGTCACGATTATCCTCAATTGCCGCATGACGGAAAATCGGGGACTTACACCTTTCAATGTACTCCGTCGCCGTAATGCCACGAATCCGCTTATACATTTTTGAGAAGTGATGCTCGTCTCCGAAGCCGGCCAAATAAGAGATTTGCTTCACCGTGCCTTGGCCCCGCATCATCAATTCCTCCGCGTAGTGCAGCCGTCGTTCCAGCAGCATACGCTTCGGCGTCATCCCGACAGCTGCAACGAACATGCGTGTAAAATGCTCATGCGACCAGCCAGACTGCTGTGCAATGCTCTCGATGGTAATCGGTTCAGTCAAATGAGCGTCCATATAAGCGATGCTTCGGGCAATTTGCACAGGGTAGCTGCTGGCTGCGAACTCAGGCGTTTTGTCCGCGTAGGCGGCCAATTCCTCAAGCGCGGCATCGAACAGGGAGGTTAGCCGACGCTTCCAGTAATTCGATTGATGATTGGCGACGACGACAATTTGCTGCATGATGGCGGCAATAAGCGAGCTGTGGCGGGCCGGGACGACGTGCACCTGCTGCAGCATTGAAGTGAACCTCGGATCTCTGGCCCGGAGCAGCTCGTAATCGAAATGAACGAACAGATGCCGGACGTTGCGGTCACGGTCGAACAGATAGCGGTGCTGAACGCCTGGCTGAGTGAGAACGAAACAGGGCGTGTCGAGCGGGAAGGACAGCTCTTCAACCTCATAGATCGTCCCGGTCCCGTCCGGAAAATATACGAGCTCATAATCTTCAATAGCGCGCGGCCCTAGAATATGACCGCCTGCTTGAACGCGAATATCGCCGATGCTGTTAATGACAGGTGTGACATGTGCGTCCATCCGCTAAGTCACTTCCTTTCTATCTTCTATCGTTATTATTACTGAGAGGCGGGGAGTGGCGCAAGCTCATCCATTTGGAGCAGATGCCGTGCTTTTTTATGTTGAAATTACTTGTGACGCGAGCTATAGTGGAGATAGATTAGTTTACTATATAAAAGTTGGTTTTATATGAAAAACCTACTGGATATGGATGAGGCGATGGTGTAGCAGTGGCTGAGGAACGCAAATATTGGGTGCCTGCGCTAGAGAAGGCAGATAAAGTGCTGGCTGTGCTCGCTAAGGAGCCGGCCAAGCTTAAGCTGATTGACCTTTCGCGGAAGCTGGACATTAACAAGAGCTCGATGTTCTCGCTTTTGAACACAATGGAGACGCTTGGCTGGGTGAGGCGCAGCGGGAGCGGGGGAGATACGTACTCGCTTGGGCATGCTTTTGCCGAATACGGTTCGTCGTACTTGAAGCAGTATGATCTGCATCAGTCGTTCCAGGAGGAAGCGTCAGGCGCCCGGGATCGGCTGCAAGAGACGGTTCAGCTGGCGAGGCGCGCAGGCAATCAGGTTCTCTACTTAGGGAAGCTCGAAGCGGTATCTCCGGTTCGGCTGCAATCCGAGCCAGGGATGCGGCTGCCTGCGCATGCAACGGCACTTGGCAAAGTGATACTAGCTCAGCTGAGCGAGGAAGAACTGCTTCGGTTATACCCGGAGGAGCAGCTAGCGCAGCTCACGCCACATACGATTAGTACCCGAAGCGCGCTGTTCAAGCAGCTGGAAGCGATTCGTGCAGATGGCTTCGCGCTGGACGATCAGGAGTCCGTGATGGGCTTCCGATGTGTAGCGGCGCCGATTCGTGCAAGCAGCGGGGAGCAAGCGGCGGTCAGCTGTTCCATGCTGCTGCATCAATGGGCAGTGAAGTCAGATCAGGCAAGAGCAGAAATGCTGGATTTAGCAAAGCGGTTATCCGTGTAAAACGACTATGTTTAGGGAGATGAGAAGCATGCGTTTGCAAAAAAAAGTTATCCTCATTACAGGCTCAGGTTCAGGTATCGGCAAGGCGACGGCGCTTCTGTTCGCAAGCGAAGGGGCGAAGCTGATCATTAACGACTTGTCCGAGGAGAATGGACAAGCAACGGTGCAAGAAATCGAAGCAGCAGGCGGCGAGGCGATCTTCATTCGCGCTGACGTCACGAAGCCGGATGAAGTATCCGCAATGGTGGATCAAATTATTGCCCGCTACGGCGCCATCGATGTGCTCTTCAACAATGCCGGCATCAGCGGCGTCGGCGTTCTCCACGAGATCGAGCCGGAAGCTTGGGATCGCGTCATTAATGTGAACATCCGCGGCGTCTTCCTGCCGAGTAAGTATGTCATTCCGCATATGATCGAGCGCCGCAGCGGTTCAATCATCAATATGTCCTCTTGTATCGCGGAGATCGGACTAGCCCGTCGCGCTTCCTACGCGGCAACGAAAGGCGCTGTGCTTGCGCTGACGAAATCGATGCAGGTTGACTATGCGCAATATGGCATTCGCGTAAACGCGCTGTTGCCGGGCACGATTATGACTCCTTTTGTAGAAAATTACTTGAAAACGTCCTACTCCGATCCAGAGGAAGCGATCAAAGGACTCAAGAAGCGCCAGCTGAGCGAGGAGCTTGGATACCCAGAGGATGTAGCGAAAGCGGCTCTGTTCCTTGCATCGGATGAGTCTTCATTCGTAATGGGTTCGCCATTCTATGTAGATGGCGGCGTCGTATTCGGTAAGAACGCATAACAGGTGTGATTCCATAGCAGCTTTTTTTTATAACTACTATTTGAATGGAGGCATTCGAGCTTTATGAAACTGGTTACGATCTCGAAACAAGGACGGGGCGCATTGGGAGTTGCTGTCGCGGACGGCATCATTATCGATATTGAAGAGGCGCTTCAAGTTGTAAAAGCTGATCGCGAGGTACCAACTACGGTGACAGCGGTAATTGAGGGTGGCGAATCCGTGCTTGCCGCGCTGCGCAGCTTTGTGAGCGCACTGCCAGTGACTGGCAGCGAAGCTTATGCTCGCAAGGAAAGCGACATTGAATGGGGACCGTGTGTCACACATCCGAACAAAATCATCTGTGTCGGTCTTAACTACCGCAAACACGCGGAAGAGACGAACGCGCCGATCCCGGATTACCCGATTCTGTTCAATAAATTCAACAACACGTTGACTGGCCACCTGAAGGACATCGCCGTGCCGAAAGTAACGGAGAAGCTGGACTATGAAGCAGAGCTTGTTATCGTCATCGGCAAGAACACGAAATATGTGGCAAAAGAAGATGCGCTGAGCCACGTATTCGGCTACTGTGCGGTAAACGACTTGTCTGCGCGCGACTTGCAGCTTCGTACGCAGCAATGGCTGCTTGGCAAGACTTGCGACGATTTCAGCCCGCTTGGACCATACCTGGTTACAGCTGATGAGGTTGGCAATCCGAACGACCTGTGGATCAAATCGACGGTGAACGGCGAGGTGCGCCAGTCTTCGAATACGTCGGATATGATTTTCCACTGTGATGAGATTGTGAGCTACATCTCGCAGCATATGACGCTTGTGCCTGGCGATGTTATTTTGACAGGAACGCCTGAAGGGGTCGTACTCGGCTTGCCGCCGGAGCAGCAGGTTTACTTGAAGCCTGGCGATGTCGTCACGATCGAGATCGAGAAGCTTGGCGCACTGACGAACCGATTCGTACCGGATCAAGGATAGTAGACATGAAGAAGGAGTGCCGAGGCACTCCTTTTTTATAGATATTTAGTCAAGGATTACAGTCGCGGTGATCGGATAGTGGTCAGAAGGGTATCGCCCGTTATAGAGGCCGCGGTCGATAGAAGTTGACGAAATTCGTATATCCTTCGAAACGTAAATATAATCGATAGGACTTCCTGTATCGCCGCCTTGGAAGGCGTGATAGGTGCGGCTTAGCGGTTCTTCCAAGACCGAGAAGGCGGAGATGAGGCCTGCCTCATGAATGAGTTCGATGACCCGGCTAGTCGGTTCGCAGTTGAAGTCGCCAGTTAGCATAGAAGGGATGAGGCTGGTTGAATGGTTCATCTTGGAAAGGATGAGCTGTATGCCATTCTGCCTCGCTTCTTCGCTCACATGATCGAGATGGGTGTTATAGACGATCCATTCCTTGCCTTCACGACCGCTGAATCTAGCCCATGTGCACATGCGAGGACAGGCGGTGTTCCAGCTCTTAAGCCCGAGCTCTTCTGGATGCTCGGAAAGGCCGAAATGACCGTACTCTTCTAGTGTAATGACATCATGCTTGTAAAATATCGCGCAGCATTCGTCTGGCGTACCACTGCTTCGGCTTGCGCCAATTGATCGATATTCGGGCAGCAGCGCTTGCAGATCTTGCAGCATGGAAGGCAATCCTTCTTGGGTGCAAACGATGTCTGCTTGTGCTTGCTTAATGGCTTCAGCAGCCTCATTTATCCGGTTCGGCCACGCATTGTCGCCATCTCCCAGAACGTGAACGCGCAAATTGAATGTCATTAGGTTTAGTTGCATAAGTATCCTCCTACGATATGGAATGAATAAATAGCAAGCGCTTACAGTTTGTTCCTATTATAACCGATGAACCGCTTCAGAACGAACCAAATATGAATAAGAGGTGTATGGAAAATGATCAGAATAGATGCGCATCAGCATTATTGGAAGCTTGATCGTGGCGATTACGGCTGGCTGACTCCGGAAGCGGGACCGGTTCTTTATCGCGATTATGGACCAGCCGACCTTGAGCCGGAGCTTGAACGCGCCGGTGTATCCCGTACGATTATTGTCCAGGCGGCAGCTACCCATGCGGAGACAGAATATATGCTGCAGCTTGCCGAGCAATCGGAGTCGGTGGCTGGCGTAGTGGGGTGGCTTGATTTTGCCGATCCGAACTGGCGTCAGGTGCTGGAGTCGTTCTCCTCGCATCCGAAATTTGTCGGCATCCGCGTCATGATCCAGGACATGGTGGATGCGCGTGAAGTGCTGCAGCCGCAATTTGTGGAGGCGCTTCAAGAGCTGGCGGAGATTCAGCTGCCTGTCGATCTGCTCCTTGTATCGCATCAGCTCCCCGAAGCCATTGAACTGCTGAAGCAAGCGCCTGGCCTGCATGCGGTTATTGACCACATTGCGAAGCCTCGGATCGGCGAAGGAGTTATTGAGCCTTGGGCGAGCCAGATGAAGGAGATCGCGGAGTCGTTCCCGGGCGTGTATTGCAAGCTGTCCGGCATGCTTACGGAGGCGAACCATCAGGAGTGGAAGCCAGAGCAATTCGTTGCGTATGTGCAGCATATCGTTGAGGTATTCGGTACGAAGCGTATCCTGTTCGGCAGCGATTGGCCGGTATGCTTGCTCGCTGGCAGCTACGGTGATGTGTGTGATGTACTGGCTTCCGCGCTGCCATCATCACTCGAAGCGGAGGAGCTCGAGGCGATTTACGGTGGAAACGCCGCCGCATTCTATAAGCTGACTTAGCCGAATACTCCTTTTATACAACTTTCGCATAATATCTGGAAGATGCATGCTCTGTGTACAATAGTAGAGAGTTGCATGAGATCGTTATGTGGGAGGTAAGAGGATGCTAAGTTTGAATGGCGGTGCATACGCGCGGAGGCTTATATGTCTGTTATGTGCAATGCTGCTCGTTTCCGTAGCGCTGCCGCTTCCGAGGGCGCATGCGGAGGTGCACATCTCCAAGTTCCAACTTTTAACGTTCGGCGCACCTTACTTAATTGGCGGGGCGAAGATTAGCTACAGTGTTGCGGATGATAAAGCAATCAACACGGATGTAGAAAGCACGAATATTATGTACTCTTCAGATAATGGTCTCAATTGGTATCCGGTTCAGGAGTTGAATGCATATGCACCTGGATTCGGGGGCTCATTCAGTCTGCCGCTCGATTCATCAATAACAAGCGTGAAGCTGAGGCTGGATTCTGAATACTCGCCTCTGTTTGGTTCCAATAGCCATCCTTCCATCACGATCGGCCCTTTCCCTGTCAAGCAGCCCGTTCAGTTGGATGGTTTGACCCTAACGGAGAACAAGGGCGGCTCCGTTACTCTTGCTTGGAATGATAATTCGAACATGGAATCGTACTATCAGATCAAACGAACAGGCGGCAAGGACGGCGAAAAGGTCTTCTATGTCAATGATACGATGGATCATATGGGACCGCTTAGCTTCACCGATCCTGTAACGAGTCCGGAGACCGTCTATGTCTATTCAGTCGAAATGATCATCGATAAGTTTACGCTGCCGGATTATTTGATTCCAGGCGACGTGCCGCGTCTTTTTCAGACGAAGAAGAGGTTACTTATCGATTCAATTACGGATATCGATGTTATATCCGTGGCTCCGGGGATCAAACTTCCAGATCTAGGCGAGATAGTCGGCGGGAACACAGGTGGAACAGGGACCGGGGCAGGTTCTGGAATAGGCGCTGGAACAAGTGTGCCGCCTATCACCGACGAGCAGCTTGCGGCTCTCGTTGCAGGAGCCAGCGAGTGGGCGAAGCCTGATCTGATCGAGGCAATCAAGCAGAAACTAACGACTGATGTCGTACTAAACCGTTATCAGAGTTCAATTACAAGAGAAGAATTCGCCGGAATCGTCGTTCAATTGTATCAAGCGATGACTGGCACAACCGTACAGCTAACAAAGCCTATTACCTTCTCCGATACGGTTGATAGGCATGTGTTGGAAGCGAGCCAGCTTGGCATCGTAAAAGGTACGTCAGCTACGACATTCTCCCCGAAGGCGACGATTACACGTCAGGAAATCTGCGTGATGCTGTACCGAGCTGCGCAAGCGGCCGATCCGGCGCTGGTCAATTCAGATAATCACCCTTCATTCACGGATCAATCTCAAATTGCTGCTTGGGCACGGGATGCCGTCGGTTTTCTGTCTAGCAAAGGAATTATGAAAGGCGTCGGCGGTGGCAAGATCGATCCGCTGGGCAAAGTAACGCGTGAGCAAGCGATCGCACTTATCATTCGTGCGTATAAGACGTTGTAATTAGCCGTTATTCCAGCACTGAATAGAAGCCTAAAGTACTCGCGAGGTACTTCGGGCTTTTTATTATGCTCTGGGGCAAGTTATAGAGAAATGTAGAAATGAAATCAGTCCCGGGACCGTTGACTTTGATCATCCGAAACCGTATAGTCGAAGTAGACTATGCGGTGTTACTGCGTTTCGAAGGAGAGAATGGGAGATGCTCAAACGGAAAGTGAACAACATGCTGGCACTAGCTGTCTTGTCATTGCTCATTGAGAAACCGATGCATCCGTATGAAATTTCCGCAACGATGAAGCAGCGCGGCATTCCGGATGTGATCAAGCTGAACAATGGCTCGCTCTATTCCGTTGTTGAATCGCTGCTTAAGCAGAAGTGGATTGTGTCGCTTCAGACGGAGCGGGAAGGGAGGCATCCTGAACGTACGATCTATGCGCCAACGGATGCAGGCCGTGCAGGATTTCATGAATGGCTCCGGGAGCTGATCTATTCACCGGTGAAGGAGTATCCGCACTTCCCGGCGGCTCTGTCGCTCATCGGCCACATTGCCCCGCAGGAGACGATAGAGCTGCTCCATCAACGCGTCGGCTACATCGAGAAGGAAATTGTGGAGCGGCGTGCGAGTATTGAGCTTTTCTTGAGCAAGGGGCTTGCACGAATCTACATTGTGGAGCAGCAGTTCATTCTGCATCAGCTGGAATCGGAGTTCTCATGGCTTCAAGCTTTTATTCGGGATATTAAGGATGGAAGCTTCACGGAGCTGCAGGAAGGCGAGCAAGCGTGGTCGAACACGGTGCCGATTTTTGATGATGAGCTGTAATGGCGGGGATCACAACACGAATCATTTTATGAACTGGAGGGGAGCTTCACACAATGGTAGCAAAGCGTAATAATGTGGGTATCGTAGTCGCTGGCTTGCTGTTAGGCATTCTGATGGCATCCATGGACAATACGATCGTAGCAACAGCAATGGGAACAATCGTCCACGATCTCGGTGGAATGGACAAATTCGTATGGGTGACATCCGCCTATATGGTAGCGGAGATGGCCGGCATGCCGATCTTCGGAAAGCTGTCCGATATGTACGGACGCAAGAAATTTTTCATATTCGGAATTTTGACGTTTATGCTCGGCTCCATTCTATGCGGAACGGCGCATTCGATTGTAGAGCTTAGCATTTATCGTGCTATTCAAGGTATTGGCGGCGGCGCACTCGTTCCGATTGCATTCACGATCATGTTCGACGCCGTCCCTCTCGAGAGTCGCGGTAAGCTTGGCGGTTTGTTCGGTGCGGTATTCGGTATGTCAAGTATATTCGGTCCGCTTCTTGGTGCGTACATTACGGATTACATCAAGTGGGAATGGATCTTCTACATTAATTTGCCGCTTGGCTTAATTGCTTTCGTTATGATTGCCTTCTTCTATAAGGAGTCGGTAGAGCACTCCAAGCAGAAAATCGACTGGGGCGGCGCCTTCACGCTGGTAGCCGGCATCGTCTGCCTCATGTTCGCGCTCGAGCTTGGCGGCAAACCGAATTATGCTTGGGACTCTGCGCGCATTCTCGGCTTGTTCGCCGGATTCGCGGTCATGCTCATCGCGTTTATCATTATTGAGAGTAAAGTATCTGAGCCTATTATTAGCTTTAAAATGTTCCGCAAGCGGCTTTACTGGACCAGTAACGCGATGGCGATGTTCAGCGGCGCGGCGTTTATTACTGCGTCTGTGTACATCCCGATATTCATTCAAGGGGTACTGGGCGGAAAAGCAACGAACGCCGGTCTTGTGCTTCTGCCGATGATGCTAGCTTCGGTTGTTACAGCTTCTGGCGGCGGTTTCTTAATGACCAAATTATCATTCCGTACACTTATGTGGCCAACGTTAGCAACCCTTGTTCTTGGAAATATTTTGCTTACCACACTCGGTGTTGATTCCACTCGTTTCATTGTAACGATCTTCATGATACTTGTTGGACTCGGCATTGGCGCTTCGTTCTCCGTACTGAGCAATGCTGCGATTTATTCGTTCTCGCCTAGAGAACGTGGTGCCGCGAGCGCGACATTGAATTTCCTTCGCTCGCTCGGAATGACGATTGGCATCACGGTATTTGGTATTGTTCAGAGTCACGTTATGACAGGTAAGCTTAAAGATGCGTTTGCAGGTTCCGATAGCGCCCAAATTCCTGCCAATCTGGACCTTAGCGATCCGCGAGCGATTCTGACTCCGGAGACGCGCAAGCTTATCCCGACGGAAGTGTTGGATAAGATCGTCGCGGCGCTGTCCTCTTCCATCACCTACACCTTCATGTGGGCGATCATTCCATCTGTACTTGCGCTTGCCTTCGCGTTCTTCATGGGTCGCGAGAAGCTCGACGCGATTGCAGAGAGCAGTGAATACGGTCCGTCGCACTAAGATTGTTAAGCTTATCGTTCTAACCTAAAAAGCCTGTCGTTCTAAGCCCCATGGCTTAGGCGGCAGGCTTCTTTGTTACGAATTAAGCAATAGCGCAAGCATGACGACATCAAGAAACTTGTGCGTCACTTCATGCATCAGATACTGCTTCAGCACACCTTCCTCATGAAACCCAAGCTTGTGCAGCACGCGTATAGACGCTTTATTCTCCGGCAGCACTTCTGCCTGAATCCGATTAAACCCAATCGATTTGCGGCTGAAGTCGAGCACGCCGTTCAACGCCTCGGACGCGATACCTCTATTCCAATAATTGGGGTGCAGATCATATCCGAGCGACAGGGGGAATTGAGGGACTTCATCGAATGTCCCTCTGGTCGGCATAAGGATAACGGACCCGATGACTTTGTCCTCTTCATGCTGGGATATGCCCCAAGCCAGCAGCTTGCGATCGGTGTAAGCTTCATTCCAAGAATCGATCAATGACTCCGTTGCTTCGATCGTCGGCGGCCCGGCCCAATCTTGGTGCTGCATCACGCGCGGATCTGAATAGAAGTCGAAGACGTCTGTCGCGTCTGCCGGATGTATTTGCCGCAGGCGCAATCGTTTGGTTTGAATGAGCGGGAAGGAATGAAACAGTGAGTTGGATACTTCCATGGATAATCAACCTTTTATCTTTAATAAGTGATAATAGGATCTTACCTTGTAATTCTTAAATTCAAATGAAATGAATATGAAATTTGGCTGGTGATTACTGAGACCATCGTTGAAGAGCTGCTTCTATTGTCGTTTATTGGCGACGGAAGCGGCTTTTTTTTGTGCTGAAGGGCTGGATGCTGGTTCCGTGGCACTCCTTTACAATACATCCACAATAGATTAACTGTTACTTTACAATACCGGAGAACTAGATTAACGACCTCTTAACACTAGATCCATATAATCAATCTTGTACATAGTTGTTTAGGTAAAAGAAACCATACCAGAAGGGTGAGTACGAGCCAAATGTCTATGAAAAAAACGCTTATGATTTCTGCACTGGCAGCAGCGCTAAGCACTACAGCATGTGGGGTAGTATCGGCGGCAACTGCGAATCAAGTTACTTCGGCGGCAGCTACACTTAACGTATTGGTCAACGATTCGGCGGTTCAGGTTCGTTCTATTCAAGCACAAGGCGCTGCATTCGCATCGCTTCGTGACTTGGGAACAGCGGTAGGCGCAATATTCGTTGTCAACGTGAAAGCTGGCGTAACGGCTTACTTCCAAGGTCATGCAATTGAGCTTCACGCAGGTTCGAACGAAGCGCTTGTTGACGGCGAAGCAGTAACACTGGCGCAAGCCGTGCAAAACGTGAGCGGTAGTTACTATATCTCGTCCGAAGACTTCCTTAGCGCGTTTGGTCTGGACGGAAATGTTGATGATGCTGGTACACTGTCGATTGATGTTGTACAGAAGGTACACGCAGACGCAGCTAACTGGATCGATGCGAGCCACCTGCTTGTTTCGGAACTGACAGAAACAGGTCGTAACGATTACATCGTTGATGCTCAAACAGCGGCATACCAACTGATTCTTAGCTCGGAATCAGCTTCTGATCTGACCGTTTCCCCGAACGGCGCACTTGCGGTTTACACGAATGAAGACGGTACGGTAAATGTAATCGACCTGAAGAGCAGCAGCTTCGCTTCGAAGACGGTTTCCACGGATAACTCGATCAAGCCAGAGCTCGTATGGGCAGCTGACAGCAGCGCGATCTACTTCCTGCTAGGTGACAAAGGCTCCGTAATCGCGAAGCTGAACCTCGCTGACGGTGCGATCACGAAGGTGCTTGAAGACAAGGTTGATTACAAATCCAACCTGGCCGTATCGAAGGACGGCACGAAGTTCTTCTATACCATTACGAAGCCAGGCACAGTAACAGCTGATGCAACGAAGCCAGTTGACGCTGACGATGTTGCAATCGACACGACAGGTACGGAGCCGCAAGTATTCAGCTTCGACACTACGGTTAAAGACGGCAAGCCAGTTCAAGTTACTTCGCAAACGGATGACAAAGTATTCGTTGGCGCAACAACTGACGGCTCGAAGGCTGTATACATCAGCGCTGTAGACAACAAGCCTTCTGCCTTGGTTGCAGTAGCAGCTGACAAAACATTGACTACGCTGATCGGCGATCAAGACGTGCTTGCAGCTACTATCGCTGGCGACACGGTATATGCACTTGTTGATTCCGGCGATGCATCTACGTTGATTAAAGTGGACGCTCTGACTGGCGTGAAGGAAACGGTACGCAAGATAGATAGCGATGCAAGCGAAGTAATCGCAGCTCCAGGCACACCGATTGCAATTGTGATTGACGGCAACGTTAATGTTGTGAATGGCGATACGTTCAAGAGAGTAACAAACTAATAGATTGTCCCAAATTGAGAGGAGAACTCACATTCTATGAAAACAAAATGGTTTAAAAGCTTTGCATTTGCTGCAATTGCATTGACAGTTGCATTCGGTTCCATCACTTCCGTTGCCAGCGCTTCGAGCAAGCTGAGCGGACGCATCGTCATCAACGGTTCTTCGGCGCTTCTTCCACTGACGCTGCAAGCGAAGAACGAATTTCAGAAGCTCAACCCGAAAGTGAAAATTTCGGCATCGGCAGCAGGCTCCGTAACGGGTCCGCAATCTGTACGTAAAGGTATCGCAGATATCGGCGCATGTGACTGGGATGCATCGCTTGACGTACCAGGCTTCAAAGCTTTCACAGGTCTTGTAGCTAACAAAGTAGCAGTAACGCCTTTCGCAGCAATCACGAACAGCAACGTTGGCGTAAGCAGCCTGACAACGGTTCAGCTGCAAGGTATCTTCTCCGGCAAAATCTCCAACTGGAAAGAAGTTGGCGGTAAAGACGCTGATATCATCGTAATCAACCGTGCATTCGGTTCCGGCACACGCGTTAACTTCCAAGTGAAAGCGTTGAACGGCTCTGACTACATGACTAAAGGCGACAATTACAAAGAGGTTAAATCAAGCGGTGACATGAAGACTGCGATCGAGACTACACCTAATGCTATTGGTTATATCGACCTTGTCTATGTAACTAGCAAAATGACAGCTCTCAAAATCAACAATGTTGCTCCGACAGCAGCTAACGTAATCAACGGTACGTACAAAGTTTGGGGCTACGGTTACTACATGACTAAAGGCCAACCTACTGGCGCAGTAAAAGCATTCATCGAGTACATCCAAAGCGCGAAGTTCCAAAACGGCTCTCTGAAAAAGCTTAAATTTATCCCGCTCTCCGCAATGAAGAAGTAATTGAGGGATGGATGGAGCCAGCTTCTGCAGTTGATACATGCGAAGCTGGCTTCTCTTATAATCGAAAGGAGTTAAAGCGCCATGAGCATGATGGAAGTTCCCACTTCTGGCAAGGTATTGAAAACGGATGAACTGGGGAGCAGTCTCAAAGCTTCATCAGGCAAGAAATTCGGCCGTAAGGCAAGGCTATCTCTGTATAACCGTACGTTTAAAGTCATCTGCATCGCCAGCGCCGTATTTGTATGTATCATCCTGTTCTCGATCTTGTTCCTTATGGGCCGTACAGGGGTGCTAACCTTTGAGACGGTTTCAGTGAAGGACTTCTTTTTCAGTACAGAATGGGTACCTGAGAATGATCAATATGGTGCATTTATATTTATTTTCGGCACGTTTGCACTTACTTTATTGACGATGCTGATTTCCGTACCGCTCTCCGTTATCATCGCGGTCTTCTTGGCCGAAATGACACCGAGCTGGCTCAAGACAGCACTTCGTCCGATCCTTGACCTGCTTGTCGGTATTCCTTCAGTCGTCTACGGTTTCCTTGGTATGACTGTCCTGATTCCGATGCTCCGCTCCGTAACAGGCACGAATATGGGGGATGGTATTCTAGCTGCTGCGATCGTCCTCACGATCATGGTACTGCCTACGATTAGCCGGATTATTGATGATTCTATCGTCGCTGTACCTAAGAAGTTCCGCGATGCTTCGTATGCTCTTGGTTCAACCCGGTTCCAAACGATTACTCGAGTTGTAATCCCTGCTGCAAAAAGCGGCATCATGTATGCAGTTATTCTTGGCATGGCCCGTGCGATCGGTGAAACAATGGCGGTCGTCATGGTTATCGGTAATACGCCACAGCTGGCGAACGCATTATTCAAACCAACTTCGGTTCTGACAAGCAACATCGTCATGCAAATCGCGAATGTCCCGTTTGATTCCACTTGGAACTACGCGCTATATATGATGGGCTTTATTTTGCTCATAATCTCACTCATAATGATTGTTGTTGTTCGCTTGATTCAAGGTAAAGGAGTGAAGCAATGAGCACGGAAACTTCCAAATCCACGACTTTACAAGCGCAGGCGAACCCTTTCTCCTCGCGTAAAGGCTTGAACCGCTTGAACAATCGCTTATTTACCGGGGTCGTATGGCTCGTCGGCCTTTGCACAATTGTTTTTATCTGCAGTCTCTTGTTCCTTATCTTGCAAAAAGGGCTTCCAAAGCTGGACTTTGGCTTTCTCATTGGGCTGCCTAGCGAGATTGACGAGGGTGGAGGCGTCGGTCCGGTTCTATTCAACTCATTCTATGTGCTGTTTATCTCGCTAGTCATTTCGATTCCGCTTGGCATGGCTGCGGGGATCTACTTGGCGGAGTTCGCGCCTGCGAACAAATTTATTGCTTTTATCCGGATTTGCGTTGAAGGACTCGCATCCGTACCTTCGATTATTTTCGGCTTGTTCGGTATCGCTTTGTTCGTCGAGCAGTTCGACGTCGGTCTGACCATTATTGGCGGTGCGGTCAGCTTGGCGTTCTTGAATTTGCCTGTGCTGACACGGGTAACGGAAGAAGCCATTCGCGCAGTGCCGCAAGAAATGAAGCAGGCTTCTTTCGGGCTTGGCGCAACGCATCTGCAGACAATCCGCCGCGTAATCATCCCTGTGGCGCTGAACGGGATTATTACAGGAATCTGTTTGACAGCAGGCCGTGCTTTCGGCGAGAGCGCTGTTATTATTCTGACAGCAGGCGTTTCTTCGTCCGGCGTCATGTGGGATTTCAATCTGCTGTCACCAGGCGCGACGCTTGCGGTTCACTTGTGGTATGTACAGTCGGAAGCGATTGTTCCAGACGCTCAGCTCATTGCAGAGAAGTCGGCAGCTGTGCTCGTGTTCGTTGTTTTGCTTATCAATCTCGTGTTCCGTGTTCCACTTTGGATCAACGCTCGTAGAATGCGATAATCGCGAAAAGGGTCGGAATTTGACATTCGCTTAACATTTAACCGTAATAACGATAATGCTTAGTACCTATAGTATTGAAGTAGATACATAGCCCCAGAAGGGAGAGAACGAATGTCTATTTTAGTGCTAGAAAGAAAAGCTGAGCTCGAAACCGTTCAAAAATTGACTCCCATCATAGATCACGCAGAAGCAATATCGGCAATAACTGAAATTGGCTATGAGATATTAGTGCCATTCATTCGAAGCGTACCGATTGTCGGAATTCGCCATACTTGTGAAGAAGTCATCGAACAGTTCGCTGTGGCACCGGACAATGAGTGTGTTGTCGTGTGCGATGAAGCGAATAAACCACTTGGACTAGTGATGAAGAACAGGTTGACGATTATTCAGACGCACCGTTTTGGCAGGGAAATCTATTATGGCAAATCGATTGCGAAGCTGATGGATGAGCGGCCGCTCATGGTGAACCGGCATATATTGCCGCAGCAGCTATTGGATCTGGCGCTTGGGCGTGATGATAAGACGGTGTATGACTGTGTGATCGTTGCCGAGGATGACCGTTTTGTCGGCATTCTGACGATGTCGGATCTGCTTAAGCTGTCGCGGTTGATTCAACAGAAGACGGTGCAATCGCAAGTAGCGACGATTATCGGCGCAGAAACGATGATTCACGAGATCGACCGTTCCGTTGTTCAGGTGCACGAAGCTTCGCAGCTTGGCGAGTCGATGTCGCAGTCGATGCTCGATTTGACGCTTAAAGGGAAGAATGAGCTGGACAAGGTGTCGGCAGCCTTTCAAAGCTTGTCGGCGCGGACCAATGTGCAGGAAGTTCAAATTAGCGAGCTGCAGGATCGGGCTGGGGCGGTCGGCAAAGTATCGAAGCTGATTCGCGAGCTAGCGAATCAGTGTAATCTGCTCGCGGTGAACGCGACAATCGAGGCGGCCCGCGCAGGCGAGCATGGACGCGGCTTCGCTGTAGTCGCGGACGAGGTGCGCAAGCTCGCGACGCAGACGAAGCAGTCTGCTGATGATATTAACTTGTTCATCAGTGCGATTCTCGAGGCTGTCAAGGAGACGGTGCATCTAGTCGGCGAAGGTAAGTCGGAGGCGGATGCGAGTCAGTCGTATGTCAAGGAAGCCGCTGATGTGTTTCAGCAGCTGTTCCACACTGCCGCAGGCAACAGCAGAAGCGCAGGCGAGATCGGCAAGCTCGCCAGCGATGCGTATCAGCAATCGCAGCGCGTCACCGAGCAGATGAAGCAGCTGATGGCGGATATGCAGGTCAATCGTTAGAGAGAGGAAGCGACCCGGTTTGCGGGTCGTTTTTTTGTGGAGTGGTGTGGGGGATTTCGGGACGGGGGCGGAACCTAGTAAGCCCGGAACTCTGGAAACAGCTGGGTTGCAGAGCCCCCGGAAGCCCGGAACCGGCAACCGGCAACACGTAACCCGTAACCCGTAACCCGTAACCCGTAACCCGTAACCCGTAACCCGTAACCCGTAACCCGTAACCCGTAACCCGTAACCCGTAACCCGTAAACTAACCCCGGGAATCAGGTTCATGTTTCCCCCTTATATGAACCTGATTTTCGTGAACTTTACTACGCACCAAGCTGTGGCCAACCCCGCGAGCCCCGCCAACCCCGCCAAACAATCAGAATTCATCAAACTAACCAATCACTTTAAACTCGCTGAACTTGCTAAACTCATCGCAACTAAGCCCCATGAAGCACCACTTGATAGGCTGAGAGAACATATATGATCTCTCTGCACCGAAACCAACTAATAATGAGGCCGAGAGAACGTATATGTTCTCTCGGAGGTGGAATTGACAATTTACGCTGACTAAATGCTCTTGAGAGAGCGCATATGATCTCTCAACGCTGGAATCGGCTAAGTTTGAAGTTGAAAGAACATATATGATCTCTCAGAATTGAGTGCCTAAATTGGCGGTGCGGATGTTGCTTGGAAGAGTGAATTTTGACTCTCGGCGCTCGAAGCGAGCGACTATTCACGCGATTAGCGCACCCGAGAGAGGGAAAACCCGCTCTCGCACACAAAAAATCTCATTCTCGGCTCTGAGAGAGGCGATTCCCGCTCTCGGCGCTCGAAGCGAGCGACTTCCCGCGATTAGCTTTCTCAGCCTCAAATCCCGCGGGCTCTGGCATCATGCTTTCAGTACCAATGCCACTCGCACAACTCGCGCCGAACAATTTTAATATAGAGTTTACAAAACGATCATATAAACATGACAATTGGAAGCTAATCTAGCAGAGACACAATTGATCATGATCGAATGAATTTGAATAGTCCACCCACCTGAAAGGGGTACAGCATGCAAACTACAGCTACGCAAACCTTGATTGATATTAGCAAATTGAATTTACATTATGGAAGCTTTCACGCGCTCAAGAACGTGAGTATGGATATCCCTGAGAAAGCGATCACTGCATTCATCGGGCCCTCCGGCTGCGGGAAGTCGACGCTGCTTCGTACGCTGAACCGGATGAACGACATGATTCCCGGCACGCGCATTGACGGTAAAATCACGATCGGCGGCGCGGATATCTACTCCAAAGAAGTAGATGTAGAGACACTTCGCAAAAAGGTCGGCATGGTGTTCCAGCAGCCAAATCCGTTCCCGAAATCGATCTACGATAACGTTGCATACGGCCCGCGTCTGCACGGAATCCGCAGCAAGAGCAAGCTAGACGAGATCGTGGAAACTTCGCTCCGTTCCGCTGCACTGTGGGAGGAAGTGAAGGATCATCTCAAGCGCTCGGCGCTTAGCCTTTCCGGCGGTCAGCAGCAGCGTCTTTGTATCGCTCGCGCAATCGCGGTAGGCCCAGATGTTCTGCTCATGGACGAAGCCACTTCCGCGCTTGACCCGATTTCTACGCTGAAGATTGAAGAGCTTGCGCAAGAGCTGAAAGACAAATATACGATCGTCATGGTAACGCACAACATGCACCAAGCGGCGCGTGTATCCAATCAAACGGTGTTTTTCTTGAACGGTGAAGTGGTAGAGTACTCCGACACGGAGAAGCTGTTCTCGAACCCGCGTGACCAACGTACGGAAGATTACATTAGCGGACGTTTTGGATAAAACAATTCCGCCAAGCAACCAACGAACCAACCAACCAACCAACCAACCAACCAATAAGCCTAAAATAGAGGAGAGCATCTAACGCATGATGACGAAACGTAGAGAACTCGATCATGGACTTGAAGAGTTGAACGAAATGATCGTTGAGATGGGCCGCCGCGTTGAAACCGCGTTGACGCAATCGATGCAAGCGCTGGAGAAGGTAGATGTAACCGCAGCGAAACGGCTTATCATTGAAGATAAAGAGCTGAACAAGATCGAAGAAAAAATATCCGAAATCGGATCGCGCCTGATCGCAACGCAGCAGCCCGTAGCGAAGGATCTCAGACGGATTCTCGTCGCCTTCAAGATTGCCAGCGACCTGGAGCGAATGGGCGACCTTGCCGTTGACATTGCGAAGGTCGTTGTACGACTCGAAGGACAATCGCTGATCAAGCCCCTGATCGACCTGCCGCGCATGAGCCAAATCGTGCAAATGATGACATACGAATCCATCCAATCGTATGTCCAGGAAAATGTAAACATGGCTTACAAAATGGCAAAAGACGACGATCTCGTCGACGCCCTCTATGCGCAAATCATTCGCGAGCTGCTTACCATTATGATGGAAGATCCTAGAACGATTTCGCAGGCAAATCTGCTGAGCTTCGTGGGACGTTACATCGAGCGCTTCGCCGACCATGCAACGAATATCGGCGAATCCGTTGTTTATCTTGTAACAGGCTCCCGTCCTGACTTGAACGCATAAATATAGCCGATCTTATCGTACCCGCCAAACCTAGACCCTATACGCAGCAGCTGATCCGAAGCGAGCAACAACACGCCTTCGTGATATCAGCTGCTTTTTTATTATTCAGCTTCTTGCTTAGCTAGCAGCTCCTTCATCAAGCCGCTCAATCGCTGAAGCAGGGCGGGATTCCAATAATCGCTGCGCCAAATCGCAGTCAATGGGTAAGACTTCTGCGCCCCGGTTAACGGGATCAGCGCAATGCCCTTTGGCAGCTGCGAACTCTTCAAAGCCGGCAATATCGCAACTAAACTGCCGGAGCGAACGGCACTCAGCGCATGTTGAATCCGATCCGTCGACAGCGTAAATGTCAGATTGACTTTCTCATGCGCCTCCCAAACGAGCAGCGCCTCCTCCAGCTCACGATCCTCAAGCTTTACAAAAGGCAATGCCGCTAATCGATACGAAGGAATCGCCGCTGACTTCGCAAGTGGATGCGACTCCGACATATAGATGACGAGCGGTCGTTCATGCAGCACTTCTTCTAATAATGGAGGCGACTCGGTCTGAGTCAGAGTTGTCCGGTGCGTTATGGTTTGTGCATTCGACGCATTCGATACATTCGGTACATTCGGCGAATTCGCCGAATTCGCCGCGTTCGTTGCACTGCTGCCGTTCAATCGGCCAGTTACAATAAGATCGACCGTGCCATCTCTAAGCTTCGCTAATAACTCACCGCTCGATCCGGTCACAAGCTTAATCTGCACCTCGGCAGCTTCGGTAACACGCGCATACCAATCGTCCTCGAATAGAATTGCAGCCGCGCAATCCGTGCAGCCAACAACGAACTGATGCTTTCCCTCTTGCTCAAGCACGGCAAATCGAGCTTCTGCTTCTCGATATAACCGATCAATGCCCGCTGCATAATGGCAGAGGAGCCTTCCAGCCTCAGTGAGCAGCACTTTCCCAGTCTTCATCTCAAAGAGCGGCGTGCCCCATTCCTCTTCGAGTTTCTTCATATGAAAGCTGACGGTCGGCTGCTTGACGCCAAGCACTTCGGCTACTGCGGTGACCTTTTTCAACTGATCTAGCAATACCAAAATTTGCAATCTTAATATATTCATAATATTTGAGCTCCCAAATGGCGAGATTATATATAGATTTTATAATACCCCCATTTAATATTCAATTATTCTATATACTTTTATCATTGCGTTAACACTTCGAAAATATCACATTAATACGCCGCCGTTACAATAAGTCTTGTAAACAAATAAACCGCCTGGGAGCGGAAGGAGAAACTAACGAAATGAAAAAGGTATTACTCGTTGTTGTAGCACTGATGTTGACAATCGGACTTGCAGCTTGCGGCTCCAAAAATGCGAGCACTAACGGCAATTCACAAAATAGCAATACAGAGAACACATCAAACGCGGGCGGAGACGCTCTAAACGGATCGCTTCTGGCAGCAGGCTCCACAGCGCTTCAACCACTCGTTGAGCAAGTTTCGAAGAAGTTCATGGAAGACGCGAAATACGCAGACGTTACGGTTCAAGTTCAAGGCGGCGGCAGTGGTACTGGCCTGACGCAAGTATCCGCAGGTCAAGCAGACCTCGGTAACTCCGATATCTTCGCTGAAGAGAAATTCGTTGATGCAGATGCAGATAAAGCAAAAGAATTGGTTGACCATCAAGTAGCAGTCGTTGCAATGGCTACAGTCATTAACAAAGAAGTTGCTATCGACAACCTGACTAAACAACAATTGGTCGACATCTTCACTGGTAAAGTAACGAACTGGAAAGACGTAGGCGGCAAAGATCAAAAAATTACAATCGTTAACCGTCCAAGCAGCTCCGGTACTCGCAAAACGTTCGAGAAATTCGCGCTTGGCACGAAATCCGAAGACATTCAAGGTTCGATCCAAGAAGATTCGTCCGGTACAGTTAAGAAGCTTGTTGCAGAAACACCAGGCGCTATCGGTTACCTAGCACTTTCCTACCTCGATGATTCTGTAAAAACAGTGAAATACGAAGGCGTAGAAGCAAAAGAAGAGAACATCGTATCCGGCAGCTATCCAGTATGGGCTTACGAGCATGTGTATACAAAAGGCGAGCCTAATGCAGTAGCAAAAGCATTCATTGACTACCTGATGAGCGATGCCATCCAGAACAGCGACGTTGTAGAGCTTGGCTACATCCCAGTCGGCAAAATGCAAGTAAAACGCGATGCAGCTGGCAACATCACCAAATAACATAAAATAATAAGTAACGCAGGAGGGAGAGCAAGAGGTGGAGCGATCCGCCTCTTGCTTCCTCTGGTGTTTAACCAAGGAACATAGAAATGCTTGTAGAAGGAGAGAAAATCCATGGAGCGGCCCGCTGCTACTGAAAAACAATATGTGCAACCAGTAAAATCAACAAGAGCTCTCGTTAAACCGCATTTGGTGGAAGAGTGGGTAGGCAAGGTGTACACGGCGCTCTGTATTCTTGTGCTTGTCGTGACAATCGGAGCTATCGTATATTTCGTCTCTTCCCGCGGTTTGACTACGTTTGTTAGTGATGGCGTCAGCCTCAGCGGGCTTCTCAGCGGATTTAAATGGGATCCTGAAGGCGACATTCCGCTATATGGCGCTTTGCCGTTCATCTTCGGCTCATTCAGCACTTCTCTGCTTGCAGCTTTGATCGCAGCTCCGCTCGGCGTATGCGCTGCGGTATTTATGACACAAATTATGCCCGGTCTTGGCAAACGTATTCTGCAGCCGGTTATTGAATTGCTTGCAGGCATTCCATCTGTTGTATTCGGATTTGTTGGACTGAGCGTAGTCGTTCCTGCGCTCCGCGCGATTTTTCCAGGTCAAGGGATCGGTATTGCGGCAGGGTCAATCGTACTGTCGCTGATGATTCTGCCGACGATTACGACTATTGCCACGGATGCCCTTTCCGGCTTGTCCGCGGGTCTTAAGGAAGGCTCCTTCGCACTTGGCGCAACGCGCTGGCAGACCATTTACCGCATCGTCATTCCGACGACATTGCCTTCGCTTCTGACAGGCGTTGTACTCGGCATGTCGCGTGCATTCGGTGAAGCTCTCGCCGTTCAGATGGTAATTGGCAACTCGCCGCACATCCCGCACTCGCTGTTCGAGTCGGCATCGACGCTGACTAGCGTCATTACGCTTGATATGGGCAATACGGTTATGGGCTCTGCGCATAACAATGCACTTTGGTCCTTGGCACTCATTCTACTCGCAATGACATTCGTGTTCGTATTCGTAGTTCGCTTCCTTGAAAGGAGAAGAAATCGATGAGCGCAAAAACGGCAGATCGTATCGCAACCGGGGTCATTTACGCTGTATCCGCACTCATCGTATTGATTCTTGCGAGTTTGCTTGGGTTTATCTTGTTCCGTGGCATCGGCCATATCAGCTGGCACTTCTTGACTTCTGCACCGCAGACGATCAAAGCTGGCGGCGGTATCGGACCGCAATTGTTCAACTCGCTGTTCTTGCTTGTGCTTACGCTAATTATTACAATTCCGCTCGGCCTTGGCGCCGGCATCTATATGAGTGAATATGCGAAAGCAGGGCGTTTGACGGACGCGATCCGCTTGATCGTTGAAGTGCTTTCGTCGTTCCCATCCATCGTTATCGGTTTGTTCGGTTTGCTAGTTATCGTCAACTTGTTTGGCATTGGCTTCTCGTTATTCTCGGGCGCACTGGCGCTCACCGTATTCAACTTACCTCTGATGGTTCGTATTACAGAGCAAGCTCTGAAGAACGTACCGCGTGAGCAGAAGGAAGCAAGCCTCGCGCTTGGCCTCTCCCGCTGGAAAACGATCACTTCGGTTATGCTGCCGATCGCAACACCTGCAATTGTAACTGGGACGATTCTTGCAGCGGGCCGTGTATTCGGTGAAGCAGCAGCATTGCTGTTCACAGCCGGCATGAGCTCTCCGCGGCTTGATTTTACCAACTGGAATCCGCTAGACCCGCGCTCTCCAATTAACCCGTTCCGACCGGCTGAAACACTGGCCGTGCACCTCTGGAAGATCAACAGCGAAGGACTTGCACCGGATGCCGCGCAAATTGCAGCTGGCGCGTCGGCGGTTCTGATCCTTATGGTTTTGATCTTCAACTTCGGAGCTAGATGGTTTGGAAGATACCTGCACCGTAAATTTACTGCGACCAAATAGGAGAGTGACAATTTTGCATACACAAGGCGGTTTATCAGCAAAAAATTTGCATGTCTTCTATGGTGAGAAGGAAGCGATTAAAGGGGTGTCGCTTGATTTCGCACCTCGCGAGGTTACGGCGCTCATCGGTCCTTCCGGCTGTGGCAAATCTACGTTTCTGCGCAGCTTGAACCGGATGAACGATACGATTGACAATGCAAGTGTTACCGGGGAAATTTGGATCGATGGCCAGAACATTAATGAGCCAGGCGTCGACGTCGTTCTGCTTCGTCAGAAGATCGGCATGGTATGGCAGCGCCCGAATCCTTTTCATAAATCGATTTACGAGAATATCGCTTTCGGTCCGCGCTATCATGGCATCAAGGACAAGAAGCATCTGGACCATATCGTAGAAGACTGCCTCCGCAAAGCTGCGCTGTGGGACGAGACGAAGGACCGTCTGCATAATTCCGCACTGGCGCTGTCCGGCGGCCAGCAGCAGCGTCTCTGTATTGCGCGTTCCATCGCGGTTAAGCCCCAGATCATACTGATGGATGAACCGGCCTCCGCGCTTGATCCGGTATCGACAGCGAAGGTAGAGGAGCTTATTTCCGAGCTGAAGCAGGAGTACACCATTGTCATCGTTACGCACAACATGCATCAAGCTGCGCGCGTATCTGACAAGACGGCGTTCTTCTATATGGGTAAAGTCGTCGAGTACGACAAGACAGACAAAATCTTCACGAACCCGTCAGAGAAGGCGACGGACGATTATATTTCCGGCCGTTTCGGCTGAATAGTAGATCCGAATGCTGCTTATGTGATAAGCGGCGCGGATCTTTTTATTTTTACATGAATTTAACAGTCTTTCACGTTCCCATCACATACATGTCCTACAATAGTAATGATTGGAAGCACCTACTATATGACTGGATACCTAAAGAGGGATGCGAGTGGACGAAATCGGATATGGGCTATTAGACCGCGCGATGATTCAGCACCTTCGGGAAAGGTCGGGCAGCGGAGGTATTGGGATCATCATCGCGCATTTATCCGCAGCAATGCCTTTGCCGGTCCAAGACGCGATGTCAGAATGGGTCATGCAGCAGCGAGGACTCATATGGCGGTATAGGATGGAGAACGATTATTTCTTCTTCTTGCAGCGCGTCGGCAAGTCGGAAGAGAAGCTGGACAAGCTGCTGCGTAGTGCTATCGACTCCCTTCAGAGCAAGCTGCTCCTTGGTTATGAAAGATTCGAGGGGAATAGCAGCACAGGCGGCAAAATCATCATTGGCTTCGCAACGGCAGTTCCATCAGCAACGGGGCGATCTGCGGAAGCGACAATCTACAAAGGAATTAGAGAAGCTGTGCTTTCGATGTTAAAACAGCAGCTGCAGCAAGTGCAAAGCGCGGCGATGGAACAAGCGGCGGTGGCATTGGAACGTGATGCTCATTCCAGCGGAAGCCAGGAGAGGGAGCATCAGGAATGGAGTTGGGGAAGCGGGGCCAGAGGATTGCCTGCTGACTCGCCAGCGCCATTCTTAATCGGAGCGCTCGCGAAGCCGATTCCAACGTTCTCTCCAGCCTCGCTCGTGTCGGATCTTGCCCGTATGTTCGAGATCAACACACATGTTCAGGGTGCGGTAATCGCAAGTGAAGGCAAGCCGCTAGGGCTCGTCATGAAGGAGAATATGAATCAGCTGCTCGCTGGACAGTTCGGATTGCCGCTTTATTGGAACCGCTCGATTACAAGAATGATGGATGAAGAAGCGCTCGTTGTCGATGCAAACCTGACCGTTGAGCAGGTTGCGCAGCAGGCGATGGCGCGAGATATATCAAGGCTTTACCATGTCGTCCTTATTACACGGCACGAGAAGCTGATCGGCGCCGCATCCATTCGTTCTATTCTGGAATGTATGACTCAGCTGCGCACCGAGGAAGCGAGAACGGCGAATCCGCTGACCGGATTGCCTGGCAATGCGACCATTCAACGAGAGATGCAGCGGCGTATCGACGCAGGCAAGCCCTTCTCGATCATCTATGGCGATTTGGATTATTTCAAATGGTATAACGATTGCTACGGCTTCAGCCAAGGTGATGAGCTGATTCGGTTCCTTGCCACTGTGATGGAGGACGTGACTGGGCATGCGGGGGAGCAGCATGATTTTGTCGGCCATATTGGCGGAGATGACTTCATCGTACTGTCAGAGACGGAAGATCCCATCAAGCTGTGCAAATATATGATTGCGCGGTTTGACGGGGGAATTGGTGCCTATCATCAAGGCGCGAAAGCCAGCATAGCGGTTATGGACCGAAGCGGTAAGACGGTGGAGCAAGACGGCGTTACGTTATCGTTGTCTCTGCTGCGCTGGGATGGAGAGCATAAGGTGACGCCAGCGATGATCTCGCAGGCCGCTGCCAGATTGAAGAAACAGGCGAAGGCGGTGAGCGGTAGTGCCTATGTTGCAGCCGGAATACCCGAGAGCATCCGAGAGAGGGAATAATGTGATAGCAGCAAACAAAGAGCAGATGGGGATCATCTATTTCGCATGGCACGGCAAGGCTCAGGAGCAAATGGAAATTAGCGGCAGGCTGAAGGCGGAGTGGAAGCCGTTCGCCGAGCAGGTGCTGCAGAAGCAGAAGCCGGAAGGTCTAAGCGGATTATCGCGACTATGGCTGCGGGACGATCTGTTCGTCTGCATCAAGCTGCCTTATGTAAGGAGGGAACTGATGGAAGAACAGCTGCTCGAGCTAGGCAGTCAGATGAAACAGGATTGGGAGCAGCAGTTTGTTCATGCGGTATTCGGCGGCCATGTGCCTGAGCTTAGTCTTCATGCAGGCGTCTCGATCCTCGACACTGGCATTCGTTCCGAGCAGGAACGGATGTACGAAGGGATCAAACAGGCCATTATTCACGGCCAGTCGACGAGTGCGACAGAACGCGGCCTGAAGCGGCGCACGCTGGATCAGATCTTGCATGGACGCCTCATTCAGCCGGTGTATCAGCCCATCATTTCGCTGCAGTGCGGGACCGGTGCGGCCTATGGCTATGAGGCACTTACGAGGGTGCCGGCGCAGCAGTGGTTTGACGGACCGCTGCCGTTGTTTGATTTTGCCGCGGAAGAAGGTCTTACATACTCCGTTGACCGGCTTGCCCGGGAACGGGCGATCGAATGCAGCACGGGACTATCGAGCGGACAGAAGCTGTTCATTAATATGACGGCGCAGATTATGCAGGACCCGACCTTCACGCCGGGACAGACGCTCTTGCTGCTCGAGCAATACGGGCTGTCGCCGCATCATGTCGTATTCGAAATAACGGAACGGAGCTCGATTGAGGATTTCGCCTCGGCGAAGAAGCTGCTTGAGCATTATCGCAGCCAAGGTTATGAGATCGCGATTGATGATGCGGGAGCGGGTTACTCGTCCTTGCAATCCATCGTTGAACTGAAGCCGGACTACATCAAGATCGACCGATCGCTTATCAGTGGCATCCATCAAGACGAAATGAAAGGCCATCTCGTTCATACCTTCACCGAGCTGGCAGCGCAGATGAACATCTCGCTCGTAGCAGAGGGCATCGAAGAGGAAGAGGAGCTTACGTATGTGAAAGCGCTTGGCGTGCAATATGCGCAGGGCTATCTGCTCGGACGGCCAAGACCGACGATCGGTTAAATGAAGACTTATGAAACAGGCTTTTTCACTTAAACGCATGGCTTGCCTCGCGTCTTTGGTGGGAAAGCTTGTTTGCTTTATGCTATGATAATCAGTAGGAAAAATAAGGTGAGGTGTGCCAAGCTAATGGCTAAATGGATATTGATCGACGGCAACAGTATCATTTATCGGGCATTCTTCGCTCTGCCGCAGCTGACCAATTCGGCAGGGCTGCATACGAATGCCGTATATGGCTTTACAACGATGCTGCTGAAGCTTATTGAAGATGAGAAACCGACGCATATGCTTGTCGCGTTCGATGCCGGGAAGGTTACTTTCAGACATGAAGGCTATGCCGAGTATAAAGGCGGACGGCAGAAGACGCCTCCGGAGCTGTCCGAGCAGTTCCCGGTCTTGAAGGAGCTCTTGAAATCCTTCGGCATTGCCCAGTATGAGCTGCCGGGCTATGAGGCTGACGACATTATCGGAACGCTCAGCCGGATTGCGGATGAAAGCGGCATAGAGACGGTCGTCGTCTCCGGCGATAAAGATATGCTGCAGCTTGCTTCCGACAATGTGACGATTGCGCTCACCCGTAAAGGGATCACTGACGTGGAGCGCTATAATCCCGCTGAAATTAGCGAGCGCTATGGCCTGACGCCGCTGCAGATTATTGACCTGAAAGGGTTAATGGGCGATACGTCCGATAATATTCCAGGTATCCCGGGCGTTGGGGAAAAGACGGCGCTGAAGCTGCTGCACGAGTACGGCAGCGTTGAAGGCGTCATTGCAGGCGTGAATGAGCTGAAGGGCAAGATGAAGGAGAAGGTTGAGGAGCATCAGGAAAGCGCCGTGATGAGCAAGAAGCTTGCGACGATCTACCGTGAAGTGCCGCTTGAACATCAATCGGACGAGCTTGTTTATAGCGGCTATGATGATGCGGCGCTCGGCGATGCGTTCCGCAAGCTGGAATTCAAGTCGCTCATCGAACGTCTTGGCTTGTCTGAAGCAGGCGGCGCTTCGGATGTACCGGCAGCAGAAGTGACGTATGAAGTTGTCTCGTTAAGCGAAATGACATCATCGGCGGCAGTGTCTGAGCTGCTCGCATCATCTGAGAGCATCTATATTGAAGCGATCGGCGACAATCCGCACCAAGCGCGATTGATCGGCATTGCGGCGGCAGCCGGCGACCGTATCTTGACGGTGACGTATGACGAGCTTATGGATACGAATCTGTCGGGGCCGGTTCGCGCTTGGCTCGAGGATGCGGACGCGCCGAAGAAAGGCTACGATCTGCACAAAGCGGAGCTGACCTTGTGGTGGATCGGTATTGAACTGCGCGGAGTGGCACTCGACGCGATGCTTGCTGCGTATTTGCTCGACCCGACCGATACGAGCTTGACGCTTGCTGCGCTAATATCCCGCTATAAGCTTGCGACTATCCAGTCGGATGAGGCGGTATATGGCAAGGGAGCGAAGTTCCAAGTGCCGGGCAGGGATGTGCTTGCCGCGCATTTGGCTGCGAAGGCGGACGCTGTTCGCAGGCTCGTTCCGGTTCTGACGGAAGAGCTGGAGAAGGGCCATATGAGCAAGCTGTGCTACGAGCTTGAGCAGCCGCTTGCGGTTGTGCTGGCAGGCATGGAGAAGCAGGGCATTAAGGTGAACCCAGCTGTGCTTGAGGATCTGGGCGCAGAGCTGGAGCGGAATATTTCACAGTATATGAGCGATATCTACACGCATGCTGGCATGGAGTTCAACATTAACTCGCCTAAACAGCTGGGCGAGGTGTTGTTCGAGAAGCTTGGCCTGCCGTCGTGGAAGAAGACGAAGACCGGCTACTCCACCGATGCGGAAGTATTGGAGAAGCTGGCGCCGTACCATGAGATCGTCGGCTTGATTCTGCACTACCGTCAGCTGGCGAAGCTGCAGTCCACATACGTGGAAGGGCTGCTCAAAGAGATTCGCCGCGATACGGGCAAAGTGCATACGTATTACCGGCAGACGATTGCTGCGACTGGCCGTCTGTCGAGCCAATTCCCGAACCTGCAGAACATACCGATTCGTCTCGAGGAAGGCCGCCGTATCCGTAAAGCGTTCGTGCCGTCGGAGCCGGGCTGGACGATTCTCGCAGCCGACTATTCGCAGATCGAGCTTCGGGTCCTTGCGGAAATCTCGGGCGATGAGAATATGAAGGAAGCGTTCATTACAGATATCGACATTCATACGAAGACGGCGATGGATGTGTTCGGCGTAATGGCTGATCAGGTGGATTCGAACATGCGCCGCCAAGCGAAAGCCGTCAACTTCGGTATCGTCTACGGCATCAGCGATTTCGGTCTCTCGAACAACTTGAACATTACGCGGGATGAGGCGGCAAGGTTCAAGGAGCAATATTTTGCCGCGTTCCAAGGGGTTCGGACCTACATGGACAATATCGTCGTTCAGGCGCGCGAGAACGGCTATGTGACGACGCTCTTGGATCGCCGCCGCTACTTGCCGGATATCCATGCGTCCAACTTCAATATTCGTTCGTTCGCGGAGCGGACGGCGATGAATACGCCGATTCAAGGAACAGCGGCGGATATCATTAAGCTGGCTATGGTGAACATGGACAAGGAAATCCGCGCGCGCGGCCTGCGCAGCCGGATGCTGCTGCAAGTACACGATGAGCTCGTCTTCGAAGTTCCGCAGGAGGAATTGGAACTGATGAAGACACTCGTGCCGCAAGTGATGGCAGGCGCACTGAAGATTAGTGTGCCGCTGCGAGCGGATGTCAGCTACGGCGACAATTGGTATGAAGCAAAATAATTTGCAAAATAATTGGAGAGGCTGCCTCGGCAGCTTCTTTCTTTTTTACAGGAATTAACTTGATAAAACCGGGTATTGCACCTATAATAATGCCACATGTGTAACCGCTTACTTAAGTTCAAGGGGGATTATGAATTGACACAGACAACGATACCTAACGATTATGTGCAGCGGGTATATGCCGGCTGGCTAGGTAAAGTCATTGGCGTGCGCCATGGCGGCAATATTGAGCAATGGTCGTATGACCGGATAGCAAGAACGTTTGGAGAAATTACAGGCTACCTGCATACGTTCAAAAACTTCGCGGCTGACGATGATACGAACGGCCCGATGTTCTTCCTGCGGGCGCTAGAGGATTATACGCATACGAGCGACATTACGGCGGAGCAGATGGGCCTCACTTGGCTTAACTATGCGCCGGACGGTCACAGCTTCTTCTGGTGGGGCGGCTATGGAAAGTCGACGGAGCATACGGCGTACCAGAACTTGAAGAATGGCATTATGGCGCCGCGTTCCGGCTCGATCGAGCAGAATGGCGCAGCCGTCGCCGAGCAGATTGGCGGACAAATCTTCATCGATGTCTGGGGACTCATCAATCCAGGAAATCCGAAGCTCGCTGCCGAGTACGCGGAGAAGATCGCAAGCGTATCCCATGACGGCAACGGCAAATATGGCGGCATGTTTATTGCGGCGTGTATTGCTGCTGCTTTCGTTCATCGCGATATGAGGAGCATTTTGCAAGAGGGCTTGGCGGTTATCCCAGCAGACTGCGAGTTTACGCGCATGACGCGGGCTGTCATGGATTATCATGCCGAGCAGCCGGACAATTGGCGCGATGCTTTCTTCTATGTTAGAGAAAATTTCGGCTATCAATTGTATCCTGGCGAATGCCATATTATCCCGAATGCGGCTGTTATCGTGCTATCGCTTCTCTATGGCGGAGGGGACTTCTCCCGTGCGATTAACATCTGTAACATGTGCGGCTACGATACGGACTGCAACGTTGCGAATGTCGGCACGATCATGGGCGTCATGAACGGACTTGACGGCATTGATGCATCCTGGCGCAAGCCGATTAACGATTTCCTCTGCTGCTCGAGCGTCATCGGAACGCTCAATATGCTCGATATTCCTTGGTGTGCTTCTTATATCGCGAGCTTCGGCTATAAGATTGCGGGCGTCGAACCGCCAGCGGAATGGGCGTCAGTGTTGCATGGTGAAAGCCCGCGTTTCCACTTTGAGTATCCGGGTTCTACGCATGCGTTCCGCACGGATTCGGACCCAAGCGGGGCACACGTAACGAGCTTCGTGGAAAATACGACAGAGGCAGTGGCGAGCGGCAGCCGTGCGCTTAAAGTATTATTCGACCGCGCGACATGCGGCTACGGCTATCGTGCGTATTATAAGACGTATTACCGTCCGGACGACTTCAATGACAGCCGATACGATCCAAGCTTCTCGCCGCAGCTCTATCCCGGACAAACGGTTAGCGCCGAAGTGATGGTACCTGACTTTGTAAGAGCAGGCATTCGGGCGCGCTTGTATGTGCGCGACGGTAATGCTGATGTGCGCCATTACGGTGAAACCGTTGAATTAGTGCGAGGCGAATGGGCAACGCTTACGTTCGAGCTGCCGTTCATGGACAATGTATGCATTGAAGAAGCGGGTATCGAATGGATACCTTCGGAGGGTTGGAACGATAATTTGGTCGCTTATGTCGACCATATGCACTTCTCTGGCACACCGCAATATGCGGTGAACTTCCAGCATGAACGGACAGAGCGCTGGCACGGGCTTCATCTTCCAGTGAGCCAGTTCACGAGTCTTCGCGGACTGTGGGCGCTTGAAGGCGGAGAGCTCTCGGGAAGCTATAGCGGTGAGCCGGCGGAATGCTATACAGGTGATCTGTCGTGGCAGGACTATGTTTACGAAGCGGTCGTGCATCCCATCGCAGGCAGCCATCATAACATCCAATTCCGCGTCCAAGGCGGCATCCGATCTTATGCTGTCGGTCTCGCACCCGGCGATAAGATCAGCTTTTACAAAAATGCGCATGGCTACAAAGAACTCGCTTCCGCAGAGTTCGCTTGGTCGCTGAACACCGATTATACGATCAAAGTGGCTGCGATTCAGAACCTCTTCCTCATCTACATCGACGGGAAGAAGGTGCTCCAGGTGGAAGATACGGATGCCCCGTATTTAAACGGGCAAATCGGCTTCTCGAATATGGCGGGCAGCCATACGCATTACAAGCAATTTGAGGTGCGTGGCCAGTAATAACGTTCGAGCCATAATAGCTCTCGTCGCTTCGTGCGGCGGGGGCTTTTTTGTATAGGCATCCAGCCGAACGCTGCGAGTCCTTATTGCTAGGAGTTTTAGCCGCGCTGAGGTATAATGGTGGTTGAGCTTTTTGGCATGGGAGGGGAAATAGGTAATGCCGGAATTACCTGAGGTTGAAACCGTTCGGCGCACGCTGAACGAGTTGGTTGCAGGCAAAACAATCGAACGGGTTACTGTTTCGCTTCCGCGAATTATACAAAAGCCGCACGAACCGGAAGTTTTCGCTGCTGCGCTCGCGGGCCACACGATTCAATCCGTGGAACGAAGGGGTAAGTTTCTAAGGATAATACTGGATGGCCTTGTGCTCGTGTCGCATCTGCGCATGGAAGGCCGTTATGGTGTATATAAGCAAGATGAAGCAGTTGAACTGCACACGCATGTCAGGTTCCATTTCGTCGACGGCACGGAGCTTCGTTATAAAGACGTGCGCCAGTTCGGAACGATGCATCTGTTCGCGCCTGGAGAGGATTTGACGCTGCCGCCGCTCAATAAGCTCGGCATCGAGCCGCTTGATGAGGCGTTCACGCTGCAAGCGTTCAAGAAAGAAGTCGCGCATCGCACGACGAAGATTAAGCCGCTGCTCTTGAATCAAGAATATGTTGTCGGGCTTGGCAACATTTACGTCGATGAAGCGCTGTTCACATCAGGCATTCACCCGGAGCGGACGGCAAATTCGCTGAAGGCTGCGGAATGGAGCCGTCTGTATGAGGCAATCCGGGCAACGCTTAGCCGCGCAGTCGATGCAGGCGGTTCCTCGATCAAATCCTACGTGAACGGGCAAGGGGAAATGGGCATGTTCCAGCATGAGCTGCTCATCTATGGACGCGAGAAGGAAGCGTGCCGCAGCTGCGGCGGTCCAATCACGAAGACGGTTGTCGGCGGTCGAGGCACGCATATTTGTTTGCGCTGTCAGCCTTTGCCAAAGCTAAGAACGAGAGCGAAGCAAGCGGGTCAAAACGCCAAATAAGGCACGACTTGAGGCGGCGCGCATATGATGTACCATTCATGTTCTAGGCGAATGCACAGAAACCTGTGCGTCACGTCATCATGGGAGGGACATCAAAGTGCTTGTACATGCCGCATCATTGCTGCTGCTCGCTTTTGCCGTAAGCTTGGATGGATTTGGCGTTGGAGTTACGTATGGCTTGAGACGCATTCGGATTCCGCTCTTCTCGATTGTCATTATCGCGTTCTGCTCAGGTCTAGTCGTCTGGCTGTCTATGCAAATCGGTTCGATCTTAACAGGTTATATGTCGCCGGTTATAGCAAAATGGATCGGTGCGCTTCTGCTGATGTGTATCGGCGTCTGGGCACTCATTCAATATTGGCAGCGCCGAAAGTCCGGAGAGAATGGCGCGAATGAGGATGCTGCTGATCAGGCAGCGTCGCAAGTGAGCGGCATCGCCGTCACCGAGGTGGAGCCCGCGGCAGGCGAGCTTGCTGCATCGGCTATTGTCAATCTCGAGCTCAAGCGGCTCGGTATCGTCATTCAGATTCTGCGTACACCGCAAGTGGCTGACGTGGACCGTTCCGGGACGATCTCGGCTTCGGAAGCGATTCTGCTTGGCTTCGCTCTGTCGCTCGACAGCTTCGGCGCGGGGCTTGGCGCTGCGATGGTTGGGTTCAACCCGCTGCTGACTGCTTTCGTCATCTGTACCGCCAGCGCCGTATTTTTGCTTGCCGGCATGAGGCTTGGATTCCGCTTCGCCGGATGGCGCGGCATGCAGGCGTTATCGGTATTGCCTGGCATTATGCTTATTGTGATGGGCTTTTTGAGGCTTATGTAGAATAGAATGGTATTGTAAGTGAAACAAGCAAGCAAGTGTGTAGGCTTATTCCAATATGAGGTGAATGGATTGAAACTCGGATTAACAGGCGGCATCGCTTGTGGCAAAAGCACAGTCAGCGCGATGCTTCTCGCGCGCGGCGCCAAGCTTGTTGATGCAGACCAGGTCGCTCGGGAAGTAGTGCTTCCCGGCGAGCCTGCGCTATTAGCAATAGCTTCTGAATTCGGACAAGCTGTCTTGAATGCAGACGGCACAATGAACCGTGCGGAGGTCGGCAAGCTGGTGTTTGGCAACCCGGAACGGCTCAGCAAGCTGGAGTCGATTCTGCATCCTGCAATTCGGAAGAGAATGTGGGACAGAATAGAGGCATATGAATTGGAAGATCCGAGTCAGCTGATCGTCGCTGACATTCCTTTATTGTTTGAAACGGGACAAGATGGGGCGTACGATGCGGTGATGGTCGTCTACGTGCCGCAGCGCATTCAGCTTGAAAGGCTGATGCAGCGGAATCAGCTTACAGAGGAGCAGGCTTCGCAGCGAATTGCGCTGCAGCTGGATATTGAAGAGAAGAAGCGCCGGGCTACATACGTCATCGACAACAGCGGATCGCTGGCAGAGACTTCGCTGCAGGTTGAACGATTTTGGCGTGAGCAGGGACTGCCATGAACAAGATAAAACGAACGAACAAAATTCGTCGCAGAGTGGTCCTCATCCTCGTCATTGCACTTCTAGCTTTATTATTCGTACGCTCGGAATGGATGAGCCATTGGATGTACCCGGTGAAATACCGCACGGATATAGTCGTTAGCGCGACCAATTACAAGCTCGAACCGCATCTCGTCGCAGCCATTATCCGCGTTGAGACGAACTATAAGCCAGGCGTCGTTTCCAAAAAAGGCGCGATCGGCGTCATGCAGCTTATGCCGGATACGGCCAAATGGATTATCGAGCGCGGCGGGTTCACGAATGTCACGCTAGAAGCGATTTCGAACCAGCCGGATATCGGAATTGAGATGGGCTCGTGGTACTTGAGTGCGCTGTATAATCAGTTTGATGGCAATATGTATACGGCAATTGCTGCTTATAATGCCGGACCCGGCACGGTGAACCGCTGGCTAAAAGCCGGAACCTGGGACGGGAAGCTGGAGACGGTAGATCAGGTGCCATACGGCGAAACAAGGCACTATGTACAGCGAGTCATTTATTATTATAATAAGTACAAGGACCTATATCCGGATTTGCTCGTCGAGTAATATCGTAGGTTTCGGTATAATGAAAAAACTTTGGCCGGCTGCCTACCGGCAGCCAGCCAAAGCCTGTTGATTAAGCCATCAGATTATCGACCTGCTAGAGATTGCTCTGCAATTTGCACCAGTTTGCGGGTAATGCTACCACCGATGGAACCGGCATCTTTTGTTGTGATGTTGCCGTAGTATCCATCTTGCGGAAGAGAAATACCCAGCTCTTGTGCGACCTCATATTTCATTTGGTCTAGTGCAGCGCTAGCTTGTGGTACAACTAGTTGGTTGCTGTTTCCGTTAGCCACTGTCGTTCACCTCCTCGCGGTTGGTAACTGTATTATGTGCGGTATGCTTTTTTTAATAACAGGTAACGGTTGGTAAACGATTGCTGAAGAGATTTGGCGTTCACTTTGACATGAAGACGGAGGATATAACCGATGAAATGCCCGTATTGCGACTATGCTGGGACAAAAGTGCTTGATTCCAGACCCGCTAACGAAAATAAATCGATTCGCCGCCGCCGTGAGTGCGAGAAATGCACGAGGCGGTTCACGACGTTCGAAATGGTGGAGGAAACTCCCCTGATCGTCATTAAGAAAGACGGCAGCCGTGAAGAGTTCAGCCGCGATAAGATTTTGCGCGGACTTATTCGGGCTTGCGAGAAGCGTCCGGTCTCAGTCGATCAGCTTGAAATCATTGTGTCTGAAGCGGAGAAAGAATTGCGTACGACGGCGCTTGCCGAAGTGGAGAGCCGCGAAATCGGTGAGCTCGTCATGTCACAGCTGTATCCAGTCGATGAAGTCGCATACGTCAGATTCGCCTCCGTCTATCGCCAATTCAAAGACATCGACATGTTCATGAAAGAGCTGAGCAATTTGCTTTCGAAGAACCCGATGGAATAGTGATAATGATGTAATGATGGACAGTCAGCCATAGTCACGTTAAAGCCTGGACCCTTGATGGTTCGGGCTTTTTTTTGTTGATGGGACGAAAAATGTTCGGAGATGGTTTGTTTTTGTTTGGACTTGTCCGTAGCCCGTATCTGAGCGTGGATAAGCATGCTATAGTGGGGTGAATATTAGGAGAGAGGTTGTCTGAGCCAGATGAAAATTACGCGTTGCGAATCGAACCCGATTGTTACTCCCGGCCTCTATGATTGGCGTAAAGCTACGGTATTCAACCCGGCCGTCATCATTGAAGGCGATAAATTTTATATGATTGAACGCACGGCAGGCAGTCTTGATCCGTTCCAATGTTTCTTCGGCTTGCTTGAGAGCGAGGATGGTGTGCATTTCAAGCATGTGCTGGATAAGCCGGTTATTCATCCGGAGCAGTTCGGCTTTCCTTATGGCAGCATTCAAGATCCGCGTCTTGTGAAATTCGACGATACGTACTATTTGAATTATGCGCTGCGTCCTTGTTCGATGAGTTACTGCCCAACAGGCATCGGCATTCCGAACAATTCGCGTCCGTCATTTCCGGATGGCTGGGGCGAGGAGGAGGTTCACTGGCGGACGCGTTCGTCTATTGCAACGTCGAAGGATTTAATCAATTGGGAGTTCCTTTGCGATACGACCCCGCTTGATATCAATGACCGCGACAATATTTTGTTCCCTGAGAAGATTGGTGGCAAATATGCGCTGCTCCGCCGTCCGGAGGAGTTTATCGGAGAGGCTTACGGCACGGAGAAGCCGGCGATGTGGATCTCGTACTCCGAGGACTTAATCACTTGGGAAGATCCGATTCTGTTTGCCACGGTGGAGCAGGAGTGGGAATTCAAGAAAATCGGCGGATCGACTCCTCCCATCAAGACCGACAAAGGCTGGCTCGTGCTATATCACGGCGTAGGTCCAGACCATGTTTATCGCGTCGGCGCGATGCTGCTCGATCTGGAGCAGCCGGAGAAAGTAGTCGCTCGCGCACCGGGCTTCGTGATGGAGCCGGAGACGTATTACGAGAAGTTCGGGTTGTTCATCCCGAACGTCGTATTCCCGACAGCGAACGTCGTAAAGGACGGCTTGCTGTACATCTACTACGGCGCGACAGACACCGCGATCTGCCTCGCGACCGTGCCGCTGGATGAGCTGGTGGAGTATGTGATTGCGGAGAGCGAGAAGCGATAGCTGGATGGAGAAACGCACCTGGTTTGCAGGTGCGTTTTTTGCTGTTGGTGCTTGTACGTCTCAGCTCGTTCCGTGCATGTTGTAACAGCTCTCCCTGCCTCGGTTCGGTTCGCATCTGCTCTTCTAAGGAACCGTACAGCTGCTATTTAACGAAATTTCCACTTTACTATGAGCTAAGGAACTTCAGTAACCTTATTTGGTCGTGTAACGCAGAATTTCACTTCAAAGTGCGCCAATAGTGTGTGTGGAGTTCCTTAGGTGTCTGAAACCGCCAATTTCGCTCCTATAGTGCCGCTGGAGTTCCTTAGAGTTAGAGCTCGGCCTCACAACCGCTCCGAAACAACTTGTACGCATTCCCGCAACTATGTACGTATCACAAACGTTCGGTATCGCTCCTTACCGCTTGCTACAACTAGAAGTTGCCGTTCGACTAGCTTATGAAGGATACGGTGCGTATGTTGTTTGGATATGCGCAGATGAGAGGAGAGCTCTGACTGTACAAAAGGCCGCAGCAACCGCCGAGCGAACCGCAACGTTTCCGCTTCCAGCCACTAGGTGCCATGGCCAAGCCCTTTTTCCAGTAGTTCTCTTCTTCGTTGGTTAGGTTCTTTCATAATTTGCAGGTGCAGCCAAGCATCGTAATCATTTTTGAACGGAGGCATAACGCGAATCATTCCTTTCCTCATTAGGACGCATCAACGCAAAAAGCCGCCTTGCGTACTATGGCACCTGATTAGGTGCGCCAGTAACAAAGCGGCGTGTGCTTCACGACCTGTTTTTTAGCCAGTATAGTGGATGTTGGTACATTTGGCAATGTACACTGACGGTCTACTACCGATCCGAGCTAATCGCTCTCCCCGGATAAAACATATTCTCAGGCTGAGCTTCATTTTCCTTTGCGGTGATAGAGGCAGCAATGAGCTTGTACACGGCCGTTTTGCTTCCCATCGAGGACACATATCTCTCTAAGTGGCTTTGCGGCAGCGGCTTGTCGTAGTAGCCAGGCACGTACTTGTTCAGCATCCCTTGCATCGCTGCAGTTGCTTCGACGATATCGGTTACTTTGACGATCGTGCCATCAACAATGGCGCTCATGTAGGCGGTATCCGTATGGGCGGGGATTGGCGATGTGATTGTCCCGTACTCCTCGCTGACGATGAAGCAGGCACGCGGATTTCGGTCGATCATCGTGATTTTGCGGCCTTCTGCTGCGCCATGGAAGTAGACGGCACCGTCCTGCCAGTAATAATTCAGCGGTACGACATAAGGGATATCATCTGTGGTTAGGCCTAGAAATCCAATTTGGGCTTGCTTGAGAAAATGTTGGATGCGGTCTTGGTCGGTGCATGCGCGTTTAGCCAATCGTATTGGAAACATGGATATCTCTCCTTCTATTGCTGATGGTGTCTGTCTTTGTTATAGTCATTTTAGATGGAAATTGACCCTATCTAAAGTGACAGTTATATATAAAATGATGGGTACAGATGGTGAATGGATATGATTAGCTTAACACCAAAACTTGAAAAAGAGAGCGAAAGTCCGCTATACGACCAGCTCTATCGGTATATCCGGAAACAAATCGAGGATGGCGTGCTAGTAGTAAATGACCGGTTGCCGTCGATTCGCCAATTGTCCGCACACTTAATGGTCAGCAAAAACACAGTAGAGGCGGCCTATCAGCAGCTGCTATCAGAAGGTTATCTTCAGAGCCGCCAGAGGAGCGGGATATTCGTGCTGCCATTGGAGCAGCAGCCTGAAGTGGAAGGGAAACCTGTTGCAAATGTAAGGCAGATGAGAGAACAAGCTTTGCAGGAGACAGGTGAGCAGAGGCGAGCTGGGACGATAGATTTTGAGTATGGGGATGTGGAATTGGAGCTTTTTCCGGTGAAGGTATGGAAGAAGTGTTTGGCGGAAGCGATGGATGACCGATTGCACGAGGTCGTTGGCTACGGGGATCGGCAAGGTCACTCGGGGTTGCGAGAGGAGATTGCGAGGTATCTGTTCCAGTCACGCGGAGTTTCGTGCTCGGCGAATCAGATCTTCTTGAGCGCTGGAACTGCGCAGGCGATCAGCTTGCTGTGCCAGCTGCTACCGCTGACGCAGCGGATTGCGATGGAGGAGCCCGGGTATAACGGGGTTAGAGCCGTGTTCGCGAACCACCTCAGAGAGGTCGTTCCAATTCCGCTGGAGGAGGATGGTCTGTCGATTGAAGCGCTTCGGGGTAGCGGGGCAAATGTGGTCTATGTGACGCCTTCGCATCAGTTCCCGATTGGCATTGTAATGCCGGTTCAGAAGCGGGGAAAGCTGCTGCAGTGGGCTTATGAGCAGGACGGATTCATTTTGGAAGACGACTATGACAGCGAGTTTCGCTATCAGGGGCAGCCGATCCCGGCGCTCAAGGCGCTTGACCGTTCCGATCGCGTCATCTACTTGGGCACATTCTCGAAGTCTTTTTTGCCTGGGGCGAGACTAAGTTATGTTGTGCTGCCAGAATCGCTCGCGGATACGTATAGGGAGGGGCTGCAAAATTACAGCCAGTCCGTATCGACGCTCGTCCAGACAGCGATGTATCTGTTTATGAGAGACGGCGGTTTCGAACGGCATGTCCGCAAGATGCGCAAGCTCTATCAGACGCGACACCGCGCATTGCTTCGGGTGATCCAGGATCAGCTCGGGAGCCAAGTCGGCATTATTGGGCAGAAGTCCGGGATGCATCTGCTGCTTGATGTATTCGGACGCGACTGCGAGGAGCTAATCTCTCTGGCAGCTCAGCGAGGCGTGCAGGTGTACTCGCCGATGAAGCACTGGACGAATCCGGCGGAATGCCCGAGATCGTATGTCATGCTTGGTTTTGCTGGCTTGCAGGAGGAGCAGATTCGTGAAGGAGTGTCACGGCTTCGGCAGGCATGGCTCGAGTGAATGTAGCGGGGATAGGGGCGTGATTCTGTGAAAATATTGCTTGTTCAGCCTGTGCGCCGCGTGCTATAATTCCCCTTGTGACACGCTATATTCACGGGGCCATAGCTCAGCTGGGAGAGCGCTTGCATGGCATGCAAGAGGTCAGGGGTTCGATCCCCCTTGGCTCCACCAAATAATACACTCAACGCAACCCATAGTTATGGTTGCGTTTTTTTATTTGGTGGAACGCCAAGGGGGAGATGAACCCCTATAGGTTCGCCCGCGCGGACGGAGTCGTAGACGGAGGAGCACGGCGTCTGAATCTACCGCTAAACAATAATTAAAGATTCGGACATCCCATAATGGATAGACGAGCCTATGCGAGTCGATCGATCCCCCTTGAGGCAGTAGCTAAGTTGATAGGGCGTAGTAGCCTTCTTTTTGAGCTTGCTGTCTTACTTTATCAGGCATTTTTTAATTTCATCTCTTGATAGAGAATCTCTGTACCGCGTGTATATTGTTCACCATAAATATAAATTTGTTTTTCGTAGCTCTCAATGACAGTCCAGGCTCTCATCGTTCACTTCCGCAATATCACTGCTTGCATGGCATAAAAAAAAGCACTACAACCCTTGAGGTTGTAGTGCTTCTTCTTTTGAACGGATCAGCCTTTAACGCCGCCAGCAGTTAACCCTTCAATAATCTGCTTCTGCAGGACGGCATAGATAACCATGACCGGAAGGATGCTGTATACAATGCCAGCCGACATTTGGGCGTAATTCGTATTATAGATATCGCGGAAGCCAACCATTCCGACAGGCAGCGTTCGTAATTCATCCGTGGAGATGAAGAAGTTCGCAAGAAGAAACTCGTTCCAGTTGCCAATGAAGTTAATGATAAATACAGTTACCAAGGCCGGAATTGTAATAGGCATGATGATTTTGACGAATATTCCCTTTGGACGCAGACCGTCCATCACGGAGGCTTCTTCGATTTCACTCGGAATCGATCGCATAAACGCAGACAGAATAATCACTGTAAATGGAAGAGCCCAGGCGGTGTAAGGTAGGATGAGCGCCATATGGGTTCCTAAGATGGGGTGACCGAATACCTCCATATCATTCAACATTTTGAAGATAGGCAGCAGTAAGGCATTACCCGGAATGAGCATGCCAATCAGGATGAATTGGTATACGCCTTTGCTTATCTTCAAGTAGCGCATCCGCGTAATCGCGAATGCCCCCATGGCCGCGAAGATAATCGAAGCGATCGAGCATAGCGTTGCGATGTACAAGCTATTAAAAAAGTAAACACTGATTTTCGCATTCACCCAAGCTTCATAATAATTCTCAAAATGAAACGTAGAAGGGAAACCGAATGGATTACTAGCAATCGCTTGATTATCCGACTTGATCGACGAGAATAGGACGAACAGGAATGGGTAGAGGGTCAAGATGAGATAGCTGATTAAAATAATATGGGGAATACTTTTTTTCAAGGAGTTGAGCGACGTCGTCATTAGTATTCCACCCTTTCGACTCTTCTCGCAAATAGAACTTGGTACAAGGCTGTAAGAATGAGGGAGAACAAGAAGATGAGCACCCCAATGGAGTTGCCATACCCGTATTTCGCATTCGTAATCCCGTATTTAATTAAATAGGTTGCCATAACATCCGTAACCCCACCTGGGCCGCCGTCTGTCATTACGATAATAATATCGGCCGCTTTCATTGCACCTGCGATGGAAAGCATGATCACAACGGAGATGACGGGCATGATGAGCGGCACCGTAATCCGAGTTGCACGAGTGAAAGAGCTAGCACCATCAACAATCGCAGCTTCATCGATTTCTCTAGGAATGGCCAAGATGGCAGCAAGAACCATAACGATGTAGAAACCCGTCCACTGCCATGCATTGGTGATCAAGATCGAGAACATCGCCCAATGGGTATCGGACAACCACATGACAGGGTGTAATCCAATTCTGGTCAGAACGATATTGAACAAGCCGATATCCGGTTCGTAGATGAAGCTCCACAAGATGCCGATGACCGCAGTTGACATGACGGAGGGGACGAAAACAGCTGTTTTATATAATCCCTTAAGTTTTTTTACGTTGCTAATTAAGAGCGAGAAGAAGATAATGATGGGCACTTGCACGAACACCGAGAACAGAATGAATTTGCCGTTATTGAGAACGGAATCCCAAAATAGACTGTCATGAAACGCATGCTTAAAGTTGGTCAAACCATTAAACTTAGGTTCCGTAAGACCGTTCCATTTCATAAAGCCTGTGGTGAAGGCAGAGATCATCGGATAAATGAAAAACATGATATAGAGCACAAGGAGAGGGAGCAGAAACAGTATATACGTCCATGGATTTCTTAATGTTTTGTTCATCATTTCCTCCGCGATATTCTGACGTTTGCTGCAAAATTCGGTTTTATAAAAAAGTACCACCCACTCTGAGGAGGGTGGTACTTTTCTCACCTATCCTAGCTTAAAAATCGTCGTCGTTGTTTACTGAGTTCTGAACTTTTTGAACGCCGTCGAGCATAGCCTTAGGTGTAATTTTACCGCCAATTAGTTTTTGGATGCCTTCACTAATCGCCGTATTTACGTCAGGTTGAACGAGTGAATCGAATGCTGGGAAAGCGCCTGCCGATCTGTTACCTACTGCAATGATCTCTTTTACAAGACCGGAAGCTTTAGCGTTAGCCAGTTTGGAGCTGTTTACTTTCATGGAAGGCAAGACGCCGTCTGCTTCAAGTCCGCGAATTTGCATTTCGTCATTGTACATGTTCTTGATGAACGATTTAACGAATGCTAATTGCTTTTTGTCGTTTTTAACTTTTGCGGAGAAACCGTAACCGTTGGAGAAGCCGCCGTTTACATAGGTTTGGTTGCCTTTGCCACCAGCTACCGACGGCATTGGGAAGTAACCAACTTTGTTCGTTAGGCTACCTGCTTGTTTAGGATCCGCGAATACGCTGGAAGCCCATGATCCGTCATACATCATAATAGCTTCGCCACGAATGAGCTGGTTGCGCTGTTCGGCATAATCCAAGCCGAGCTCGCCTTGTTTAAAGTAGCCCTTTTTCACCCAGCTTTGGTATTTCGTAAACGCTGCTACCATTGGAGCGCTGTTCCATTTTGTTTTACCAGATACGAATCCGTTCGTAATATCCGGACCTGCATAACGGGACCACAATGTATTAGCTGTCATGAGCGGCACCCATGCGGCTTTGGAAGCTTGGGCAAAAGGTGTTTTTCCGTCTCTTTTAATGGTGTCTGCTATTTTCTCAAGATCGCTTAATGTTGTCGGAGCTTTCAGACCGTGAGCTTTAAAGTAATCTTTATTGTAGAAATAACCTTCTTGGTAGCCACCGATAGGCAAACCGTATATTTTCCCGTTCACTTTGAACTCGTCCAAAGATATAAACTTGTTCGATAAACCAAGCTCTTTCAGAATCGGTGTCAGATCGAGCAGCCTATTTGCTTCAACATACAGCTGCGTGTCGGATCCGCCGAACAGATCGAATATCGCAGGAGCTTTGTTAACGACCATCTCTGAACGTAATTTCTCCTTGCGGTTTACGTCCGAATCGACGCCATCCAGTTTGTACTTTACACCTGGAACTTCTTTTGAAACCCGGCTCAATACATCTTTTAGGATATTGAAGCGTTGTTGTTTCGCCTCGCCCAATTGCGTATGTCTTATCACAATGGTATCGGTTTTTGATGCTGCGCCAGCCGTACTTAAGACAGTTGAAGCTGCAAGTACCAAGCTAATTGATGAGACTAGAAGACGTTTCTTCATACGATGGAACCTCCCAATATGGTATATGTATCTATTTCAGAATAGAATTATCGGAATATTTTGAATAGGGATAAATTTCAATTATTCGAGGATAAATTTGTATAACTTAAGTCGCAGTTTGTTGATTCGCTGTTCCTAGGTTCGCCTATGGATCGCTAGCCGCGCCTCGAAATCTAACGGTTGTGACAGCGCCAAATTAGCTCAAAATGCCCAATTTTATCCCCTAACGGTTGCTATGAATCTTATTTGATGCATCCCCTCGCAGGCTGCTTTTTTTCTTTTAGATGATATAATCAAACTCGACAACAGCGGAAATGAGTTGGTGAGGTTGTTTTGATAAAGAGATTGAATTTGTCAACGAAGAAGCAAGTTGTATTGATCATGATGATTTTTATAATCCCGCTAGTATTGCTCTTGATTAGCTATAATTTTTATGTCGTCAACGTCTTAAACAGCAAGATCGAACAAACGAATCGGAATTCAATTATGCTGTATCAGAACACGTTCGAGAAAAATTTAAGCAATGCCGATATCGCATCCGTCGAAGAAGTCGCTCGCGCATCCGAGCAGCTTCGCTTAATGGCGAGCAAGCTGAACGATGCTGTTAGTAAGTTCGAGCTTGAATAATGGAGCAATATAGAAAAAAGGTGGTACCTTTGGGTATCACCTTTCGTTCACGCTATGAGGAGGGATCGAGTTGCCACAGTGTCCAAATAGTTCGGACTAGCGATGAATTCTCTAGAGCATTCACTCACCATTCACCGCAAATATCGAATGAACATTACCCTCTGGATCGCCGAAGAAGCCACACGTATGACCCCAAGGCTTAATCTGTGGCGCTGTGACGTCTATCGCTCCCTTCGAAACGAATTCCTCATATAAGGCATAGACTTGATCCGGCGTATCACACTCAAAATTAAGCTCTACGGCTTGTCCCTTGCGACTTTCCGTATAAGAAGAGTAGTTGTTGGTATTCTCCGCCATAAGCGATCGGGAGCAAATACCCAATCTTATTCCTGGATTGCTGAATTCTACGTAATGCTCTTCTTCTACAACAATCTCAAATCCCAACACTTCCTTATAAAATCGGGCCAATCGAGCGACATCATCTGCTAACAGTGTAATTCCTTCTAGTTTTACGAGCTTCATCGTTTGCCGCACCTCCAAGTTGAGTTTAACATATTACAAATCGTTTTCGGGTCCATATCTTTCCTCTATCTGCATATACATCCGCTCATTATGTTCTTCCACAATAACAGGCGATTCGAAAAACTCGCTAAGTCGTTCTGTTGTTAGTACATCCTCCGTTCTTTCGCGATACACGACTTCGCCGCTGCGGATGAGCAGCGCATGAGTGAACACCGGCAAAATCCCCTCTGTATGATGTGTGACGTAGATGAGCGTCGGCGCATCGTCGCTTTCAGCATTGAGTTGAAGCAAGGGAACGGCGGCGTGACTCCTCAGGCCTACCGGCAGCAATAAGCTAAAGAGTCAAGCCACATTGTTCGATATATAGAGTAGAAGAGTACGAAGGAGGCGATGCACGTGACAAAGCCGGATATTTTCGTATTTACAGGGACATGTGGTTCGGGCAGGAAGACGACAGCCCATCGACAATGCACGGAGTTTAATTTGAAGCACATTGTGTCTTGCACGACTCGGTTGCCAAGAGACAAAGAAAGACCGGATTTTGACTATCATTATTTATCTAGGGAAGAATTTGAAGAAGCGGAGCGCAGCGGTCGTTTTGTGCAAACGGTGGAAATCGATAAAGAACGGTATGGTGTAAGGAAGCGGGATTTCGAGTTCGCCCTTCAAAGCGGTCGAGGTGTCTATCTGATACTGAACCGTGAAGGTGCGTCGGTCATTAAACAACTGTACGGAGACCGCGTCATTCGTCTATTCCTGTACGTGGATAAACAGACTGTCCGAGAATGGCTGGAAAGCAAAGGGGCCGGACCGGAACTAGTCAATCATGTGCTGAATCATTACACAGAAGAAGTTGGCTATCGTAAAGAATGCGAGCATGTCTTTCAAAATTTTCATTTAACAGACACGCTGAATCATATAAGGGAAGTCATTCGCAGGTATCGACCAGACTTGCCTTACGCTTCAGATCAAGCACTTGAATAAATAGAGAACGGAACGGACAAAAGTGCGATTGATTTCGGATGTGGAACGGGGCTTGTTGGGCTGAACTTGCTTGATGATTTCGGGCACATCGTCTTTTTGGATAGTTAACCAAATAGATGGCGAAGATTGGATTCAAAGAAATAAGATCCAAAACCGTTTATAGTAGCAGTAAAATCTTCATGAATCAAGATGCTTCTATGGATTTGAAAAAATAAGCATGTGGAATACGGGCGCGACCTATAAAGGGTTGCGTTTTTTTATTGGAATCACAAAAATTGCATCTTTACAGGACACCATATAGTGTCGTATTATGAAATAGGACACTTAATGGTGTCTAATATAACTATGAAAAGAGGACTTTAAATGCACATACTTTCCATCGTTCTTCAAAGCTGGCTGCTCTTCTCCATGGCTTTCTTTGGTGTAAGCAAGGTTACAGGGGCTAAGCATCAAGTAGAGCTATTCGATTCGATTCAATTTCCTCAGTGGTTCCGCGGCATTACGGGTATTATCCAAATTGCTGCAGCCGCCTTGCTCATCATCGGCTACTGGTATCCGGGAGCTGCCTCCTGGGCAGGAATCGGGATCGGCATTATGATGCTGGTAGCGGTTCTCTCGCATATCCGAGTCAAGCATTCGTTCGGTAAGATATTCCCAGCCCTCCTGAACATCGCATTGGCGATTGCGGTTCTGCTGTTATTCGCAGATGAGCTGTCCCATCCTTTCAGCTAAGTCATCCCATCCAAACACGTCGATCTCTGGCGTGTTTTTTGTTTATCGCACGTTCCTCGCAGCACGGTTTTAATAAATTTTTTATCTTTTCCCATCCTAATTTTTAAATTTTCTCCTTTATTCTTGAGTAGGTAAAGGAGGAGTTAAGCATGAAGAAACTTGTTGTTATCATGATGTTGTTGCTTGTATGCGGCTTGTTCATATTTGGGAAGCAGTATGCTGCTGAAGATAAAGCGGTGGATGTGCAAGGGCACGATCAAGCAGAAGTGTCCAAATCCGGTGAGGAGTCCGAAGCAGACGCTAAACAGACAATGCTCACCATATCCAAGAATGATATCTATAAAGGTGATTTATTGCTTGTGAACTCACAGCATTCTGTGCCAAAAGGATACGAAGTATCGGATGTTATCAATTTGTTCAAGCATCAAGATTTGTTGCATGGCTTCGGAATATTGGATAACACTGTCGAGCTGCCGATGGATATGCTGAATCGATTTGACGAGATGATTGCTTCAGCAGAGGAGGATGGCGTCAGTCACTTTCTGATCAACAGCGGATACAGAGATAAGGAACAACAAGCGGAGCTCTTCGAGAAGCTCGGATCGGACCAAGCGAATCCGCCTGGCTACAGTGAGCATAATTTGGGCTTGTCGCTGGACATCGGTTCATCGCTCGGTCCCATGAAGGATGCTCCTGAGGGCGAGTGGCTGGAGAAGAACGCATGGCAGCATGGCTTTGTCGTGCGTTATCCGGAGAATAAGACGAGCATTACGGGCATTCAATATGAACCGTGGCATTTTCGCTATGTAGGGCTTCCGCACAGCGCCATTATGCAGCAGTATGGCTTTGTTCTGGAGGAATACTTGGCTTACTTGAAAGAACAAAGCACGATTCACGCTGAGATCGACGGCAAGCTGTACACGATTTCCTATTATCCAGTCCAAGGCAAGCAGGAGCTATCGGTGCCGACGGATGGCAATTACACGATTTCGGGGAACAATATGGACGGGATTATCGTAACCTCTTGGGAAACTAGGGGGGCGGTGCGATCATGAAGACTCAACGAATCATCCTGCTGCGTGTTTGTCTTACTGCCTACGTCTATTTGTTAGTGAAGGTGATCTTGTTCAAAGGCGGAGCCATCGACCTAACGTTTGTGATGCAGCAGCTCCACGTAAGCTTGCATGAGCCTGCGCATATTGTGATGAGGATGCGACAAGGAAATCTCATTCCATTACATGAAATTAGGCGAACACTGAACGATACCACAAGCAATGGGCTTGTGAATCTGATTGGGAATATCGCTATTTTCTTGCCGTTCGGCGTCCTGACAGGCATGCTCGGTTCACAGCGGCAATTGAACGTCCTTGCAATACCAGCGTTGTCCTTTGCAGTTAGCTTGTCACTGGAACTGCTGCAGGCATTGCTCTGGATTGGTCAATTTGATGTAGATGATCTTATTCTGAATACATGCGGGGGCTTGTCAGGAGGTATTATGTACGGCTTGTATGCCATAGCGCTCGGGCTGCTGCCTTCCAGGAGAAGCACGAAGCCATTAACGCCGCCTGGACAAATCTGTTAAACTGAAAAGGACTCCAGGTAAGTGAGGAAGGTATGAGCATGCCCATTACGATTCTTATTGCAGATGATGACGCAGAGATTGCTGATCTGGTTGAGCTGCATATGGTAAAAGAAGGCTATCGTTGTATGAAGGTTTACGACGGACTGGCGGCTGTTGAAGCGATTATGAAACACGACATTAATCTCGCCATTCTCGATATTATGATGCCGAAGCTGAATGGCTATGAGGTAACGAGGCAAATCAGGGACAAGCATCATTTGCCGATCATCTTTCTCAGTGCGAAGACCTCTGATCTTGATAAAATAACCGGCCTTGTGCAAGGTGCGGATGACTATATGACGAAGCCTTTTAACCCGATGGAGCTGGTTGCGCGAGTGAATGCTCAGCTAAGGCGATCGCTGCGATTCAGCCAGCCTGCTGTGGTGGCAGGCAAGCCGGTAATTGAGGCAGGTCTCGTTGTCATCAATCCAGAGGAGCGCTCGGTTCTTGTCGATGGCAAGCCGATCACGCTGACACCTAAGGAATTTGATATTTTGTACTTGTTAGTCCGCCATCCGAAAAAAGTGTACAGCACGGAACATATTTTCCAGCAGGTGTGGGGGGAAGAGTTTTACGAGGGCAACAATACGGTGATGGTCCATATCCGTACACTCCGGAAGAAGCTTGGGGATGATCTCAACAAGAACAAGTTAATCAAAACCGTATGGGGAGTCGGTTATTCCTACCATGGCTAAACTCATTCAAAGCTTCAGATTCAACATGATCGTGCTCGTCGGGCTTAGCATGATGTTATCCGGGGCCATTACCTACGTCATTTATAAGGTCGCACAAGGATATTACCATACGACTAAATATGAAGATCCGTCGACTCAGCTGCGTGTATTCATCAAACAGGTCGGGGACGTGAACTTCTTTCTCCTTTTCTTTATCCCGATGTCGATTTATTTCTTCTTCCTGCTCACGAAGCGGTATGCGGGATACTTCAAGGACATTTCAAGCGGAATTAATCAGCTAGCATCAGGCAATTTCGAGACGAGAATCGTCATCCCATCGACAGACGAATTCGGTGACATCGCAAGAGACATTAATTTGGCGGGAGAAAAGCTGCGGGAAGCGCTGGAGCGGGGTGATTTTGCAGAGAATAGCAAGGAACAGCTCGTTCTGAATTTGGCCCATGATCTCCGTACACCGTTAACGTCGGTGATCGGCTATTTGGATTTCATACTGAAGAATGATAGCTTGCCCCAGGAGCAGGCACGGCATTACACATCAATTGCTTACACGAAAGCGCAGCGCCTGGAACGGTTAATTGACAATCTGTTCGAGGTGACAAGGATGAACTATGGGAAGCTGCCAATTGAACAGAAACCCGTTGACCTTAGCGAGCTGCTGCTCCAGTTAAATGAAGAACTATTTCCAATGTTCGAGAATCAAAGCTTAATCTCTCGGCTGGATGTGACGCCAGCGCTAACGGTCCGGGGCGATAGCGAGCTGTTGGCCCGCGTATTCGAAAACTTGCTCAGCAATGCGGCTCATTATGGCGGTGAGGGCGAATATGTCGATATCAGCTGCCAACTTGATGGCGAGGATGTCCTTGTCCAAATCACCAATTATGGAGACAGCATTTCACCTGAGGATTTACCGCATATATTCGACATGTTCTACACAAGCGACAAAGCGCGTACATACCATGAAGGCAGCACAGGACTGGGATTGTTCATTGCCAAAAATATTGTGGAGCAGCATCACGGAACGATTGCAGTGGAGAGCAGCGTGATCAGCACGATATTTGAAGTTCGATTGCCGCGGGAGTTAATGAAAAGCGAGACATCTATTCTCATTGAATGAGAATGGATGTCTTTTTTATTTTTTTCACTCAAAAATAGTAGTTCATAGATGTGGCGCTGCCTGCGCAGGCCAGCAAGGATGGCGCCGAGAGAACAAATACGTTCTCTCATCTCCAAAACTAACCCAAAAACCAACCGAGAGAACAAATACGCTCTCTCAGAGCAGAGCGACCCCGCTCGCCGCTCGAAATTGTGCATCTATTCGGACACTCAGTGTAAAGTCACCCGCCCGGGTGGCTTTTTTGTTCCCTTTGTTCCCTTTGTTCCCTTCGTTCCTTTCATTCCCTTTTTTCTTTCTGTTTTGGTAGTGAATTGGTAGTGAACGTGGTAGTGGCAAACAGCTAAGATGCGAATGGGTCACAATTATCGACTGGGGAGGAAAGTAAATGAAATTCATTCGTATCATGCTTCTCGTTGCCATTATGGCGCTGACGGGAGCAACAGGTGCATTCGCAGATGGTGCGAGCGCATCGCAAACTTGGGACGTATCCGTTGGCAAAATGATGTCCAAGGATACAGAAATGTTTTCGATGCAGCCTGGTGTCATTTACATCCATGAAGGGGACACGGTGAAGTTTACGAACAACGACATGCTCGCTCCGCATTTGCTCGCCTTCTTGCTCGGCAATCCGCCTCCAGGTGATGATGTAGATATTTCGAAATTCACGCCTGCCAGCGGCTCCGCTTGGGCAGGAGATACGATGATGTTCTCGCCCGAAATGATGCCGATGCAATCGTATTCCATCACGTTTACGAAGGCAGGCGCGTACGCTTATTTCTGCGCGATTCACCCGGTAATGAAAGGCACGGTCGTCGTCCTTCCAAGCGGCAGTATCCTTCCTACTAAGGCCGAGCAGGCTGCGGTGAACAATGCGCTGCTTGACGATCAAATGAATGTTGCTGCAGATTGGAAAACCTTTAACAGCAAAGTGAGTTACGACAAGAACAAGGACGGCACGCTGACCTATAAAGTGCTCGCAGGCGTGGGCAATTCGGAAGTGATGGTCAACGCTTTCCTTCCAGGTGAAGTTTACATTAATGCAGGGGATACCATCCAATGGCTGGCTGGAGCACCAGGGGAAGCACATACAGCTGTCGTGAATGCGCCGAAAGGAATGCAGGTCTTCACGGAGAAAGGCGTTAATCCTGAAGTTGTGACACCGCATAGCCCGGTTTACGATGGTAAAGGCTTCGCGTCGGCAGGTGTACTGATGCAGAATGTGCCGGATTTCGGCAGTCCGAGCTTTAAGCTCACCTTTACGAAGCCAGGTACGTATACGGTGACAGATGTGCTTTGGGGTTACACTGGCAAGATCATCGTCGCTCCGAAAGGCGCCGTGAAGCTCACCGTGAATGACAAAGCGGTTGTGACGACGACGCTATTGAAGAACGGCCACGTCTTCGCCCCACTTTCCAGCGTTGCTAAAGCATTGGGAGCTTCCTACCAGGTTTCCGGCAAAACGGTTCTGGTTGGTGGGAAGAAGCTAGTCGCCACAGCCGATACAGCTCCATATGTGTCGAAAGGTGTGACTTACATCGCCGTTGAATCGGTGGCGCAGCTGCTCGGCAAAACCTATACATGGGATCAAACAGCGAAGCTGTTGGCCATCCATACGAAATGAAACCAGCCTTCCATGCAATAAAAGTTAGGGAGCATGCGCTGCTGCTATCAGCAGCGCTGCTCCTTAGCTCGTTGTTGGTCGGGTTCATGCTGCCGCGCCTTGCCGAAGGCGCTACCCAAACAACCCTCCAAACAGCTACCCCAACCGTTCCCCAAACCGCGCAGGTCAAACGGTTCCATCTCTACGCGACCGACGGTGAAGTTAAGCTGGCGGACGGCAAACGCCTCTATATTTGGGGTTATAGCTTAAAGAATGAGCCCGGATCCGCGATACTGCCTTCTCCGACGCTCACGGTGAACGAGGGCGACAAAGTCGAAGTGACTCTGACGAACATCGGTCCATCGAACTCGCATATTAAGAAGCTGGCGCATACGATTCATTTTCACGGACTCGATACCGATCAAGCGAATGACGGAGTTCCCCATACATCTCAAGCGATACTGCCTGGCGAAAGCTTCACGTACCGTTTCACGGCAACGCATGCTGGCACTTATTTCTACCATTGCCATGTGGATACGATTGAGCACTTGCAGATGGGGATGCACGGTGCGTTCATCGTAAAGGCGAAAGGCGGCGCTCCGGAGGATTGGACAGGAGGCCCCCGCTATGACAGAGACTACGTGTTCCTGCTGAATGAGATCGACCCGATGTGGCACGAAGCGGTCGAGAAGGGAGAAACGTACGATCGAACGGACTACCACCCGCGCTATTGGACGATTAACGGCAAATCGTTTCCCGATACCGAGAGCGATCCTGCGACTATGGTAGAAGGGCGGGTAGGAGATACCATCCTTATCCGGCTAATTAACTCGGGCTACGACACGCACTCCATCCACATGCATGGTGAACATTTTCAAGTAATCGCTTCGGATGGCAGGCCAATTCCGGCTCCACTTACGAAAGATACGATCGAGATTGCTCCCGGGGAACGGTACGACATTCTCGTCAAGCTGACCCAGAGCGGCCATTTTCCAATCCACAGTCATAACATTAAGGACAATACGAACGATGGCCTTTATCCTGGCGGCATGCACACGATGATGATGGTTTCCCCGGCATTGCCGGATAGAGCGGTTACGCTGACAAACGGGAAGAAGGCTGCAATGATCGACGGAAAAAGCAAATCGATCGCAGCGGCGCCGTTCCTGCAAGGCAAGGAGCTGTATGTGCCGATCCGGCTGCTGCAAGACGAGGTTCGTTTCGGCATGCGTCAAGGCGCGAAATCGGGAGAGGCCCTGCTAACGCTGAAGGCAAACGAGCTGAAGCTGACGGCTGGAAGCAAGAATGCTGTCTATAACGGTAAAAAGGTTGCATTAACCGCGCCTGTACAACTATTGAAAGGAACGACGTTCGTTCCGCTCAGCGCAGGTGTGAGGTATATGGGCGTGAAGCTTGTGTCTTCAAGCGCAGCAGAATGGCGACTGAAGCTGCCGCAATTGCCGCCATCGCCGTCGACGTTCCCGGTGGAAGCGCCGACGACATCAGAGGCTGCACCAGACGAAACGACTCAAACGGAGCCAACAACGTCGGACACCGATCATACGATGCATGACGAGCATGGAACGATGGTCACGATCAGCGCAACAGGCTTTTCTATGAAAGAGCTGCATATAAAAGCCGGAACTACTGTGACATGGATGAATGGCGATAAACAAGGACATACGGTCACCGATTTGGACGGTCGTTTCAACAGCAAGACGATTCCGCCTTCCCGCTCGTGGAGTTTCACGTTCAAGGACGCAGGCACGTATACGTACTATTGCTCCGTACATCCGACGATGCAGGCGGTTGTAATCGTAGATCCAGCTTAACGCAGCAGCTCGTCGGCGAGACGACCGATTCCCTTCTTCAAATATCTGTAGTAGGTCGTCATCGCAAGGCCGAGTCTCGTTGCGACGGTCTCGTGGGAACCGATCCCTTCGATATAGAATAGCTGCAAAATTCGCGCCTGCAATTTCTCCTGATTTTTGCCGGATGCCATCCGTTCAAGTCTTATTGTAATGCGCCGTGCAATGCTGGCTGCAAGCGGTTCGTTTCCGTTATCGGGTTCGTTATCCGGCAGCAAGCTGCCGAGCTTCTTCACAAGAGTAAGCTCGAAGCCAAGCGAATGGAAGCATTCCAGAGCCTGCTTGACGAGCCCAAACCAAGTATCTTTCGAAGGCGCATCTGGCTTATCCGTTCCTGTACCCCTACCCATGCCCGTGCCCATGCCCGGAATTCTGTGGAAGAGCTCATCGTTTCTAAGGTCGATGCACGCCGCTTTCCAATGTATCCCGCCTGCTGAGATGTAATCGGCCCATGGAATCCGTTCGAAGCCAAGCCGGCAAATCGATTCCAGCGGTCCATCAATTGGAATAAGGATGGAAACGCGCTTCCCCGTTATGCCAGTGGAGAAGTGTTCTTGCACGATGACCGAGCTTAGCTCCGGCTCATATTCGCGCTTGACGCCTAGTATCCAGATCAGATACTCCTTCTCCTGCAGCGGCGTTTCCTGAATGAAGGTGGCGAAGACGGGATTTGCCGCGAATATGGGTCGCGTTTTCTCGGTTAGCGGTACAAAGGTGTAGATGCCCGCGACATCCTGATCATGGTAAACAACCCGAAACGAGGAGGGCTCTTCTTCCCAAATGGCGTCAAGGTAAGTATGCTGCAACGTGTCATCGATCTGAAATGGAGGGAAAGCGAGAAAAAATTGTTGTACCAGCTCGCGGAGCAGGGGAAGTTGCTCTTTGCTAGCGGCATTGATTCTGAAGCCCGACCGATCAGTGGCAAAATAAAAGTTTCTCATAAACTCATCAGACATGAGAAATGCCTTCTCAAGCCGCAGCAGCTTCTTGCGTTCTTCATCGCTTGGCGAAGTATGCGTCCAGCGCCGTTCGATCGCAGCTAGTGCTCGCTGCTTGTAGAGGGCATGCGTCTCAGGAGCGCGGTGGGCAAGCTCGGCATTCACCCATTTGCTGACGGCATCCAGAAGGCAATAACCGCCTTGCCGGAACAGCTTGACGTAGGGAATATTGCAGAATTCGTTGAACTGTTCCTGCGTAATTTCTTCGCCGATAATCCATTGCAGCATATCTTGGTCGAATCGCCACGGAATCGAGGCGGCCGTCAGCAGCTTCTTGATATGGAGAGGCTCTTCCCCCTGGAAGAGCTTGCGGTCCATCGAAGAGATAATCGCTTGCGTCTGATCTCCGCCGAGAAAAGAAGGAACTCCGTGCTTCAGCACTGTGCTGCATGTCAGAGAGAGGGCAAGAGGAATTCCGCCCGAGAATTGTTCAACGGCATACCGCACTTCAGGATCGTTGATGCCCGATGTGATCAGGTAGCTTTCCATTTCTTTACGGTTCAGCGGCGCGAGTCTCATGTTGCGATACATGTAGCTCCATTCGGAAGCTGACAGCGTGCCTTCGCCAAGTGGATGCTTTCCGGCTGTACATACTTTGACGCGCACGGTCAGCAGCGGCAGCCACTTGTCGAATAGCCATTCTAGTGCTGCTCCCCAGCGTTCCAAGCTATCGAGGAGCAGGACGATTCCGCCTCGCTGCTGCGCAACTTGGTTAATCAGTTCGGCTTCCTCTTCGCCTGGCGGCTTCGCCTCCGACTCCTTCGGCTGGAGCCCGGCATTTGCGAGTTTCAAACGAACGGCTTCCACGAAATGTGCCGGCTGCGTGAAAGAACGCCCGTCGATATAGAAGACGAGCTCTTCTCTTGCTGTCCATTGGAAGGCACGAAGCAAAGCGCTCTTGCCGATACCTCCTGGTCCGCAAATATGAATGAGACACCAGTCGTCGTTGCTGTCATTTAGCTCCTGCCTCATAATAGCGAGTTCTTTCTCCCGCCCGACAAATCTTTTTTGCTCTAAATCGCTCAGCACTTGACGAACTAGCTTCATCGTAGATTCATCGCTCCCGTTAGACGGAATGTTATGTAGGATTAGTTTGATCTGATTTTAACGCTTCCTTTATGTGAAAAGCTGTCGAATTGTATACCATTTGGGAAATATTAGGGGGATGATTCACGCCCTCATAAACGTATACAAAGGACCCCATGTCTACAGCAGACATGGGGTTCTTCATCTGGAGATTAGAAGTCCGCTTCGACGAGATCGGTGTTTACCGCAATGGCAGCTTTGCAGCCTTCAGCAGCTGCGACAATGACTTGAGCAGGGGGCTGAAAGGATGTATCCCCAGCAACATAGACCCCAGCAACACTCGTCCTGCCATAATGATCTTTTGCAACGATGCCCATCTCATTGGTTCTGCAAGCAAGCATGTCGATGATCGGGGAGGCATGTGTCCATTGCGGTGTAACGAAGCCTCCTGAACGCTCAATTGAGAATCCATCCTCGAATTGGACCCGCTGCAGCATCCCGCCTGTTCCGATGAGAGAAGAGATCCTAGACTCGATGACCGCGATTCCGCGCTGGCGGAGCCTATCTCTCTGCTGTGGCTGGAGCAGCGGCATACCGTTTGTGCAGAATACCAAGTCTTTGCTCCAATTGTACACTTTCTTAGCTAGAAAAAAGGCACTCTCATGATCAGCGATAACAACGAGCGGTTTATCTCGAAGCTCCCAGCCATCACAGTAAGGACAGCTGAATATGCTTTTGCCATAATAATCGTGAATCCCTTTCACTGGGGGAAGAGTTTCTCTTAGTCCTGTTGCCAGGATGACGCTGCGGGATACAAAGTTGTAGCCTTGCTCGGATGTGGCTTGAAAGACGCCGTCGATTTGGCGGACGGCAGTCACTTTCGCCGGACTGACTAGAACAGAAGGGTATTTCCGCAAGTCTTGATGCGCCAGTTGTCGGAATTCGGTCGGGGCAATCCCGTCTCTCGTAATGAAACCGTTGGATTGCCGCGTGACGGCGTTTCTCGGTTTGTTATCGTCGAATAGGATGACATTTCTTCTCGCGCGCCCTAGGACGAGAGCCGCATTAAGACCTGCCGGACCTCCCCCAATAATGATGCAATCCAGTAACATGCGTATCCCTCCCATCCTAGATTTATATGACTGTCAGCTTGTTTTATTGCGGCGTTTCTCAAGCGTGCTTCTCCAGCTATCAGACAACTCGACCTGCCCGCTATTGGGCGAATGATTACGATTGGCGCAAGATTGAGGCGAGAATCAATTCCTTCCCGCATTTTCTTACCGAGATTGACGGCTTGGACATTCACTTCATTCACGTTCGTTCGAAGCACGAGAACGCCATGCCGATGCTCATTGCCCACGGATGGCCGGGATCAATTATCGAGCAAATGAAGCTGATCGAACCGCTTACGAACCCAACGGAATACGGCGGAACCGAAGCAGATGCCTTCCACATCGTCATTCCATCGATGCCTGGCTACGGGTTCTCGGGCAAACCGACGGAGACGGGCTGGAATCCGAAGCGCATCGCGACCGCTTATAGTGAACTGATGGCTCGTCTTGGCTACGAGAAGTATGTGGCGCAGGGAGGAGACTGGGGCTCAATCGTCGTTAACATGATGGGCGTTCAGGAACCGGAAGGCTTGCTCGGCATTCACACCAACATGCCTGAAGTGATTCCGCCTGAGGTTGATGCGGCGATTTGGTCGGGCAATCCGCTGCCGGAAGGACTATAGGACGAAGAGATGAAAGCGTGCGAGCAGATTCGCGAAAATAAATTTTACTATGCTTTCTTAATGGGAACGCGTCCGCAGACGCTGACTGGCCTTGCGGATTCCCCTGTCGGTTTGGCTTCCTTCATGATTGACCATGATTGGAAGAGTCATGCCATGATCTCGAGAGCTTTCGCCGGCGTTCAGGAAGGTCTGACACGCGACGACGTTCTTGATAACATCTCGCTCTTCTGGTTTACGAACAGTGCGATTTCTGCAGCTCGCCTATACTGGGAGAACGGTAATGCGGGCATATCCTTCTTCGCTGTCAAAGGCGTCAAGCTGCCGGTTGCCGTCAGAGTATTCCCGGATGAGATGTATGAAGCGCCGAAGAGCTGGTCAGAGAAGGCATACCCGAATCTGATTCATTACAATAGACTGCCTAAAGGCGGACACTTCGCTGCTTGGGAGCAGCCTGAATTGATCATTTCCGAGCTGCGCACGGCATTTAAGACGCTCCGTTAATATAGATGAGAGACCTGGGTCATGGAAACATGATTCGGGTCTTTCTTTTTTTTTTTATGAATGGGATAAGAATCCCGATTTGGTTGGAACTTAAACAGAAGACTTCAAGACAGCGGGACACTCCCGTACGACTATCACAAAAGGAGCCATACCTACTTATGAGCACCAAAGTTTGGTCGCGTTTAGCGATGCTGATTGCCTTATCGCTAGGTTTGGCAGCCTCGGGCATATATACGAACACGGTTGGCGCGAGACCACAGCAATCTTCTGGGCAATCCCAATCGGATAAGAACGCCATTCGTCCGTTTCAGGTGCATGTTTCGGAAGCGGAGCTCGCCGATCTGCATAGACGAATACTGGCGACAAGATGGCCGGATAAGGAGACGGTCTCGGATCATACGCAAGGCGTACCGCTGGCAACGATGCAGAAGCTCGCGGACTATTGGGCGAACAACTACGACTGGCGTAAGTTCGAGGCGAAGCTGAACGCTCTGCCAATGTTCGTTACGAATATTGACGGGGAGGACATTCAGTTCATCCATGTCCGTTCGAAGCATAAAGACGCGATGCCGATTCTCCTTATGCACGGCTGGCCGGGCTCCATCGTTGAGATGCTGAAGGTGATCGATCCGTTAACCAACCCGACAGCCTACGGTGGCAAGGAATCGGACGCGTTCGATGTCGTCATTCCATCGATGCCAGGCTACGGATTTTCGGGCAAGCCTACTACGACGGGGTGGGGGCCCGACCGAATCGCGCGCGCATATGGCGAGCTGATGAATCGGCTCGGATATAAGAAGTATGTGGCACAAGGCGGCGACTGGGGTGCGCTTATCGCTGATGTAATGGCTGTCCAGCAGCCAAAGGGTCTGATTGGCATTCATACGAACATGCCAGGCGCGGTCCCGGCGGAGATCGAGAAGGCGCTTCAAGCCGGCAAGGGCTGCCCTCCCGGTCTAACAGCCGACGAGAAGCATGCATGCGAGCAGCTCGACTTCTTCTATAAGCAAATTGGCTACGCTCAGATGATGGGGACGCGCCCGCAGACACTCACTGGACTTGCGGATTCGCCCGTCGGCATGGCAGCTTTCATGCTTGATCATGACGCGAAGAGCTTGGAGCTGATCGCTAAGGCATTCGACGGACAGCCAGTGGGGCTCTCACGGGACGATGTCCTCGACAATATTACACTCTATTGGCTCACGAACACACCGATCTCTTCAGCGCGCCTCTATTGGGAGAACAAATATCCTTTCTTCAGCGTCAAAGGCGTCAAGCTGCCGGTTGCCGTGAGCGCCTTTCCAGACGAGCTCTATCAGGCGCCGAAGAGCTGGGCGGAGAAGGCGTATCCGAATCTTATCTATTTCAACAAGCTGGACAAGGGCGGTCACTTCGCGGCATGGGAACAGCCGGAGCTATTCGTACAGGAGCTCCGCAATGCAATCAAGCCGCTCCGCTAATCGGTGTAAAGCACAAAGCCAGCCTCATTCACAGATGAATGAGGCTGGCTTTCTCTATTCAGAGCAAGAAAGGATATTTTCGCGCTTCGACCTGAACCGACACCCACTTGGTTGTCGTCATCTCTTAGAAGCCGTAACGGCCGCCGTAGTGGGCCGATCCCGGAAGCTTTCTCGCCTCCGAATGGCGCGGTCACATCCATGTTAGCCGTTGTGTCGTTCACATGCGTCATGCCGCTCTCGGTGAGACGAGCGAAAGCGTCTCCTTTAGCCAAATCCTGCGTAAATACGGCGCTAGACAGACCGTAGTCGGTATTGTTAGCCCATACGAGCACTTCCTCGTCACTGCCAAACGGAATAATCGTTGCGATTGGTCCGAAAATTTCCGTCTGCGCCAGTGTGGAGTCTGGCTTCACGTCGGCGAACACGAACGGAGTAACGATATTGCCGATTTGCTTGCCTTCGAGAACGACGCGAGCCCCTTCTTCTACGGCAATCGCCGCAAATCCAACCTTTAGGCAGGTCGGCTTGCTCGAAGACGTCCGCAATGACAGCGATGCAGCGAATCGCCGAGATGATTGAGAAATTAATCATTGAATTGCATGGTCGCGCAAGCACTATCTCTCCAAAGCGGCGGAATGCTTCCGGCAATTTACGATGGATTATTTTGCGTCCTTGCAGAAGGAATACGAGCAAAAAGGGTGGGGGTAGAGCAGAGTGAGATCATAATTAATAGTTATGTCAACTATTAATTTGAATAATTGATGAGGCTGTAATATTAAGCTTTTTCTTGCAAAATCCTGTTATACTAAAAGTGGAATTTCAACATGAAGGGGACTGCCCAGTGAACGAACGATTGCTCTCTATTGATACAGCGACACCGCATTTAGGTGAAGCTTATATGAGATTCATTCCGCGAACTTGGCGTTTCTTCGAGCGTGGTCAAGTGTTGAAGCGGATCGAGCAGTGGCAGAGAATCGCTGCGAATGGAACGGGGTTAAGAGGAATCGTAGATTGGATCGAGACGGAATCGCAGCTCGACGTTAGGCTGACGCCGCTTCCGGCAGGATTCATCTCATTTAACGCATTCTCGAGTCAAGATGGGCTTAGCGATTCCGAACGTGCTTGGGTGATGGTATCGTTATTCGATACGCTAGGATTGCTGCATGCGAATCAGTTCTATATCGGGTTCCTGTCACCGGACTTGATCAGCGTAAACCCGAGCACGCTTCAGGTTATGCTATGCTTACAGCCATTCCCATCCGTGTTTCCATTACTGGATTTCTATATACAAGATTATCCGTTTGAACTCTTTAGCGCTCATTGTCGAACCCATACGATTACTCGCGCGTCCGACTTCTACGCAGCTGGAACGATCATGCGTGAGCTGCTCCACGGTCATCTGGTTTATCCGCCGCTCAAAGTGTTATATGAGCGGTTGATTGGCGATCCATCCTTCTTATTTATCGAAGATGCAGCCTATGAGATTAGCCGTATCTATGGACTAAGTCGCGAGCCTTGGGAGCAGACGATCGGTCCTAATGCTCATGCATGGCTCTACCATGCAGAACCGCCTATATCACCGGAGAGCCAGCGTCAATTCAGACGATTCCTGCGTGCTGAAGGGTCGAAACAGATTGCGATCATCCACGAAGATGAGTCGCTCATTGCTGAAGTGCTCCGCTTCCACATAAATGAAGTGCTTGAGAAGCAGTCATTCGTTACGATAAAATGCACGGATGTTCCATTCTCCACCATAACAGAGATGGTTAACCGGATCATCAGCGCATTAACATTGACTTATTATCCGCAAGCAGAGCCGCAGTTCCGAGCACTGGCCAGACGTCAGCGCCAGCTGGTGCAGCAATACTACTTTGGACAAGACGTATCCGAGGCATTCGGCGAATGGATGCTTCGTTTCTATACACAATTGATAGCCATTATTCCCGCAGACAATATTTACCTCATCTTCGATGAATGCTCGAATATAGATCTGGAATCGTCCCAGTTGTTCAAGTATGCGTGGAGCCGTTACAGTGAGCAGATGCCGCGGTTGTTCACGATCTTCTGCGGCAAGGCGCTGGATGAATCGGATATGAATGAAGAGATGTATCGAATCCAATTCCTTCCATATAGTGCGGCGGCATATAGCGGGCTAATGCGCAAACGGCTCTGCCGTGTCGAGCCACAAACGCTGCAGCATCTCGCCAATTGGCTCAATGACCAGGCGATCGATCCGAAGTATACGAATATGATGCTGGAAGCGTTCATTGATCAAGAGCTGTTGCAGCTGACACCTGCAGGATGGGTAGCCGGAACTCGTGAGCTTCCGCTGGAAGGCACGAATCCGGTCTCCATTACGGAACAGAAGCTGGATCAGCTGAGCGCAGAAGAAACGGAATTGCTCGCGCTGTTCTGCTACTTGCCAGCGCCGATCCGTGTATGGAGCTTGTTCAACGCGAACCAGCTCCCGCTCAGCCGGCTGTATGTCAATTTGCACCATTTGGCCAAGCTCGGTCTCATTCTGTTCTTCCACCAGAACAGTGTGATTGTGCATAACAATGTGAAGGAGCAGCTCGCTCTCCGTTATGATATGGCGCAAGCTTACTCCCAAGCGGTCGCCTACATGCTGAAGTTCGAGAAGTATCCATCGCTAACGATGCTTAATCTGGTGCGCAAATCCGGTGATAAGCGGCGGGAGTATATCCTTCTGATGCTCTATTTCCGCAGAAACCGCAAGGCGCTTTCCTCTGAACAATCGCGGCTGCTGCTGGAGCAGATGATCGGGCTGCATGAACAGCTTCAGCGACCGACGATGCAATGCTTTTATCGGCTTATTTTGCCCGTGTACAATGGATTCCGCGAGATGAAGCGCTGTGAAGAAGTATGCATGAAGCTGTATGAGCTGAGAGGCCGCGACGGCGACCGATTCAAGTGGATGTTCTACAAAATGCTGCAAAATGAGCTCGAGCTCGCGGACCATAAAGATGAGCTGTTCGCCTACCTGGAGAACCCGAATCACAAGCTTAGCGACAAGCTCGACGCGCTGTGCCCGCTTGTGGCGAACCGAGTGTATCTGAATCTCGAGCCGCATGAGAAGGAGTACATTAAGGAGCTATACATCGGGCAAATCTACCCTAACCGCCATCTTATTCCGGAGTGGGAGTTCATTGACTCCTCCTACTACTGTATCGCGTTTATCTTTGAGAATTTCCCTCATTTGAACACATGGGGACTGGCGCTGCTGAACAAAGTGGAGTCGATGCTCCATTACAGCTTCTACCCGGATCTCATTCTGAGAGTGTACAACATGTACATTCATCAAAATAACGCTCGTATGGCAAGAAGCTACATCGAGAAAGTAATCAACGGCGCAACACAGCTTGGGCATCCGAACATGCTCGAGGTCGGTCATGCGAACGGTATGGAAATTTCGCTAATTCTCGGCGATATGCCAGCATTCCATTATCACTGGAACCAGCTCGTGGACATTAAGCGCAGAGACGTGCTCGAAGGCGTTCGCGATATGATCCGAATGTATGCCTGTGAATCTCGGCAATGGGAGCTGCTTGACCGCATGGGTCAAATTCCGGATACGAGCGACTACGCGAAGACAAGGATGGAGCTTTACCGTGTCTACGCCGCGCATCGCAGAGGAGAGCGGATGATTCCGCAGCCTGCTATTCAAGAGGAGCAGCCGGCCATGTTCGTTGGTGCACTTAGGCTGCTGCAGCTCGGCTCAGTAGAAGCAGCATGCCGCCATCTCCAGCGATGCATCGGCGGTGCAGAGCGTACGGGAAGGTTCCCAATGCTGGAGGGCTGGACATTCCGCGAGCTGCTGCTGGCGATGCTTAGCATACAGCCGGTCAGCGAGACCATTACAATTGAGGAGATTGGCCAGTGGATCGCGCGCTTCAAACAATTTATTGAAACGAACGCCTATGATTTGTTCTGGGCGGACTACTATTATATCTCTGCGGTGTGGGAGCTTCGGCAAGGGGCGGTCACGAACGGGATGCTGCTGCTGCGCAAAGCGATCAACGCTTATTATCTGATCCAGCAGAATGATAGAGCTGTGGAAGTGAAGCTGGAGATGGAGGCTTACATGAAGCCGGTAGGTTTGCCTGTAGGCTGGGAGCTGGCGGACAACGCGCAAGTCAAACAAATTATGCAAGAGCGCAGAAGCTTCCTGGAACAATCGCTCGATTACTTGACGACGATTCGAATGTTCGATCGACTGCCGGATTCGCTTAATTTGAGCATGGTTATCGACCGCGTCACGTTTGCGCTTTTTGAATATTATCCGGTTGCTTACGCATCCATCCTGTTTGACCTGCCGTTCCATAAATCGCAGAATTATTATTCCGCTTTCGGTCCTATCGGCCGCAACATGCTGACCGAATATCGCGCGGGCGAGAGCCAGTTGCAGCGAGTCAGCTTCACGCTGTTTGGCGCAAAGCATCGTTCAATCCGGATGGATGTGTTCTTGCATCAGATGCATGACAATATCTCGCATCAATTGGATCAGCTGCTGCATATCGTTAAGCCGCATATCGGGAATGCGGTACTCTACGAGGAAATGATGATCGACAGCTTGACTGGCCTCTATTTGCGACAGCATTTTATGGACAGGCTTGTGCAAGAGGTTGAAATATCGAAGCGGTATGGCCTCGACGTCTCGGTGCTGATGATCGACTTGGACGACTTCCGCAAAGTCAATGAACTCGGCCATCAAGTTGGTGACGAGGTGCTGAGGAAGATCGCTGATACGATTAGGTCGCTGCTCAGCCAGCATGATATTCCGGGGCGCTACGGCGGCGAGGAGATGCTCATTATTTTGCCTAAGACAGACGGGAAGCATGCGCTGCAGCTGGCGTCGGATATTCGCAAGCAGATTGAGCTGGAATTCGGCAGCGGCTTCGGCAAGCCTTATCGAGTAACGGTCAGCATCGGCGTCGCTTCGTTGGAATTATGCCATGCAAGTACGGCTGAGGAGCTGATCCGATATGCCGATGATGCGGAGATTAGGGCGAAGAATACCGGGAAGAACAAGGTGGTTGCGGCTTGGCTGCGGCGTAGTGATGGAGCGTAGGGGCGGGGGGAGGTCGATAATTGCGACCTTCGCTGAGAGAGCGTAATACGTACTCTCAGCGCAAAAATCGGCCCATTGAGGCTCTAAGAGTGCAGATTCAGCACTCTCAGATCAGGAAATCACCGAAATCGGCAGCTTTGCGAAGCTGAGAGAACACACACGTGCTCTCAGCGTCCGAATCTAGCCAAAAGTCGGCTGAGAGAACACATATGATCTCTCAGCGCGGCAGATCAACAAACTAATCCTGCTCTTAGCGTTAAAACTCACCGAATGTCGGCTGAGAGTGCGACATACGTACTCTCAACGCGAAAATCGGCCGATTGAAGCTCGGAGAGTGCAGATTCAGCACTCTCAGAACAGGAAACCGCCGAAATCGGCAGCCTTGCGAAGCTGAAGCTGAGAAAGAAACAAGAAAAGACCATCCTTACGCCGTAAGGATGGTCTTTTCTTGTTCTAGTTCGCTCGATTGCGCACGCGCTCTTTCATTTTTTCCATGAGCTCGATGTTGCCGGGGTCGTTGTAAAATTCGATCTTCTCATCGATCAGCTTCAAATTGTGCTGCAGTTTCTCGATTTGCCGCTCAACCTCGAGGCGGTGCTCGGTCAACATGAGCTTTCTTTCTTCGCTCGTTGCTGCACCTTGCATAGCCCACTGGCTGTATGTCTTCATTTCTTTGATTGGCATGCCGGTATCCTTCAAGCAGCAGATCAGAGCAACCCAGTTCATGTCTGCCTCGGTGAAGCTGCGATTGCCGGATTTGGTGCGCTCGACGAACGGGAGCAGCCCTTCTTTGTCATAATAACGCAGCGTATGTGCGGAGAGTCCGAACTTCTGTGCGACTTCGTTAATGGAGTAGTTCATATTTTAACAGCCTCCTATGGCTTGACTTAGAGTTAACTCGAAGTGATATTCTCACTGTAGACCTCGCTGGCCGAATGGTCAAGAGGCCAAACCACATATAAAAGGAGCAATGAATTTATGAATCATACAACGAAAATCGCACTCGTAACAGGTGGAAGCCGCGGACTTGGTAGAAACACTGCTTTAGCGCTGGCTGGCAAAGGAATCGGCGTCATTATCACTTTTCATACCCAGCAAGCAGCCGCTGATGAGGTTGTTCAAGAAATTGAGCAGGCAGGTGGCACGGCAGCTGCAATTCAGCTGGATACAAGTATGGTGTCTTCATTCGATGGCTTCGTAACTGTACTCGGGGACGTGCTGAGGACGAGGTGGGATCGCGACAGCTTCGATTATCTCATTAACAACGCAGGCGTCGGTAAGAATTCGCCATTCTCTAATGTGACGGAAGAGATGTTCGACAGCCTTATGAACATTCACTTTAAGGGCGTCTATTTCTTGACGCAGAAGCTGCTTCCGCTGCTCGCGGATAACGGCGGCATCGTGAACGTCTCCACTGGTTTGACGCGCTTCGCGATGGAAGGCTACAGCGCTTATGCGTCAATGAAAGGCGCGATTGAAGTAATGACACGCTATTTGGCAAAAGAGCTCGGCAAGCGCGGCATACGCGTGAACTCCGTTGCTCCCGGCGCAATAGAGACCGACTTCGGCGGCGGAGCGTTGCGAGATAATCCGCAAGTGAATGCACATGTTGCATCGATTACGGCACTCGGCCGTGCTGGTGTACCTGATGATATCGGCGGCGTTATCGCATCGCTCTGCACGGATGACATGCGGTGGGTGAATGCGCAGCGTCTTGAGGCTTCGGGCGGTATGCTGATATAAGTCCATCTGTAGAGTGAAGCTGGCATCGGTCTCTGAACCGATGCCAGCTTTTTTTTATGCGATATGATAGTGATAGTATTAGCGGTCTTCGATCATATAGCCTTGCGCAGGTTCTATTCGTGTAAAACCAGCCATCCGGCTTTCTTGAAAGCGGATCGGACGCTGGCTGGCGGCAATAATGATATTCCGCTGCTCAGGCATGCTGGCTGAGGGCAGCGCAAATACACGCGTGTACGCGAATACGGCTTGCAGCGTCGTATGAACGGCAGCTGTAACGGTATCTTGCCCACCCTTGCCCATTACATTCAGAATGACTGCGCCGCCTTCCGAGAGTTTGGCAGCGGTCAGCTCGAAAAAAGCTCTTGAAGTAAGATGCCGCGGTGTTCCGCTGGCAGTGAAGGCGTCGAGCAGGACGAAATCAAACGCATGGTCTGCCTGTTCCTCGAGAATCGCTCTTCCATCGCCGATCTGCACATGCTCGTCGTTGCAGCCAAACAGCTCTTTGCTCAGCTGAACGACTTGTCCGTCAAGCTCTGCCGTCGTGAAGCGGACGCCAGGGCAGCCGCGCGCAATCGTACCGATGCCGTGACCGATCAAGAAGACGCTACCGTAGGAGGAATTATTGCAACTCATTAGGTGAATCATCGCTTGCGGATACTCGAATACCATTCGATCGGGATTGTCGAGGTCCAATGCGCCTTGCATAGCGTTCTCGGCGAATTGCAGCACTCGGAATCGGCCGCGTTCACCACCAAGCTCAAACGTATCGTAGACAGTGATTTCGTGCGTCTCGGTATAATCATGGAATAAGATTTGCATGACTTAGTTAGCTCCTTATCTTGTTCATCAGCCTGTTCATATTCAGTTCATAGAATCAGGTTAAGATTCGTTTAGTCAATAGTCAACTAGGAGGAATTAACTTGAAACTCGGAAATAGCATAGAGCCGAACAACGGCGATTTAGCAGTTGATGCACAAGGGCTTGTGAAGCTGTTTGGCGATAACCGCGCAGTAGATGGTGTTGATCTTCAAGTAAAAGCAGGTTCGATATATGGCGTACTCGGACCGAATGGTGCAGGGAAGACGACAACGATTCGGATGCTCGCAACGCTTTTTCGGCCAGATGCCGGCTCGGCGCGGATCTTCGGCCATGATGTGGTGAAGGATTCGCAAATTGTCCGCCAATTGATTGGTGTAACCGGACAATACGCATCGGTAGACGAGTCGCTGAGCGCAACGGAAAACTTAGTCATTTTCTCCCGCCTGCTTGGGCTTGGCCGTGCCGAATCGAAGCGCAAAGCAGCGGAGCTGCTCGAAGAATTCGGCCTCACGGAAGCGGCGAAGCGACCGCTCAAGAACTTCTCCGGCGGTATGCGCCGCAGACTCGATCTTGCAGCAAGCTTGATCGCGCAGCCGCCGCTCATCTTCCTTGATGAGCCGACGACAGGGCTCGATCCGCGTACACGCGCTCAAATGTGGGAAACGATCCGCAGATTGGTGAAGACCGGCTCAACCGTGCTGCTCACGACGCAATACTTGGATGAAGCCGATCAGCTGGCGGACCGGATCGCCGTAATCGACCGCGGCCACGTCGTTGCTGAAGGCACGGTGGATGAACTGAAAGCATCTGTCGGAACATCTTCCTTACAGCTGCGTGTGCAGCAGGGAGCTGATATTGCGGAAGCGCGCCGTATCGTGAATCAAGTGCTTGCGGTTCAATCGAACGTAACCTCGGAAGCGGCGAAAATTACAGCACCGATGGCAAATGCCGATCGCGTCACGGATCTGCTCCTCGCGCTCCGTGAAGCGGGGATTGCCCTTGATGAGGTCAGTGTGCAGAAACCGACGCTAGATGAAGTATTCTTATCTATTACGGGGCAAGGCGTTAATAAGGGGGCAAACTAAATGAGCAGCAACAGTCAGACATTAAGAACAGGCACCAATCGTCCGTTACGGAGACATACCAGCTTCACCCAATCCATCCGCAACTCGCTTACGATGGCGTATCGGGGATTGCTGAAGATTAAGCGCACACCTGAGCAGTTATTCGACGTGACGCTTCAACCGATTATTTTTACGCTTATGTTCACGTACATCTTCGGCGGCGCGATCTCTGGAGACGTACAAAGCTATCTACCGGTCATTATTCCAGGCATACTCGTTCAGACTGTTATTACAACCTCTATCGTAACCGGCGTTCAGCTGCGAGAGGATATGGATAAAGGCGTATTCGACCGGTTTAAGTCATTGCCGATAGCCCGGATCGCTCCGCTCGCCGGGGCACTGCTTGCCGATACGATCCGGTACACCATTGCAACAACGCTCACCTTCTCGATGGGTTACATTATGGGTTATCGCCCGGAAGGCGGGCTTGAGCATGTCGTTCTTGCAGGCTTGCTTGTCATTGTTTGTTCGTGGGCAATGAGCTGGATCTTCGCATTCTTCGGCGTTATTGCACGTACAGCTTCCAGCGTACAAGGGATTTCGATGCTCGTGCTGTTCCCGATGACGTTCTTGTCGAATGCATTCGTCCCTACGGAGACAATGCCGAAGTGGCTCCGTTGGTTTGCGGACATCAACCCGATCTCGCATCTGATCTCGGCTGTCCGTGATTTGACCAATAAAGGTACGGTTGGCTGGGATTTGGCTATCTCGCTAATCGGCGCTGCAGTCATCGTCTTGATCTTCGCACCCATTACGGTTCGTGCCTACATGCGCCGGACATAAGTCACAAGAAACATTGGCCCTTGAGCATTCAAGGGTTTTTTTGTTTTGGCTATGTTCTTTTCTTGGCTTTCAAATTAGAATAGCAATAGAGTAGTAGAGCATGGCCACATAACTGGAGTGAATGTAATGAAGTCTATCAACCGCGTCTTGCGGCAAAATGTTAAAAATAACCTATACAACGGCATTGCATGGTCGATTGGATTTAATTTCGTAACGCCATTTATTCCGATTCTGGCAGCCAGGCTTAACGCGTCGAACAATGATTATGCATTGTTATCTTCGGTACCGGCCATTCTGACGATCTTGCTGACGTTCCCTGCCTCCATGCTGATTGGAAGGTACAGGCAGCAGAAACGGATTATTTCCGGCATGATTCTGCTGAGCCGCTTCAGTTACCTGCTGCTGTTCTTCCTGCCTTACTGGCATGCATCGCCGATGGTTGCCTTGATTGCGCTCGTCAGTGCTTATAGTGCGACCAACACCATTATCGCGGTGTCCTATCAATCGATTATGGGCGAGATTATCCCGTCCAGCTATCGGAATAAGGTGTTCGCGCAGCGGAACTTATGGATCGGAATAACGGGTATGGTAACGGCGCTCGTGGCGGGATACGGAATTGACCACTTTGCCTATCCATACGGGTTTCAAGCGGCGGTCGTGCTCGGGTTCATTGCTTCACTTATTGAAACCTGGTATTTCCATAAGCTGCGTATTCCGAGCGAGGAAGAGGCAGTTAACCAGCCAACCGATGCGGAAGCCCGCACTGCTGTCATCAAGCCGCGCCAGCGCATATCGTTTAATCCTGTTCATGCGTTTCGGAAGATGTTCAAAGTCGGCGGCGGTTGGCCGTTCATCTTATTTTGCGGCTGTGCGACTTTTTACACCTTTTCGTGGATGGCGGCTTGGCCGATGTATTCCAAACTGAAGGCGGACATTCTGCATGCAACCAATACGCAGATAAGCATCACTACTGTCGTCGGCTCCATCGGTTCCTTGATCGCCTTCGGCATGTGGGCAAAGCTGGCGGACCGCAGAGGGAACGGCTTCACGGTATTCGTCTCTTCGCTGGCGCTTGGCCTGGCCCCATTCTGGTGGGCGTATGCCCCTTCGATGAAATATGTCTATGTGTACGATTTTATAGGTGGCTTCGTCACAAGCGGCTTCCAGCAGTCCATCTTTAACCGCCTGCTCGAGATCGTCCCAGAAGAGACGCGGCATCCGGCTATATCGCTCTACACGACGCTGGCCCAAATTTCTGCGATCTTCGCGCCGCTTGTCGGCATGAGTCTATTCACCTGGATCGATTACGTGCCAAGTATGATACTCATTGGAATCATTCGTGTTGTCGGCGCACTATGCTTCCTATTGATTTTGCTGCCGAAACGAGAGGCTCGTATAACGCGAAGCATGAATTAGTCCATTTATACTGGCAGTCAGGACACTTCCTCCTGGCTGTTTTTTTATGCCCGAAATGTGGGGGATTAAAGCACTAATCGGCTATTTCTGTGAAAATGTTAATGAAATTTGCGTAAAGAGCTGTGTTATAATCTGGCAAGACGGTTAGGCAGCTTAAACCAAACGCCATCAAGGAGGTACACATGATTAAAGCAATCAAGCCTGTTAAAGGGCTTCTTATCGCAATGATTCTGGGGTTACTTCTTAGTTGCATGATGTCGCTCTCCATTGCAGGAGCACAGGAAGCTGATTATGATCAATCTGTATCGGTTCTAGTGAATGGCAAGCATGTGTTGTTATCCAAGCAGGCATTAGTCATTAATGGAAGAACTTATGTACCGGCTGCTCGCATTGCGAAGCTGCTAGGAGCATCCGTAAACTGGAATAATAACGACGAAGAATTAACGATACATACCGCATTAAGCGATGAGATTGTAATCGGAAACCGTGTCCCGGTCGTTTATTTCAATGACGTCCGTTATCGGATGGACGCGCTTCCAATACTGAAGGACGACAGACTGTATTTGCCGGTCCGCCAATTGGCAGATATGCTGCATGCAGACATTACGGCAGACTCACAATCTGACACCGTCGAGCTGGCATTGGCACAGCCTGCGTTCGTAAGTGAAGAGAAGGGCCTGGGTGAAATCAGCATTGAAGCCGGCATTAGCAAAGCACAGCTGCTGAAGCGCAACGGACTGAGCAGTGAAGCAGAAGCGCCTGTTGGCACGAAGCTCAAGGTCGTTATCCCTTCTTTCTTCAGCAGGCCTGCGGCTGATTACACCCAATCGGATCTTTTGCTGCTTGCGAAGATTACGATGGTGGAATCGGGCTATGAATCGTATGAAGGACAGCTTGCGCTGGCGAATGTCATTCTGAATCGGGTGAAGGATACGAGATTCCCGGATTCGATCAAGGAAGTTATCTATTCAGGCAGACAGTTCCCTCCGGCTCATAACGGTATGCTCGATAACAGCACCCCGCATGCAAGAGCACTGCGCGCTGCCAAGGATGCGCTGAATGGACGCAACAATATCGGTGACGCCGTCTACTTCTACAATCCAGAGGTGACGAGAGGGTCATTCTGGTCGAGCCTTGAAGTCGTTGTGAAGATCGGCCATCATAGCTTTGCTAAATAATAGATTAGAGCCCGCGATTAACTATTCGCGGGCTTTATTATTTGGAGACGCAAGGGCAGAAATATAGCTGCGGAATTTGTCGCACCTTGTCTAAAATCTAGTAATCTTTGGTTTATTCCGTCTCAAAATCTGGTATAATAGTCCTGATGTTGGCATGATAGAATTACTTTGTGGGGGCGAACATGATGAGGCTCGTTACGAGAAGCGATTTCGACGGATTGGTGACGGCAGTACTGCTCAGAAAGCTTGGTATGATCGATGAGATGAAGTTCGTGCATCCTAAAGATATGCAGGATGGTACAATTGAAATTACGAAGAACGATATATTAACGAACATTCCATTCGTTCCAGGCTGCGGCCTATGGTTCGACCACCACGCCAGCGAGCTGAAGCGGTCACAGGAAGAGAAGTTTGAATTCGAAGGCGAGATTCGCATTGCGGACAGCGCTGCGCGAGTCGTTTATGAATATTACGGCGGGCAAGACAAATTTGGTCCGTTCTTCGACAGCATGATGGAGGGCGTAGACAAAGCCGATGCGGCAAAATTCAGCAAGGACGATATTTTGCAGCCGAAAGGTTGGGATTTGCTGTCCTTTATTATGGATTCCCGTACGGGACTTGGTCGCTACCGCGATTTCCGGATCAGCAACTATCAGCTCATGGAGAAGCTTGTTGACCTGTGCCTGGAGCATCCGCTTGATCACATTATGCAGGATGAAGATGTGTTGCAGCGGGTTGAACGGTACTACGAGCTGGACGCTTTATTCCGTGAGATGCTCATCAAGCATACGCGAATTGAAGGACATGCCATTGTAACGGATCTAAGAGGCACCCAGCCGATCTATCCGGGCAATCGGTTCCTCATCTATGCGCTATTCCCTGAACAGAATGTTTCCTTATGGATTGTTGACGGCTTCCAGAAGCAGAACTGCGCGATTGCGTGCGGCCACAGCATCGTGAACCGGACTTGTGACGTTCCGGTCGGCTATTTGATGCGGGAGTATGGCGGCGGCGGGCACGAAGCGGCAGGAACATGCCAAGTGCCGTATGACCAAGCGGATGAGACGATCGCAGCGATCATCAAGCAATTCAACTAATAGAAATCCCGCTCGTGGCAGGTTCGCTTGCACGAGCGGGATTATTTTTTTGCGCTGCTCTGCGGAGGCATCGGCATCGACTTCGGTTCGAAGTTCATGCATGGCTTGCCGGAGGAGGAGAGGACAGCGGCGCTTGGCATCGCGGACCCTTTGAATTTGAAAGCTTTACAGCCTCTTGGGAAGTTCTTATCCCAAGTGATGTAGAAATGGCGACATTTCATACAGTCGATACGTGGTTGCTCGTTCGTCATGCTGATAATACTCCTTTACTATTGCTGTTGTACGTTATGTGAAGGAATCGATTGATGAGCCAAAGCTTAGCGGAGAAGTGTCGTACTCTCTTTCTCTCCTATTCGCGATCCTTCTCTCATTATATCGTAAAAAACTGCAATGATTTGCATTGTTCATTAAGATATTGTTTGCTATTATGAATGGGAATCCAAATGGCGAAATTTGGCGAATGATAGGTTGGAATTACTACAACATAGATGATAACAGCTCACCAGCCTAGCCAATTCTTCAACCAGGTGACAAGTCTTTTTCGTCATCTGGTTTTGTTTTATTTTGTTTGCATCATGGGAGAGGGGGACTATCCTAGAAATTCCGAGCGACAGCAACAAGAGAGTTCATGCAAGTGGACAACGATGAATCCAACTTTGACAACGAGGTGAGCTTGTGAATTTGAAGCGAAAGTTCCAATTCTCCAACATAGCCAATACGTTAGCGATATCGCTGTTTATTTTTATTTTTGCGATATTCTCCATATTAGGGACCGTTATTTATAGCAGCACACGCAGCGTCATCGTTCATCAGCAAGAGCAGATGATAGAGGCGAAGACGCAAGCAATCGTTGATCAAATAGATGCCCTCTTCAAGGAGAAGGGCAGTATCGTCAAGCAGATGGCGACGAATTCGCTGTTTCTCAATTATATCGAGACGACGCCTGGCCTTGCGCAAGCGAAATCCTCCACGTATGCAGCAGAGACAGAGCGGACGCTCATGTCGATCTTCAAGACCGACCCGAACTTGGCAGATACATGGGTGGCTAACATCGCTGGCAACATGTGGCTGGAGCATGACGGCTTAACGAACAAGGCGGATTTCGATATGAAGAGCCGTCCTTGGTTTAAGCCGGCGCTGGAGGCGAACGGGCTCTATTATTCGGATCCTTACGTCGATCAAGTAAGCGGCAACGTTCTCTTCGGTATTTTCTATCCGATCAAGGATGCAAAGGATCAGGTTGTCGGCTTCACGGCTGCTGACATTGCAATGAAAGATATGCCGGCTATCATGCAGAGTTATACGCTCGGAGAGACAGGCTATTCCTTCTTGCTTTCGAAGACGGGTGATATTCTATACCATCCAGACAAGGATAAAGTGCTTAAGGAGAAGTTGAACGAGAGCAAAGGCGAAATGGGTGAGGTCGGGAAGAAAATGGTGGCAGGCGAATCCGGTCTGCAGCTGGTCGACGACAATGGCGTGAAGCGGTATGTCGGCTACGCGACGAGCAAAGAAACCGGATGGTCGGTCGGTCTTACCATTACCGAGAAAGAAGCGATGGGCGATTTCAATAATGTCACGTATATGACGATTGGCGGATTTGCTGTTAGCCTTATCGTGCTTGTCTTCATTACATATATTACGCTGCGTTATATGCTTCGGAATATTCCACAGCTGCTGGCGAAGCTCAAGCTTATTGAGCATGGCGATTTGACCGTGCAGTTCGATCTGAAATCGAAGAATGAGATCGGCCAAATCTCCCAGGGGCTCGCAAGCATGGTGCAGCAAATTTATAAAATGATTGCGACCGTTACGAGCACCTCGCAGAGCGTAACGAGCGGCGCAGCTGAAATATCGGCAACGACTGAGGAAGTTGCCAAAGGCAGCATGAATCAGGCGGAGTCCGCGCAGACCGCTTCCGAGCTGATGAAGGTGTTGACGAATACGGTAAGTATCGTCTCAAGCAGAGCGCAGGAAGCAGTTGAGCTGACGAAGAAGACGAACCAAGGCGCGGTCGCCGGCGGTGATGCCGTTCGCACGACGATCAGCAGCATGGATCGGTTATCGACTCAGATGTCGGAGCTGGAGAAAGATTCAAGCCGAATTGGCAATATCATTCAAGTTATCAACGATATCGCTGAGCAGACGAATCTGTTGGCGTTGAATGCTGCGATTGAAGCAGCACGGGCTGGCGAGCAGGGAAGAGGCTTCGCGGTCGTCGCCGATGAAGTGCGCAAGCTGGCGGAACGAAGCGGCGAAGCGACGAAGCAGATCGTTACGATCATTACGAGCATGCAGCACAGTACGCAAGAGAGTGTTCGCGCGGTTGCCGAGACGGCTGCATTGTCGCAGCAGACTGGTGAAGAGCTCGATAACATTGTGCGTATGGTCGGCGAAGTCGCAAGGCAATCCGAAGAGATTGCGCGCGCGAGCCATGGGCAATCTACCCAATCGATGGAGGTTATGAAGGAGATTGAGTCGATTGCAGCAGTCAGCGAAGAAGCGGCAGCAGCGGCGGAGCAGACAGCGAGCTCGTCTCAATCATTGACGTCGATTGCACAAGTGTTGAATGATACCGTAACGAAATTCCGTTTGTAATGGAAGTTAATAGGTGACATAAGCAAAAGGTCCACGATTTCGATCGTGGGCTTTTTGTGTTATTTTGGATATAAAATACAGCTTGGGCCTGTTTGAGAGATGGAGGGTTAACGATGCAGAAGAGCTTGAACGGCATCATGTCGGAGTCGACAGAGGGGACGCCAGCTGCTGCGAAAGGGATTTCGATCGGCATTATCGGCACCTCGCAGCTTGTCGGCCGCATATTGCAGGTGTTGAAGGCATTTCCTTCTTTTCGCCCGGTCCCGATGGTTTATGAACAGGACATAGAAGCGCCAAGGTTGGCGCAGCAGCTCGGTGATACAGTAGAAGTGCTGCTCGCTTCAGGCCTGGTTCCGTATAATCGCATAAGTGAGGAAGCGGATGTGCAGGTGGCGTTGCATTATGTCCCGTTGACAGATACGGGGTTCTACCGTGCGCTGTTCCGATTGAAAAATACAGTCGGCGGCATGGAGAGAAACTTGCGGATCTCGATAGATACGTTAAGCAAGCAAATGGTGCAGAAGTCGCTCAGCGAAATTAACGAGTCGCTTACTGAAGTGGTTTACTATGACGGACCGGACTACGCCTCGAAGGAGCAGTTGATTGCCTATCATCAGGGACAATATGAATCGGGCTGCTGCGATGCGGCGCTGACAGCGGATGAATCTGTTGCGCGTGAGCTGACAGGGCTCGCGATTCCGAATGAGTGGATTATTCCGACCGATCAGAACATTACTGTAGCGCTGGAGCGGGCGCTGCTTTCGACGGAAACGCGCCAAAGCCGGGAAGCGCAGGTCGTCGTCGGGCTCGTTAATCTCGATCAATTCGAGAAACGAATCCATGTACACACGTCCGAGCATGAAGTGCAGAAGCTGAAGCTTGACATTCACCGGATGCTGCTCGACTATGTCGAATCGCTTGACGGGTATTTGACGCCGCTCGGAGGGGATGAATATTTGTTCTTTACGACGCGGGGTATCTTCGAGCGGGTTACGGGCGGCTATAAGAAGATTTCCCTTGGCAAAAGCATCTATCAGAAGTTTGGGCTGTCGCTCAGCATCGGCATGGGCTTTGGCCGTTCGGCGAACGAAGCGGGCACGCATGCCCGTATCGCGCTGCGCAAGTCGAAGGAAGCGGGTGGAGACACATGCTTCATAGTAGGGGAGGATAAAACAGTGATCGGGCCGCTCGCGATGGCGGATTCGCTGGAGTTCGCTTTGTCGCTTACCGATGCGGAGCTGCTAAAGAAAGCGGAGGATGCCGGAATGACTTCCGGCTACCTTAGCAAGCTGATGGCTCAGGTGGCGCGATCGGGAAAGACCGATTATATGGTGCATGAGCTGGCCGCAATTCTGGACATTAGCGTGCGAAGCACACACCGTTTGCTGCTCCAGTGGATGGACCATAGCTTAGTTGCAATCGCAGGTGTCGAGAAGGTGCCGAAGGGAAGGCCGCGCCAAGTTTTCCGGTTAACATTCCTGCGAGACAAGGCGCCGATTTAGGGTATTTAGGGCGGGTGTTTGGTTGCGAGGCGCACTTTCGATGCTGAGAGAGGCTTTCCCCTTTCTCGACCTGCTTTTTCAACTATTTCCGCTCGGAGAGAGGCATTTCCCGCTCTCGGATGCCATTTCGCTTATCCCTATTTAAAGTCAATTAAAAGATTTGTCTTTTAATCTCATCTCCCTCTAAGATGAAAGTAGAACTTATTCTCATTCATGGAGGGGAACTTGGAGCATGCGGACGATTGAGGAGCTGGAGGCGAAGCTGGCGGAACCGTCGGAGGCGCTGATCCGGGACGTAAGGGAGATCAAAGGAGACATACTGCTGCTCGGGGTCGGCGGAAAAATGGGGCCGAGCCTTGCGCGCCTGCTGCTGAACGCCATTCGTGCGGCCGGTGTGGATAAACGTGTTATCGGCGTATCCCGATTCTCGGAGCCGGGACTGCAAGCACAGCTGGAGGCAGATGGCGTGGAGACAATCGCCTGCGATCTGCTGGACGATGAGGCGCTTCAAGCTCTTCCAGATGCGCCGAACGTCATCTATATGGCAGGCACCAAATTCGGCACCACCGGGAACGAGTCTTTCACATGGGCGATGAATGCTTACCTCCCGGGCAGAGTCGCTGAGAAATACCGCAATTCCCGCATCGTCGTGTTCTCATCCGGTAATGTCTATCCATTCACGCCGGTTGGTTATGGCGGAGCAAGTGAATCGGTGCCGCCTTTACCTGTTGGCGAATATGGCCAATCGTGCTTGGGGCGGGAGCGGATATTCGAGCATTTCTCGAAACGAAACGGTACCAAAGTGCTAATTTATCGGCTCAACTATGCAATAGATATGCGCTATGGCGTGTTGCTTGAGCTGGCTCGATCAGTGAAGACGAAGAAACCGATCAACTTGACGATGGGCTACGCCAATGTCATCTGGCAGGGGGATGCGAACGAGATTGCGATCCGCTCCTTACTCGCCTGCGAAGCACCTGCCGCTTATATGAACGTAACAGGACCGGAGACCGTATCGATCCGCTGGGCGGCAGAGGAGTTCGGCAAGCGGCTGGGCGTGCAACCGGTATTCGAAGGCAGTGAAGCAAGCGATGCCCTGCTCAACAATGCGGCGAAATGCCAGCAACGATTCGGCTATCCTCGGGTGTCCTTGCTGCAAATGATAGATTGGGTGGCGGAATGGGTAGAAGCGGACGGAGTGACGCTCAATAAACCGACGCACTTCGGGGAGCGAAAGGGGAAGTTTTAATCGATGAGCACGAGAAGAGACTTATCCTCCGGGCAGAAGCGTGCGCTGCATGACGGGCTCGTTATACCGGCGCATCCTCTGGCGCTTGATGAGCATCGCCGTCTCGATGAGCGTCATCAACGCGCACTAACCCGCTATTATTTGGCCTCGGGAGCAGGCGGCATCGCTGTTGGCGTCCATTCCACGCAATTCGAAATTCGTGACCCGAAGCACAATCTCTATGAGAAAGTCCTTCGGCTAGCGACGGAGGAAGTAGATCGTGCCAATCTGCAGCATCCGTTCCTCCGCATTGCGGGCATATGCGGTCCTGCAGCGCAAGCGCTCGGTGAAGCCGAGACTGCAGCGGCAATCGGTTACGATGCGGGGTTGCTTAGCATGGGAGGCCTTGCAGATCAGTCTGAACTCCAACTTCTGAAGCGCACAGAGCAGATTGCAGAGCGAATTCCGATTGTAGGCTTCTATCTTCAACCATCGGTTGGCGGCAAAATATTCTCCTATGAATTTTGGCGTGCTTTTGCCGATATTCCAGGTGTCGTCGCAATCAAGATGGCGCCGTTCAACCGCTACCAAACCATTGATGTCGTTCGAGCGGTATGCGAGTCCGAACGTAGAGATGAGATTGCCCTGTATACCGGCAATGATGATAATATCGTAAACGATTTGCTGACGCTCTATCGCTTCCAAGTGGGCGGGCGGCCGGTTGAGAAGCGAATCGCCGGTGGGCTGCTCGGCCATTGGGCGGTATGGACGCGGAAGGCGGTCGAATTGCTCGAAGCCATCAAGCAAGCAAGGCAGCAAGAGCTGCTGCCTGCAGACTGGCTGACGCGAAACATCGAATTGACCGAGACGAATGCTGCTTTCTTCGATCCGGCACATGGCTTTGCGGGCTGCATACCTGGCATACATGAAGTGCTCCGTCGGCAAGGACTTATGCGAGGGACGTGGTGCTTGAACCCGAATGAGACGCTCTCGCCAGGCCAGCAGGAGGAGATTGACCGGATGTACCGGGATTATCCGCATCTGAACGACGACGAATTTGTGAAACAGAATCTGTCGGATTGGCTCTCCTAGCATGCCAAAACAAACCCGTAAAAAGAGGTGATTCTGCCCCTTTTAACGGGTTTTTTCTATGAATTTCCTTTTTCGACGCGCATCTGACATGAATCGACAAAATTGCTTTACTTTTTCGTCGTTCATTCAATACAATGGTGGAAAGCAAGGAAACTTATTTCCATTTCGATAAGCAAGGAAGGCGGAGCGAGCACATGACCAGCCATCGCAAGACTGAATTGAACCGAACGATTGTACTAGCTCTATTCGCTCTGATGTTGATTCTATTTGCGGCAGCGCCTTATAGTTACGCATCTGTTGCTGATCCGCAGACACCTGACAAAAAAGTACTTATTCTTCATTCGGCAACCCCGGATTATCCAACGACGAAGATGTTCGTGGACGCATTCGCAAAAGTACTCAAAGCGTCCACGAATGTTACCATAAATCAAGATTATTTGGATTTGGTAAGATACGGCTTACAGCCCGGCTATGAACAGACGATTATGTCTTTGTTGAAGCAGAAATATGAGAATAACCAGCCTGATTTAATCGTGACGACGAGCTACCAGATGCTTCCATTTATGAAGAAATTCGGTGAGCAGTTATTCCCTGGTGTGCCTGTCATCTACGCCTACAACGAGTTTGAAGGCGCCGCACCTGATCAGATGCCGGCTAATTATACGGGTGTTTTGGGAGATTTTGAGCTGTCTGGCACGATTGATCTCATTCTGAAGTCGAAGCAGCAGACGGACAAGATCTATGTCGTTATCGGCAGCTCGCCGAATGAACAGAATGCGCTGAATATGGCGAAGTCAGAAACGGCTCATTACGAGAATCAAGTGCAGCTGGAATACTTGAACGGTCTTACATATTCGCAGCTGCTGAATAAACTGGAGCAAGCGCAAGTCGAGCATGCAGCGATTCTGTTCGTATTTCTATTTCAAGATAAGACAGGCAAGCCCTATATTCCAGCAGAAGTTGTGAAGAAAATCATAGAAGTTTCGCCTATACCCGTCTATTCGCCTTTCAGCCAATTTATGGGGAGCGGTATTGTCGGCGGTGCCATGCACAACTTTGCCGATCTCGGCGCTACGGCAGCACAGCGCGCCTTGCTGATTCTTCAAGGGAAGTCAGCCAGCGATCTGGGGACAATCAATAGTAGTAAACGAGCAGTCCAAGTCGATTGGAGAGCGCTTGCAAAGTGGGGGATTAAGGAAAGCCAGCTGCCGAAGGGCACCGATATTCTGTACAAGAATCCGACGATATGGGAGCAGTATCGCTGGTACATAATCGGCGGTGTCGCGCTAGCGGTGTTGGAATTTGTGCTTGTTATGGTGCTGCTGCTTACCCGGACACGCCGCAAACGGGCGGAAGATGCGCTTCGGGAACATAAGGACCATCTGGAGGATCTCGTTGAGGAGCGCACACAGGAGCTAGCGCTGAAGAATGTACAGCTTAGCGAGGCCAAGGAGATTGCTGAGAGCGCAAGCCGGGCGAAGGGCGAGTTTCTCGCCAATATGAGCCACGAGATTCGGACGCCGTTGAATGCCATTGTCGGGTACAACTATTTGTTACAGAAGACTGTGATGTCCGATAAACAGCTCGATTACGTCGATATGACGATTCAGTCAGCGAAAGGCTTGCTGACCATCATTAACGACATTCTTGATTTCTCCAAAGTCGAAGCGAAGATGATTACGCTCGAATATATAGATTTTGATTTGTACGAGGTGCTGAACAACATCTCGAATATGGTCAGCTTCAAGGCGTTTGACAAGGGACTGCGCATGCATATCTCCATTCATCATGAAGTGCCGCAAGTGCTGCATGGTGATCCGTTCCGGCTCAATCAAGTGCTGCTCAATCTTGTTAACAATGCAGTCAAATTTACGGAGCATGGGGAAGTAACCGTTGCTGTCAGTGTGCTAGAACAGCAGGCGAGGAGAATCAAGCTACAGTTCCAAGTGACGGACACGGGTATCGGCATCTCGCCAGCGGAGCAAGAGCATCTGTTCAAGACATTTTCGCAAGGGGATATGAGCACGACGCGCAAATACGGTGGTACGGGACTTGGCCTTGTTATTAGTAAAAGCCTTATCGAACTGATGGGTGGTACGATTGCGCTCGAGAGCGAGATCGGACATGGCAGCTGTTTTACGTTCACCGCTTTATTCGAGGAAGGCGATTACGATCTATTCAAGGAAATTCGGCAGATGAATTCGACGTACCTGCGCGTCTTGCTTGTTTGTGATAATCAACAGATGCAGCTTGTTATGAAGCAGCAGCTGGAGCAGTTTCAATACATTGTCACCATTGCAGCGTCTGCAACAGAAGCGTTTGACAGCATCCATAAGTATGGCGGCTACGATTTGCTGCTTATTGATTGGAAGCTTAGAGATCACGACGGAACGGAAGTATTCAAGCAGATCTATGAGGCGTTCCCGTTCCTGACGAAGACGATTGCACTTATTAGCGACACGCATAATTATGAGCTGCAGCGCCATCTGGACGATACGGAACTCGACAGGGTGCTCCCTTATCCGATCAGCCAATCCCAGCTATACAATGAAATATCTTCAGTGATTAGGCAGAAGCCAGCATCGGTTGCCGGAGGAACGGTGCAGCAGGAGGGGATGGAGAAGTTCGCGATGCTGAATGCCGCGCGTGTCCTGCTCGTTGAAGATAATGAGATCAACCAGCATGTCGCGAGGTCGATTCTGGAAGAGACAGGTGTAATGGTCGACATTGCCGAGAATGGGCTGCAAGCGGTCGAGAAAACAGCGGCAGCACATAAGTTCGATGCCATTCTGATGGATGTTCAAATGCCTATTATGGATGGCTACGAGGCGACGCGGAAAATTCGTGAAGCAGAGGTTGCCGCGGCAAGCGAGTACCGTATTCCGATCATTGCAATGACAGCCGACGCGATGAAAGGCGTTCACGATAAAGTGCTGGAAGCGGGTATGGACGGTTATATTACGAAGCCTTTCGAGCCGATTGAATTGTTCGTCATGCTGCAGAAGCTCATTCTACAATCGAAGTCCGTAGTCGTACCAGTACCGGCGCAGCCGCAGATTAGCGACTTGTCGCAGCTGCCGGACCAGCTTCCCGGTCTTGATATTAGCGAATTCATGGCACGGTATCGGATGAAGCCGGAATCGTATTTGCATATTCTCGGCCAGTTCGCTGCAAAGTCATCTGGGGCGGTAAAAGACATTTCCTCTGCCTTCTCAGTTGGCGATATTGACGGAGCACGCTTTCTAACGCACACGTTGAAGGGTGTTGCGGCTAACATTGGCGCGAATACGCTGCATATGGCGGCGCTCAAGCTGGAGACGATGATTCATGAGGGCAAATATGCGAAGCTGGAAGTAGTACTGGATACGCTCGAGGAAAAGCTGAAAGAAGTGTTGGACTCGATTGCGAGCCTTGTGCGGCATTACCGTTAGCTCAAGAAAAGAAAAAAGAAGGCGGTTTTCCATGGCTGCATCTGTGCTACAGATAGCTGGAAAGCCGCCTTCCCTATAAGGACTATACGTTCGGTTAAGACTGAGGCGCAGAGACGATCGCTTGCAGCCGCTCCTGTAGATTGTCAGTGCATACTCCGCCGTGATAAGCAATGACACTGTTAAGCTCAAGCGCTTGAAACTTCGTGATGGATTGCAGAGCAGTATTCTGGTCAGGCGTAAATGTAGGGTTGAACGATTGCAGCACGCCATCCCCGGCCGTAAGGGCGTCGCCGGCAATTAATGTTTGGCTTGGGATATGGTAGAGTGATGTGTGATCCGGCGTATGGCCAGGCGTGAATACGACCTGAATGCCACCAGCATACGGAAGAATATCCCCGTCATGCAGCACCGCATCGACGTGAACCGGTTAAACGAACGACTTGCTCTTCACAAGCGGCTCCTTGCCAGTTAAGTATGGCACAGCAACTTCATGGGCGATGACCTGCACTTGATCGCCAAATAGTCGTTTAAGCTCCGGCAAGCTGCCGATATGATCGCGGTCTTGATGCGTGATGATGATCTTAGTCAGCTTTTCGAACGGGATCGACGCTTTGTTGAACGCGGCGCGAATGACATCCACTTGGCCTGGAAGTCCGGTATCGACGAGAATAATTTCCTGCTCATCCCATAGAACAGTTGGATAGATGACGAACGGATTACCTTGGATGGACATGCTGATTTCGATGGCTTGAATGCCAGCGCCAGATTGCGTCACAATGAACACCGCCTTATTAGTCATGGATACGTACAACTTCATTATTTATCGGAAACGGCTCAAATAGCAAGTTTTAGGGTATTGGCTTGGCACAGAGAAGGAGGGGCAATTGTGATCAAAGACTTCGCGCTAAGTCTGTTTCTATTAACCTTCTTTCTTTTCTTTCTAACAAGGTTTTTCTATTGGTTTCGCTCGGACACAGAGCTGGATACGCGGAAAAAGCTGGTTCTTGGCGCGGTATGCGGCTTACTAGGCATACTGCTGCTATATAACGGGGCCTCCTACAATGGCTTCGTATTCGATTTGCGATCCGTTTCGGTGCTCCTTGCCGTCTCGTTCGGAGGGCTGCCCTCCAGCTTAATTACTTTTGTTATGATGACGCCCGCAACTTGAAGGCGCTGTATGCACTTACGGATGCAGCTTTGTATCAAGCGAAGCATGAAGGACGTAACCGCACGATACGAGTTATTCAGAGCTGACTGGACTAACAGAAATTTAACGAATAGATGTCAACTTTTTTAACAAGTAAACACTATACTGAAACTGATCTAACTTTATATTGAACATCTTTAATGAACGGGGAGGTTGAAAATGGAGCCGACAAGTCATTCATCACTTTCCGATTTTGACCATCTCGTAAAGCTGAATCTCATGAGAGAGAAAATGATTCAAGGACAACGGCATATTTTGAAGCATATTCTGAGAGGCGAGCCGCTAAAGCTCGTTCTTGATCACATTATAGAAATGGTTGAAGACCTTGTACCGGGCTGGATTTGTTCCATTATGCTGCTTGACCAAGAGAAGAACTCGCTCTATGTGATTGCGCACCGCAGCTTGCCGCAGCACTACATTGATGCAGTGAATGGGAGCCTGATTGGCTCGGCCTCTGGCTCCTGTGGAACGGCGGCATACCGCAACGAAACGATCATCGTCGACGACATTGCGCGTCACCCGTTCTGGTCGAAGGAGAAAGCGATCCCGCTTGCAATCGGGCTGCGCTCCTGCTGGTCTTATCCGGTGCGGACGTCTGATCAACAAGTGCAGGGGACCTTCGCCATCTATCAGCGCGTTACTGCTCTTCCTAGGGAAGATGAAGAAGAAATTATCATGACTTTCACTCGTCTCATCGAGCTCGTGCTCGATCAAACGAAGCTGCGGCTGGAGAACATTCAGAATGAACAGCGATACAAATCCTTATTCGACAATAATACGGATGCGGTATGCTCCTTTGATCTCGAGGGCAACTTTCTATCTGCGAATCCAGTGACACTTGAACTGCTCGGCTACACGCTCGAAGGGCTGCATTTGAAGACGGGTAGAAGCTTTGTGTTGAAGGAAGATACGGAACAGGTAATGAAGCTGATCCATGAGGCGCATCAAGGTAGCTCCGTTAATGGAGATATTCGAATCATGAACCGTTTCGGGAGAATCATTCCGATCAATATCACTTTAATTCCCATTATTGTGAATGAGAGAATCGAGGGCTTATTCGGAATCGCCAAAGATTTCACCCAAATCTACGAACAACAGGCGAAGATTCATAGGCTCGCATATTACGATTTGTTGACGGGATTGCCGAACAGGCGGATGCTGATGGAGCGTTTATCTGAGGCACTGACGGTGGTGGGGGCGGCAGAAAGCAACGTCTCGCTCATTTATCTAGATATCGACCATTTCAAAAGCGTCAACGATCGTTATGGCCATCATGTCGGCGATGAGCTGCTGCAGCAGGTTGCACGGCGGCTTGAGCGCTGTATCGGACCAAATGAGATTGCTGCTCGAATGGGAGGCGATGAATTTACGATTCTGTTGACTGGCGAGCGCTCGGAGACTCGTGCGATAGCAATCGCGGAAGCGGTGCTGCGGGCCTTCGAGGAGCCGGTAATGGCTCATGGTATCGAGCTGACCGTGACGCCAAGCATCGGCATAGCTACATCGAAGCGAGGCGGAGAAGATGTAGATACGCTCATTCGCAGTGCGGATACGGCGATGTATACGGTCAAAACATCCGGGCGGGGAAATTACCGCATCTATTAATACAATCAAAGATTTCCCGCTGCGGCCTTGCCGATGAGGGAAGTCTTATTTTTTTATGGAAGCAGTTATGCACATATCTAATAAAAGCGCTTGAGGGTAGCAACCGAATTAATAAGACGCTCAGCCAGATGGATGAAGTGAATCGTCATATGGAGCAATTAGAGCGCGATTCGAAACAGATCGGTGAAATCATCTATGTCATTAACGAAATCGCTGAGTAAACCAATCTGCTTGCGCTGAATGCCGCAATTGAAGCGGCGCGAGCAGGCGATCAGGGTAGAGGCTTCGCCGTTGTAGCGGATGAAGTGCGTAAGCTTGCGGAGCGCAGCGGCGATGCAACGAAGCAGATTGCGGACATTATTAAAGGCATGCAGCAGAGCGCGGTGAAGAGTGTGCATGCTGTTGGCGATAGTGTCGTTCAGTTTGCGCAGACACGCGATTCGTTCGGAGAGATCGTCGGCAATGTGAACAAGACGGCGAATAAGGTCGACGAGATTTATCGGGAGAGCGAAGGACAGGCGGAGCGAGCGAATGATGTGATGTATTCGATTAGCTCAGTCGCTGCGATCAGTGAGCAGTCGGCGGCCGCTGCGGAAGAGACGGCAGCATCATCCATGGAGCTGTCCCCCATGGCGGGTCGTTTGAATAGTTCAGTCGAGCACTTTAAGTATAAATAAATGAGAATAGGCAGCAGGGCTATAGAAACCCTGCTGCCTATTGTTATTATTACCTGGCCTCCTCTATAACCGGCATATAAATGTTGAAGCTCGTACCAACATCTGCCTTGCTGCTGACTTCGATTTCTCCATTCATCCCTTGAATCAAGCTGTAGGCGACCATCATGCCAAGGCCAGTACCTTTCTCCTTCGTCGAGAAGAATGGCTTGCCTACGCGCTTTAGCATCTCTTCATCCATGCCAATTCCGGAATCCGTAATTACGATATGGGCAATCCCGTTGACCGCTCCCTTGCATTCAAGTCTCAGCTCCCCTCCGCTTGGCATCGACTCAATCCCGTTCTTGATGAGATTGATTAGCGCCTGCCGAAACTTCTTGGAGCTGCCATAAATAAGAATGCCTTCGGCTTGATTCAGCAGATAGAAGCGAATATCTTGAATGGTGGAGTAAGGCACCATCATCTTCGCGATGTACGCAAGCTCGTCGTAAAGGGAGAAATTCGCTGTATCATCAATGATCGGCTTGGCAAAGGATAAATAGTCTGTAATGATGCTAGCTGCCCGGTCGAGCTCCTCCAGAGAGATTTTAATATAGTCCTTCTTCTTCTCTGGCGTTAATCCAGGCGTATTGAGCAGCTGCAGAAAGCCTCGCGTAACGGAGAGCGGATTGCGGACTTCATGGGAGATGCTGGCGGCGAGCTGGCTGACGGTGGAAAGATGTTCCATCCGATTTAAGTCATAGGGTGCTGGTTCTTCAGCAAGCTGTCTCGGGTGCGCAGGCTGTTTGGAAATTGTGATATAAAATGTGAGTGCTGAAGCGGCGGATTCGGCTGAATCAGCTTGCGGTACGAGCATGATGCGAAGAGGGATAGGGGCATGTCCCTTAGTCCAAAGCGGAAGCTCGAAAGTTTGTGCTTCGCCGAAAGTGAGGGCATGCTGGATGTGCTGATACAGATCAGGCAAGTCTTCTTGTGCGAATAACGTATGTATGCGTTGTCCGAGAAGCGATTGCGAAGGGGGCTGGGCGAATGCTTGTACGGCTGCCGGATTGGCATAGCGGATGAATGCTTCCGGATCTGTTGCGAGAATAGCCTCAGGGTGACGGTCGAATAGAATCGGATAAAGAAGTGAAGGGCTTCTTGGATTCATCTCTCACACCTCAACGTATAGTTGTCAAAGGCTGATGCATATGATTTTTGTAAATAACTACCATCATAATAACATAACTCGCGCCTTCCGTGAACCTTTACATGTCACGTACATGCTGCTAACACTACTTTATTCGCCACGTAACGTAAGCTTTCCTCTTTCTGCTCCAATGTGCTATCGTAATGGCTATCGATGGCAAGGAAGCGAGGAGTGATCAGAATGAAAATATTGCTATTTGGCGCAACGGGCATGGTCGGTCAAAGCGTGCTGCGCGAGTGTCTCTTGGATTCCGAAGTGGAGCGTGTACTTGTCGTCGGTCGAAGCGGAACGGGGAAGACGCATCCAAAGCTAGAAGAGATTATCCATCCGAACCTGCTGGATCTGACAGCGATTGAATCGCAGCTATCCGGTTACGATGCTTGCTTGTTCTGTCTTGGCGTCTCATCGGCAGGGATGACGGAGGAGAAGTATCGCGCCATTACATACGATCTCACGCTTAGTATCGCGAACACATTAGTACGTCTGAGCCCAGCTATGACCTTTATCTACGTCACGGGAAGCGGGACGGACAGCACGGAGAAGGGCCGCAGCATGTGGGCAAGAGTGAAGGGCAAGACGGAGAATGACTTGCTGAAGCTGCCTTTCAAAGCGGCGTATATGTTCAGACCTGGCGCGATTATTCCCAAATATGGCGTCAGATCCAAGACAGGCTGGTATATGTTTTTTTATGCCTTCATAAGGCCTTTCGCCCCGTTGCTTGAACGTGCATTCAAGAATGCGGTCACGACGTCGGACCAATTAGGCCGAGCGATGGTCAAAGTAGCGAAGCACGGCTATTCGAAGCCGCATATCGAGAGCCGGGATATTAATCGTATTTAACTAGCAAGAAGACGGAGCCGAATTCGGCTCCGTCTTCTCGTATCAAGACTCGATCATCCCATAGTCTCGCACATGGAGATGAACTTGAACATTGATTTTCGCCTTCGGATAAACCTGCTCCCAATTTGTTTGCTTCCAAGCTCCGTGGCTCATTTTGTTCCGAACCGCTGAGCCGATGCCGACAGAATCCGCTCCCAGCTGCTGCAGCCGCTTCATAATGCCCTCTAGTTCCTCGCGAATCGCTTCGGTAAGTTCTTTCGTTAGCTGCTCCCGGTCTGCAGTCGAATTCAGCTTCTTCTCACCCAAGTATTCGAGCAGAATCGCATCCAAGGTGACACCAATGTTCACTTGAGGCGCTGAAGCCCGGTTTCCAATGCTTGTGACAGTCACCTTACGTTTGCTGACCAGAGCATCCAATACCGCACTTTGCTTCTTCCGGGAACGGCTATCTTTCATTCGAATAATGATGCCCCCATTCTTGAAGCTATGCTTTAGCATCATGAATAGAGTCGACTTCTCTGCGTCGATAGCGCCAACATATCGTGAGTCTTTGAAGATGGCGATGCCATCAGCCTCAACAAGATCGTTCTTCTTTGCGATGACGGATCCAATCGGATCAACGCCATCGTCCAAATAATCGCGTATGAAATCATGCATGCTGCCGCTGGGGGATTCATTAATGATCTCCTCTTGAACGAGAAGCGTGCTTAAGTAATCACCAATCGAAGGGATATCTTTGTATTGATGAGCGAGAAGATCGATGCTGCTCCCTTTGGAGACAATGATGCGCATTCTTTCGCTCACGGTATAATCGCGGCGGTAGGAGTCCAAATAATCGTAAATGCCCTGCTTCGCGAGATTTTCGCCGATAATCAGATTTTGCAGCTGACCGGATACGAGCACTTGGCTTGTTTTGCGTGAAAGCTGGTTTCGCGCTTCCTTCGGCGAGTTATCCGCCGTCTGGACCACTTTCTCCATTGGTCCGCTTTTCGTATCGGTAAGCTTGATCGCAACGGCTACCTTTAATAATTTGGCATCAGCTTCGTCCGAGGCATCGTTGAGATCCAATGCAGCTGTTGTCACGATTCCAAGCCCTTCCAGTTTCTTCGGCTCGGCACAGCTTTGAAGAAGCAGTGCGATACAAATCAGCGGCAACGACAGCTTTTTATGCATATTTACGCCGCTCCTTCACCTTTGCAATGCCAATCATGCCGAGCAACAGTACCGGCAGTAAAAATGCAATGCCAATTTCAACATAGCCTAATTGATTCAGCCATTCATTCGTCCGTTTGAGGTCAGTTGGATAAATAAAGAAGACCGCAATGGCAATAACGAGCAAGAAAATATAAATTCCTGTCTGGCTTCTTGCTTGCGGCCGCATTCTATGAATTGTTTCGACGGCCATCCACATATAGAGGGTAGTGATAAACAACGCCCTAAGAAGCGTCAGGTTAAAGATGAGATCGTCCAAACGCTGAGCGAAGGGGAACTTGACGTTCGACAGCATATTCAGAATGGGATAGGACAGCTGCTTTAGCTGCTCGAAGCTGAAGAATCCAAGCGCCAAAAAGGAAATGATGCTATAGAAAATCGTCGTTAGGCAATTCCCGATTTGGAATGCCAGATGAAGACGGGATTGCTTATTCGTATAGGGCATGAGGAGAAGGGCCGTCTCGTAGCCTAAGAAGGAATAATAGATGTTCATCCAGCCTAAAAAGTCATGATTTGCATCCTCGAACCAAAAGGTAGTCAATCGAGATCGATCAAAGCCTTCCAAGAGTGCACCAGGCGTCGTGAAGAGAAGGCTAAGCAAGAGGGTCAGAAATAACGGAGCGATGTTGGAAATGCTCATGATTCCCTTGCTTAGCAGCATGAAGATCAATGCCCCAAGCAGCACGTAGAGATAGGCAGGCGGCAGCGTCGGGAACGAGAGAGAACGAAGGATAAGCAAATACTCTTTACTGACCGTCAAGCCTAGAATTGTCCATTGGATGGCAAACAGAAAGAAAAGCGGCGTTACAATAAACGCGGGCAATGCCCTTCTAGCAATTGTGATGATATCGGCGCCGTTTCCATACCGATAGACAAGTGCAATAAGTACGATGTTTAATGCGGCAGTGGCCCCGAAGATAGAAAGAGCAGCCCAACCATTTGTTCCGATATAAGTGGTTACTAGACGCGGAAGGGTGAAAGCTGTCACTCCGTATTGCATCGAGACGGATACGCAGATCAGATGGCTGAATTTTAGCTTGGCTGTCATGGCGTTTCTCCTTCCTTCGGGTGTATTTTCGGTTTAGGCTTGCGGTTTGCGAATTTTGTCCAGCAGCTGCATTGGCGCACGGATGATCATATCAAGCCAGCTGCCTGGTTTAGACGGCGTGAGCGGAAACAGAAACGACTGTCCGAACAAGTTTGGTGACACGAGTTGAATGCAAATATAAGCAAGTCCGATCATAAGGCCGAAATTCCCGAAGAATCCAGCTAGCAGAATAATGCCAAACCTGAGCATCCGGATGGCTGAACTCATCATATAGCTGGGAATGACGAAGGAGGCTATTGCCGAAATCGAGACCGAGATGATGAGAATATTGCTCGTAATGCCTGCTTGAACAGCAGCCTGGCCAATGACGATACCGCCGACCGTACCGATTGTTGTTCCGATCTTTGTCGGCAGACGTGCACCGGCTTCCCGCAGCAGCTCAATCGTAATTTCCATAACGATCGCTTCCATGAGCGGGGAGAACGGCACTTTGTTACGGGATTCCATCAAATTGTTCAGCAGCTCTTGAGGGATCATCTCGTAGTGATAGGTAACGATCGTGACGTACAAGGCAGTGAACATTAGCGTGATGAAAAGAGCGATGATGCGCAACAGTCTAACGGCAGAGCCGATATTCCAAGTCATATAGTAATCATCGGGCGATGCGAAGAACTCGAAGAAGTAAGCAGGCGCGCTGAACGCAACCTGGCTGCCATCCATGAGGCCGACAATTTTGCCTTCGGCTAGCTTGCTCGTCATGAGATCGGGGCGAACGCTTGTCAAGTACTGTGGCATGAGGTGGTACATGCTTTTGCCCAAATACTGAACAAGCGTATTCGTATCGAGCATAATATCGGTCTGAATCGCTTCGATCTTATTGCGCAGCACCTTGAGATGGTTCTCATCGGCTGTCCCTTCGAGATAGAGCAGCATGATCGTGCTTTTTGTTTTTGTGCCGCAAGTGAGTGTGACGGCTTTGAGGCTAGTGTCCTTGAAGCGCCTCCGAATTAGCGATAAGTTGGTGCCAAGCGACTCGGTAAAAGAATCTTGAGGACCGCTTATAACCGTTTCCAGCTCACTGCTCTCAACGGATCGCGATTCCGGTCCGTACGCATCGAACAGATAAGCTAGCTCCTTGTAGAAAATCGCAGCTTGTCCCCCAAGAATGCCGTCGGTTAGAGCTTTCGCATCTAATGTCTGGCTATACTGGGACTGGCCAAGTCGTTTCTCGATTTCATAAGCTCCTGCATCGGTGCTGCCGAACGGCTCGAGCACTTCTTTGCGCAAGCTTTCCTTGTTGGTCAGATGATCGAAATAAAGAAGCTGAACTTGCTGCGCCGGATATTCCCGGTGAGTAACGTCCTCGCATTGCTGAAGCAGGAGGAGCGTTTGTTCAACTAAGCTGCTGTCAGATTGGCTGACATTCTTCTGCATCATTAGCGACGATCTCCTCTCTTGGATTAATCTGGCATAGTATGTGCAAAATAGTGCTGCTTGCATTCGTGTGCTCCTCCGAAACCGTGGTAAACTAGAACCAAAATAGAGATTCAAAAGGTGGGCAGTATGTATGCGAATACTTAAATTTATTTTGCCGCTGACGCTTGTGCTTTGCGTCACAGCATGTGGCGCGATTTATGCTTCATCGGATAAATTGTCCAAGGTGAAGGGCATGGATGCAGAGTGGGCGTTCACGCAGGCGAACCAGCAGCCGGATAAGCTGTTGATCAGCGTCATTAATGAGGCGAGCACTACGCTCGATATTGCAATCTACAGCTTGACGAAGCCGGAGATCGTCGATGCAATCAAGAAGGCGAAGAAGCGCGGTGTTGCCGTGCGGATCATTACCGACCGGATTCAGTCGGCGGGCAAGACGCAGAAGGAAGCGCTCAAGCTGCTCGGCAGCGCTGGCATTCCGCTGAAGATCAACAAGCACAGCGGCTTGATGCATTTGAAAATGACGATCGTGGACGGGAAGACGGCGACAACAGGCTCCTTCAACTATTCGAAATCGGCGAGCACCGATAACGATGAAGTGCTCATGGTGCTGCGCAGCGCCGAGGTAGCGGAGTCGTTCGCGCGGCAATTCCAGGTCATGTGGGAGGATACCGGCGCGTTCGAGGCGATTACGCCAATCATTGCCGAGGATGCGGTCGAGGTGACCGGGGAAGAGGAGTCTGGATCTGGCGAGCAGGCTGCTGTTCCAGCTTCGCAAACGCCGCGCGATTCGTCCAACAGCGCCGGTACTGCCGATGTGGTGTACAAGAGCTGCGCAGAAGCTCGAAAAGCTGGCAAAGCGCCGCTACATAAGGGCGATCCGGGCTATAACCGGAAGCTCGACGGTGATGGTGACGGCGTCGCGTGTGAAGTGAAATAACGAAAGCATAAGTGCCATAATCCACTTATTGTTCCGCTTGCGGCGACTAATTCATCAAATAAATGCGATGAAGCACTTATTTCACTAGAGAAGATCGGCACGATCTCCGTCATGGGTAGCGGCGGCGGACTGCTGGAGCAGCTAAACGTGCTGCTGAAGCCGGGAAGTGATGCATAATTCATACGACAAAAATGGTGGCATAAAGACCGAGTTACTAGGGTCCTTGTGCCACCATTTTTATTAAATGACGCCGTATGTCACTTTGCGTACCAAATACTCGATTTTGTCCATCATCCGCGTATCTTCGATCGAAGTGTAAATATCTGGCTTAAACAACTGGAGCTTCTTGATCTGATAATAATCGCTAATGGCATTCCGAAGCGTCAAATTGTTCTTCATTAAGTACATTGGATCAAGCAAATGGCGGAACATGAGCTCGTCCTCCAGGATAAGCAGCGTTGCATTAAGCGAGTTTAGGTATCCCTCTGCCATGCCTCGCTCATAGAACTTACGCAGCCGTGCATTGCGTTCGCTAATGGCAACGTCGATAGAAGCCATATGCTGCGGATAGATCTCGCGCAAATCTTTGAAGAAGATTTCCGTGCCATAGTTGGCGATCACCAGCGTCTGGCTGAACGAAGACATGAAGCCTTGAACGTAAGCGTCGCTGCTGCCTTCGATAAGCTCGGCTTCGGAGCCGCTGCCTACGACATACTTCACAAAAAGAGCCGCAAGCCGCTCGATGATCTCATCCCGTGAAGGAAAATATTTGTACAAAGTCGCCTTCGACAAGTCCATTGCCTTCGCGATATCGTCCATGCGCAGGTTATGAAGACCATTCGTTTTGAGCGGATGAAGCAGCTTCGCTGCATATTTATTAAGAATAGATTCGTCTGTATACCGGCAAATCGGTGCTTCGCCGCCTGTCGTTTCCATAGCGCTCACACTCACTTTCTAGTACCCAGTATACACAATGTCGACAGACAAATAAACTATTTGGTCAAACTAAACTAAAAGTGACTAAAGTGGTTTACTTTATCTATGTTTTGCGATATGATCATTTTTACATAAATCCCAAGTGGGCAAATAGGATAGGAGTAGATAACTTAATGAGTTCAACAACGACGGCATCTCCGAACGTTCGGTTCTGGCCAATCATGATCGCTATTTTCTTTGGCGCTTTTCTTAGCATACTCGGCATCAGTACCATAAACGTGGCGCTGACGATCTTCATGCAAGATTTTCATTCTACGCTGAGTACGGTACAGTGGACGCTGACCGGTTTCATGCTCTCGCTTGGTACAATTGCACCGCTGACTGGCTACCTGGGCAATAGGTTCGGCTACAAGAACGTTTACTTGTATGCAATGGTTGGCTTTGTCGCTTTCTCAATCCTGTGCGGCTTCGCATGGAGCATTGAATCGCTGATCGTTTTCCGCATTGTGCAAGGGCTCTTTACAGGTTTGGTCGTTCCGGCGACGATGACGATTATTTTCCAAGTTATTCCGAAGGAGCGCCAGCCTTTCGCAGTCAGCATCTGGGGCTTGTCGGCGATGCTTGCGCCAGCATTCGGCCCTACACTTAGCGGCTGGCTTATCCAGCAGTTCAGCTGGAGATGGTTGTTCTTTATCAATGTACCAATCGGCATTATTGCCATTCTCTTCATTGTTATGATGATTCCAAGCTACCGTATCGGTTCGGCGAATAAGCTTGATGTTTGGGGACTCATTACAGTTGTACTTAGCAGCGCGTCGCTGCTTGTCGGGCTGAGCCAAGGCCGTACATGGGGCTGGGATTCCGCGCGTGTTATCAGCTTGTTCGCCTTTGGCGCTGCAATGCTCGTGTTGTTCATTATCCGCGAACTGATGGCGAAGCAGCCACTGCTGAACTTGCGCGTATTCGGCAACTACCGCTTCTCGATTACGCTCGTGGCGAATACCATCATTACAATCAGCCTGTACTCCGGTACATTGCTCATTCCACTGTTCTTACAAAATGTTCAGCAAGAAACGCCTATGGACACAGGTCTGATTTTGTTGCCGGCTTCGCTCATTATGGCGCTTGCCATGCCAATGGCAGGGAAGTTGTACCCGATTCTTGGACCGCGCATAATGACGATTGCCGGTCTTGTCCTGATTATCTTCGGCAGCTTTGAGTTGACGCATATGCATAATGACAGCACGCATCTCTACATCATCCTGTGGATGTCGATTCGCAACCTCGGTGTATCGTTCGCTGCTGCTGCGACAAGCACGGCGGGGATGGAAGAGATTCAGCCGACGATGATCGGCGATGCATCTTCGGTTACGAACTGGGTGCGTAACGTGGGCGGCTCGTTCGCGATTGCACTCTTCACATCGCTGCTGGCATCGCACACGATCACGCATGTGGCGGAGCTGACGCAAGATGGCAAGGAAAGCGCGAAGCTCATTCCCCTGTTCTCCTTCACGATGAGCGTTAACGACGTGTTCCTCGTAGCGACCTACATCGCAGTTGCGGCGATTCCGTTCACGCTGCTCGTCGGCAAGAAAACCGCTCGTACACGTGCGGAAGCGGCCGCGGCATAATAAAACCACCTTTAGTAAAGTGTGAAGCCGGACCTTGGATGGTCCGGCTTTTTTGTGTGCTGCTTATGGGCGAGGCTTCAAATGGTCTTGCACCAACTAAGAATTAAGGGAATAACAGGAAATCGTTCGTTTATGTGGAAGTAGTCTACGGATAGACGGAAGCTGAACATCTAATTCGGGGAGCAGGAGCTGATCGGGGATGGACATTAAGCAAGTCGTCGTAACTGGGCAAAATGAAGTTGAGCTGCAAAATTCGAGTTTGAAGGATGAGGTTGGACCGGAAGAAGTGCTGATTGACACGGAGTATACGTTCATCAGCGCTGGCACCGAGCTCGCGAACTATACGGCAAAGGACGTGAAAGTATTCGAGCCAGGCCATTGGCACTCTTATCCGTGGAAATCCGGCTATGCTAACGTAGGTATTGTTCGCAAGGTTGGAGACAACGTGAAGCGAGTGAAGGCTGGGCAGCGCGTCTACACGTTCGGTCTACATGCTTCGGCGATTATCGTCAGCCAGCAGCAGCTTATTATTGAGGTTCCTTCGGATATTAACCCGGCGATTGCGGCATCCTCTCGGATGGCTGGCGTTGCGGCGACCTCGATTATTTTGAGCGAAATTCCGCATAACGCGACGGTAGCCGTGTTCGGCCTCGGCATGGTGGGCAATCTAGCCGCGCAAATGTTCCGGAATCTGGGCTGCAAAGTGATCGGCGTCGAACCGAATGAGCAGCGCCGTCAGCTCGCGAAGGCGTGCGGCTTGGATATTACAATTGGCGGCAGCAGTGAAGAAGTGCAAGAGCAGATCCGCGCCCTTACTGGCGGCAAGCTTGCGCATATTACGGTCGATGCCGTCGGCCACAGCAGCGTTGTTATGCAAGCGCTTCAAGCTACGGCGAGTCTCGGTCAGCTCGTGCTGCTCGGCAGTCCGCGCGTGCCGGTTGAGGGCAACTTGACCGAGCTTCTGTCCGACGTTCATCTGCGCTGGATTACGATGCGCGGCGGGCTGGAATGGTTCTTGCCGGTCTATTCCGAAGTGTCGACTGCCGTGTCGCTCTATAGCAAGCAGGAGCTGGTGTTTGATTGGATTCGCCAAGGAAAGCTAGCACTGGAGCCGCAAATTTCCCACTACGTGAACCCAAGTCAGATCAAGAAAGCGTACGACGGTCTGCTCTATGAGCCGCAGACGTATACGGGTGTCGTGCTGGATTGGTCGAAACAACAATAAAAAACAAGAGTAAGAGCAGGATAGAGGCGCTACCTTTGGTGGCGCTTTGTTTATTTTGCTTCTTATGTGCGCGGTCCCTTCTTAAACACACGTGGGCTGACCTGATGCCGCTTGCGGAATTGGTTGGCAAAATGATTATAGTTCTGGAACCCGACATCGAGCGCGACTTCCGTTGGGTGACGATCCGTATGCTCGAGGAGCAGAGCCGCTTGGCGGATGCGCATGTCGTTCAGCGTATCGACGATTGAGCTGCCGGTTGATTCTTTGAACAGGTGAGAGAGCCGCGACGGAGACAGACCGACAGCCTTTGCCAGCTCGTCAATGCGGACAGGCTCCTGCATGCGAGTGGCGAGCATATGCTGAATCTCTTCAATGCGCGGATCAAGCTGCTTCGTCATTCGCTTCGCGAGCAGCAGAATAATGTGACGCATCGTGTTCTCGCAGAGCTCGTTCCAATACATGCCGCGTTCGATGGAATCGGAGACGAGGCTGCGGAACGCCCGGTAGATGCGTTTACGCACGGAGTCGCTATCGATCGCATGAATGAGCAGCTTTTCGTTTGGCAGCAGATTCGTCTCCATAATGCGCGAAGAGAAGTGTGCCCATATGAAATGCCACTGGCTCCCTTTACGCGTCCCATATTGATGCGGAACGCCTGGCTGCATCAGCACAACATCACCGGTCTGGCATAATCGTTCCACACCGTCAATGATGAAATATCCTTCGCCGCTGAGCGTGTACGCAATCAGCCAGTCGCTCATGCCCTGCGGCCGCCGGATCCCATAGCTATCTGGCTGGTTGAAATGATCAGCAATGACGGTGTTGCCGCCTTGCTCCTTAATATATGAGAACAGCTCATCGCGCTTCGCGCTCACCAGAAATTCACTCTCCTTGCTTCATCCATTTAGGCTCATTATAGCAGGATTGTTGTAGTAATCAGCATAATTGTTACTTTTGCGTAAGTGGTCTTAACCCTACAATAAATCTATAAGCAAGGAGCATATTCATGATCATTAGGGGGAAGAAGAATGACACAAGCGCTGCGCGTACTGACAGAGGAACAGAAGAAACAGTTCGACACGGATGGCTACTTGATTGTAAAAGGGCTGTTCTCAGCGAGCGATGTAACTGAAATTGTCGATACTTTCGATAAAATGAGCACGGAGACGATTCCTGGCTACTTCGAGCCGAACCTGGAAGCGGACGGATCAGACCCGCTGCAGCGTTATCCGCGAGTCATGCATCCGCACCGCTTCAATGAAACGGCGATGAAATATATGCTTCATAACCCTGTCTTGGAAGTTCTTGCAGATCTATATGGCGAGGAAGCGTACGCCGCTCAGAGCATGTTCTATTACAAGCCGCCGGGATCCAGAGGCCAGGCGCTGCACCAAGACAACTTCTATTTGATGGTTGAGCCGGGCAACTGTATCGCGGCTTGGACGGCGATTGATGCTGCTTATGAAGACAATGGCGGTTTACTCGTTGTGCCGAAGTCGAATACGCATGAGATTTCGTGCCCGGATAAGGCGGATGCGAAGGAATCGTTCACGACTCATTATGTGAAACCGCCTAAGGACGGCGTTGTCATGCCCGTTATTATGGATAAAGGCGATGTGCTCTTCTTCAACGGCAATCTCATTCACGGCTCGTATCGGAATAAGACGAAGGACCAATTCCGCCGCGCGTTCATTTGCCATTATGCCAACTCATCTGCAACGAAGATCAGTCAACATTACAACCCGCTTTACAGAGCGGACGGATCAAAAATCGAATTGGAAGCAAACCCGGATGGCGGCCCTTGCGGCGTCGAGGTTGGAGCGGCTTTCTATCATTAATGAAATGGTTTTTTGTGGAGCCGCAGCCGGTGAAGGCTGCGGCTTTTCTTCCGTGCTGAAGATATGCATAGTTTTTCGGTGAAGAAGAGAAGCGCAGAGGGTAGGGAAGCGGGGATAATGAAACCATAAAGAAACCATAAAGAAACGAAAGCGTTTATTCCCAAGGAGGTCCTCTACATTGTCTAATATTGCAAACGGTAAATTGTCGCAAGCTGAGCTTGAATTCTACGAGAAGAACGGCTACACGTTATTTAAGAATCAACTGTTCAGCGCTGAGAAACAGGCGGAGCTTACAAATATTTTCGAGGAACAATGGAATGTGCTTGGACGCCGCTTGAACAGCGAGCTGGATACACCGCATTTCCGCGACGAGAGACTTTTGAAGTTTCTGATGAGCGATGAAGTGCTTGATCTTGTCGAGCCGATTATCGGACCGAATATCGGTCTATGGTCGTCCCACTTCATCTGCAAAGAGCCGTTAATCGGCAAGCCGACGCCATGGCATGAAGATTCCGCGTATTGGAAAGGCCGTTTGACTCGTTACGACAAGATCGCTACAGTATGGCTTGCGATTGACCGCAGCACCAAAGAAAATGGCTGCATGCGCGTTATTCCAGGCACGCATAGCAACGGCTTCTCCGACTACGAAGATGTCGATACGGATGACGATATTTTCACCATCCAAATTAAAAATATTAACGATGCCGATGCCGTCTACTTCGAGCTTGAGCCGGGCGAATGCTCGATTCATGACTCGCGAATTATTCACGGTGCTACGGCGAACAAAAGCCAGCTGCGCCGCTGTGGTTACACGATGCGTTACTTCTCCACAGAGGCGAGCGTCATTCCGGAGAAGAACAGTGGCCACAAAATTTGGCTAGCTCGCGGCAAAGACATCGCGGGAAGCGATTTCGTTAACGTATAATAAGAACGATTATGAGAGCGTGGAGGGGAACTTGTGATGAGCGTCTATAAAGGGCCGGAACGATTGACGAATGACCGATATATGACGTTGTCCGCTCCTTTCCGCTTGTTCAAGCATTCGATCGACGGGCTTATCGATACACATTGGCATGAGTTTTTTGAAATGGCCTTTGTGGTATCCGGTTCGGGCACGCATATGTTGAACGGGGTGCCCTTGCGTTTGACGCGGGGCGCCGCTTTTTTGCTGTCACCGGCGGATTTCCACAGCTTGGAGCCGGACCCGGGCGAGACGCTGCAGCTGTATGATTTTATATTCAATGATCATTTCATACGCGAGCCGCTGCCGGAGCTGCTGTTCGATCACCGGACGGCGTACACGCACTGGTATGCCGAAGAGCAGATCGCTGAGCTTGAGCAGGAATACGAACGGATCTGGGAAGAGTCGATCGCCTGGCAGCCTGAGAGCGAAATTCTCATTCAAGGCACTGTTGAACGGCTGCTCATAGATCTATTCCGCAAGTGTCGAGCTGCAGATCAGCAGCAGGGTAGTGAAGCTGAGCCGCATCAGACGCTGCAATCGGCTGTGCGCAAAGGGCTCATCTATATTCAGCATCACTTCCGGGAACCGCTGTCGCTCGAGGAGGTCGCAACCTATTGCGGCCTTTCCGCCAACTACTTCAGCGAATGCTTCCGCAAAGGGACAGGCTCTACGTTCCAAAGCTATCTGCAGGAAGTGCGTCTGCAATTCGCGCGGTCGCTAATCAAGACGACGCAGCTGCCGATTACGGAGATCTGCTTCGCTTCCGGCTTTAATACGCTGCCGCACTTTGAGCGGGCGTTTAAGAAGCGGTTCCTGCTGCCGCCGCGAGAGTATCGGAAGCAATAATGCATTTAGGAAGAGCCTGCGGCTTATGGAGCCGCAGGCTCTTTTTGTGCGTAGACAGCAAGGAGTATGAGAGCCCAATATCGAATTCCAATAAGACAGGGATGATGGTGACTTCGTTAGAAACGGGGGTTTTCTGTATGAGAAGCGAACAAGAAATGATGAAGCTCCTTATCGAATTTGCCGAAAATGATGATCGAATTCGGTTGGTAACATTGGAAGGGTCGCGCACAAACAAGACGATTGCTCCCGATACATTTCAAGATTATGATATTTCTTATTTTGTAACCGATATGGATTCATTCAAAGCGAATGATCAGTGGCTTGAAGCCTTCGGAAAACGGTTGATGATGCAAAAACCCGAGGATATGGAGCTTTTTCCGTCCGAGCTAGGCAATTGGTTCTCCTATTTAATGCTGTTTGAGGATGGTACGAAAGTAGACCTGACGCTAATTCCGCTTCATGAAGTAGAGGAGTATTTTGCAGGGAGCGACGGTTTGGCCCAGCTGCTGCTTGACAAGGACGCGTTGATCAAGAGAGAAGTAATTGCAACGGATCGTCAGTATTGGATTAAGAAGCCGAGTGCAAGAGAATTCGATGATTGCTGCAATGAGTTCTGGATGGTTTCAACATATGTCGTAAAAGGTTTAGCGAGAAAGGAAATTCTGTTTGCGATTGATCATTTACATGGCATTGCAAGACCCAACTTATTGCGAATGATGGCTTGGTTCGTCGGAACAGAGCATGGATATACCTTCAGCGTAGGGAAGAACTATAAGTTTATTAATCGGTACCTGCCTGAAGAAGATTGGGAAAAGCTGCTGTCAACCTATTCGGAGAATGGGTGCGAGGAAATGTGGCAGTCTTTATTCACCTGTTATGAGCTGTTCCGTTCATATTCAGGCGCGGTATCCGCAAGTCTTGGGTATCCGTATCCGCAGTACGATTCTGCGATTACGAAGTATACGGATACGGTGTATCAATCGTTGCCGTGACCATTATAAAGCCTAGTGCCCTAGAAAGAAGTCATGGAGACTTCCTCTAGGGCATTTTCTTTGTGTTGTTCTCCATTCTCGCAAGCCAATCTAGCAAAATCGCATTTTGCCTACGAAATCGGTATACTGATAGAAAAGATAGCTCACAGATATCAAGGAGGACGTATGGCTGCTCGATTGATTATCATTTTGACGATTTATACGGGTTTGCAGGTTTATATCGGATGGCATTTGAACTTGTTTATTGCGGAGAGTGGCGGGCAGGTGCCAGGCGCGCTCTTCTGGCCTGTGTTTGCTATTGTTGCACTCTCTTATTTATTCGCGATGCTGCTGCGCAAATTTCTGCCGAAACCTGCCGTTACGCTGCTCAAGTGGATAGGTTCCTATTGGATCGCTCTTATGCAGTACAGTGTGCTTCTGCTGCCGGTGGCGGATTTGGCGGCATGGGGGATGCGAGCTTCTTCGATGACAAGACCGGATTCGATAGTAACGGCGGGCTGGGCGGTTATTGCTGCACTTGTGCTCATAATGGCGCGAGGGTCACGCAACGCATGGAGCCCCGTTGTTCGCGAGCATGAAGTGACGATTCCGAAGTCCGCTGGCAGCTTGAAACGGCTGCAGCTTGCGGTTGCTTCCGATCTACATCTTGGCATGACCGTTGGCCGCAAGCATCTGCAGCGTCTCGTGGATGGAGTTAATGCTTTGAAGCCTGACCTTGTTCTGCTTCCTGGCGATGTGCTTGACGATGCAGTGGAACCGTTTATTCGCAATCATTATGCCCAGCAGCTCGCGCAGATTAAGTCTAAGTACGGCACATACGCGGTACTCGGCAACCACGAATATTATGGCGGGGGTATCGATACGTATGTCCAGGCGATGAAGGAAGCCGGCATCCCTGTGATGCTCGATGACCATGTCCTCATTGCCGACAGCATCCATCTGATCGGGCGCAAGGATAAGACGGATCATGCCCGCATGAATGTCGCTGCATTAGTCGCGGATCTAGATACGAAGCTGCCGATCATTCTGATGGATCATCAACCTAGCGCAATTCGCGAAATTGCCGACGCCGGCGTCGATCTATCGCTTCACGGGCATACGCACAGGGGCCAAATGGCGCCGAACCATCTCGTGACGCGCCGAATCTTCGAGCTTGATTATGGATACAAGCTTATTGCAGAACGCTTGCACGCATTCGTCTCTTCCGGGTTCGGAACGTGGGGACCGCCGATTCGGCTTGGCAGTCGGAGCGAAATATGGTCGATCACCGTTAACTTTACTTCCCATGACAACAAATAGATGTTGGTTGCGCTTTTCAACCATCGTATAATCGAATAATAGCGTCATTTTACAATTCTGATAGACTAGGAGCCCGATATGGAACTTGAACTCATACCGTCGATACCTGCGCCGCCCGCGCGCGGCAGTATGTGGAAGAGAATGGCGAATTGGCTCCTTGACCGGGGCAAAGCGGCTCTTGGTTTTGATACCGCTGTATGGAAGGCGGCCATTGCCGGTGTATGGCTGATCTGCAATACGATATTAATTATCGAAGCGCTTGGCATGCCTACAGGCTTCGGCATCTTGTTCGATTGTGTGGTTGCGGTCCTGTTCTGCACCATTCTTATGGGGGCGGCTTCGCTCATCATTGCTTATATTCTTGCTCTATTTTATATACCGATTCCGCGTCTAACTGCGGGAGCCAGCTTGTTTACAGGCTGCGTGGTCTGGTATGTATGCGATCAGACGGATCTTGGCGATCCACTAACACTAATACTAGCCGGCAGTATTACAGCAATTGGCCTTATTGGCGGGCTCGTGATTGGCATGCTGCTTCACCGCCGCGTGCATATGGCGATTAAGCTCGCGCTTGTTGTCGCTGTTACCTCAAGCGTAGTCAGCTTCCGCTACTGGCCAATTAATCAAACAGGCGTTGTTACGGCTTCTGCGGATGTCCAGTCGGTGGACGAGCAGCAGGTTCAGGCTCTTGTTGCCGATGATCCTGCGGAGCCTGGATTGTACCGAGTAAAGAGCTTCACGTACGGCAGCGGTGACGATTCACGCCGTGATGAATACGGCGAAGATGCGGAACTTATCTCGAAGCCTGTCGACGCTTCCGCTTATATTTCACGCTGGAAGTGGCTGCGCTCCATGTTCTGGGGCTTCGACGAGAACGCCTTGCCGGTGAACGGTCGTGTCTGGATGCCAGAGGGAGAAGGAGAATTCCCGCTCGTGCTGATGGTACATGGCAATCATTTGATGGAACAGTTCTCCGACGAAGGCTATGCGTATCTGGGCGAGCTGCTGGCAAGCCGCGGGTTCATCGCCGTTTCGGTCGATGAGAATTTCTTGAACTATTCGTACTGGGGCAACATCCCGAACAACGATATGAAAGTGCGGGCCTGGATGCTTCTCAAGCATTTGCAGCAAATCGCCGAGTTCAATGAACAGGCGGGAACACCGTTCTACCACGCGGTTGATCTGAAGAAGGTCGCGCTAATCGGTCATTCCCGCGGCGGTCAAGCCGTTGCGATGGCGGCTGATCGGTCACGTTGGTTCGCTGATGACAAATCACTGGCTAGCTTGACCAGCAATAACGTGGCTATTCAAGCAGTTATTGCTATTGCGCCAACGGATAACGTCGTAGACAAGAAGCAAGCACAGCTGAAAGATACGTATTACTTGTCGCTCCAAGGCGCTAGCGACGGAGATGTCGATACGTTCAACGGCGAGCGACAGTATATCCGTTCCTCATTCTCCGCTGGCTCGGACCGTTTTAAGTCCACGCTCTATATCGGCGAAGCGAACCACAGCCGGTTTAATACCGAGTGGGGTACAATGGATGACAGCTTGCCAGGCGGCTTACTGCTCCGCAGGGCGGGCATGATGGATGCGGATGACCAGCGCGAAGTGGCAAAAGTATACGTGTCCGCCTTCCTTGAAGATGCGTTGCTTGGGAAGAAGGAATATACGCCGCTCTTCACCGATTATCGGACTGGCGCTGCGTGGCTGCCGCAAGCGACGTATATGAACCGCTACGAGGACGGCAGCTTCTTACCGCTTGCCCGTAGTGAAGAGGACTATGATAAAACGACCGAGAACAGCGGCGTGACAGCGAGTGCCAGCAAGCTGATTTGGACCGAAGACTCGGCCAAAGACCGCGACGGCAAGGACAAAGGCACGCGCGGCGCTGTGCTGCAGTGGAAGCAGGGAGACGGCAGCTACACGCTGCAGCTGCCTGATTCGCTGACGGAGAGGCTGCAGCAGGATGCAGCCGCAGCGAAGCAGCTGACATTCGCCATGACGAATCTGGCGAAGGATCTGCCTGCGGACAACAGCGGCTCAGCCGCACCGCTTCCCGTTATTAATGTCGAGCTGCAGAGCAAGAATGGCGCAGTTGCCTTGCTGCCGCTTGCACAATTCAAAGCGGTGATGCCATTGCCATACACGACGTTTACCCGTTTCGCATGGACGGAAAAAACGATAAAGAACGGCAAGTATAAAGTGCCCACTGAAGCGGTATTTCAAACGTTCAGCCTGCCGTTCGCGCAGTTCCAGAAGCAGAATGCTGATTTTGATCCGAGCGAGCTTACGCGTGTCACGTTCTATTTCACGAGCGACCGAGGCAAAGTGATGCTCGATGACATCGGCATTAGCAAGGTTGTCAGCGCGTCGTAACCGAATAACGCCAAATACAAAACACCGCAGAACTCGTGCGATCTTAGGCACGGGCAACTGCGGTGCTTTTTGCTTGCTCTAGCTATCGCTTTCGTCAAGCTGTTTCACGGACCGCCTCACAATCAGCTCGGGAGGCAGCACAACTTTTTTCCAAACCGTCTTCTCAGGCGCTTCCCGCTCCCCGATGCGATCAATAAGCAGCTGCATCCCCAGGTATCCGAACTGGTAAGCCTGCTGCGCAGCAACAGTTATGAATGGGTCCATCTCCGAGTAGAGTCCGAAGTCATCGAAGCAAACAATCGAAATATCTTCGGGAATGCGTAAGGCACGGGCGCGCAGCAGCTTGATAATAACAACGGCTAGCACATTATTGCCCGCCATAATTGCGGTAGGGAGCGGGTCCATTGAAGCAATCCACTGCTCCATCGCATCGGCGTCCAGCTCAGGACCGAAGCTGGTCTCATGCACATAACGTTCATCGAACGCGAGATCGCTCAGCTTCATCGCTTCCTGAAAGCCCGCTAACCGCAGCCGAGCGCTGCTTATCGACGCCGAGCCGTTCACGAGCGCGATGCGCCGGTGACCCTGCCCAACCAAATGTTCAACCAATCGGCGAGCGCCGTCCCGGCTGTCGCCGAGCACGATGTCGCAAGCGATGCCCGGCACTTCGCGGTCGAGCAAGACGAACGGCACGCCATGCTTGCGCAGTTGTTCCAGATGAGGATGCGACGGATCGCCGGCAGGAGCAAGCAGCGCACCGTCAACACGAGTCGTCAGAATGGTGTTGATGTATTCGCCTTCCTTCTCCACGCTCTCATCGCTATTGCCGAACAGCAGCCGGTAGCCATTCTTGCGCGCAGCATCTTCGGCGCCGCGGGCAAGCGTTGTATAAAAAGGGTTCATAATGTCTGTAATAAGCAGAAACAGAATGCGTGTCTGCTGAAGGACGAGGCTGCGCGCCATTTGGTTTGGCACATAGCCAAGCTCGTCCATAACTTTCTTTACTTTGGTGCGCGTTTTCTCGCTAATTTTGCCAGTGTTATTGATAACTCTAGAAACGGTCATAGCCGACACATTCGCTTGAGCTGCGATATCGTAGATGGTTACCATAGGTTTAAGCTCCTCATAGGTCTAATCATGCATTTATATTACCTAACAGATGGATTGACAGCAAGCGGTTACATTGTTATTTTAGAGTTATCGGTAACATTCTTTATCACATTCATTCGTTGGAGGGATTCGTTCGTGGCAGATATTAGCACTCGTTATCAATCCGCTTTCCCTAAGATTGGCATTCGTCCTGCAATTGACGGCAGACGCAAGGGCATTCGTGAATCGCTTGAAGAGCAAACGATGGAAATGGCGAAGTCCGTTGCAAGACTGTTCGCCGAGAATTTACGCTATCCGAACGGTGAGCCCGTGGAGTGCGTGATCGCAGATACTTGCATCGGCGGCGTTGCAGAAGCAGCAGCTTGCGGTGAGAAGTTCTCGCGTGAAGGCGTAGGCGTATCCATTACCGTAACGCCTTGCTGGTGCTATGGTACGGAAACGATTGATATGGACCCATCCATCCCGAAGGCGGTATGGGGCTTTAACGGCACAGAGCGTCCGGGCGCGGTTTACTTGGCGGCAGTATTGTCCGGGTATGCGCAGAAGGGCTTGCCTGCATTCGGCATCTACGGCAACGAAGTGCAAGATACCGGCGACACGACGATTCCAAGCGATGTGAGAGATAAATTGCTGGGCTTTGCCCGCGCGGGTCTTGTTGTTGCACTCATGAAAGGCAAGACGTATCTATCGATGGGCTCCGTGTCCATGGGGATCGCTGGTTCGATTGTGAATGACGCGTTCTTCCAAGAGTACCTCGGTATGCGTACCGATTACATCGACATGTCGGAGTTCGTCCGCCGCATGGATCAAGGCATCTACGATCCGGCCGAGTACGAGCGTGCGCTGTCGTGGGTGAAGGAGAATTGCAGCGAGGGTCCTGACAACAACCCTGAGGCGATTCAATCGACCCGCGAACAGAAGGATAAGGATTGGGAGACGGTTGTGAAGATGACGCTGATCGCGCGTGATCTCATGATCGGCAACCCGCGTCTGGACGAGCTGGGCTACGGCGAAGAGGCGCTCGGCCGCAATGCGATCGCATCCGGTTTCCAGGGGCAGCGGGCATGGACGGATCATTTTCCGAATGGTGACTTCTTAGAGGCGATGCTGAACTCATCCTTCGATTGGAACGGCATTCGCGCTCCATATATCGTTGCGACGGAGAACGACAGCTTGAACGGCGCTGTGATGCTATTCGGTAATTTGCTGACGAATACGGCTCAAATCTTCGCGGATGTGCGGACGTTCTGGAGCCCGGATTCCGTGGAGCGCGTAACGGGCCATCGTCTAAGCGGCCATGCGGAGAACGGCATTCTGCACCTGATTAACTCGGGTCCCGCTACGCTTGACGGAACAGGACAGCAGGAGCAAGACGGCAAGCCAGTCATGAAGCCGTTCTGGGATATTAGCGAAGAGGAAGCACAGAAGTGCCTTGATGCAACATCGTGGCGTCCTGCTTCCCTGGAGTATTTCCGCGGCGGCGGCTATTCTTCGGATTACCTTACTCGCGGCGGCATGCCGATGACGATGTCGCGGATCAACCTTGTGAAGGGCATCGGTCCTGTGCTCCAAATCGCCGAAGGCTATTCGGTTGATTTACCGGAGGAAGTGCATGATACGCTCGACAAGCGGACGGATCCAACGTGGCCGACAACTTGGTTCGCGCCAAGGCTGACTGGCAACGGCGCATTCCGCACCGTGTATGATGTTATGGACAACTGGGGCGCGAACCACGGCTCGATCAGCTACGGCCATATCGGCGCAGATCTCATTATGCTCGCTTCGATGCTGCGTATTCCAGTTAATATGCATAACGTGCCCGCGGAACAGATTTTCCGTCCGCGCGCATGGAGCCTGTTCGGCACCGACAATCCGGAGAGTGCGGATTACCGGGCATGCACGAACTTTGGACCTCTTTATCATTAATTAGCTCGTTTCAACAGGAGGATTCACACGATGCTTATTGGTATTCCTAAAGTGCTGTCGCCAGATTTGCTCAAAATCTTAATGGAGATGGGCCACGGCGACGAGATCGTCATCGCGGACTCGAACTTTCCAGCTGCAAGCCATGCACAGCGGCTCATTCGCTGTGACGGGCATGAGATTCCGGCGCTGCTTGAAGCGATTCTCCAGCTGATGCCGCTCGATCAATATGTCGACAAGCCGGCTGCGCTTATGCAGGTCGTGCCTGGCGATACGGTAGCGACGCCGGTGTGGGACGTATATGGCAGCATCATTCAGGAGCGTGCAAGCTTGGAGTCGCCGTTCGTGATGGTGGAACGGTTCGCCTTCTACGAGCGGGCTCGCAAAGCGTATGCAATTATCGCAACGAGCGAAACGGAGCGGTATGCGAATTTAATTCTCAAAAAAGGCTGTGTCCTCTAAAATCAGCTGTTTCAATCGGTCTCTTCGAGCTTAGTGCTCGAAGGGACCGGTTTTTTTTATGCCTTTTCTGGTAAAACTATGCCGAAATGGAAAAGGGGGTCAACCGTGCATGAAGGTAAAATCGATTGAGCTCGGGTTCTGGCCTGTATTTATGATGCTAACGTTGTCTGTCGGCCTTTCTTCGCATGTGCTTGTCCTTCCATCCGTGCTTGAAGTGAGCGGCAGAGATTCTTGGATGTGCGGCATCATCGCTTTTGTCATCATTCTTCCTTGGTCAATCATTTTCATCACCGGAACGATGAAACGAACGAAGCAAATTAACTTGCGGAATTGGCTGAGAACAAGGGTATCTCCGATTGGTGCTTGGTTTATTATTTTGCCGGTCGTTATCGTTCTGCTGCACGCGAGCTTTCAAACCTTCGTCGAAACGATCAGCTGGACGTCCGCGACTTATCTTCCGGATACGCCGCTTCTTGTTATCATGATTACCTTGATGACGCTTATCGGCTTTGCTGCCTACAGCGGGCTTAGGGCAATTGCGTATATGTCCTGTTTGCTGCTGCCGGCGGTCGTTATTCTCGGTGACCTCGTTATGGCTGCCAACATGCCTCATAAAAACTACGCTCTGCTGCTTCCGATGCTCGAGGGCGGATGGGGCCCGCCTCTGCACGGCTCCTTGTATGCGCTCAGCTGCATGATGGAGTTGTCGGCGATTTTATTCATTCAGCATCACTTGAGCGGCCGCATCAGGCATTGGCAAATGATCATCCAGCTCGCGTTTATTATGCTGCTCATGTTAGGACCGACCATTGGAGCGCTTACGCAGTTCGGACCTGCAGAGGCTGACAAGCTGCTCTTTCCGGCATTTGCTCAGTGGCGGCTTGTTTCAATCGGCAAATACATCGAGCATGTGGATTTCTTCGCGATCTATCAGTGGCTCTCCGGTGCTTTCGTGCGCATTTCTCTCGGTATGGTCATTACCATTGAACTCCTCCAGCTTCGCAAGCCGCTCACAAAGATTATTTTCATTACGGCTCTTAGTATCATATACATGGTTCTCTCGTTGATCCTGCTTGCTTCGGTAACTGCGCCTGAATTGATCTACCGGTATGCGTTTGTCTTTGAAATTGGAGTGATGGTTTGTGTGACGACTCTAATTTGGCTGTTATCGTTTAAAGGCATTCCGAAGGAAGGTGGCGCAGATGAGAATCCGAAGCCAAGGCAAGAAGTCAGAGCAAACAATAACCTTTGATTGGCTGCTGGATGCCGTAAAGCATTGCGGCGACGTCGAAGCTCACTCGTTGTCTTTTGAACGCGAAGGCGATATGGACCGCGAGGAGTTTGCGATTCTGTATTGCAACGGCTTGGTGGATAGTCGGTTCATGCAGCATTTGCTTCAGCCTGAAGGGCTTGGCACTCGCATTGATCCGAAGCAAAGTCCGTTTATCCGAAACCTGGACCCGGGAAACGAGGGGAAGGAGCTGTTCAATCAGCTGTTTGCAGGCTATATCATTGTCTGGAAGCCGAAGGAAGAACAGTTTTATTCGATCGATTGCTCGCATCCTCCGGGACGGACGACGGAAGAATCGACGCTGGAATTATCCATTAAAGGGCCGCGCGATGGGTTCGTCGAAGAAATTGATACGAATGTGGCGTTGATTCGGAAAAGGCTGCGTTCACCCAAAATGCATGCCGAATGGTTTACAATCGGCACGGAATCGCAGACGAGGATATGCTTGCTTTCCATGGAGGGCATTACAGCCACGGCTGCGCTTGAGGAAGCGAGACACCGGCTTCGCGGCGTTAATATTGCGGTTCTTCATGGAGCGGGAGAGCTTGAGGATATCATCTCTGACAAGTCGATTGTATTGGTACCATTGATTGATTATATCGGCCGGCCGGACGCGGTCATTCAATCGCTTATGAACGGCAGATTCGCCCTTCTGGTGAATGGCACGCCTGCTGCGTTAGTCGCGCCGGTTAACGTCTCCCTACTGGTCAAGTCTCCGGAGGATGCGTATTAGCCGTTCTATTTTGTCATCTTTGAACGGACGCTTCGCTTGATCAGCTTTGTACTATCCGGCATATTGCCAGGCTTCTATCTTGGTCTGTTGGCATTCAATAATGACCAGCTTCCATTTGCGCTGCTAGCTACCGTTACGATGAACCGAATCGGGCTGCCGTTCAGCCCTCAGATGGAGCTGATTCTTATGATGCTCATGTTCGAGATCTTTCGCGAGGCCGGCGTCCGCTTGCCACGAGCTGTCGGTCAAACGGTTACCGTCGTCGGCGGCTTAATCGTCGGCGATGCCGCGATTCGCGCTGGATTGACATCGCCGACAATGCTGGTCGTCACGGCGGTGACGGCGGTCTCCACCTTCACGCTCGTGAACCAGTCGCTGAATGGCTCCGTAACCGTCATTCGCTTCTATATGATGATCGCCGCCTCATTCCTGGGCTTGTTCGGCTTCTTTATCTCTCTCTTCTCCGTCCTGCTCTATCTCTGCACGCTGGAATCGTTCGGCATGCCGTTCTTGAAGCCGCTTGCTCCGTTCGAGTTCAAGAAAATGCTTACCGCGGTGTGGCAGCTGCCGTGGAAATATCGTGTGAAGCGCAACCTGCCATGAGGACTGCTTATGGCCGTTCCCTGCTCGTGCTTCTGCTGGCGCTAGTGCTGCCAAGCCTGCTGAGCGGCTGCAAAGGGCGGATCGATACAAGCGATCTTAGTGCGCAAGCCTTCGTAAAGGCGATGGGAGTCGATTACCGGAACGGACAATATATCGTTACGGTCCAGTTGATGGACTTCTCTGCGATTGCGAAGTCGGAGAGCCCAAAGGCCCAGAAGCCTTCCGTCTGGATCGGCGTAGGACATGGCAAAAGTATCAGCGAAGCGAATAAACAAATTGCCGTGACGACCCAGAGCACGCTTAATTTTGATCAATTGAATGTAGTCATTGTGAGGGAGCCTGCGATGAATAAGATGGCTCAAATTCTGGATGCGGTCAATCGGGTGCGCGTGACCCGATATACATCATGGATTTACGGAACGCGCAGTGAGCTTAGCGACATCTTAACGGCAAGCGCCTTCTTCGAGCTATCGCAAATGTACAGCTATATTTATAACCCGCTCACGCTCGAGAAGCAGAACAGCTCCGTTCCTCCGGTTACGATGCAGAAATTCGTCACGGCCTTTAATGAGAAGGCGATGACCGCGCTGCTGCCGAGCGTCACCGTTTCGAGCAAGGTGTGGCACCAGAACAAGAAGCCGATCACCGTGCAGGAGCTGGACGGCGTATTTGCCTTCAAAATGAAGCATAAGCCGGTCTATTTACCTCTAAAACAGGTGACTGGGATTCGCTGGTCCAAAAATCCGCTCTATCGCGCGCAATACACGGTGCAGTCAAAGGGGCAGCAGGATTCGGCGGTCGTCTGGATTAAGTATGCGAAGGTGAAGAAGAAGGAGCTGAAACTGGGCAAGGGAGGCCCGAAATTTGTGCTGCACGTGAAGGCGTACGGCGATTTGACTGAGATTGGCGGCACGATGTCAGTGGGAGAAATTGAAGGCAAGGTGCGTAAGCTGATCGAGGACGAGATTATGCTCGCTTATACGTCGGGCATTCGCCAGCACATGGATCTGTTCAATTTGGAAGAAGTGATGTATCGGTATCATTTGGGCCAGTGGAGAAAGACGGCTCGAAACGGCGATTGGCTTCCTGGCGAGAAGGACTTGCAAGTGAAGATTTCATTCGGCATCCGGCGGGCAGGCGTGTTTGAGATGCAATAGACCATTAGCGGCAGCTTGGGGAGGTTAGTGCCGTTCCATCCTACATTTATCCATATGATCGCGTCAAGCATCCATATAGATCGAATCAGAATCCCCCTATACTTGGAGACGACAAGTGAATTTGAGCGGTTAAACGCGCTTCAAATAGAGTCGTTTTTTCCATAAGGAGGATACGTTAAGGATGTCCATTACATTCAATGCCGCAAGCGGTATGTTCCATCTGCAAACACGCAATATGAGTTATATTATTCAAGTGCTTCAAGGATACCCGACTCATCTGTACTGGGGCCGCAAAATCAGCGAGCCTAACCCAGCGCGTTTGCTGCAGCGCATCGAACGCGCTTCTTTCTGTCCGACGCCGATTCCGGAGGACCGGACAATCTCCCTCGATACATTGCCGCAGGAATATCCGGGCTACGGCTCTGGCGACCTGCGTTCGCCGGCTTATGCGGTTCAACTGCCGAACGGTACGACTGTAACGGAGCTTTCTTACGAATCGCATACAATCGTGCAAGGGAAGCCAGAGATCGAGGGGCTGCCTGCTATTTATACGGAACAGGATTCCGAGGCGCAGACGCTTGTTATTACATTAGCGGACAAGCTTGCCGGCCTTACAGTCGAGCTGTCCTATACGGTATTTGAAGCATTCGATGCGGTCATTCGTTCTGCGCGTATTAAGAACGACAGCCCAGGCGTCATGCAGCTGACGCGCGCGCTCACCGCAAGCGTGGATCTGCCGCATGACCGCTTCGATATGCTGCAGCTGTCCGGCGCGTGGGTGCGCGAGCGCTACGTCCATAAGCGCCAGCTGACACCGGGCTTGCAGGCGGTTGAGAGCCGGCGCGGCTCCAGCAGCCATATGAACAATCCGTTCTTTGCGCTATTGTCCGAAGGCTCAACTGAGGATTACGGCGATGTGTACGGCTTCAGCCTCGTATACAGCGGCAGCTTCTCGGCTGGTGTTGAAGTGGATCAGTTCCACACTTCACGCGCGTTTATTGGCATCAATCCGTTTGACTTCTCGTGGCGGCTTGAAGCAGGAGAATCATTCCAGACGCCGGAAGCGGTTATGGTCTTCTCGGGCAGCGGCCTCGGCACGATGTCGCAGACATACCATGAGCTGTACCGGACACGCCTGTGCCGCGGCGCATTCCGCGATGCGGTGCGGCCGATTCTCGTAAACAACTGGGAAGCGACGTACTTCAACTTCAACGCGGACAAAATCGAAGCGATTGCCAAGGCAGGCAGCGAGCTCGGCATTGAGATGTTCGTGCTCGACGACGGCTGGTTCGGCCGCCGAGACAGCGATAACTGCTCGCTAGGCGATTGGGTCGTTGACGCGAAGAAGCTGCCTCGCGGCCTTGAAGATTTGGCGGAGAGGGTGCGCAGTCACGGGCTGGAGTTCGGCTTATGGTTCGAGCCGGAGATGGTGTCGCCGGACAGCGATCTGTATCGCGCGAATCCGGACTGGTGCTTGCACGTGCCTGGTCGCCGCCGTTCGGAAGGCAGGAAGCAGCTCATTCTCGATCTCTCCCGCGAGGATGTGCAGAACTATATCATCGAAGCTGTGAGCGCAGTGCTGCGCAGCGCGCCGATTACTTACGTCAAGTGGGACATGAACCGCAACATGTCGGAGATCGGCTCGGCTTTATTGCCACCGGAACGGCAGCGGGAAACGGCGCACCGCTACATGCTTGGCCTTTATCATGTGCTGGAACAGATTACGTCTGCGTTCCCGCATGTATTGTTTGAGAGCTGCTCAGGCGGCGGAGGCCGATTCGACCCTGGCATGCTCTACTACATGCCGCAGACGTGGACGAGCGACAACTCCGATGCGGTTAGTCGGCTGCGTATCCAGTACGGCACGAGCATCGTCTATCCGATTAGCACGATGGGCGCGCATGTATCCGCTGTACCGAATCACCAAGTAGGACGCAATACGCCGCTCAAGACACGCGGCGATGTCGCGATGTCCGGCAACTTCGGCTACGAGCTGGACTTGACGGTATTCAGCGAAGCCGAGAAAGAAGAAGTGAAGCGCCAGGTTTCACTTGTGAAGGAAGTACGCGAACTTGTGCAGTATGGCACGTTCTACCGGCTGCTCAGCCCATTCGAAGGCAATGAGACGGCATGGATGTTCGTCTCCAAGGATCAGCGCGAGGCACTCGTCGTACACGTTGCCGTGCTTAGCGAGCCTAATCCGCCGCTTAGCCGCTTGAAGCTGAAGGGACTTAGCAGCGTTCTTCGCTACGAGTGGATCGGCACAGACGAAGTGGTCGGCGGCGATGAACTGATGCATGCCGGCGTCGTGAAGCCGCTGCCGCACGGCGACTACTTTAGCTCGGTTTTCCGGTTCAAATCGAAGTAAGCCTATCTTGTTCGATCTTGTACATGTGAAGGGACAACCTGCATTTCTCCCGCATATGATGTATTGCAATTGCATCAGGAAGGGAGGTAACGATCGTGCCACACACCATCGTTTGCAGTATTACCGCTGTGCTTGGATCGCTGCTCACGTTCTCCTTTGGTATGTGGCCGGAATCATTGACATTACTCATTGTGGCAATGGGCGTAGATTACGCTACCGGCGTTACAGCCGCGGTAAAGGAGAAGGGGTTAAACAGCGGGGTTGGATCATGGGGATTAACGAAGAAAGGCATAATGCTGCTCGTTATTTTGCTTGCCCACCGAATCGATATTTTGCTGGAGCTTAATAACGTTGCCATGGGCGGAGCCATTTATTTTTATTTGGCAAATGAGCTTATTTCTATTACGGAGAACTTGGGTCGGATCGGCGTTCCGTTGCCGGATCGGCTTCGCCAGTTTATTGAAGTATTGAAGAATAAGAGTAAATAAACGTATAGCTCCCTTCATTTGAGGTCATCCTTTTTAGGATGGCCGTTTTTCTTGCCCTCCATATGCTCGCCTTGGCAGCTGCTTGCATCTTGAAGCAGGCACTGCTATAATGGGAACAAATGTTCTTATTGTTTAGAGGCTTGGAGGGGTTACATTGGCTGTGGAGATGAATCAAGCATCGCCGCCCGTTCAAATCGGCAAGGAACTGGAGCTTGTGAAGCGATATGTGCTGCTTGGCGTCGTAAGTCAAATTCTCGATCATGACATTCGCATCGTGGGAGCGACGGCAACGAAGCTGCCGCGCCTGTATGAGTCGATGATGCGCGGTCTTCAGGACCGAGTGCTGCTGGAGCTGGCGTCGATACGCAGACAGTTTCGGGCGTGCAGCATCCACCTGTATCAGGAGAAGCGCACGACGGAGGGGCTGACGGCATCATATAGCTGCATGGGCTATCAGCATCACTTCTCCATGCCGTGGACGTTTGTGAAAGCGGAGGCTGAGCGGCTGCTTCGGACATATTTGACGAAGTAGTACGTTCATCGTTTTGTCAAAAAGGTGAAAAAAGTTTATTTGTTGACACAGTTTAAGGTTGAGAAGAACGGACGATCTTATGTAATATAAGGAGTAGACATTTGATGAAAAGGGGAGCAAGAAGCAATGCATAAGTGGATTATGTTCATCGTTTTCGCAGCAGCTTCGATTTTAGGCGTTGTTTTGCTGACGACAGAGCTTCCGGGCAAGCCGGTAGACGAGGCAGCATCTTTGCCGCCAGGCGTTACTCTAATGAAGGTAGAAGCATCCTCAGACTTCGTATTTGACCAAAAAGAATACAAAGTAAAGACAGGCGATAAAGTGAAGCTGAAGCTCATCAATAAGAGCGGCGTTCACGGCCTGGCAATTCCGGATCTCGGTATTGATCTTCAAGGCGACAAGATGGAGCAAGATGTCACGTTCGATAAGCCAGGCAAGTATGAGATGCACTGTGCCGTTATGTGCGGAGCAGGCCATCAAGATATGAAAGCCGTTCTGATAGTTGAATAAGAAGCAAAAGGAGCCCAAATTGCGGCTCCTTTTTTTTGCAGGCTCACCTGCTAGTCATATGAACGGCGTTTTCCTTTTGTTCGGGCAATTGTCCAGTCACAGATATAACCAAGAAGAGCGTAACTGGCAATAGTCAGGACGTACATGAAATAGACATTCACATTATGAATGTCCATAATCATGTCCGCGAACCAGGCAGGCACGCTGAACATGAAGAAGACGAAATTATGCGGATCGTATCCTGTGGAGTTATAGAGGCATAACAGGAAGCCGATCAGCGAGGCTACAATAGTAACCGGATATCGCATACTCTGCACACACCTTTGCTGGAAGATTGCCGAACGACGGCACCTTGAGTTATTATGTGACAAAAGGATGTTTCTCAATCCACTACATTGACGAGGGAGCGGTTCGCATTATGATTACGCATATCGTATTGTTCAAGTTGAAGGATGGCAGCCCGGAGAGCGTTGCGCGCACAGTTCAAGTGCTGAAGAATATGGAAGGCAAGATTGATGAGCTGCTCTCGATCGAAGTGGGCACTGACGTGCTGCATTCAGAGCGTTCGTACCATATTGCTCTCATTACAAAATTTGAATCGATGGAAACGCTCGCGGCTTACCAGGTACATCCTGTACATAAAGAGGTTATCGCGCATATGACTGAAGTTCGCGAAGCTTCTGCGAGCGTAGACTTCGAATCGTAGTAAAGGACGGCTTAAACAATGGGTGACGTATTTGAAATGATGACTTATCTGATGGTCGTTATTATTAGTGCGATCGTGATGGCCTTGTGGCTCAAGCGCAAAGCACGTAAAAATAAAACGAAACGGTCATAAGCAGAACAGGAGATTTAGCAGGATGTATTATGTGAATCGTGAACAGTTGAATGTGCGCTTGCATGTCATACCGGAAGTTGTTGCAGCACTGGAATTGCTGCAGCAAAGCTGGGACGGCAGCTTGCTGCAAGGACTTGCCCAGGAGCGGGCGCTCCATCTGGCAATCGAGGCGGTTACCGATATCGGCAGCTACCTGATTGACGGCTTCATCATGCGGGATGCGAGCAGCTACGAGGATATTATTACGATCATTGCTGGCGAAGGTGTATTCCCAGCGGAGCTGCTGGAGACCTTGCTTGAGCTGGTTCGCTTGCGCAAGCCGCTCGTGCAGGATTATTTCGAGTGGACAAGAGGCGAGTGGCATCCGCTGGCGGCTGAGCTGCCTCATACGCTGACGGCGTTCAAAGCGGCGGTGGAATCGTATTTGGTGCAGGAGCTTGGGGAGTAGACAGAACCTAAGCTTTTGTCGATTTACGAAACGGTAAAAATGCGTTACATTTGCGATAAGGGTTGGAACGATTAAGGATGTGATTGGAATGGAACAGGATGGGACGCCGTTTTCGCAGAAGGAGCAGGCATTCCGGCAGGAAGGCTCGACACGGCAAACTGTGCTTTTCTTGCTGAAGACGAACGGGCAAATGAATGCGGGCGAGCTGGCCAAGCAGCTGCAAATTACGGAAATGGCCGTGCGGCGCCATTTGAGTACGCTCGAGCGTGACGGACTCATAACGCCGACCGTTGTCCGTCAGGCAATGGGCAGGCCGACGCATATGTTCAGTCTGACTGAGCAAGCCGAGCTCTTGTTCCCGAAGAACTACCACGTACTTGCACTTGACTTTCTGGAGGAGCTGGAGGACGATCCGGAGACGGCACTTATCGTTGACCGGTTGTTTGAAGGCCGTAAACGGAAGCTCATTGACCGGTACGCGCACCGGATGGAAGGCAAGACACTGGAGCAGAAAGTAACGGAGCTTGCGGTCATTCAGAACGATGGCGGCTACATGGTGCAGGTCGAGACGAATGAAAGCGGCATTGTGCTGCACGAGTACAACTGTCCGATTGCCCAGGTGGCGAACCGTTATCAGCAAGCTTGCGGCTGCGAGCTGGCCTTGTTCCAGCAGCTGCTCGGCACAGACGTGGAACGGACGGAGTGCTTGGCAAAAGGCGGGGGCAAGTGCAGCTATCGGATTGGGAAGGTGGGGGCTGTCCTTTAGGGCAGCTCTTTTTTTTATATGAGGTGAAAACCGGGGGACGCTGCGCGTTCGAATGTTCTTTCGATCGCTGTCGTATTCGGATTCCCTTTTGAACAATGGGAACGTGGTTGGAAATCCGAATACAAAGGCGCAAATGATTTAGCGTCGGTTAAACCGCGCAAATCATTTCGCCTAGGCGACCACAGAGGAATCGACTCCGATAAAGGATATTTCCACTTGTCATGAATGCGTCTCTCGGACAACAAAAAACCGGTCATATTCACATAGCTGAGACCGAAGCTAAGACTGAAGAAAGCAACCGCAAAAATAACGATTGGGCTAGTGCCATTAGGGCATTAGCCCAATTTTTTTCGCAATCGGAGTGTCAAGCCAAGCCCATACTGGGTATTATGTCAGTAAGTTAATGGGCATTTGCCCTGGGGGCTTACGTGAAGGAGGTGCCAAACGATGGAGACGATTTGGCTTGAGGCGATTGCGGTAGCGGCGTTCGTTGCGCTTGTCGCAGGCATTTTAATCTGGCTGCGCTCGGCTGATCGGAAGCTGGCGAAGCTGCTTATGGCTGCTGAGGCGATGGAACGCCATACTGCGGAAGCCAAAGAGCAAGTGTGCGAGCTGCTTGATCCGATGACAGCGACGATGCGCAATGTGCAGAAGCAGCTGGAAGGTGTGTCCCGGCTAACGGATGCGACGCGCCGCATTGGCGATTCGGCCAGCCAGCTGTCCTTGACCGTAAGCCGGCTAACCGCTGAGCTGAATGACACGGTTGAGCGGCATGCTGCGAAATCCGGCGATAAGCTGAGGCACCAAATTACGGATGCAATGGACTGGGCAGAGGTTGGATACGCGGTGTTTCAATTATGGCAAACGAAGCGAAAAGAAAACCGCGCCTCTGCATGCTCAGGTCATGACCTAGGGCAGGATACTACTATCTAACACAAAGGAGCGTATTCAAATGGCAAAGAAAAGTGGAGCAAAAAGTTTCGTATATGGCGCGATTGCAGGCGGCGTAATCGGTTCCGTAACAGCACTGCTGTTTGCACCAAAGCCTGGACGCGAGCTGCGCAAGGACATCGCAGACGGCACGCAGGTGGTATCTGAACATACAGTACGCATCGCTTCCCAAGTAGGGGAGAGCACAACGAAGATTGCGAAGCAAGTAGGCGACGGCGTAACGACGGCAGCTTCGAAAGCAAAAGATACAGCAAGCCAATTGATCGACAACGTACGCAGCTGGCGTTCCGGCAGCGACGATCTTGATGTTGTCGAAGCTGTGGGTGACGCAGGCGAGCTGGTGCAAGAAGCAGCTGAATCCGTGCAAGACAAAGCAGAAGAAATCGTGTCCGAGCGCACGGAAGAACTGCAAACAATCGGCTAATCGCTTGGTTCAAAAGCTGCAAAAAAGGCTTCGTCGCAACAGCTGCGGCGAAGCCTTTTTAATGTTTCATTTGGATACGTAAAAGCCATTCAGATACTACCTCCTCATCTTGTTGAGGAAATACAAAAATATATTGAAGGCACGCATTTATATATCCCGCAAAAGACGCGAAAGGTGTGGGGCTCCGAATCTGGAGCAAGAGCGCATCTTGAGAAGCGGAATATTGAAATTCATTTGCTGTACAGACAGCAAAGCTCCACCGCTAAGCGGCGAAGCCTCCTTGATGAAATTAATGCGAGTCAGCCATCTGCATGGCGGCTTCCTTCTTCTCTTCTTTGGAACGCTGAGTCAGCTTCACTTTGCCGATTAGAAGAGCCAGAAGAGCACCTACAATGATGAATACGAGCGCATATAAGAAGACGCTGTGCAAGGAGTCGACGAGGGTTGATTTCAGCACGGGAACCATCGTCTCGATTGCTTCCTTCGGCAGCTGCTTAAGTGCATCCGGATTAAGCAGTGTATTGTACAAGCCGTGCGGATCGGTATGAATCAGTTCGAGAATTTTTGTTTTGAATTCTGCCATTTGATCCGGCATCTTCGTAATAATCGGCGTCAGCTTCGTATCAAGCTCGCTGCCTGACACATGATTCATAATGGCGCCAAGGATCGTAATGCCGAACGTGCCGCCGATGGAGCGGAAGAACTGGGCGGAGGATGTGACAACGCCAAGCTCTTCGCGTTTGAAGCTCTCCTGCAGCACCAGAGTCAGCAACGGCATAACTAGGCCAATACCAAAGCCCATGATAACCATGTAGGAAGAAGCGATAAGCCGCGTTGTGTTCTCGCTCATTGTAGAAAGCAAGAAAAAGCTGACTGCTGCGATGAGCATGCCTATCACCATCTGGCGACGGGGCCCAATCTTGTAAACGACTTGACCGCCGACAATGCTTGCAAGGATTAGCGCGATCATCATCGGCATCATGACGGTGCCTGATGCGGTAGCGCTTGTGCCGATAATGCCTTGCATGAACAGCGGAACGAATACGACTGCGCCGAACATGCCAAGGCTGAGGAAGAAGCCGACGCCGTTAACGGTCGAGAAGATTCGATTCTTAAACAAATGGACGGGCAAGATCGGTTCGCTCGTTCGGCTCTCAATGCGGACGAACGCGAATAATGAAACGAACGCCAAGACGAACAAGCCGATAATCTGCCAAGAAGTCCAAGCATAATCTTTGCCGCCGAAAGATAGTGCAAGCAGCAAGCTGACGACGCCGACGATCATCGTAACGATACCTGCATAGTCAATCTTAGGCTTGCCGACCGCACGATGCTTCGGAAGGCCCCGGATAATAAAGACGAGGGCGATTACGCCGACAGGCAAGTTAATGTAGAACACCCAGTTCCATGTCCAATTGTCGACGATGAATCCGCCGATTTGCGGACCGATTACGGACGAGAGGCCGAAGATGCCACCGAATACCCCTTGCCACTTCGCGCGCTGCTTGCCGGTGAACAAGTCCCCGATAATAATCATCGCCATTGGCATCATGACGCCGCCGCCGATTCCTTGAATGCCGCGGTAAATGATCAGCTGCTCCATTGAAGTGGAAATCCCGCAAAGCGCAGAGCCGATGATAAAAATAATAATTCCGGTTACATAAATAAGCTTGCGCCCGAACATGTCGGCAAGCTTGCCGGCAATCGGTACGACGGTTGTCGAGGTTAGCATGTAAGCGGTCGTTACCCAAGTTAACAGGCTAAGACCACCGAGCTCGCCGATAATCTTCGGCATGGCCGTACCTACAATGGTGTTGTCGAGCGCGGCGAACAGCATCGCAATGATAAGACCTGTGATGAGCATGCCGCGATGCTTGAATGCAGCTTGAGATTGCTGTACTTCCTGAGATGAAGCCGCAGATTGTTCTGTCATCGTAATCGCTCCTTGTGCGGTGGATTCTGGCTGAGTCCGTCGTTTAACTTCACAGCAGCGTCAGCAATATACTCAAAGGATTGCACGAAGCGGTCGATTTCACTCGCATCAAGCTGTTGAAGAAGCTGATCAAGAATGGTTGTATAATTCGTCCGTACTTTAGTGAATGCTTCGCTACCTTTTTCAGTCAGCTGCAGGATCATTACCCGCCGGTCATTCGCATCCGGCACCCGCAAGACGAAGCCGTTCTGAACAAGCCGGTCAAGCATAACCGTGATGGCGCTTGGCTTCACTTCCATATGCTCTGCAAGCATCGATGCGGTAGCGCGCTTCTCTTCGGAAATCAGCTTCATTAAGTAGCATTGGGGTCCCGTTAAGCCGGCTTCCATGCTGTGGTTGATCATCGCGCCGATCTTCCGGTTCGTTGTCGCGATTGCATTCTGGAACCGTTCGGCATAGCTGCTGGTCATTGGACGACACTCCTTTCGCCAATAATAGTTTTACTATTTAATATTTAAACAATTTAACTAAATAATAAAAAAGAACAGCTCTTCTGTCAAGAGATGTCTGATGGGAGTTTGCTACCATTATTTTGCCCATGTTCAATAGAAAAGCGGAGCGGGACTTATTGGCTGCGCGCCTGCTGCCGATATTCGGAAGGCGAAAGGCCGAATGTTTTGCGAAATTGCTTGGAGAAGTAGAGCGCGTCCGAGTAGCCGACAGAGGAAGCGACTTGGTCGATGGACAGATGAATCTCGCCATTTAACAGCTCCTTGGCCCGCTCCATCCGCACCTTCAGCAGAAATTGCATCGGGGAAATGCCAGTCACCTGCTTGAACATTTTGGACAAGTGCGTCCGGTGGTAGCCGAGGCTGCGCGCGAGATCTTCAATGGAAATTTGCTGCGCATATTGGTAAGAAAGCCAGCGCACGGCCTGTTTGATTTGCCGTTCAATATCCGGGATGATCGCAAGCGTGTTGAACGCAAGCTTGCCGGCGTTATGCTGCCCGAGCTCCTTCAAAAAAACACGAAGCAGACCTTCAGCCTCCAAATCTGCAAGCTCGGGAAAAGGGGTCTGTTCAAACGTGCTGCGCATCTTGCGGTACAGCGAAACAAGCGAACGGATGTCCTCTGCGTGGACGATCGGATTCGCTGCCGTAATGCCTAGGCTAAGCAGCAAATGCTCAGAGATATGACCCTTGAAGGCGACCCACATATAATGCCACGGGTCGGCATCGTCAGGGATATAAGTAAACAGCTCGTCCGGAAAAATAACGAATGTATCGCCCTTTGTGCATATAAAACGCTGCCCGCTGATCTCGAACATGCCGCGGCCCGAAACAACTGTGTGAACCAGATAATAGTTATGTACGGCGGGACCGTTCGTGAGTCCGGGCATCGGCTTGCCTTCGCCTGCAAACATAACCGACAATTCGCCCTGAGCAGGCTGCGTATTGTTGACGACGGCGAACTTGAAGTGATCGGACGTGCGTGCATTGATTTTGCTCATAGCAGGGGAAGCCTCGCTTTCACCAACATTTTGCTACAAGTAGTGTAGTTTAAAAAACTACAAATGTACATATAAAACACGCATTATATCCTACTCAAACCGTTCATTCATGCCGTATAGTAAGGATTATAGTAAGACATTAATCCGCTTACATTTATGAACATTATTTGGGGAGGCACATCATGCCGAAAATTACGTTTATTGGTGCAGGAAGCACTGTATTTGCGAAGAATGTACTGGGGGATGTATTACATACACCAGCCCTTCAAGGGTTTGAGATTGCTCTGTTCGATATTAACCCAGAGCGGCTCGCCGATTCCGAGAGCATGCTCAATCATATCAAGAACACATGCGGCAGCACGTCGACGATCAAGGCGTACTCCGATCGTAAAGAAGCGCTTCGCGGTGCCAAATATGTAGTCAACGCCATCCAAGTTGGCGGCTACGACCCATGTACGATTACGGATTTTGAAATTCCGAAGAAGTATGGCCTTCGTCAAACCATTGCAGATACGGTCGGTATCGGCGGTATTTTCCGTAACCTGCGCACCATTCCTGTCATGCTTGGTTTTGCGGAAGATATGCAAGAGGTTTGCCCGGACGCCTTGTTCTTGAACTATACGAATCCGATGGCGGTTCTGACGAATGTCATGAATACGTACGGAGGCATCCAAACGGTCGGCCTTTGCCACAGCGTTCAAGCGTGCGTATCTGATCTGTTCAGAGATCTGGGTATGGATAAGACGGGTGTTCAATCCAAAATCGCCGGTATCAACCATATGGCGTGGCTGCTTGAGGTGAGCAAGGATGGCGTGGACTTGTACCCAGAAATCAAACGCCGTGCGCGTGAGAAGCAGAAAGAGAAGCACCATGATATGGTCCGTTATGAGATGATGCTGAACTTCGGCTACTACATTACAGAGTCATCTGAACATAATGCCGAGTACCACCCGTACTTCATCAAACGCAACTATCCGGAGCTAGTCGATCGCTTCAACATTCCGCTGGATGAATATCCGCGCCGTTGTATCGAGCAAATCGGCAACTGGAAGAAGCTGAAGCAAGAACTGGTCAGCAATCCAGAGCTGCAGCATAAACGTACGCATGAGTATGCATCGTATATTTTCGAAGCGATTGAAACGAACGTTCCGTTCAAAATCGGCGGCAATGTGATGAACACCGGCCTGATCACGAATCTTCCGAAGGAAGCTTGCGTTGAGGTGTCCTGCCTCGTTGACCGCAGCGGCGTAACGCCGACATTCGTAGGTGATCTGCCGCCGCAATTGGCAGCGCTGAACCGTACGAACATCAACACGCAGCTGCTCACAATCGAAGCGGCAATGACTGGCAAGCGCGAGCATATCTACCACGCTGCGATGCTTGATCCGCACACTAGCGCTGAGCTGTCGATGGACGACATCAAAGCAATGTGCGACGACTTGATCGAAGCGCATGGCGACTGGCTGCCAGCTTACAAATAAGCTAAGAATGAATACCGTCCGAGCTTGCCGCACTGCCTCGATGCAGTGCTGCCGGCTAGGGCGGTTTTTATTTTTTTGGTCGAAGTCGTGAGCGAGAGTCCGCTCCTGCCGGGAGGCGGGTTTTGTTGAACCTTGTCCTATTTTGCGCTAAGATGTAGGTACCTTTTCTGAGGAGTATTCATATTCTATTGAAGTCCTGCCAAAACGTTCAAGAAAGCGGTGTGTCTGTGCAACAACCGATCGCAATTTTGGATTCTGGCGTAGGCGGTTTAACAGTCGTCAAGGAAGTTATGCGCCAGCTTCCCCGGGAAAAAATCATTTATTTCGGCGATACTGCACGTACCCCGTACGGTCCGCGGCCCGCTGAAGAAGTGACTCGGTTTACAAGGCAAATCGTTGAGTATTTAATCCAATACCGTCCCAAAATGATAGTCATCGCCTGCAATACAGCTACAGCCGTCGCGCTCGAGGATATTCGCTCCCGCGTTGCCATTCCGGTCGTCGGCGTCATTCATCCAGGTGCCCGCGCGGCGAACAGCCGGACACAGACGGGGTTCGTCGGCGTCATCGGCACGGATGGAACGGTTCGAAGCGGCGCTTACGAGCAAGCGCTCAAGCAATTATCCCCTTCCACACAAGTGTTCAGCCTCGCATGTCCGCGGTTCGTACCGCTCGTCGAGCAAGGCAATTTCCGTTCCAAGGAAACATACGATGTCGTGGAATCCTCCTTGCAGCCGCTGAAGGAACGCGCCATTGACACGCTTATCCTCGGTTGTACGCATTATCCGTTTCTCTCGGAGACGATCGCAAGCGTGATGGGCAAGGATGTCGCGCTCATCAGCTCGGCGGATGAGACAGCCAGAGAGATCAGCACGATTTTGCATGATCGCAACCGATTGACGCGGGATGGGGAGCTGCCTGTACATCAATTCTTCTGCAGCGGAGATCCCCGGTTGTTTCGAATGATCGCCCAGGAATGGCTGGGAGAGCAGATCGAGCTTACACCTGTCGTCTGGCAGGTGCCGAAGATCGTATAACGTGCGTTTAGCGCGAGCATAAGTCGGGAAGATAGCCGTCGTTCTTGTCCCCCGGACGAGAGCGGCGGCTCTTTTGTGTGATTCTAAAGTGTCATTCTGCGGGCACGCGCGGCATAAGCATGTGACTAGAAAGGGTGATCACATGCTTCCCTATATTGTTCAAAAGGGTGACACAGTGCTGCGCATTGCCCGCACTTATAATGTGAATGCCGCTTCGCTGCTGGCGGCGAACCCTGGCATTGCTGCGGATGAACCGTTAGTGCCAGGGCTGCTGCTGCAAGTGCCGGCTCAGCATTATTTTACGTATCGGGTACAGTCTGGTGATACGCTGCTTCGCATTGCCGCCCGGTTCGCTGTGACGACATATGCGGTGAAGGCGGCGAACCGCCCGCTGGATCTGAAGCAGCTTCATGAAGGGCAGCTCCTTACCATACCAAATACGGGCAGCTCCCGGATTGTCGATGCAAGGGCAGAATATGGCCAGCGGGAGCTGATGAACAACATCGAATCGCTCCTCGAGGCGTACCCGTTCTTGCAGAGCTATACGATCGGTCATAGCGTGATGGGCAAGCCGATTGCCGCGCTTCGTCTCGGGGACGGGCCGGTGAAGGTGCATATGAATGCAGGCATGCATGCGAATGAATGGATTACGGCGCCGCTGCTTATGACGTTCATCGAGGATATGGCGAAAGCTGCGGCTGCGGGCGAGAAGCTGTGCGGCGTCGAGGCGAGGACGCTGCTCCGGCGCGTGTCGTTATGGGCGGTCCCGCTCGTTAATCCCGATGGCGCAGAGCTTGTGCAGGAGGGGCTTCCGCGAGAGCATCCTTACTATAGCGAGCTGCTTCAGTGGAATAACGGCTCGCCGAGGTTTCATAAATGGAAGGCGAATGTGCGCGGCGTTGATCTGAACGACCAGTTCCCGGCATTCTGGGAGCAGGAAGCGGAGCGCCGTGATGTACCGGGGCCAGGGCCGCGTGATTATACAGGCGAGAAGCCTTTGTCGGAGCCGGAGGCGCAGGCGATCTACGCGCTGACGCAGGAGCAGCAGTTCGATCTCGTTGTGGCGCTGCATACGCAGGGTCAGGAGATCTATTGGAACTATCGCGGCTACGAACCTGCGGAGGCGGAAGCGATTGCGCATAAGCTTGGCAAATCGAGCGGCTATAAGCCGATCAAGCTGACCGGCAGTGACGCCGGTTATAAGGATTGGTTCATTTTGCAATACCGCAAGCCGGGCTTTACGATTGAAGTCGGTTATGGCGTGAATCCGCTCCCTGTCGGCGCGTTCCCGGGGCTATATGACGAGGCGCGGCCGCTCCTTATCGCTGCGTTGGAGGCGGCCCTCTAGCTTGTGCTATAATGAGCGCAAGTAGAAGGAGGGCTGCAACATGCGCAAGCTGCTTTCGCTTCGCCACTGGCGAGCGGTGTTTGTCCGGATTTTCCGTTTGCTCGGTGCAAAGGAAGTCCGGCTGGTAGACAAGCTTCTCTATGTCGTTCCTGTGTTACTGTATTGGGTTCTGCCCGATGTCATGCCGTTCATGCCGATTGACGACATTGCGGTGACGATGATTGCGGCGGAATGGTATACCCGATATATGGAGCGCAAATATAGCGAGCATTTGAAATAACAAGGCGATAGCGGTTGAACAATGCGCCGCGTTTCTTTACAATAGAGAGATCAGGGTCAAACGAATCGTGCCGGGAGCAGGCTTCCCAAAGGCAGCAACTATAAGGAGATGAATGGACAATGAATTGCAAAATTACACGTAATGCCGCGAAGGTACTTCGTGAAGAAATCGATAAGCCAGAGAACGAAGGCAAATTGCTGCGCGTCTTCATTACGCATTCGCACGGCGACCATGCCCACTACGGCATGCAAATGGACGAGCCTACAGAGAAAGACGAAGTCGTCGAGACGGACAAGGACATTAGAGTCATTTTGGAGAAGGGCGTGGAACTGCTGGACGGCGTCAGAATTGACTACTTCTTTGTGCCACAAGAAGGCTTCATGATTTCTAACCCGACCAAAGGCAATCACGGCGACCATTAATTTGTAAACGGTTAGGGAGAGAATCATGGCTAACGATATTCGCATTTGCGACAAATGCAAACACATCAACGTGAAGAAAATGGTGCCGAAGCTGGAGCAGATGGCGCCGGACACGGAGATTAAAGTTGCGTGCAAGTCTTACTGCGGCCCGTGCTCGCGGTTCGCTTTCGTCTTCATCAACGGGCGCTACATTACTGCGCCGACTGAGGACGAAGCGATTGAGAAAGCAAGTAAATATGTGAAGAAATAAGAGCAGAAGAAAAAGAAAAACGGCCAATACGATTTTGTCCTCCTGATTCAAACAGCAGATGACAATCGTAAGAGCCGCCTTGAAGAACCGTGATGATACGCGGTTCTTTTTTTTTGTAATGATTGTTCGTTGGTTATAGTGTTACCGCTCAGTGCAGCTGAGGCACGAGGTTATATTCGACGACGAGATCGGAAGCGTCTAGCTCTTTGCGTGCTTCCACAGCGCCGGTGTGGCACACGCTCTGGTCGGTGAGCTGGGCTTGCTTTGCTCCGGTGGCGCCTGTGCCTGCAATGGAGTAACATTTGCTGTGCTCTGGCAGGCCATCTTCAGCGGGAAGATAGAGTACATTGCCATCTGTGTACGCGCCGCTGCGGAACACGATTCTTTTGCCTGCTTGCGGCGGTGCAGCTGTAATGAGCGGCGTGCCAATCATCACTTTGTCGCTGCTTGCGATTCCGAGCAGATGCAGAATTGTCGGCGTAATGTCGAGCTGTCCGCCCGGCTGCTCATAGGTTCCCGCGTGTGCATCGTCAGGCAAATGCACGATAAAAGGTACTCCTTTGAGGATGCGGAAACGTTCGGTTTCATCGAGCGATTGGCCGAGGAAGGACTCGAAAGGCTGCCAATCCGCGATGGAATTATCGTGATCTCCGTAGAAGAGGAAGATGGACTTATCCCATAGTCCTGCTTGTTTCAATGAGTCGATCATAGAGCCAAGCGCGGCGTCGACGTAGTGAACCGCCTCGAGATAATCGCCGAACATCGTCCCGCTGAACTGTTTCGTATCGAGCTGTTGAGCGCTTTGCGGCAGCTTGTAAGGGTGATGGCTCGATAGCGAGATAAGGAACGAGTAGAAGGGCTGCTTCTCCTGCTGCATTTTTGCTATCGACTGCTGGAAGAAGGACTTATCTCCAAGGGACCAGCCGATCGGCTCATCCATGGTGAAATCTTTCTTGCTATAGAACTTGTCGTAGCCTAGCTGGTCGTACATCATGTTCCGGTTCCAGAACCCCCCGTCGTACGCATGGAAAGCTGCTGTCGTGTATCCGTTATCCTTGAGTGTTTGCGGCATGCTGTCGAACTGATGCTGTGCATACCGGATAAATACCGAGCCGGTTGGCATCGGCTGGAGGGACACGTTAGCCGCCAAATCGGCATCGGATGTACGCCCTTGCGCGGTTTGGTGGTAGAAATTCGGATAATATAGCGACGATTCCAGCAGCTTGTTCATGTTTGGCGTTACCGGCACACCGCCGATCGAACGGTTGATGACGAAGTTTTGGAACGCCTCAAGCTGGATCATGATGACGTTCTTGCCCTTGTATTTGCCGAACAAGGCGTCGGATGATTCGAGTTGCTTGCGCATTTCGCCTCGAGTTTGGAACCATTGCTTAGCTGCGGTTTGCTGCTCCGCAGTTACTTTGCTGTCATGCAGCCAATGCTCATTCGCATAACGGTATAGATCGTAGCCGTGAAATCCAAGAACGCCAGTTACGTTATACAGCGACAGATTCCACCAGTTGCCCGTGAACAGCTCGGCCGCCCACGTTTGTTTGGCCTTGTGGACAGGGGCGTAGACGAGAGTGAAGCCGATCGCGAAGATGATGATCGAAGCGATGAGTCTTCGAATTACAATCGGCATGCGCCGCGGTTTGTGAAATGACAGTTCGGCCGTGCGGGTGTTACGGCTTCTGCGTGATTGTATCACTGTGTAGATGAAGAGTGGCAGAAGCAGCAGCCAGTCGGCGAAGAACCATAAGTCTTTCCCGCTAAGCAGTGAACCGATACTTTCCCCAAGCGCGCCGACTTGCCCGGCCTGCATGAGGACAGGGACTGTAATCAAGTCTTGGAAGTAACGGAAATAGATCAGGTCTGCGTACACGATCGCGGTCAGAAGGATATCGAGTGCGATTAGAGCGATGCGTCGCCCGCGTGCCGGCAGCCATAACGTCCAGAAGGAGATGACGATCAGCGTTCCGGCAGCGGTCATCCAGTCATCGCGAACCATTGCCATGTTCGGCACATGAATGATGCGGTCGAAGAAGTTCAGCTTCAAGAGCATCAAGGTGATGAACAGAATGAAATCAAGCCTTTGAAGCAGCGCAATGAGAAAAAACGGCGCCTGCTGGCGCCGTGAATAGTGAAATGGAACAGCCATGTTTCATGAAATCCTTTCTGCTTATTCCGATTTGTTAAGTGGAGGCAACGGGCCGAAAAATTGATAAAAAGCACATTCGATACGACCGTTGAACAGCTTCCGTTTCTTGTCTGCTTTACGTCCAATCGTGTCCTCGAAGGTACGAGACTGCGTTAACGCGAACATCGACCATGTCGGCAAGTAAAGAGCGCTTAACCCGAGCTGGCGGATTGCCTTCTCCGCATCGTCTTCATCTCCGAGACGCGAACCATACGGCGGATTGGTAATGATACAGCCGTAGTCGCCTTCTGGCTTAATACGCGATACCGCCATTTGCTGCAGCTTAATATCTTTGGCGAATCCGGCTTTCTTCACAGCGGCTGCCGCGATTTCAAGCGCCCCCGGATCGATGTCGGAGCCTGTAATTTGAAGCGGAATATCATCCTTCACCGAGTCAAAAGCTTCCTCGCGAGCTCTTTCCCACAGTTCTTCCGGCACGATCGGCCAGCCCTCGCTGTTGAACGTACGGCGCAGTCCAGGCGCGATATTCCAGGCAATCATCGCCGCTTCAATTGGAATGGTGCCAGATCCGCAGAAGGGATCGTAGAGCGGACGCTCTGGGCGCCATCTGCTCAGCAGCACCATCGCAGCCGCCATCGTTTCTTTGAGCGGCGCTTCTGTTACGAGCTTGCGGTAGCCGCGTTTGTGCAGCCCTGGCCCGGTCGTATCGAGTGTCAGCATGGCGACATCATTCAGCAGCCATACTTCAATGACGAAACGCATGCCATTGTCCTCGTGGAACCATTCCGTTCCGTAGACGGACTTCATTTTCTCAACGACGGCTTTCTTCACGATGCTTTGGCAGGCAGGCACGCTCGACAGCTGGGATTTATGGGAGCGTCCCTCTACCGGGAATTCAGCGTCCTCGGGAATCCAATCCGGCCAGTTGACAGCCTTGGTCCCTTCGAACAATTCTTCAAAAGTGGTGGCAGGAAATTCCGCCATCTTAATAAGCACGCGATCCGATGTGCGCAGCCACAGGTTAGCACGGCAAATATCTTCAGGACCGCCAGTAAAAATAACGCGCCCGTTCTCCACTTTCTGATCGGTATAGCCAAGATCTCTTAATTCGCGTGCGACGACCGCTTCAAGCCCCATGGGAGCTGTTGCGATCAGCTGCAGTTTGTCCATTATGTCTCACTCCGCCTTCACGAGTTCCGGTTGTATCCGGTCTATAAAAATCATACAATCAATATGGAATCAAATCTTGTACAGATTCAGATTGATGAAGATTCGTTTCTGTACAAGTATAGGACATCTACGGGAATAATTACAAACATTACATGAGTACATAATCGAAAGGAGCAGGAGAACATGTCTACGGAACTGTATGTAGAACGGTTGCTTGGGGATGATGCGGATTTGGAGCGGGTCCATCAGACGATCCGCGAGAAGGGGATGCCGGAGATTTCCATCGCTGCAGGATACGGCCGTCTGCTGACCATGCTCGTCCGCATGTCGGGAGCGCGCAATGTACTCGAAATCGGCGCGCTTGGCGGATACAGCGGGATCTGTCTGGCAAGGGGATTGTCGGACGGTGGACGTCTTACTTCATTAGAGCTGCTGCAGGACTATGCGGATGTCGCGCGGGGCAGCTTGGAAGCAGCCGGTCTTGGCGACCGCGCCGAGTATCGTGTTGGCGATGCGAAAGACAGCCTTGCGGTGCTGGCTGAAGAAGGCCGTAAGTTCGATTTCTTCTTCATTGATGCCGATAAGGAGAATTACCCGTTGTATCTGGAGTGGGCGATTAAGCTTGCTAATCCGGGTGCAGTCATTACAGGCGATAACGCGCTGCTGCACGGCAGAACGATCGATCCCGACAAGAACGGCCCATCGGTTATCGCGATGCGTCAGTTCAACGAGTCGATGGCAAGAGACGAGCGCCTCATCGGCACGCTGCTCCCAGCGTATGACGGCTTGGCGGTTGCTGTGGTGAAGTAGTAGTTGGGTTGTTGCGGGAGTGAGGGGAGGTGCACATGGGTGCGCCTCTTTTTGTTTTTGGTGGAGGTTATTTCTATTTCTATGAAGGGTACTGAGTTCCCCTCTTGGGTGATAATCGAGCTGATTACGTGAATGAAGGGTACTGGGTACCCCACATGGTTGAGATTCGAGTCTGATAACGTGAATGAAGGGTACTGAGTTCCCCTCTTGGTTGAAAATCGAGCTGATAACGCGAATGAAGGGTACTGGGTACCCCTCTTGGGCGCATCGCGGGACAATTGCGATTAGTCTCGAGAGAATCGCTTGGTTCATCTCGATGGGTTTGGCGAAGAGGACCAGTAGACCAGCTACATGGGTGGAAAGTTGGGTTGAAAGGAACAAGAGGTCCAGCAAACCAGCTACTTAGGCGGAAAGTTGGTTTGAGTAAGCAAAGAGGTCCAGCAGACCAGCTACATGGGTGGAAACGTCCACTTGATGGATGACAAAGAGGAAGTAGATCCCTAGAATACACTCTTTGCTTCTATCTGCTGAATTTCAGCCAATGTAGTGCCCTGGAGTACAAACTTTGCCTCTAGCAGCTGATTTTCAGTCAATGTAGATCCCTGGAGTTCACACTTTGCCTCCGTCCTTAGTTTCAACCACTGTTTTTCCTCTCCAGCCCCAAGTAGCTTTAATACTCACAAAAACAAAGAGACCGCCCCGAAGGACGGTCTTTCCATCTCTATCTCCATCTTCACCACCACAAATATATCTAACCCCCGCGCACAGAGCCGCTGTTTCCGCGCTTCCCGCTGACGAGGGTGCGCCGCACCCAGAGCGCGTTCACGACGAAGAGCACGGCGGAGATGATGAACACGCCGCTGATGCCGGTCCAGCCGGAGACGAAGCCGCCGACGATAGGGCCGACCATGTTGCCGAGGGCGAGCATGCTGCTATTCAGGCTGAAAGCGCGGCCTTCCATGCCATCCGGCGTGAAGCGCCGCACGAGCGCGTTCACGGACGGGATTAGCCCGCCAAGGAAGCAGCCCTGCAGCAGCCGGCACAATAGCAGCTGCCATACGGTATGCACGAACGCCTGCGGAATAAACAGCAGCGCCGCGCCAATGAGCGAGATGCCGAGCACACGCTCCTGACCGATCCGGTCGCTGAGCCGCCCAAGCAGCGGCGCGGCGATCATGTTCGATAATCCAGCCGCAGAGCCGACGAAGCCGGCCCAGAATGCGAGATTAACTGCTGTGCCGTGAAGCTGCTGCACATAGAGCGGCATGAGCGGCATCGGGCCGATATTCGCGAACTGGAGCAGGAACGTAACCGCGAACAGCGACATGAGCTGCGGCACTCGGCTCAGCTGCTTGAAGCCTTCGATGACCGAGACATTCGGCCGTGCAGCTGCGACCTCGCGATTGAAGCTCTCCTTCACGATAAAGTAGGCGAGGAGCGAGGCGACAAACAGGCTAGTGCCCGTAATATAGAAGATCGGCTGGTATCCGACCGCATCCGCCAGCAGCCCGCCGAGGAATGGCCCTAGAATCGTGCCGGCGATGCCGCCCGACTGCAGAGTCCCCATGGCGAAGCCCATCTGCTTCTTCGGCGTCGTGGCCGAAACGAGCGAAACAGCTGCTGGATTAAACCCGGAGATTGTCCCGTTCACCATCCGCAGCAGAAGCAAATGCCAGGGCGATGTAGCAAAACCCATCAGCGTCATAACCACAGCCATGCCGAAGCCTGAACGAAGCAGCATCATTTTGCGGCCGTAACGGTCGGATAGCTTTCCCCAGAGCGGCTGAAATAGAAACGAAGTGACAAAGTTGCCGGCAAAAATAACGCCCGCCCAAGTGGCGATTTCATGCTGGTTCGTCAGCCCGATCTGGTCGGATTGCAAGTACAGCGACATGAACGGAATGATCATCGTCATCCCGCCCATGACGAGAAACTGCCCGAACCAGAGAACCGCGAGATTTTTCTTCCACTGCTCCATTGCGGTTTCTCCCGTCTACTACTACTCCATTGATTCATTTTATAGTACCACTTTCGCGCCCGGCCAAAACAGCATGACGAACATTGTCATATGTTTGTCAATCATGCAAGGTGTGCGGCGGTTGTTACACCTCCGTAAAAAGGGCATAATGGAAACGTAGGGAAAACGATAGAAATGGGGAACTTCAATGAGCTACAACGACCGATTCATCCGTGCTTGCCGTGGAGAACAAGTCGATCGCTTACCCGTCTGGTATATGCGACAAGCGGGACGCTACGATCCCGATTACCGTAAAATAAAAGAAAAATACTCGCTGCTCGAAATTTGTCGGCAGCCTGAGCTTGCAGCGGAAGTGACGATGCAGCCGATCAACAAGCTCGGCGTCGACGCGGCGATTCTGTATTCCGATATTATGAATCCTGTTGCTTCGATCGGTATTGATTTTGATATCGTGGCGAACGTTGGCCCGGTCATTCATAACCCGATCCGCACTGCGGAAGACGTTGCTAAGCTGAAGCCTATCGACGTAGAAGGCGATCTATCCCATGTGCTGGAGACGATTCGCATTCTCGACCGCGAGCTGAAAGTGCCGCTTATTACGTTCGCAGGCGCGCCATTCACGATTGCGAGCTACTTGATTGAGGGCCGTCCTTCGAAGTCCTATATTCGCACGAAGGCGATGATGTACTCGGAGCCGGACGTTTGGTTCAAGCTGATGGACAAGCTCGGAGACATGGTTATCGCTTATTTGCGTGCCCATATTGCTAATGGCGGCAAGGCGTTCCAACTGTTCGACAGCTGGGTAGGCTCACTTGCGCCGCATGATTTCCGCAAATACGTTCTACCGACGATTGAGCGGATCTTTAGCGAGCTGTCTGATCTGCCGCAGCCGAAAATCTACTTCCCAGGCGTAGCATCCGGCGAGCTGCTCCCGACGCTCACGAACCTGAAAGCAGACGTAATCGGCCTCGACTGGCGCGTGCCAATCTCGGAAGGCCGCCGCAGACTGGAAGGCAAATATGCGGTACAGGGCAACTTGGACCCTTATGTGCTGACTGCTCCGATGGATGTCATTAAGGAGCATGCGAAGGCGATTATTGATGAGGGCATTCAGGAACCCGGATATATTTTCAACCTTGGACACGGTCTGTTCCCGGAAGCGTCGCTGGATAAGCTGCGCGAGCTGACGGAATTCGTGCATGAATACTCGGCTCAGGCCATTGCAACAGCGGCGGCGCCGCTTAGCAAGTAGGAGGAACGACAGCAGATGGCTAACAACTTAATCGGCGTTCTCGTTATGTCCTACGGAACTCCTGAGAGTATGGATCAAATCGAAGAATATTACACGCATATCCGCAGAGGCCATGCTCCGACGCCTGAGCAGCTAGCAGAGCTGAGCGAGCGTTATGAAGCGGTGGTTGGCGGCGTGTTCCCGCTTCGCGAGAATACGAACCGTCAAGTGGCGGGCCTTCAGGCAAAGCTTGATGAAGTGGCGCCTAATCAGTTCCGCTGCTATCAAGGGCTGAAGCATGCGCGTCCTTATATTGAAGATGGCGTTACGGCAATGGCGGCAGACGGCATTACACAAGCGGTTGCAATCGTGCTTGCGCCACACTACTCCATCATGAGCGTTGGGGCTTACGTGAAGCGTGCGGAGGAGAAAGCGAAGGAAGTCGGCATCACGATGACGGCTGTTGACAGCTATCACCTTCATCCAAAGCTGATTGAAGCGCTGGTTGAACGCGTGAAGAACGCGCACAGCAAGCTGCAAGAGAAGAGTGTACAACCTATTAAAGTGCTGTTCAGCGCGCACAGTCTGCCGGTGAAAATCCGCGAGATGAACGATCCGTATGAGCAGCAGCTGCTTGATACTTCGTCCGCTGTGGCGGAGGGTGCGGACACGCCGGATTGGCAGTTTACTTGGCAGAGCGCCGGACGTACGCGTGAGCCGTGGCTTGGTCCGGACATTCTGGATACGATGAAAGAAGTCGCTGAAGCGGGCTACAAAGGTTTGCTGTCTGCACCGATTGGCTTCGTCTCCGAGCATCTTGAAGTGCTGTATGACATTGATATTGAAGCGCAGGCAGCCGCGCGCGAGCTTGGTCTGACGCTTGAGCGCATTGACATGCTCGGCACGGATTCGCGTTATATGGAGACACTCGCTGATTCTGTGCGGGAAGCGAGCAAGACAGCTTTTCTATAAAAAAGATAAGCGTGAGAAACCTACCTTGGGGAGATGACCTGCATGCGGGGTAATGGAAAACGCGATCGCTTTGTCGTAATTGGCGGAGGCATCAGTGGACTGAGCTCCGCTTTTTATTTGTTGAAACAAGCGAAGCAGCGCGGCCGCGATGCGCTCGTTACGATTGTCGATCCTTCAGAGCGTATCGGCGGCAAAATCAACACGTTGAAACGTGATGGCTTCACAATTGAGCGGGGACCGGATTCATTTTTGGCGCGTAAGACGCCGATTATCGATCTCGCTTATGATCTTGGCATTGAGAATCAGCTGGTCGGAACGAATCCGAAAGCCAAGAAGACTTATATTTTGCACCACGGCAAGCTGCATCCGATGCCTCCGGGCCTTGTGCTTGGCGTACCGACGGAGATCGCGCCGTTCGCGAAGACGAGCCTGCTCTCTTGGGGCGGCAAGCTGCGGGCGATGATGGATTTCGTTACGCCGGCAAGCAAGGAAACGGGCGATGAGTCGATCGGACACTTCCTGACGCGCCGCGTCGGCGCTGAGGTGATGGAGCGGGTCGCAGAGCCGCTGCTCGCTGGCATCTATGCTGGTGAATTGAACAAGCTGAGCCTTGCTTCGACGTTCCCGCAGTTTCGGGATGCAGAGCGCAAGCATGGCAGCCTGATTCGCGGTATGCGTGCTAACAAGCGGCTTGCGGCGTCAACGCCGGCTGTGGCGACCCGGCTGCCGGATGCGGTGAAGAACAGCATGTTCCTCACGTTCCGAGGCGGTCTTCAGACGATGCTTGATGCGCTGCATAAGGCACTGGCTAACGTAGAGTGGAAGCTGGGAAATAAAGCAGTCGCATTCCGTCAGAACGATCCGGATGAGCATGGGGAAGACGTTGCTCCTTATGAAGTGCTGCTAAGCAATGGCGAAATTCTGGAGGCAGATGGTATCGTCATTACTGCTCCGGCATTCGATGCGGCTGATTTGCTTGAACCGCATATGAATGTCGATGCGCTGCGAGCGATTCGTTATGTGTCTGTTGCGAATGTCGTGATGGCGTTCGATAAAGCGACGCTCGGCATCGACTTCGACGGCTCGGGCTTCGTCGTTCCGCGCACGGAAGGAACAACGATTACAGCTTGCACATGGACTTCGGCAAAATGGCTGCATTCCAGTCCAAGCGACAAGGTGCTGCTGCGCTGCTACGTCGGCCGTTCCGGTGATGAGGCAGTTGTTGATTTGTCTGACAACCAGATGACCGACGCGGTCCGCCGGGATATTCGGAATACGATGGGCATTACAGCAGAGCCGCTCTTCACGGAGATTACAAGGCTGCATCATTCGATGCCGCAGTATCCAGTCGGCCATTTGCAAGAGACGGCGAAGCTTCGGACGAAGCTCCGCGCGCAAATGCCAGGGGTTTGGGTTACAGGCGCAGCCTTCGATGGGGTCGGTTTGCCAGACTGCATTCGCCAAGGCAAAGAAGCGGCTATGGGTGTCTACAAATCGCTAATTGGCGATTTCAAATAAACGTTTATTTAAATAAAAAGGGCCACGCGGGCTGTGTTAGTCATTGAACTAACGCAGCCGCGCGGCCCTTTATTTGTTTATTAGTCAATCGGCGGTCCGACTCGACCTTCTCGTTCCGCTTGTTTGCGGTGCGCGATGCGGCTGCTGGCCGCTGCGGCGATAGCACCTACAATATCATCAAGGAACGTGTGGCATTCCGCGTCTTCTTTATCGTTAAGCTTCTTCAATATGCCCGGCTTGAGCTTGTCCACATAGCCAAAGTTCGTGAATCCGATGCTGCCGTATACATTCACGATGGATAAGGCTAGAATTTCATCGCAGCCGTAAAGTCCTTCGTCATTCTCAATCATTTCTTGCAGCGGGGAGAGGAGCTTGCCTTGCTCGGCCAGTATATCCAGCTGAATACCGGTCAGTACGGCGTTCTGCACCTCGCGTTTCGTGAGCACGGCTTCAACGTACAGCTCGCACTCCTCCATGGTGAGGTCGGGGAAGTAATCCTTTTGCAGGAAAATAACGAGTTCGGCGATTTGAGACGTCTTGACGCCGCGTTTGGTGAGCCATTCCTTCGTCGCTTCGGCGATTTTCGCGCTGTTGAGGCTGTACGAACTGGACTTTGTCATGCCTAACACCCCTTGTCTCAAAATGGTGGACAAAACTGGTCTAATTGATTTGGAGGGCTCGTATATATAGTACTACAAAAGCAGGCCTTGTACCAAAACCAAAGATTCAACAATATGATTAGGGAGGAAAAATAACCATGACTCACAAACGGCTCATTCGCCGGGCCGCGCTCGCGGGAGTGCTGGCTCTGCCCATCTTGACAACCGGCTGTGGACTGTTCTCTCAGCCAGCAAGCAAATCGATAGACCCTCCGCAAAACAGTGCGCAGAACGTGAATGCAGGCGCGGACAACAAGGGACAAACTGTCGCACAGGGCGAACAAAGCGATTCGTCGCAGATGACGCTCTACTTGAAGGACCGGAACGGACTCCTTGCGCCAATTACGGTAATGGCAGGACTCGGCGCGGACGAGCAGCCGGGACAGAAAGCGCTGGAAATGATGGTAGACGGAGGAACGTATGCAAGCGAGATTCCTGACGGCTTCCAAGCGGTGCTGCCTGAAGGCACTGTCATCAAAGGGCTTAAACTCGTTCCTGATCAAAAGCTTGCCATTGTCGATTTCTCGAAGGAATTCAACAACTATAAAGCAGAGGACGAACGGCAAATTGTTGAGGCGCTCACTTGGACGCTGACAAGCTTGCCTGACGTCAATAAAGTCGAGATTAATCTCGAAGGAACGCGCCTCACGGAGATGCCGGTCGACGGTCTGCCGATGGACGATGATCTCACTCGCGCAATCGGTATTAACCTTGAAGCTGCCGATAACGTGGACTATAGCCTATCGACGCCGGTTACGATTTATTTCTCCGCAGTTACGCCTGACGACGAGCCTTATTTTGTGCCGGTGACTCGCCTTGTGAACCGTTCCGACAATAAAGCGAAGACGGCGATCGAGCAGCTCATCAGCGGTCCGATCAACAACCTTCCGCTTAAAGCGGTTATGACTTCGGATGTGCTTGTGAAGAGTGTGACGAAGAAGAAGGACGTCGTAACGGTCGAGCTGCAGGACGACAGCTATCAAGCGGGTCAGCCTGAGCCGGCAGAAATGATGGACGCGCTCGTGCTGTCAATCACCGAGGTTACTGGACTTAGCAAGGTACAGGTGAAGCTGAATGGCAAGACGGACTTCGTAGATACTCAAAATCGTAAGTACAGCGAGCCGGTTACTCGCCAAGAACATCTGAATGCATTCAAATCATAGCTGCAGGAAGCAAGCGGCTGCATGATCGAAGACCTGGCTAATCGCACTGCGCAAGCGTGTGGTTAGGGCAGGTCTTCTTGCGTTTTTGCTGGAAAGATGATTTTGAGGCATTCTTTTGGTAAAATGAGTGAGGTTGACGTAAAAACAGATGGAGGCTTACATACGATGAGAATTGATGGACGACAGGCAGCTGAGCTTCGGCCGGTCACAATTACGCTACATCCTAATAAACACGCAGAAGGCTCCGTCCTTATTGCTTTTGGTGATACGCAGGTGCTGTGTACGGCTTCGGTCGAGGAGCGCGTGCCGCATTTTATGAAGGGGCAAGGCAAAGGTTGGATTAACGCGGAGTATTCGATGCTGCCGCGGGCCACGCAGGTGCGTAACCAGCGTGAATCAGCCAAAGGCAAGCTGACGGGCCGCACGATGGAAATTCAACGGCTGATCGGCCGCGCATTGCGCTCGGTCGTTGATTTGCAGGCGCTCGGCGAGCGCACGCTTACACTCGACTGCGATGTGCTGCAGGCAGATGGCGGCACGCGTACGACTTCCATCACCGGTGCGTTCGTGGCACTTGCGCTGGCGATTCATAAGATAGATCGGTCCAATGCGTTTGCGAAATATCCGATTACGGATTACCTCGCTTCGGTGAGCGTCGGCGTTATTGGCGAGCGTACCTTGCTCGACCTGAACTACGACGAGGATTCGAAGGCGAAGGTCGATATGAACGTTGTAATGACTGGCGCCCGCAAGTTCGTTGAAGTGCAGGGCACGGGAGAAGAAGCGCCATTCTCGCGCGACGAGCTAAATGAGCTGCTGGCGAGCGCGGAAGCGGGCATTGCGAGCTTGATTGAAAAGCAGCGCGAGGTGCTTGGCGAGATGGGCAGCCGGATCGGGACGGCTCGCGTATGAAGCCGGGCGATACGGTCGTCGTCGCGACGAAGAATGCCGGCAAGGTGAAGGAATTTGCGCATGCGTTCGAGAAGCTGGGCATGCGTGTCGTGAGCATGTTCGACTATCCGGGCTTGCCGGATGTCGTTGAGGATGGCGTCACCTTCGCGGATAATGCCCGCAAGAAGGCGAAGGAAGTAGCGGAAGCGCTCGGCCTGCCGGTGCTGGCCGACGATTCCGGGCTTGAGGTTGCGCGGCTCGGCGGCGAGCCGGGCGTCTATTCGGCCCGGTACTCGGGCGAAGGCGCGACCGATGCGCGCAACAATGAGAAGCTGCTGCGCGAGCTGGCTGCACTGGGCGAAGCTGGCGCGAGTGAGGGCCTGGCGCCGCTCGCGGACGGCACGAAGCTGCTCAGCGAAGCACGGTTCGTATGCGCGCTCGCGCTGTACGATCCGGCGGAGCGCGCGTTCGTGGAGAGCGAGGGCTACGCCGCGGGCTTTATTATGGAGCAGCCGCGCGGTGAAGGCGGCTTCGGCTATGACCCGCTGTTCTGGCTCAACGGGCTCGGCAAGTCGATGGCGGAGCTATCGACCGAGGAGAAGCAAGCGATCAGCCACCGCGGCGCCGCGCTTGCCGCGTTGTTGGAGAAGCTCGCGCGCTAGGCGCGGAATAGCAAAGAGCAGGGAGGCCGCTGGGCGGCTTCTCTGCTCTTTTTATGTTTGTCTGCTGTGAGGCTGCGCTTCCGCTGAATTTCTGCGCGAGAGGCCCACTACGATCTCTCGGCATGGATTCCACGCCGAAACTGATGCTGAGAGATCAAATGGGATCTCTCAGGCACTCAACAAACCGTCGCTCTACCGGTATTTCAGCGCGAGAGGTCAAATACGATCTCTCGGCGCGGATTCCGCGCCGAACGAGTGCTGAGAGCACGCATATGTTCTCTCAGTACCTTCTCTAATTCGCCGAGAGCGGGAAAACCCGCTCTCACCATCAAATCGGCCAAATTCGCGAGCCGAGAGAGGGAATATCCCAACCGCTCGCTCCAGCCGCGAACACAAAAAAACCGAGAGAGGACCAGCCGCTCTCGGTCCCTCACTCGGTTTCCCTCGGCCGCACGTGGCTGCACTCGGTCTTCACTCGGTTTCCCTCGGCCGCACGTGGCTGCACTCGGTTTCACTCGGTCTCATTCGGCTTCCCTCTGCTTCACTCGTTCTTCCCGGTCCCAATCCCAGCCAACCAGCGACCTGCACCACCACCGCTACTACCTTATAACCACCTTATACTCCCGCAGCCACATATCGACTTGGAGCAGATACGCGAACAGCTGAGGGCCGCTCATGAGCTGGCCGAACCATGGGAGGTTCGAGCTGGCGGCTTCCGATTCGGCGAGCTCGCGAATCTTCTTCACATTAATCAAAGGCAGCAGCGGGGAGGTGCCTTCATTGATCAATTCAAGCACCTGCTTGCGCACCGCGTTCAAATAGTTCGGATTATGCGTCTTCGGATACGGACTTTTCTTACGGTACAGCACGTCGTTCGGCAGGACGCCCTCGAGCGCCTTGCGAAGGATGCCTTTTTCCCGGTCGCCTGCGATCTTGATCTCCCACGGAATATTGTACACGTACTCGACGAGTCGGTGATCGCAATAAGGGACGCGCACCTCGAGCCCAACGGCCATGCTCATCCGGTCTTTGCGGTCGAGCAGCGTTGGCATGAAGCGCGTAATGTTGAGATACGACATCTGTCTCATTTTGCGAGCGGCTTCGTCTTCACCGTCCAGATGCGGCACTTCTGCAATCGCATCGCTATACCGATCACGAATATACTCAAGCGGGCGAATCCACGCCGCTACATCCTGCGAGAGCAGGTCGGCGCGCATGCCTGCCGCCAGCGACCAAGGGAAAGTACCGGCGTTCAGCGCTTCCTCGCGATGGAACCACGGATAGCCGCCGAAAATTTCATCCGCCGCTTCTCCGGATATCGCAACCGTCGCTTCCTTCTTGATCTCCCGGCAGAAGAGCAGCAGCGACGCATCAACATCCGCCATGCCTGGCATATCCCGCGCTAACATCGCCTCGCGCAGCGTGGTGACGAGCTCGGGCGTATCGAATACCATCGAGTGATGGTTGGTGCCGAGGTGGGTGGACATCCGTTCGATCCAAGGTGCATCGGCGTTTGGCTGGAATGCATGCGCCTTGAAATGCTTATCGTTATCGACGTAATCGACCGAGAACGTATGGACATTGCCTTGCCCAGTCTCGTTGTAATAGTTCACGGCAAGCGTTGTGAGCGCGCTCGAATCCAGGCCGCCCGAGAGCAGCGTACAGAGCGGAACGTCAGAGACCAGCTGCCGCTCGACCGTATCTTTCAGCAAATCGCCGACTGTCTTCGCCGTCTCGTCGACCGACTCCGTATGGGGCTTGCTTTGCAATTCCCAATAAGCGCTCACCTTCACGCCGGAGCGGTTAACGATCGCGCATTGTCCTGGCTTCAGCTCGGATAAATCCCGATATACGCCAACCCCTGGCGTTCGCGCAGGTCCGACGATGAAGATTTCCGCCAAGCCTTCGGGTCCGACCTCAGGCTTCACGGCAGGGTGTGCCAGCAGGGCCTTAGGCTCCGAGCCGAATATAAACCGTCCTAGCTGCTTCGCGAAGAAGAACGGCTTCACGCCTAGCCGGTCCCGCGCAATGAACAACTGCTGCTCCCGCGAATCCCACAGCGCAAAAGCGAAGATGCCGTTGAATTTCTCCACACAAGACGGTCCCCACTCCATATAAGCGACGAGCAGTACTTCCGTGTCGCATGTCGTAGTGAAGTGTCTGCCCCGGCCCTCGAGTTCCCTTTTCAGCTCAGGCGCATTATACAATTCTCCGTTATACACAAGGACGTAAGTATCGTCTTCAGAGGTGCGTACCATCGGCTGCGCTCCGTTTGCAGGGTCAATGACGGAGAGGCGGCGGTGGCCAAGCGCGCAATGCGGCGAGATCCAGGTACCGGAGGCGTCCGGGCCGCGGTTAGCGAGCGTTCTGGTCATTTTCTCCAGAGTAATGGATTGTTTCGTCAGGTCCTCGGTCCAATCGATCCAGCCCGTGAATCCACACATGGTTCTCATTCCTTTCGTATGCAGGGGCTAAAAATAGCGTACTAAGATGGTTATGCGAAAAATATGGATAAAATGTCTGTCCGAAGGGGGATGCTAGAGCGATAGAAGGAGGGTGTTTTCCATAATGGCAAATGACTACGATGAGTCATATTACGCACGCAAACCGTATTATGTGTCCGTACAGGCGGGCTCGATATTGGAAGATCCAGGCGCTACCGCATATGAATTGGCAATTACAGCAAATGAAGAGGAATTGAACCGTTTGCAAGAGTTAATGGAGGAATATGCGACAAATGATGAGCGGCAGGTGTTTCATTTTGCGAGCACTCCGTTCAGTTCGGCGTCGGACCGGCAAATCAATGCTGGCGTAGACGGCCTGCTTGTCGATATTTACCGGCTTCTGAGCGAGCTCGGCACAGAGGAGACGAAACAGCATATCAGGGCGATGGGCTTGTTTCCAGAGGGGAGACTCGAATGATTGTGACGGATGCTCATGTTAGGCGCGCCATAGACCGTAACGGGCTCCGCGCCTGCGAGGTGGAAGTACATACGAATGATGCAAGCACGCCGGAGCTGCTTGTTTATTTCGGCGCGTCGCGGGATAACGATTATGATATGGTCAGCATCATCCAGAACGATGCGAAGACTGAGATCGACTGGTACGACAACAGCATGCACAGTGCGTTCGCCGATGTGAGCGACGAGCTGTTCGATACGCCGACAATGAAGACGGATTGGGGGGAGCGGGAGACGTTCAAGGAGCAGGTGCTTTCGTTTCCTGGCATTCGTGTAGATATTGGCAGGCTGATGGATTGGTCCTAATTTTGTAAAATATTCCTGCTCGTCTGGTGTACGTGTTACAATGTTAGCATATCTGACATATTTACGCGTGAATGCGGTATGAAGGAGGCAGGCGATTGCGAATGACAGCGACTTTACTGCGAAATGCAACTATTGTCACCATGAACGAGCAGGATGACCTTGTTGTTGGCGATGTTCTCATTCGGGATGATGTCATTGTCGCGGTCGGCGGCCAAGTGACGGACTATGATGCGGAATCGACGACCCTTATCGAAGCAAAAGGCAAGCTGCTTCTGCCCGGATTCGTGCAGACGCATATCCATCTGTGCCAGACCCTATTTCGCGGCCAGGCCGACGATATGGCGCTGATGGACTGGCTCCGCACGCGCGTGTGGCCGCTGGAAGCAGCGCATGACGAGGAGTCGGTATACTATTCGGCGATGCTCGGCATTGGCGAGCTGCTTCGCAGCGGGACGACAACGATTCTCGATATGGAGACGGTGAGCCATACCGATTCCGCATTTCAGGCGATGGCAGCGAGCGGTATTCGGGCGATCTCCGGCAAAGTAATGATGGATGCGGGTGGCGATGTGCCGATCGGGCTGCAGGAGGATACGGACCGCTCGATTGCGGAGAGCACGGCGCTGCTTGAGCGCTGGCACGGTCATGACGGCGGGCGTATTAGCTATGCATATTGTCCGCGTTTTGTGGTGTCCTGCTCGGAGAGGCTGCTCATGGAGGTTCGAGACCTGTCGGCGAAATATAACGTTCTCGTCCATACGCATGCTGCCGAGAACCGCGAGGAGATTGAGCTTGTCATGTCCCAACGGGGGATGCGCAACATCGTCTATCTCGACCATATTGGCCTGACCTCGCCGCGGCTCGTGCTTGCCCACTGCATTTGGCTAGATGAGCAAGAACGGGAGATTCTGAAGCGTACCGGTACGAAAATGACCCATTGCCCCGGCTCCAACCTGAAGCTCTCCTCCGGCATTGCCTTAGTGCCTGAGTTGCTGGAGCAAGGAGTCGGCATCGGCATCGGCGCGGATGGCGCTCCGTGCAACAATACGCTTGATATGTTCCAAGAGATGAAGCTGACCGCGCTGCTGCACAAGGTGCGCTGCGGAGCGGAATCGATGAACGCGCGGACGGTGCTCCGCATGGCAACGATTGGCGGGGCACGGACGCTTGGGCTCGACCATCTGATCGGGAGCGTTGAAGTAGGGAAGAAGGCGGACCTCGTGCTGTTGGACTTGAATGATTTTCACACCTTTCCTTCGTATGATGCCGACCCGTATTCCAGAGTGGTGTACGCCGCATCCAGAGGCAATGTGTCGCATGTTTGGGTGGATGGCAAGCTCGTCGTCGACCGAGGCAAAGTGAAAACCGTAGACAAGCGGCTCGTGCTTAGGGAGGCAGACCGCTCGATTTCCCGCTTGTTGAAACGGATCTAATGCTGCGTTAGGGAAAATGATGGTAGGAAAAATGATGGTGGTAAAAAAGAAAGCCAGCCCAGTCCTCGAACGGTTTCGAGAGTCTGCGAGCTGGCTTTTTGAGTTTGGAGTTAGTGCTAATTAACCGTTCACGATTTCCCCGCCGTTCACATGCAGCACCTGTCCACTCATGTAGGACGAGTCCTCACACGCCAGGTAAACATAGGCGGGAGCGAGCTCCTCCGGCTGGCCGGCCCGTTTCATCGGGGTGTCCGCCCCGAACTTGGCGACCTTCTGCTCGTCGAACGTCGAAGGGATGAGCGGTGTCCAGATCGGCCCGGGCGCCACGGCGTTCACGCGAATGCCCTGGCTCGCCAAATTCATCGCGAGGGAGCGGGTGAACGCTACTTGCGCGCCTTTCGTCGACGAATAGTCGAGCAGGTCCTTGCTGCCTTTGTACGCCGTAATGGAGGAGGTGTTGATGATGACCGATCCTGATTTCAGATGCGGCATCGCTGCTTGCGTCATATAGAACATGCCGAACACGTTCGTCTTGAACGTGCGCTCGAGCTGCTGCGGCGTTATGAGCTCGAGGCTCTCCTGCGGATGCTGCTCCGCCGCATTGTTAACGACGATGTCCAGCCCTCCGAGCTGCGATGTCGTGTCGTAGATCGCTTTCTTGCAGAACTCGGGATCGCCGATATCTCCGGCAATCGTAATGCAGCGCCTGCCCAGCGCTTCGATCCGACCTTTTATCTCATTCGCGTCGCCGTCCTCGCTCAAATAAACAATCGCTACGTCGGCGCCTTCCTTCGCATAGATAAGCGAGACAGCCCGGCCGATGCCGCTGTCCCCGCCTGTTATAATGGCAACTTTGCCTGCAAGCTTTCCTGCTGGTTTATAGTTCGGGCAATCAAACATCGGTCTTGGCGTCATTTCGCTCTCGATTCCGGGCTGTTGATTCTGGTGCTGCGGCGGGAACGAGCTGGGCTTCGTTTGCCCGTTGTTCTGTGATGTCATTGCTGTTAACCACTCCTTTCACGGAGATAGGTTGCCTAAAAAGGGGCCATTTTACACCTATCGAAAAAGACCTCCCGCCGTCCCGAGCATTTCGCGGGGGCAGTAGATGGTCTTTATTTTCTTATGCGTTTTAAGCTTCAAACTTAACTACCATTAAAAGCGATAATTTGGATATATGTGGAAGGTGTCGCGAAAAGGAGAAATATGGAGAAACTCGTTTACAAGGGTATGATTACCAGAGATAATATATTTATAGGAACGTCATACTGGGTGGTGAAAGAGTGAAAGAATTTTTACTATTCATGGTTTTCTCGACAATCGAGGGAGTTTCTGCATTCGCGCTCACGCTATATATCTACCGTTTGGACTTGAAGAGGTATATACTGCCGGTGCTAATCGTGATGACTCTTGCAAACCTACAGAGCTATGCGATTCGCGAGGATACATCACTATCGTTCATAGCCCCTACCACTAATATTATTTTTATCATTTTATTTATGGCTACCATCGTTAGAGTGCCAATTGTTTGGGCGGTTATAACTGGCGTATCCGGATTTTTTGCGTTCGGACTGCTTCAAGTCTCAATCGTACTAGCATCCAACGGTTACCTTTCAATCGATGCGGTTCAACATATGCCGCTCAGAGGGTATATGCTGCAGACCTTAACCGGCATATCCGGGACTTACATCGGGTGGATGCTCTATCAATTCGGTTACGGCTTTTCTTTTGAGTTTGACCGGCTGCGGTTGAAATTCGAAAAAACGATAGTCATCGGTTTTATCGGAGTTATGTTATCGTTACTGACTTTGCTGATTTACTATAAGGACGCATTTATGATTATGCTCAGTTTTCTCGTATCCATGTTACTGTTTCTCTACTACGCAATAAATAAGGAGGCAGCTTCCTAGTGGTTTCATACGTATCAGGCAGGATAGCCTCAAAGATAAAAGCGAGAGTTCCGGATCATCCGACCAGCGAAAATGTGCTGAAGTACTCCATTTCTTTCTTGATCAACACGATATTATCAATAGGTCTCGCTCTCGTCATATCCATATTTACAGGAAAGATTCATGAAACGGTAGTTGTCTTATGTGCATTCGCATTACTTAGGCGGATGTCTGGTGGAATACATCTCAAATCAAGTTTTTCTTGTATTTCGGTTACCTCGATCGGTGCGAACCTATTGTCATTTGTTTCACTGAGCAGCAGTGTTGCCTTTGTTATTAATTGTATTAGTCTTGTGCTAATTGGGATGCTTGCTCCAGCCTATTACCACAAGCGCAAGAAACAAACGCCGACATCCAATATGGTGTTGAAAGTCGGATCCGTTATACTGGTCGCTTTGAATTTTTTAATAGGAGATTCGATCATCGCAGCTACTTTCTTAACCCAGTCTCTTACATTGCTGATTATTAAGATAAGGAGGTGATGAGGACATGTTGAAGAATGTGCTTAAGAAAATTTCTGCTAAAGAAATGGTATTGGTAACAGCAGCTACATATGTAGTAGCCACGGTACTCCATGCAATAGCGGATGAGGTAGCTCCCGCAAGTTGGTTATTCGTTCACCAAGAAGAGACGCCTGACGAGCTTCTATAGGGGGTGGACGATGTGTACCTATCTGTTACCGAGGATTTAAAAGGGAAGTCCGGAATCATTAATTTGGATGTTAATGATGTGTGGTTTATCCATTTTTTTAGCCGAAAGAGAATCAACGAGGTTCATACGGAGACGCAAATATTGTATATGACAGGGACTCTTGCTTATTGGCAAAATGCCCTCAACTATACGTATGGATTCCCGTTTGAAACCGTAGATCGCAATATTATCGTAAATGTATCCAAAATAATATGCGTTGACTCCGTTCGAAGTGTTGCTTATTTCTCATCGGAAGTAACAGAAAAATCAAAATTTTGCACTTTTTCTCAAGGGAATCGCAAAAAAATTGAACGTCTAAAGAAGCTCAATCCGAGTATCGTTACGTTATAGTCGCCTTGTGCGGCTATTTTTTTGTGAAGCAGCGAGACAACAAAAAAGCCTCGAATCCCAATATCAAGGGCTTCGAGGCTTTCATTATTTCATCAAACTTAACGTGTCGTAATTAAATGGCGTCCCAGGAGGGATTCGAACCCCCGACAACACGCTTAGAAGGCGTGTGCTCTATCCAACTGAGCTACTGGGACAACGAGAACTATAATAACATGTAGTTTATGGATTTGGCAAGTGTTAAGCAGAAAAAAGTTTCCCTCTCCATCATCTGGAAATAAAAGTCTGTATACGAACGTGCATTCGCGTCATATAATGAGAATATACGTTCGTATATAGGAGGCGATGGCAACATGCGAATTGCAAAATATGTCGGGTGTGTCGTTGATATTATTTATGAGGATCGTGCGGGCAAGCTCAGCAAGAGGAGAATTAAGGTGCAGGCGGTCAGCGGGCCGTTCGTTCGGGCACATTGTATGGCGGCAAACGCTCCGCGCGTCTTTCGCATAGAAGGGATATTGGCAGTGGATCCGGTGAAGCACCGTGTCGGCTAAACCGCGAACGATCTTCCTGGTGGACTGCCAAAGCTTCTACGCCAGCGTGGAGAAGGCACTTAATCCAGAGCTGGAAGGGAAGCCGGTCGCTGTGGCGGGCGATCCCGAGCGGCGCTCTGGCATCATTCTGGCGGCCTGTCCGATCGCCAAGAAATATGGCGTCACTACGGCGGAGCGTCTCGGCGAAGCGCTCGGCAAATGCCGGGATCTGGTCATTATTAAGCCTTCCATGCAGCGCTACATCGAATACAGCATGCGCATTTCCGAGATTTATGAGAGCTACAGCGACCTTGTTGAAGCTTATTCCATCGACGAGCAGTTCATTGATGTGACGGGTTCCTTGCACAAGTACGGCGGCGATGCCGAGACGCTGGCGCGGACGATTCAGCTCCATGTGCAGGAATCGGTGGGCGTCTATACGCGAATCGGCATTTCCGACTCGAAGGTGCTTGCGAAGCAGGCTTGCGACAATTTCGCCAAGAAGAATGCCTCCGGCATCTACGTGCTCCAGCGGGAGGAGCTGGCGGATTCGCTATGGCGGCTGCCTGTGGGCAAGATGTTCATGGTCGGCAGCCGCATGACGGCGCATTTTCAGCGAATGGGGATCCACACAATCGGCGACCTGGCGCAGACGCCGCTCTCGCAGCTCAAGCTGCGGATGCGGCAGCGCTTCGGCAAGAACAGCGACGTGCAAGCGGAGGTGTGCTGGCGGATCGCCAACGGCATCGACGACTCGCCGGTGAAGCCGGGGACGCACATGGGCGAGAAGTCGGTCGGCCATATGATGACGCTGCCGCGGGATTACGGAACGCGCGATGAGCTCAAGGTCATCGTGCTTGAGCTGTGCGAGCTCGTGGCGCGTCGCTGCCGCTCGATCGGCAAGATGGGGCGGACGCTGTCGGTCGGCTGCCAAGGGGCGGACTTCGACCGACCGACAGGCTTCAGCCGGCAGATGACAATGCCGTATCCGTCGCATGTGACGAATGATCTTTATTACAATGCGATGTCGCTGTTCGACAGGCACTGGGATGGGCTTCCGGTGCGGCGGGTTGGCGTATCGGTAACGGGCTTTCAGTCCGATGAGCAGTACCAGCTTGTCATGGATGACAATCGAGAGCGGCTAGGCGCATTAGAAGCGGCGATGGACCGGCTGAAGGATAAGTACGGCGATGCCATTATTATGCGCGCCGTTTCCAAGACGGCTGCGGGGCAAGCGCAGGACCGGGCCATGAAGATTGGCGGGCATTACAAGTAGGCTAGGAGGCGTATTGATGTATGGGTGATACCAAGAAGCTGGCGGCAGGCGGCAACTGGCTGTGGGAGGACAGCCGGATGATGCTGCCGGAGCATAAATTGGCGCAGAATGAGCATCAGAGGGAGCTAAGACGCCGGGACCGCAAACATATCGACGAAGCGGAGTGGTCAGAGATTGCAATGGCGTTCAGCACTTCGCTGCAGCTTCACAGGCTTATTATGATCCGTATGTTCGATCCGTTCGAGGAAACGTGCATCGAGGGCGTTGTGGAGCGGATGGATCAGCTTGGCGGGCGGTTTATGGTGGACGGCGAATGGTTCCTCTTCCGCGACATTGAAGGGGCAGTGCTTGCTGAAGCTGAAGGCGACTGAGAGGGTATAGAAATTATAGATATACAAGCCGCTGCACAGCCGTGAAGCACCACGCGCCAAGGCGGCTTGTTTAGCTGTAAATAGACTGGTTGCGTATCAAATGGAAATATACAGAAAGGGGTGATATAATCAGTTTCGAACAAGGCGGTGATTTTATTACAACTCCCACTAATATGCAAGGTGACAACAAAGAGAACGTATATCTGTTTCCCAATATGCTCGATCAATATCAGAATCAGCTGACGCGCATGCTCGAATCCGAGCGCTATGGCGAAGCGAAGGAGCTTCTTCGTTTCCTGCTGAATTGTCAGGGGGAAGAGAAGCGTCATTACGAGGAGTGGAACAATTTATTAACGTGGCTGGATGTCGCATTTCCGGCCATCGAGACGACTGGTAATGACATACATACGCTTGCAGATGGAAGCGAGGACGGCAAGGATGAAGAGGCGCTGCGGCGAGATATCCTGAGCTCAGGCAACTACGATGAAGCCTTCGTGCAGCAGGTGCTCTACATCATGCAGCATCATCCGGTGGCAGATCAGCAGATCCTCGCGCTCGAACGTGCCGCTTATTTGCAGCATCCGCTTGTGGAACAGACGATTGTTACTTGGCTGACAAGCGCTGAGGTCCACCCGGCGTTGCAGTTCAAGGCGTTGCAATCGCTGAAGAAGCTTGGTGCAGTGGGGTCGATCAAGCTCGAACGGCTCGGTGAAATGGTAGAGATTGACATCGAAACGACGCCGCTTTCGATGGATGATTTTCCGCCAGTGGTTATAAGAGTCGTAGAACGGGTAGAATCGGTAACAGAAGTGGTGGACGCGTCGCTGCCTCATTTTGCCCGTGAGCTGTGGAAAGAGTGTCTGCAATGCCTCTATGGCACAGCGGCCTATACTCGTCTACTGAATGATGATGATGACACGGTGGACTGCTATTCAGCAGCGCTCCATCAAGTGCTTGAACTGTCATTATATGGCAGGGTGGATGACGACGACGTCAGGGACGCTTACGGCATTACAGATGCGCTGCGTTTCAGGTATGAGCAGGCTTGCCGATCGTTGCGCCAAATAGTACAATTTAAAAACGAGCATGGCAGCCAGTCTTGATCTTACTCCGATTGTTGAGTATAATAGAATGGTTTATTACAGTGAAACATCTGACACAGATTGATGTGTTATTTAATTTGGAGGGGAAAGCATAACATGACAGCAACTTGGGAAAAAATAGACAAGAATCTTGTCTCCATCAACGTAGAGGTTGAAGTTGGACAAGTTACGGAAGCGATCGACAAAGCATTCAAGAAAGTCGTTCAGAAAGTAAACGTACCAGGCTTCCGTAAAGGTAAAGTGCCTCGTGCAATCTTCGAATCCCGTTTCGGTGTAGAAAGCCTGTATCAAGATGCGATCGACATCCTGCTTCCTGACACATATGCAGCAGCAGTGAAAGAAACTGGCGTATTCCCAGTAGACCGTCCTGACATCGACGTTCAACAATTCGGCAAAGGCAAAACATTCAAGTACACAGCGAAAGTAACTGTGAAGCCTGAAGTTGAGCTTGGCGAGTACAAAGGCATTGAAGTACCGGCTGTAAACGCAGAAGTTACAGAAGAGGAAATCGCAGCTGAACTGAACCGTTTGCAACAGCGTCACGCTGAGCTGACTGTTATCGAAGAAGGCGCTGCAGAGAACGGCGACACAGCAGTAATCGACTTTGACGGCTATGTAGACGGCGTAGCGTTCGAAGGCGGCCAAGCTGAGCGTCACTCCCTGGAGCTTGGTTCCGGCCAATTCATCCCAGGCTTTGAAGAGCAAGTAATCGGCATGGCTACTGGCGACTTCAAGGATGTTGAAGTGTCGTTCCCAGAGAGCTACCATGCAGAGCACCTTGCTGGCAAGCCAGCGGTATTCAAAGTGAAAGTACACGAAATCAAGCGCAAGAACCTTCCGGCTCTTGACGATGAGTTCGCGAAAGACGTTAGCGAATTCGATACGCTTGAAGAGTACAAGCAAGACCTGCAAAAGAAGCTTGCTGAACGCAAAGTGAAAGAAAACGAAGCGGCTCGCGAAACAGCGGTAGTTGACAAAGCGGCTGAAGCTGCAGTAATCGACATCCCTGATGCAATGATCGAATCCGAAACAACTTACATGCTGCGTGATTTCGAGAACCGTCTTCGCATGCAAGGCATGAACCTGGAGCTGTACTACCAGTTCTCCGGTCAAGACGAAGCAGCGCTTCGCAGCCAAATGAACGCTGACGCCGTAAAACGCGTTCGCAACAACCTCGTTCTGGAGCAAATCGCGAAGAACGAAGGCATCACGTCCGGTGAAGAAGATCTGAACGAAGAGCTTGAGAAGCTGTCCGTTCAATACGGTCGCCCAGCTGAAGAGCTTCGCTCGATCTTTGAAAACAACGGCAACCTCGACAACATCAAAGAAGATCTCGTACTTCGCAAAACAATCAAGTTCTTGCTTGAGAATAGCAAGGAAGCTGTTGTAGCTTAATAATCAATGAACCGATAAGGCACGTACATACGTGCCTTATTTTATCCTAACGCAGCTTTTTGGCATGCGATGGGAGCCTAAGACGTACATATGTAGTTACCCGGTGTTAAACCGTACTTAGAAAAATGACATTGCTTCCGTAACATGTTAAAATGGATGAGGTAAGAAGAATCGATAACGAAAGAAGGTTGGTCGCATGAATCTGGTGCCTATGGTCGTTGAGCAAACGAATCGGGGAGAGCGTTCTTACGATATATACTCCCGCTTATTGAAGGATCGGATTATTTTTCTAGGAAGTGCGATCGACGACGATGTTGCCAATGCCGTCATCGCGCAGCTATTGTTCCTCGCAGCCGATGATCCGGAGAAGGACATTCATCTGTACATTAACTCACCGGGCGGTTCTGTCACCGCGGGTATGGGTATTTATGATACGATGCAGTTTATTAAGCCGGATGTATCGACCATTTGCGTCGGTCTAGCTGCAAGCATGGGCTCGCTGCTGCTTACTGCAGGAGCGAAGGGTAAGCGCTTTGCGCTTCCTAACGCTGAAGTTATGATTCACCAGCCTCTTGGAGGCGTCCGCGGCCAAGCGTCCGATATCAAGATTCATGCAGATTGGATCTTGAAGACGAAGCAGAAGCTGAACCAAATTTATGTGGAACGCACAGGCCAGACTTATGAACGTATCGATCGCGACACGGATCGCGACAACTTCATGAGCGCGGAAGAGGCGTTGAACTACGGCTTGATCGATAAAGTCGTCACGTCTCTGTAATTGACAGCGAACCAACAAGAAGGGGTGAAAACTCATGTTTAAATTCAACGACGAGAAAGGCCAGCTGAAGTGTTCGTTCTGCGGCAAGTCGCAGGATCAAGTACGTAAGCTTGTTGCCGGACCTGGCGTCTATATATGTGATGAATGTATCGAGTTATGTACGGAAATCGTTGAGGAAGAGCTCGGTCACGAAGAAGAGCTTGACCTAAAGGACATTCCGAAACCGCGCGATATTCGTGCGATTCTCGATCAATATGTCATCGGCCAAGAGCAAGCGAAGAAGTCGTTGTCTGTAGCGGTGTATAACCACTACAAGCGCGTGAATTCGCAGAATAAGCTTGAGGACGTTGAGTTGCAGAAGTCGAACATCTTGCTCGTAGGTCCTACGGGTTCAGGTAAGACGCTTCTTGCACAGACAATGGCGAAGATTCTGAACGTACCGTTTGCGATTGCGGATGCAACTTCGCTTACAGAAGCCGGCTATGTCGGTGAAGACGTTGAGAATATTTTGCTGAAGCTGATCCAAGCGGCAGACTACGATGTGGAGAAAGCCGAGCGCGGCATCATCTACATCGATGAGATCGATAAAGTAGCGCGCAAATCCGAGAATCCGTCGATTACACGCGACGTATCCGGTGAAGGCGTACAGCAAGCGCTTCTGAAGATTCTTGAAGGCACGGTCGCTTCCGTTCCACCGCAAGGCGGACGTAAACACCCGCATCAAGAATTTATTCAAATTGACACGACGAACATTCTGTTCATCTGCGGTGGCGCATTTGACGGACTGGAGCAGCTCATTAAGCGCCGGATCGGTAAGAAAGTAATCGGCTTTAATGCAGTGGGCGACGCTCAGAAGGATCTGAAAGCGGGCGAATATTTGTCGATGGTATTGCCAGAAGACTTGCTCAAATTCGGTTTGATCCCTGAGTTTGTCGGTCGTTTGCCAGTTATCTCGACGCTTGAGCCGCTTGATGAGAGCGCGCTTGTACGTATCCTCTCCGAGCCGAAGAATGCGCTTGTGAAGCAGTATCAGAAGCTGCTTGAGATGGATAACGTGAAGCTCGAGTTTGAAGCTGGTGCGCTTGATGCGATCGCCAAAGAAGCGATTAAGCGTAACACTGGTGCCCGCGGCTTGCGTGCGATCATTGAAGGACTCATGCTCGATGTGATGTATGAAGTGCCTTCGCGTGACGATGTAAGCAGTTGCACCATTACCGAGAAGGTCGTTCAAGACCGGATCATGCCGGAGCTTGTTTCCAAGAAAGGCAAGAAGAAGGAAGAAAGCGCCTGATCCAATAAATAACACCTCAAATGTTTCCACCTCTGTAGCCGCCTGCCATTCGAGGGCGACCCGCAGAGGTGGACTTTGACGTTCAAATATAAGAAAGTATAAGTTTTACCTTATACTGGGCTTATATTTCACCGTGAAACGTTAGCTTTGCCGCCTTAGGACGGCGACAGCCGTTTACACTTGATGGGAGAGGTTACCTGATGTATTTGCGTAAGGATACGGTGCCGGTCAAAGTCGGGCCGCTAACCATTGGCGGCAGCGATGAAGTCATTATTCAAAGTATGTGTACAACGAAGACAGCGGACGTTGAAGCAACGGTTGCTGAGATTCTGCGTTTGGAAGAGGCTGGCTGCCAAGTTGTCCGGGTAACGGTCAATAACAAGGAAGCTGCCGAGGCGATCAAGGAAATTAAAAAACGCATTCATATTCCGCTCGTTGCGGATATTCATTTTGATTACCGTCTGGCGCTGGCTGCCATTGAGAACGGCGTCGATAAAGTGCGGATCAACCCGGGCAATATCGGCCGTAGAGAGAAAGTCGAAGCGGTCGTCAAAGCTTGTAAAGAGAAGAACATTCCAATCCGGATCGGCGTAAACGCCGGCTCGCTGGAAAACCACCTGCTCGAGAAGTACGGTTACCCAACGCCAGAAGCGATGGTAGAGAGCGCTTTGTTCCATATCGGCATTCTTGAAGAACTCGACTTCCACGACATTATCGTGTCGCTGAAGGCGTCCGATGTGCCGATGGCGATCGAAGCATACCGAATGGCGGCAGAAGTGATTCGTTATCCGCTGCACCTAGGCATTACGGAAGCGGGCACGCTGCATACAGGCACGATCAAGAGTTCCGCTGGTATCGGTGCGTTGCTGGCAATGGGCATCGGCAACACGGTGCGGATCAGCCTGAGCGCTGACCCTGTTGAAGAAGTGAAGGTAGCGCGTGAGCTGCTGAAGACGTTCGGTCTTATTACGAATGCAGCGACGCTCGTCTCTTGTCCGACATGCGGACGCCTTGATATCGATCTGTTCTCGATTGCTAACGAGGTTGAAGAGTATATTAGCAAGATCAAAGTACCGATTAAAGTATCCGTGCTTGGCTGTGCCGTGAACGGTCCAGGAGAAGCGCGCGAAGCGGATATCGGTATCGCGGGAGCGCGTGGCGAAGGGATGCTGTTCCGATACGGAGAGATGATCCGTAAAGTTCCTGAAGCTGAGCTTCTCTCCGAACTGAAGAAGGAAATTGACGAGATCGTCCGTGTGTTCGAAGCAACGGGAGAAATTCCAGGGCGCAAGCACCTGCCTGGGCCCCATGTGACGGCATAAACAGTAAACTTTACGTGAATAGTGCGATTATTCCATCCGGCGGGGGGCAATACTGAAGAGTATGAGCCCCATAAAGCCGGATTTTTTTTGGGGGAAGCGGCGAGAGCGCCGTTTCTTTCTTTTTAGAGAGGAGTAATCGTTATGAGTAACTTAAGTATGATTTTGATGTTTATTCAAGTGTTTTTTGCTATTGTCATCGGTTTGTATTTCTGGAACCTGTTACGTAACCAGAAGACGAACCGGACGGCCGTAGACCGTGAGTCGCGTAAAGAGATGGATAAGCTGCGCAAGCTGCGTTCCGTATCACTCACTAAGCCGCTGTCGGAGAAGACGAGACCTCAGACGATTAACGATATCGTCGGACAAAGGGATGGATTGCGCGCACTGAAGGCTGCGATGTGCAGTGCGAATCCGCAGCACGTTATTATTTATGGGCCGCCGGGTGTCGGTAAGACTGCGGCTGCTCGTGTCGTACTGGAAGAAGCGAAGAAGAATCCGACGTCACCGTTTCTGCAAGAGGCGAAGTTCACGGAGATTGATGCGACTACCGCTCGCTTTGACGAGCGCGGTATCGCGGATCCGCTTATCGGATCGGTGCATGACCCTATCTATCAAGGGGCGGGCGCCATGGGAGTTGCGGGCATTCCGCAACCGAAACCAGGTGCTGTGACGAAGGCGCATGGCGGCATGTTGTTTATTGATGAAATTGGTGAATTGCATCCGATACAGATGAATAAATTGTTAAAAGTACTTGAAGACCGCAAAGTCTATCTTGAGAGTGCCTATTACAATTCTGAGGATAACAGTATTCCGATGTACATCCATGATATTTTTCAGAATGGACTTCCAGCTGACTTCAGGCTCGTAGGCGCGACGACGCGTTCGCCGCAAGAGCTTCCGCCCGCGCTGCGTTCCAGATGCATGGAAATTTACTTCCGTCCGCTGCTGCCGGATGAAATCTCGCAGATAGCCGTGAATGCGCTGAAGAAGATTGGTTTGCCTCCTTCACAGGAAGCGATTGACGTGATTACTCGCTACGCGACGAACGGGCGCGAAGCCGTCAATATTATTCAACTGGCTGCAGGGCTTGCATTGTCTGAGAAGCGCGAGGCGATCTCGGCATCGGACATCGAATGGGTGGTCAACAGCAGCCAAATTCCTCCTCGCCCAGATCGCAAAGTGCCAGCTGCGCCTCAAGTCGGCTTTGTAAACGGACTGGCAGTATATGGCCCGAACATGGGCACGCTGCTTGAGATCGAAGTTAGTGCGATCGGAGCAAGAGCAGGCAAAGGGGTATATACAATCACTGGTGTCGTCGATGAAGAAGAGCTTGGCGGAGGAAGCAGCAGAACGCTTCGCCGCAAGAGCATGGCGAAAGGCTCGATCGAGAACGTGTTGACCGTGCTGCGCCGGATGGGCATGAAGCCGGAAAATTACGATTTGCATATTAATTTTCCGGGCGGTACTCCGATTGACGGTCCTTCCGCCGGCATTGCGATGGCGACTGCAATCGCTTCGGCAATCAAAGGCTTTCCAATTAGCCATAAGCTTGCGATGACAGGCGAGATGGGGATTCACGGCAATGTGAAGCCGGTAGGCGGCGTGCTTGCCAAAGTTGAAGCGGCATTCCAAGCCGGAGCGGATACGGTCATTATTCCGCGCGAGAACTGGCAGGCCATCTTCGCAGAGCTGCAAGGGGTGCAAGTAATTCCGGTTGACCATGTTGAAGAAGTGTTTAAGCACGTATTTGGGGTGGAAGAGGCACATGTTCAGGCTACAATTCCATCGCCGGCTGCTGATGTATTTATCGCGGGCAGCCTCCCCTATTTGCAGGCGGATTCCGCTCAGTGATAAAATGGATAAAAGCTCTAAAACTTTAGGCCGATTTACAATCGGCCTTCTAAGTTAGAGACGTAAGCTTCAAGACGGAGGTGCTGGAATGGGACCTGCTAAATGGAAAGGTCGTCGCTTGCCCCTGCTGCCGCTACGGGGGCTGCTTGTATACCCCAGCATGGTGCTGCATTTAGATGTGGGCAGGGAGAAATCAGTACGCGCGCTTGATCGCGCAATGCTGGACGATCATATGATTTTGTTATGTTCGCAGTCCGAGGTGAATATTGAAGAGCCGACACAGGAAGATATTTTCCGTGTGGGCACGGTAGCGCGGGTTCGACAGATGCTCAAGCTGCCAAACGGTACGATTCGTGTGCTCGTGGAAGGCGTCGTTCGCGCAGAGATCGTCGATTACTTGCCGAATGAAGATTTCTATGAAGTGTCGATCAAGGAGCTGCCGGAATCGGAGTCGACCGATCCGGAGATCGATGCGCTCATGCGCACGGTTCTGAACCAGTTCGAGCATTATATCAACTTGTCGAAGAAGGTGACGCCGGAGACTCTCGCGGCTGTATCTGACATTGATGAGCCAGGGCGGCTTGCCGATGTCATCTCCAGTCACCTGTCGCTCAAAATTAAGGATAAGCAAGATATCCTTGAGACGATTGATGTACGTGAACGGCTGGAGCGTCTGCTCGACATTCTGAATAATGAGCGCGAAGTGCTGGAGCTCGAAAGAAAGATCAGCCAGCGCGTCAAGAAACAGATGGAGAAGACGCAAAAGGAATATTATTTGCGCGAGCAGATGAAGGCGATTCAGAAAGAGCTTGGCGAGAAAGAAGGCCGTGCAGGCGAAGCGGAGGAGCTTCGGACGCAGATGGCCGAATCCGGCATTCCGGAGAAAGTAAAGGAGAAGGTCGAGAAAGAAATCGACCGTCTCGAGAAGATGCCATCGACTTCAGCAGAAGGCGGTGTCATCCGCAATTATATTGATTGGCTACTCTCTTTGCCTTGGAACAAGAAGACCGAGGATGACCTCGATGTGAACCGGGCGGAAGGCATTTTGAACGAAGATCATTATGGGCTGGAGAAACCGAAGGAGCGCGTTCTTGAGTATTTGGCGGTCCAGCAGCTGGTGAAGAAGCTGAAGGGTCCAATTCTCTGCCTTGTCGGTCCTCCTGGTGTCGGTAAAACATCGATTGCGCGCTCCATCGCGAAGTCGCTGAATCGCGAATTCGTTCGCATCTCGCTCGGCGGCGTGAGGGATGAAGCCGAAATTCGCGGTCATCGCCGTACATATGTCGGCGCAATGCCGGGGCGTATCATTCAAGGGATGAAGACAGCAGGCTCGCTCAATCCGGTATTTTTGTTGGATGAGATTGACAAGATGGCGATGGACTTCCGCGGCGATCCGGCTTCCGCATTGCTCGAAGTGCTTGATCCGGAGCAGAACAGCACGTTCAGCGATCACTTCATCGAAGTGCCATTTGATCTGTCGAACGTTATGTTCGTGACGACAGCCAATGCGATTCATAATATTCCAAGACCGCTGCTTGACCGGATGGAAGTGCTCTATATTCCGGGCTATACCGAACTTGAGAAGCTTCAAATCGCTAAGCGATACTTGCTGCCGAAGCAGAAGCGCGAGCACGGCCTGCAGGATGAACAGCTGCTGCTTGGCGATGACAGCTTGCAGCAAGTGATCCGTGAATATACGCGAGAGTCCGGCGTCCGCAACTTGGAGCAGCAGATTGCTGCGCTTTGCCGTAAAGCAGCGAAGGCGATCGTAACGGAAGCGGGCACGGAGTCGATTGACGTCGATGCTGCGAAAGTGAAGGAATGGCTTGGACCGGCGAAGTTCCGCTATGGCATGGCAGAATCAGAGGATCAGATCGGGGCGGTTACCGGCCTCGCCTGGACCGAGGTTGGCGGCGATACGCTAGTCATCGAGGTGACGGTGCTGCCTGGCAGCGGCAAGCTGACGTTAACCGGTAAGCTCGGCGATGTCATGAAGGAATCAGCTCAGGCGGCGTTCAGCTATACGCGTTCACGCGCAGAAGAGCTCGGCATCGATCCGAAATTCCATGAGAAGAACGATATTCATATTCATATTCCCGAAGGCGCGATTCCGAAGGATGGTCCATCCGCAGGCATTACGATGGCGACAGCGCTTATCTCGGCGTTGACGAACCGTTATGTGAATAAGGAAGTAGCGATGACGGGTGAGATTACACTCCGCGGACGCGTGCTTCCGATTGGCGGGCTGAAGGAGAAATCGCTCGCCGCGCACCGCGCCGGCATCCGGAAAGTGCTTATGCCGAAGGAGAACGAGCGTGATCTGCGCGACATCCCGGACAGCGTGAAGGACGATCTGGAGTTCGTCCCAGTCAGCTCCATGGACGAGGTGCTCAAGCACGCGCTTCATGAAGCGCAGGCAGAGGCGCCGGTGGAAACGCATTAAGCGTAAATGACTGGCACCGCCTTTCGGTGCTAGAAAGCTTACGTTTCGACGAGAAATACAAGCTAGGCGTGTAGGGTGAAACCCTACACGTTGTTATGTTTTAAGAAAGCAGGTTACGACAAGTGAAAATTACTAACGTTGAATTCGTCATCAGTGCGGTAAGACCCGATCAATATCCTGTGGATGCCCTGCCAGAGTTCGCTCTGGCAGGGCGTTCCAACGTCGGCAAATCATCGCTCATTAACAAGATGATAAATCGCAAAGGGCTAGCGAGAACGAGCGCGCAGCCAGGCAAGACGCAGCAGCTCAACTACTACCGTGTAAACGATCGCTTATATCTCGTCGATTTTCCCGGTTATGGCTATGCCAAAGTATCGAAGGTGCAGCGTCAACAATTCGGAACAATGATCGAGACTTTCTTGAACGACCGCGAGCCGCTTCGCATGGTGCTGCTCATCATTGATATCCGTCATGAGCCGTCCAAGGACGACATTCTTATGTACGATTGGCTGAAGCATTATGAAATTCCCGTTTGCATTGTAACGACGAAGGCGGATAAGATCCCGAAGAGCAAGTGGGACAAGCATGTGAAGATGATTAAGACATCGCTCAGCTTCCATCCGGCTGACCGCCATGTACTCTTCTCCTCAGAGACAGGGCTTGGTCGTGACGAGCTGTGGGCTTTGATTAATGAAACGATTGAGGAAACAGCAGCAGAAGCTGAAGAAGCGGAAGAAACAGCAGAAGTTTCACTCGAAAAGTGAGGATAACGCATAAAAGCGGTGACTCTTCGTAAAATCTCCTTGATTATTCAGAAATATGCGAGAATATCGCGGCTGGCTGACAGGAATAAACCTTTTCGATCGGGTATAATATAGGTAAGCAAGAAGATTTACAAATGCGTTACTTTAAAGAATTGAGGAGATCTTTATGGCTCAGCGGATAGCCACAGAATATGTCAATGCTTCTCTGCAATTAACGGCTGAAGAGATGGCGGGATTTGTCCGGTTTTTTGAAGACCAGCACATAAAACAACAGGTGCGGGTACTTGAAAACGGCAATCACGAGGTGGTTCTCGAAGACGACGCAGGACAAGAAGAAGTCCGCCTTACATTCGAGCGTGAGCAAGATCAATTCGTTTGTGCGCTCACATGCCGCATCATGCATCCGAAGTTAACGAACGCCATGCGCAAAGCGGTATCCGTATTCCGCGGCGATGCAGTCGTCAACCGCATTTATCCGAACTATATGATGACCTATCATTATACCGAAGGCACTGTTCGCAAAATTGTCGAAATTCGCGGTGGCGAATCAAGAGTCGTCTTTGAATTCAAAGACACGATTGGCCAGCTCGAAGCAGCGTTTCGCATTATGGATGTTGAGAAAGAGATCGAAGTCGTACGCGGCGCGATCAATCAGTTGCTTGATTTGCGTAATCAATGCAAAGATCGGGAGCAAATTGCTATTATTGATGAGCGTTTAGCTCAGTATTCCCGTAACTTGTTTAAGCTAGAAGCTTAATAAATGTACAATATGCAAATGTGAAAAGGCCGCAGAAATGCGGCTTTTTTTATTGTTTATGGACGAGTAATGGCGCACACCAACCATTCAATTCGAACATACGTTGAAAAGTGGAATTTTCGCAGCATGGTCCAAATAATTATGCCAAAAAAAACTGTTGCATTTCTGGGCGATAGATGTTATTTTTATTTTCGTTGCAATGACAATTAGGAACCAGGATTCACTCAGGACATGGTAATGTTGCGAGCGGAAAGTCCCTCGGGCAGTGAATGACGTAGGTCCTAGCGGATGAAATTACAAAACATTTTATTCCTAGGAAGGGGGAACCGAGAGATGGAATATTCAACTTTCGGAAGACACGTTGCTGTTGATACTTGGGGTGTAGATTTTGACAAGCTCAACAACGCGGAATTTTTACAAGCCCAAATGGTAGAAGCTGCTGAAGCTTGCGGTGCCACTGTACTTTCGGTGCAGGCACAACAATTCGAACCACAAGGAGCAACTGTGCTCGTACTGCTGTCAGAAAGTCATCTTTCCATTCACACGTATCCTGAGAGAGGGTTCGCTGCTCTTGATTGTTATACATGTGGAGAAACAGTTGATCCGCAACTCGCGATCGACTACATGATGTCTGTATTGAAACCAAAAGTAATGCACGCTAAGAAGCTTGTTCGCGGTATGGGTGAGCTGCAAGTGGTTGAAGCCGACATGAAGCAAGTAGAGCTTGTGTAGCATTATTTAAATAAGCAGTCGTACAACAAATACTTTCTTCGATTCGCGTAATGCGAATAGGGGGAAGTATTTTTATTTCAACAAATTCATGTCTGAAAACAAATGAGATTTTCAAATAATTTTCATAATTGCAGGGGTATAGCTCGCCTTACTGTGCTATACTAAATGATGAAAAATGATGTCGAAGGGCAGGTGAACGCGCATGCACATTATCGTAGTCGGGTTGAATTATCGAACAGCTCCTGTTGAAGTTAGGGAACGCTTTACATTCTCCGAGCGAGATTTGCCAGATGCTTTGAAGCAGCTGAAACAAACGAAGAGCATTATGGAATGTGTCATCGTTGCGACCTGTAACCGGACAGAGCTGTATGCTGTTGTTGATCGACCAACGCTTTGTGGCCATTATATTCGCAGCTTTATGGAGAAATGGTTTAATACGCCGAGACAGCAGTTTACCTCGGATTTATATATGTATGAAGATGAGAAAGCGATCGATCATCTGTTCCGTGTTACTTGTGGTCTTGATTCCATGGTCATTGGCGAAACGCAAATTTTAGGTCAAATTAAGAGCGCATTTGCACTTGCGCAAGAATACAAGACAACGGGTACACTGTTCAACTCGATCTTCAAGCAAGCTGTTACGCTTGCGAAGAAGGCGCACTCCGATACAGCTATCGGGGAAGCTGCGGTTTCAGTCAGCTACGCGGCTGTCGAGCTTGGCAAACGGATTTTCGGCCAATTTGGCGGGAAGACGATAATGATTGTTGGAGCCGGCAAAATGAGCGAGCTGACTGCGAAGCATCTATATGCGAACGGTGCAAGCCGCGTCTTTGTTGTAAACCGAACCTACGATCGTGCAGTGCAGCTTGCTGATAAGTTTAATGGAACGCCGCTTTCAATGGCAGACGCGATTGCGCGTTTACATGAGACGGATATTGTAATTAGCTCAACGGGCTCTGATGGTTATGTCATTATGCGCGAGCAAGTGGCAGTAGCGATGCACAGACGCAAGTCTCGTCCGCTGTTCATGATCGATATTGCAGTTCCGCGTGATCTTGATCCAGCGATTGCGTCGGTCGACAACGTTTTCTTGTATGATATCGACGATCTTGAAGGGATCGTAGAGAGCAATATGGAGCAGCGCCGTGTAGAGGCTGCCAAGATTGATGTCCTTATTGAAGCTGAGCTTGACGCTTACCGCACTTGGTATAAGACGCTTGGTGTCGCACCTCTCATCCGGGCGCTGCAGACGAAAGCCGCAGATATCCACTCGGAGACGATGGACAGCTTGGCGAACAAGCTGCCTGACCTTGGCGAGCGGGAGCTTAAGATCATTCACAAGCTAACCAAGAGCATCGTGAACCAAATGATGCATGACCCGATCCTTCGCATTAAAGAAATGGCCGGCGAGAAGAAGGCTGATGAGGCGATGGACCTGTTCGTGAAATTATTCGCGCTTGAAGATACGCTGGATCAAACCGAAAACGAGAACAAAGCTATGCAGCAGAAGGCTGCAGTGCAAGGCGAAATCAAATCTGCTGCCAAAGATATGCTGCCTTCGCTTGGCAAAGGCTCTATTGCGGCGATTACAAGATAAGTTGTTCAAAGTTTGCGGAGGCGCCTATGGTTACCCAAAACTGGTTTTATGATGGAATCCTGTACGTCTATGCCCTGAGCCTTCTGTTTTACTTCTCCGATTTCGTTGATCGAAATCGGCAAGCGAAACAATTGGGAACAGGGCTGCTTATTTTCGTCTGGGTGCTGCAGACTGGCTTCATTGTTCATCGAATCATATCGCACCTGGACATGACCTTTATGTCATTGTTTGAATATTTGCTCCTCTTCTCTTGGCTGCTTATCACGCTTTCTTTGGTGATGAGCCGTTTTTTTCGAATGGAGCTTATCGTCTTCTTCGTCAACGTAATCGGATTTGCCGTATTAACGATCAATTTATTCGGTATCGGTTCCGGCGCCTCCATGGAGAGGTGGGAGCTGGCGCATGACATGCTTGTTCTTCATGTTATTCTGATGATTCTAGCGTATACGGCGTTTACGCTGAGCGCTATTTTCTCAGGGATGTACCTATTCCTGTTCAGAAGGCTGAAGGGGAAGCAATGGACGAAGCAGATGCAGAGAATGCCGAGCCTCGATGTAGCGGATCGGTTTATGTTCCGGGTATCGCTGATTGGTACACCGCTGCTTATGCTATCGCTCGCGATAGCGGTAGCATCCATCTTGGTTGAAGGCCGTTACGGCTTGCTTCTTGATCTGAAGGTGCTGACATCATTTGTAGCGCTTGCGCTTTATATCTGGAATGTGCTGAAGCATCAATGGTTTGATGGGGCAGGTCGGAAGTTTGCCAGATTCAATCTAATTAGCTACGCGGTTCTGCTGCTGAATGTATTTATGAACGAGGCATCTAATTTTCACAGCTGGTCATAAGGAGTGCAGATACAAAGTCAGTGCCTGCGAAAGGAGCGTTTCGCCAGGAAAATGAGAGATTATTATCCGATGATGGTGAGGCTTCATGGCCGGCGCTGCGTCGTCGTAGGCGGCGGAGCAGTTGCGGAGCGTAAGGTTCGCGGCCTATTAGACGGCGGGGCAGACGAGATTATCGTCATCGCGCCACATATAACTGAAGAACTGAAGGTGCTCGCGAGTAGCGGGTGTATCGGCCTTGTGCAACGGGAATACATAGAACAAGACCTGCACAAGGCTTTTCTTCTATTCGCAGCGACTGACTCGCGGGAAATGAATGGGAGAATTGCAGCCTACGGCGAGAGCTGCGGGGCGCTCGTCAATGTCGCCGATCTGGGCGAATCCGGTCATTTCATTACGCCATCTGCAGTCAGACGAGGCGAGCTGCTGATCGCAGTGACGACTGGCGGCGCTAGTCCGGCATTAACGAGCCTATTGAAGAAGCAGCTAGCGGGGCAGTATGGCGCTGCTTATAAAGAACTTGTGGAGCGGCTGCGGCTGCTTCGCGAGCATGTTCAAGGCGAAGTGACAGATGAAACTGCAAGGACGATGCTATTACGCCAGGCTGCGGAAGAGCTTGCTGTTCCTGGGGCGGAGTATGATCGCAATGAACCGATAGATGAGTGGATGAACAGGCTGCAGCAAGCAGCGAAGAGGAGACAATAACACATGCCTTATATCGTAGATGGACGTCGAGTAATCGTTGTAGGAACACGTCAGAGCGCGCTTGCCTTGACGCAAACGGGCCAAGTCATTGATCAGCTGAAAGCGATTTGTGCGGAGCACGGGCTTCCGTATGATTTTGAAATTCGCAAAATTGTGACGAAAGGCGACCGTATTCTTGATGTGACGTTGTCCAAAGTCGGCGGCAAAGGTCTATTCGTGAAAGAAATCGAGCAAGCGCTGTTCGATCAAGAGATCGATCTCGCCGTTCACAGCATGAAGGACATGCCTTACGAGCTGCCGGAAGGTCTCATGAATGGCGCAGTTCCGAAAAGGGTTGATCCTCGTGATTGCCTTATCTCGGCAGGTGGCCTATCGCTCTCAGAGCTTCCGCAAGGAGCAAAAGTGGGCACGAGCAGCCTGCGCCGTTCCAGCCAATTAAAGAATGCGCGTCCTGACTTGCAAATCGAGTCGATTCGCGGCAATATTGATTCCCGCATTAAGAAGCTGGACACTGAAGGCTTCGATGCGATTGTTCTAGCAGCTGCAGGCTTGCACCGCATGAGCTGGGACGGGAAGATATCGGCATACCTCTCGGAGGAGCTGTGTGTCCCGGCGGTTGGACAAGGCGCACTCGGCATTGAGTGCCGCGAAGACGACGCTGCTGTGCGCGAGCTGCTCGCGCTCTTGAACGATCCGATTACCGCGCTTGCCGTGTCGGCTGAGCGAAGCTTCCTTGGCGCCTTGAACGGCGGGTGCCAAATCCCGATTGGCGCTCACGCGACAATCGTTGGGGAAGCGGAGGATGGTTCCGCGCTGCTGGAATTGACAGGTATTGTCGGCTCAGCTGACGGCAGCGTTCTGCTGAAAGAAACATTGCAAGGCAATGATCCGGTTGCGCTCGGCATGGAAGCCGCAGCGCTGCTTAAAGCTAGAGGAGCAGACCGTATATTAGCTGAAGTTAGGGGATGAGCGACTGTGCTACAGAGAAGCGGCAAGGGGAAGGTCTATCTCGTAGGAGCGGGTCCAGGCGATCCAAAGCTCATCACGATTCGGGGAAAAGAATGTATAGCAGCTTGTGACGTCATCGTCTATGACCGGCTCGCAAGTCCACGATTGTTGAAATATTTAAAGCCGGGCGCCGAGAAGGTCTACGTTGGCAAGCTTCCGGATCGTCATACGATGAAGCAAGAAGATATTAACCAACTGCTCGTTGATCTTGCCTTGCAAGGGAAGGTCGTCACTCGTCTGAAGGGCGGCGATCCAACTATATTCGGCCGTGTTGGCGAAGAGGCCGAGCTGCTGTATCAGAACGGGATTGAGTTCGATATCGTGCCAGGCATTACCTCTGCAATCGCCGTGCCTGCCTATGCGGGCATTCCGGTTACGCATCGCGATTTGGCTTCATCTTTATCTATTATTACGGGTCACGAGAGTCCGGATAAGCTTGACCATTCCATTCAGTGGGACAAAGTAACGCTTGCAACGGGTACACTTGTCTTCCTGATGGGGGTAGCGAAGATCGGCTACATCGCTGAGCAGCTCATCAAGCATGGCAAACCTGCGGATACGCCTGTGGCGCTAGTTCGCTGGGGCACGCGCGTGGAGCAGCGGACCGTAACAGGGACGCTTGAGACAATTGAAGCGATCGTGGAAGCGGCGGACTTCAAGCCACCGGCGGTCATCGTCGTCGGCGACGTTGTGCGCCAGCGCGAGAAGCTGATGTGGTACGAGCGCAAGCCGTTATTCGGCACGCGCGTGCTTGTGACGCGCGCGAGAGCGCAGAGCAGCGACCTTGTCGAACAGATTGATGAGCTTGGCGGCGAAGCCTGCGAATTCCCGGTTATTGAGACGAGGGAGCCTGCAGGAGATGCGGCGGTGGCGGAGCTTACGGCTGCGCTGCAAGCGGCGGAGCAGTATGAGTGGCTCATGTTCACGAGCGTCAACGGCGTCGATTATTTCTTCAGCTGGCTGAGCAAGCTGCGCATTGATATTCGCCGGTTTCACCGCGCGCGCATTGCCGCGGTCGGACCGAAGACAGCAGAAGCGCTGGAGAAGCGAGGCATGCTGGTTGATGTGCTGCCTGTCAAATTCCAAGCAGAGGATCTGCTTGATAGCTTGAATGAGCATCTCATAGAAGGTCAACGCGTGCTTCTACCGCGAGGCGATCTCGCACGCGAAGTGATGCCGCGTGAGCTGAGGGCAAGAGGGCTGACGCCTGTCGAGATCGACGTGTACGAGACGGTGCTTGCGGAAGAGCAAGACGAAGAGACGCTTGAGCTGTTGCTCAAAGGTAAAGTGGACGTTATTACGTTCGCAAGCTCATCGACGGTTACGAATTTACTCGAAGTGCTGCGGCGTATGGGCGTAGAACAGCCTGTAGAGCTGCTGCAAGGCGTAGATATAGCTTGTATTGGTCCTGTAACGGCGCAAACAGCTGCTGAGGTAGGACTTACGGTAACGATTCAGCCTGAAGAGGCTACGATAGACGGACTTATTGATGCAATAGCAATGAATCGCAAGCTGAAGGGAGCATACTAACATGGCATTTCCAATTACAAGAAACCGCAGATTGCGCGGAACCGCAGGATTGCGCAGCTTGGTGCGTGAAACACAATTAACGGTAGATGACTTGATCTACCCGTTGTTCGTTACAGTCGGCACAGGCATCAAAGAAGAAATTCCTTCGATGCCAGGCGTTTATCATCTGTCGATGGATCTACTCCAGCAGGAGATTGATAACGTAGTCGCAAGCGGCGTAAAAGCAATTCTGCTGTTCGGCGTTCCAGCAACGAAGGATGCAGTCGGTTCATCCGCGTATGATCATAACGGTATCGTGCAAGAAGCGACGCGTGCGATCAAGGAATGGGCACCGCAGCTGCTCGTCGTTGCAGATACATGCCTCTGTCAATTTACTGATCACGGCCACTGCGGCATGATCCATCACGACGAGCGGACAGGCCGCGCGGAAGTCGATAACGATTCTTCGCTCGAGCTGCTCGTGAAGACGGCTGTCTCGCAAGCGGAAGCTGGCGCTGACATTATTGCGCCATCCAACATGATGGATGGCTTCGTTGGCGCAATCCGTGAAGGATTGGATGCGGCAGGCTTCGAGTCTGTGCCGATTATGTCCTACTCGGTCAAATATGCGTCTGCATTCTACGGACCATTCCGTGATGCGGCCCACTCCGCACCACAGTTCGGCGACCGTAAAACTTATCAGATGGACCCAGCCAATGCGCGTGAAGCGCTTCGTGAAGCAGAAGCGGACATCATCGAAGGTGCGGACATGCTGATGGTGAAGCCTGCGCTTGCTTATCTCGATGTTGTGCGTATGTTGAAGGAGACTTTTGACTTGCCGGTTGTTGCGTACAATGTTAGTGCAGAGTATTCGATGGTGAAAGCTGCTGCGGCTAATGGATGGATTGATGAGCGCGCGATTGTGCTGGAGACACTCACGGGGATGAAACGTGCGGGTGCGGATATCATTATTACGTATCATGCGCTTGATGTGGCACGCTGGCTGCGCGGGGAATAACAAAACTAGGCTAGACTTTGCATGAGCGCAAGTGTAAATGGCTATCGCCGTCTTCTGACGGCAGAAGCTTACGTTTCGCGGAGACATTATAGAAATGGATACAGCTTAACCTATACATTCCATAATGTTAAAAAGCCTGAACGGTCTAGCCGTTCAGGCGGGCAAGGTCGAGCTTATATTCATTTAGGCCGAATTTGAGGATGTTGCGGTCCTCGAGATCGCGAAGCACCTGGGATAACGATTGCTTCGTGACGCCTGCCATCTGGGAGAGCTCGTCAAAGTTCAGCGCAATTTTAATTGTGATGATGTTGCCAGAGCGCGAGCCGTGGCGGTTAGCAAGCAGGATGACGTTCTTAAGCACGCGGGTGCGGGCGTCAACGAAGGTCAGGTCATAGACATGCTGGTTCGTGTCGCGCAACCTGCGGCACAGCTCAGCCATAATATGGCGAGTAATCTCAAATTGATTGCGGAGCAGGTCATTGAATGCTTTGCCTGCGATGACAAGCAATGTCGTCGATTCAAGCGTCTGTGCGGAAGCCGAACGTGGTCTGCCGTCAAGCAGCGACAATTCGCCGAAGCTCTCGCCAGCTTGGATGAGCGACAGCACCTTTTCCTCGCCTGCTGTGCTGCGCGTATAAATTTTCACGGAACCTTTCAACAGAATATAGAAAGCTGAACCGTGATCATTTTCCTGAAACAATACGGTTCCTGCAGGAAAAGATTGCTTATTCGCGATCGACAAAATATGATGCAGCTGTTCGTCGCTCAAGCTTTCAAATAGCTGTACGGTCTTCAATAGTTCGATCAATGCAATCAGCCTCTCCATCTGGAGTAACAGGCCAAGATAGTAGGAAAGCCTGTACGATCTATAGCAGAAGTGTACCATAGGATTGTCACTAATTAACAGGCAGGTGTCGCAAATGAACGTTAAGAATCAGAAAAGGTCGGATGAGCGCTCCAAAGCTGCTTTTGCCAAAGCGAAGACGGTCATTCCCGGCGGCGTTAACTCTCCGGTTCGCGCTTTCAAATCTGTTGGACTAACACCGGTATATATGGAGCGCGGCGAAGGCTACCGCGTCTACGACATTGATGGCAACAGCTACATCGACTATGTCGGTTCGTGGGGACCGCTCATTATGGGCCACGCCCATCCAGAGGTTATCGAAGCGATCAAGAAGACGGCTGAGAAAGGGACAAGCTTCGGCGCTCCGACGGAGCTCGAGACGCTGATGGCTGAGCTCGTCTGCGATCGGGTGCCATCGGTTGAAGTCGTCCGTATGGTAAACTCCGGCACGGAAGCGACGATGAGCGCACTGCGTCTTGCGCGCGGCTATACGAAGCGCAGCAAAATTTTGAAGTTTGAAGGCTCGTACCATGGTCATGCGGACAGCTTGCTTATTAAAGCAGGATCAGGCGTTGCAACGCTTGGATTGCCTGACAGCCCTGGTGTGCCAGAGAGCGTGGCATCCCATACGATTACCGTTCCTTATAATGATCTGAACTCCATTAAGCTGGCGTTCGAGCAGTACGGCGAGCAGATCGCTTGTATTATCGTTGAGCCAATTGCCGGCAATATGGGTGTCGTTCCGCCGCTGCCTGGCTTCCTGCAAGGGCTGCGCGACATTACGACGCAATATGGCAGCTTGCTCATCTTCGATGAAGTCATGACAGGCTTCCGCGTTCATTACAACTGTGCGCAAGGCTTGTACGGCGTAACGCCGGATCTGACTTGCCTAGGCAAAGTCATCGGAGGCGGCCTGCCAGTCGGCGCATACGGCGGCAAACGCGAAATAATGGAGATGATGGCGCCTAGCGGTCCGATCTATCAAGCTGGCACGTTGTCCGGCAATCCGCTTGCGATGGCCGCGGGTTATACAACGCTAAGCCTGCTTACACCGCAAACGTACGAGCAGCTTGAGCGGATGAGCGTTCGCTTGCAGCGCGGCTTTGAGGCGAATGCTTCGAAACACGGCGTACCTGCTACGATTAATCGTGTAGGATCCATGGTTTGCCCGTTCTTCACCGAGAAGCATGTTATCAACTACGACACGGCGAAGACAGCGGATCTGGATCGGTTCAGAGCTTATTTTGCATCGATGTTGGATTTGGGCGTTAGCGTTGCGCCGTCCCAGTTTGAAGGCATGTTCGTTTCTGGCGTGCATGACGAGGCGGCAATTGATGCAACGATTGAAGCACACGATGAGGCGCTTCGCCGTCTCTAATAGGAGCTGAGAGTCGTGGTTGAACATCGTTTGTTAACCTATGAACGAAACGGGGAGTGGCTGAGCTTGTCGGCGAAAGAGCTGGCGAGCCATGCTGCCCATGCCGGCGTTCAGCAGATAGAGGCCGGGAGTCATCCGCACCATGTGCGGCAATGGCTGCTGGCCCTTGGTTTATTTCCGGTACGTTACTTGAATCGCCTCTTCTCCGTAGGCGGCATCCAAATGGACGGAGACACGATCCGGCTCCGCACCTTCATTCCGGCCGATCCGGCAAAGGATGCGGTTTATCGGATGGCGATGCAGCAGCGAGAGGAAGTGGAGGCTGTGCGGTCGTCCAATGAGCGCGCACAGGCAGAGGTGCTTTTTCAAGACGACTGGTGCCTCGTCATGGACAAGCCAGCAGGTATGCCTGTTCATCCGAATGCACCCGGCCAGCGCGGAACTCTCGATGAGGCGGCAGCACTCGCCGGTATCGCGCATGGCGACCATCAGTCCGCGAAGCATATCCACCGGCTGGACGATGATACGGCTGGACCCGTGCTCTATGCGCGCAATGAGCTGGCGCAGCTGCACCTGGACGCGGCGATGCGAGAGAAGACGATAGGCAGGCAGTATGTCGCCCTAGTGCAAGGCGTGCTTCGCAGGCCAGCAGGAACGATTGATGAGCCGATCGGCAAAGACCGCCATCATAGTGCCCGTAGGCGCGTGTCACCAGCCGGGGATCATGCCGTTACCCATTACGAGACAATCGCTTCGTACCGCCGCGCCACTCTTGTGCGCTTATGGCTGGAGACCGGCAGAACGCATCAAATCCGTGTCCATATGAGCTACCTTGGTCATCCGCTCGTTGGCGATTCGCTGTACGGCGGCAGTGACTCCCTGCTTCGCCACCAAGCGCTGCGAGGCGAGCAGCTGACGTTCATCCATCCGTGGTGCGCGGAAGAGATGACCGTGCAAGCGGATGAGCCTGAATGGTTCCGAGAAGTGCGCGAACGCTATGCTTCACTGTGAAAATCGTAGTCATGCCTATCCACCCCTTGCCATATAGATAAATAGGGAAGAAAGCTGTAACCAAGCTTTGGTGAGAGGGGAAAGGAGGACGACAACCGTGCCCAGTCAGTCAAACGGTTTGCGATTTGACATTTATGAACGGGTTCATTTGCCTGATGAAGTAGCGGCAATCGACGAGCTGGAAGAAATTGAGCTTGTCCCCCGTATCGGAATCGTTCAGCAAGACGAGCAGGTGTTGTTAAAAGGACATTTGCTCCTGACCGGCGTGTACCGCGCTCAGGATGAGCCTTTAGCTGAACAATCATTGGAACACTGGATTCCTGTCGAAATTACGCTTCCTATGAATCGTATTCACCGGCTGGATGACATCTCCGTAGAGATTGATAACTTCGACGTTGATCTTCTGTCAACGCGAACGCTCAATATCACGGGTGTGCTGTCGCTGAAAGGAATTGAGCTGGGTCATTCAAGCCCGCAGGAAGAGTGGCAGCGGGAAGAGCCTTTCACGGTCGTGCACAAAAGAGATCCGGTAGAGGTGCCGAATTACGAAGCGTTGTTCGAGCAGCAGACTGGTTATGCGGAGCCGCAGGCCATCCGTAATGAAGGTTGGGAGCCCGCCGGCAGCCCGCCTGCCTACAACGATGCGTTTATCCGTGATGCGGCGGCGCAAGCGGCGCAGGCGGCATTCGAGCAAGAGGAGATTGCGCAGGCGGCAGAGATCGTAAGGCAGCAGCAGCTGGAAGAGGAGGCTCGAGAAGCAGAAGCGGCGCTTCAGGCGATTGAGTCCGAGGTGTCTGATGAAGTGATCGAGGCGGCAATTGCCGGACCTCCTGCGGAGAATCCGTTTCTAGCTGACGCTGCGGAACGCGAAGCCAGGAGCCGTCAGCTGGCAGCGAATATCGCAGATGCGCCGGCTGCGCAGCAATTTGGCGACATTTCGGCAATCGAAGCCGAATCGGCGCGAAAATTGAAAGTCGCGGTCGGGGGCAAGCCAGCCGAGGAAGAGGCTGAGGCTGCTCAGCCGCCTGGCGTCGGCTTCCGGTCACTGCTGCAATCGAGCCGCAGGGAGCAGGAAGCAAGGGCGGCGGCGGAGCAATCGGCCGAGCAGGCAGCGAAGGAAGCGCGCAAATCGAGCGGAGATGAAATCGAGTGGAAGAACCTGTTCTTCAGCCGTTCGGGCGAGGATCAGTCCTTCCGCAAGCTACGCATCTGTATCGTGCAGCGAGAGGAGACGCTCGACGTCATAGCAGGCCGTTATCAGCTGCAGCCGCGCGAGATTGCGCTCTATAATCGGTTGCCGGATCAGAGCATTAGCGAAGGCCAAGTGCTGTATATTCCTTAACGCGCGCGAGATAGATGCAGATAAGCCTCCGAAAAGGGCTGTAAGCATTCCTTTTCAGAGGCTTTTTTGCTGTCTTTCCCAAATCTCTGGAAGTGTGGACGGCTGTGGGATTGACGTGGACAATTAAGAACGTGTATGATAGAAAAAATAGGGTTATACTCTTATTATAATGACGTTGATGGGGAAGAGTAGCAGGAATGCCTTCAGAGAGCGGAACCAATGCGCTGAGAGGTTCTGCAGGTAATGAACTGCGACAGGTCGCCCCGGAGTTGCTGGAATGAAACGGTGCTAATCGTTAGTTCAAGCCGGCTGCAGCCGTTATCTGTTCTAAAGTTGTCGAATGAAGCCGTTTCATGCGGTTTATTCGGAACAAAGGTGGTACCGCGGAAGCTAGAACCTTTCGTCCTTTGCTATTAAGGGCGTGAGGTTTTTTTGCGTTTATCCAGTTTATTACGATATTGAAATACATTGGAAGCGAGGAATAGTGATGTCACAGAAACAAGCAATGACAGAGATGCCGACGACGTACGATCCGAAGGCAGCCGAGTCCAAATGGTATCCATATTGGATGGAGGGCAAGTTTTTTGAAGCAGGCAAGCGTCCAGATGCGGAAGCCTATACGATTGTAATTCCTCCTCCGAACGTAACGGGTATGCTGCACATCGGGCATGCGCTCGATTTTACGCTGCAGGATATTCTGATCCGTACGAAACGGATGCAAGGCTATGATGCGCTATGGCTGCCGGGGAGTGACCACGCAGGTATCGCGACGCAAACAAAGGTTGAGCAGAAGCTGCGCGAAGAAGGCGTATCCCGCTATGACCTGGGACGTGAGAAATTCCTGGAGAAAGTGTGGGAATGGAAAGATCTGTACAATGAGACGATTCGTGAGCAATGGGCGAAGATGGGCTTCTCGCTCGACTACTCGCGCGAGCGTTTTACACTGGATGAAGGGCTGTCCGCAGCGGTTCGCGAAGTGTTCGTTCGTCTCTATGAGAAGGGCCTTATCTACCGCGGCAAAAAAATCATTAACTGGGATCCGGCTGCGCGCACGGCGTTGTCCGATATCGAGGTTGAGCATAAAGAAGTGAACGGTCATCTGTATCATCTTCAATATCCGCTGAAGAACGGCTCGGGCTTTATTACAGTTGCGACGACTCGCCCAGAGACGATGCTTGGTGATACAGCGGTTGCGGTACATCCGGAAGATGAGCGCTATAAACACCTCATCGGCGAACTGATTATTCTCCCTATCATCGGCAGAGAGATTCCGATTATTGCTGACGAGTATGTGGAGAAAGAATTCGGTTCCGGTGCGGTAAAAATTACGCCGGCGCACGACCCGAACGATTTCGAGGTTGGCCTTCGCCATAGCCTGCCGCAAATCGTTGTAATGGACGAGAGCGGTACGATGAATGCAGAAGCGGGTCCGTATAACGGTATCGACCGTGCGGACTGCCGCAAGCGGATCGTTGCAGATCTGCAAGAGCTTGGCGTTTGCATGAAGATCGAAGATCATGTTCACCAAGTTGGCCATAGCGAGCGCAGCGGCGCAGTTGTTGAACCGTACTTGTCGACACAATGGTTCGTTGAGATGAAGCCTCTCGCAGCGGCTGCGATCGAAGCGCAGAATGCGGGCAAAGGCGTCAATTTCGTTCCAGATCGCTTTGAGAAAATCTATTTGCAATGGATCGAAAATGTTCGCGACTGGTGTATTTCCCGCCAATTGTGGTGGGGACACCGCATTCCGGCATGGTACTGCGACGCTTGCGGCGCGATGCATGTTGCACTTGAAGACCAAACATCTTGCTCCACATGCGGCAGCGAGTCGCTTCGTCAAGATGAAGATGTACTCGACACTTGGTTCAGCTCGGCATTATGGCCGTTCTCGACACTCGGCTGGCCGGAGCAGTCTGAAGACCTAAAACGGTTCTATCCGACGAATGTTCTAGTAACAGGTTATGATATTATTTACTTCTGGGTTGCGCGGATGATCTTCACGGCGCTTGAGTTCACAGATGAGAAGCCGTTCAAGGACGTTCTCATGCACGGTCTCGTTCGTGACGAGAACGGCAAGAAGATGTCCAAATCGCTTGGCAACGGCGTCGATCCGCTTGAAGTGATCGAGAACTACGGCGCTGATGCGATGCGTTTCATGATTTCGACAAGCAGCACGCCGGGTCAGGATCTGCGCTTCCGCTGGGAACGCGTTGAACAAGCGCGTAACTTCGCGAATAAGATCTGGAACGCTTCACGGTTCGCGCTCATGAACCTTGAAGGCGTAACGGCAGCTGACATTGACATCAATGTGAAGCTTGGAACGGCAGATCGCTGGATTCTTCACCGTCTGAATGCTGCGGTTGCTGACGTGACGCGTCTGATTGACAGCTATGATTTTGGCGAAACCGGCCGTGTGTTGTACAACTTTATCTGGGATGACCTGTGTGACTGGTATATCGAGTTCGCGAAGCTGAACCTGAACGGTCAGGACGCGGAAGCGAAGCGCGCGACACAGTCCGTACTCGCATACGTACTAGATCGTACACAGCGTCTCATTCATCCGTTCATGCCGTTTATCAGTGAGGAAATTTGGCAACACTTGCCGCATGAAGGCGAGACGATTACGCTTGCTCCGTGGCCGGTTTATGATCCAGCGTTTGAAGCGCCTGAAGCTGTTGCCGAGATGGAGCTGCTCATGGATATGATCCGTGCGGTTCGAAACATCCGTTCTGAGGTTAATGTACCGATGAGCAAGAAAGTCGAGCTGCTCGTGAAGCCGTCGAGCGATAGCATTGCTGCCATTCTGACGCGTAACGAAGAGTTCATTGTCCGCTTCTGCGGCACGTCGAAGCTTGAGATCAGCGAAGCTCTCGCTGCTCCGGATAAAGCGATGACAGCAATCGTTACAGGCGCACAAATGTACTTGCCGCTTGCTGGCCTCATCGATATCGAGCAAGAGATTGCTCGTCTGAACAAAGAGGTTGCAAATCTGACAAGCGAAGTTGAGCGTGTGGAGAAGAAGCTTGGGAATGAAGGCTTCGTTGCGAAAGCGCCTGCGAAAGTCATTGAGGAAGAACGCGCGAAAATGGCTGACTATGCGGAGAAACGCGAGAAAGTGCTTGCGCGTATTGAGGAGCTGAAGGGCTAGAACAGCCCTTCTGAGCTTGTCAATTCGCAGCATTTCGCTGCAGAAGGAAGAAGGAAATCATAATGACTGAACAACAGTTATCGGCACAGCTTGCTAGCTATGAAGAAGCAAGGGATTGGATTGTGGGGCTCGTCCCATTCGGCATTCGCCCTGGCATGGAGCGGATCGAGAAGCTGATGGAGCTGCTCGGCCGCCCGGAGCGCCGGCTGAAATTTATCCATGTGGCGGGCACGAATGGCAAAGGCTCTGTCTGCGCTTATTTGACCAGTGTGCTGCTGCGATGCGGCTATGATGTAGGGACGTTCACGTCCCCTTACATAACGAAGTTTACGAATCGTTTCAAGTATAACGATGCGGACATTCCCGATGAAACGCTGCTTATGCTCGCGAACAAGCTGAAGCCCCATGTCGAAGCAATTGCACAGACCGAGCTTGGCTCACCTACGATGTTTGAAGTATCGACGGCGCTGGCGATTTTGTATTACGGCACAGTGTCATACCCTGATTTTGTCGTGTGGGAAACTGGGCTTGGCGGACGTATGGATGTGACGAATATCGTGACACCGCTTGTGTCGGTTATTACGAATGTTGGTCATGATCACATGGATATTCTTGGCGATACGATTGAGGCAGTCGCGACAGAGAAAGCTGGTATCATTAAAGCAGGTGTTCCCGTCGTCAGTGCAGTGACACAGCCGGAGGCAGTAGCCGTTGTAACTTCGACGGCTCAGGCGAAACGCAGCTCGCTTTATCTATTGGGTGAAAAGTTTCATGAATCGGCGCTTCAAGTGGCGGAGAATGAGCAAACATTCCGTTTTGACGGCTTGTTCCGTACGATTGAACCGCTGACCATTACACTAAATGGTGCACATCAACGGACGAATGCAGCCGTAGCTGTCATGACGCTTGAAGTGCTGCGGCAGTATTATGCCGCTATCATTGAGGATGAAGACCTACGGGAAGGGCTTCGTACTGCAGCTTGGCCGGGGCGCCTCGAGATGATTCAGCAGTCGCCTAGGCTGCTCATCGACGGTGCGCATAATCCGGAGGGCGCCCAGACCTTGGCGGCTGCGCTTCGTGATACGTATTCGTACAAGCGTCTGCATCTCATGATGGGGATGCTATCGAATAAGAATCATCGCGACACGCTCAAGCATATACTACCTCTAGTGGATACGCTTATCGTGAGTGAGCCGAATTTCCGCAAGGCAATGCCTGCTGCGGAGCTGGCTGAGCTCGTCAGCGAGATTCGTGATTCAAGTGACCGTCCTTTTGAGCTGATCGTTGAACCGGATTGGAAGCAGGCTCTTAAGAGACTGCAAGGTTTGGCGAATGAAGCGGATTTGGCGGTCGTTACCGGAACGCTCTACTTAATTGCAGACGTCCGCTCCCAATTGCTCCACAATAAGGATTCTGAAAAAGGTTGGTGAACCGTCTTTGAACACAGCAGAGCACGTTCATTTCATCGGTATTGGCGGTTACGGCATGAGCGCCATCGCGCGCGTCATGCTGGAGATGGGCTATAAAGTGACAGGCTCAGACGTTGCCGGGCAAGAGCTTACGGAGAAGCTTGCAGCCAAAGGAGCGCGTATTTACATCGGTCACGAGCCGGAGCATGTCAAAGGGGCGGATTTGGTCGTATATTCGACGGCGTTATCTCGTGATAACGTCGAGCGCGTCGCTGCGGAGAAGCTGAACATTCCGATTCTTCACCGCGCTCAAATGCTTGCGAAATTGATGAATAACGGCAAAGGTGTCGCTGTCGCTGGCGCGCACGGCAAAACGACGACATCCTCGATGATCGCACTGGTGATGGAAACTTGCCAGCTCGATCCGACGTATATCATTGGCGGTGAAATCGTCAATGTCGGTACGAATGCGAAAGCCGGCAAAGGCGATTATGTCGTGGCAGAAGCGGATGAGAGCGACGGCTCGTTCCTGCAGTACCATCCTACAATTGCCATCGTGACGAATATCGAACCAGATCATCTTGAAAACTACGACGGTGATTTCAATAAATTAAAAGCAGCTTACGTGCAGTTTCTAAGCCAAGTGAGGGATAGCGGCAAAGCGATCGTCTGTGCGGACGATGATAATATGCAAGAGATGCTTCCTGAGCTTACAGCAGGTCCTCTTGGTCGTGAAGGCGTACTTACGTACGGCATTGACCATGAGGCGATTTACCGTGCGACAAATATTACACTCGGCGATCGTAAAGCATCGTTCGATATGGCGCGTCACGGCCAGCTGCTTGGCCGCATTGAGCTGTCTGTTCCAGGACGGCACAATGTGTACAATGCAATGGCAACAGTCATTACATGCTTGGAAGCGGGCGTATCGTTCGAAGCGATTGCGGAAGCCATCGTTGATTTCCGCGGCGCGAAACGCAGATTCCAGGTGCTCGGCGAAGTGAATGATATTCTCGTTATTGATGATTATGCGCATCATCCGACAGAGATTCAGGCGACAATCAGCGCTGCCAAGTCGACGGGCAAACGGATCATTGCGGTGTTCCAGCCGCAGCGGTATACGCGCACGTTCTTCTTGCTCGAGCAGTTCAGCCGTGCGTTCTCGGAAGCGGATGAGGTGCTCATCACGGATATTTATTCACCCGCTGGGGAGCAGCAGATCGAAGGCGTTCACTCCAAGAAGCTAGTGGAGATGATCATCAAGAACAGCAATGCCAATACGTCATACTATCCGACCAAAGAGGAAGTGCTGACGGTGTTGACGGACCAAGTGAAGCCAGGTGATCTCGTCATTACGATGGGTGCCGGTGATATTTGGAAGGTTGCGGATTCACTTGCGAAGACGCTCCGCGGGAAGGCTTGAAACGTTTGCCTCCCTAAATCCCTCCAGAGGAGGGACCCCAAGGGATTCGTCCCTCTGGACCCCCGAATGGTTTAACGTTTGAGTGACAGAGGCGCGTGCGGAGATTCGTTAGGTGGGGGAGAAGTGTTGTCACTTGCGTGACAAGACTTCTTGTCTGAACAAAAAAAGCTGAGAATCGTGATTTCGATTTCTCAGCTTTTTTTTTGTGTTTTAACTAGCTAATATCCTGCCATACTGCAAACTTATTGCCATCGGGATCATAAAAATGAAACGACCACCCGCAGCCGCCATTATCTTTGAGCTCCGAAACATTCGCTCCATCTTCTTTCATTAAGCGGTATAGCTCCTCAATTTCGGTCACCTCGAAACAAGCTGCTTCCATCACATACTGTTCATCCTTTTCATCCCAGTCGTGGGTAACGAAGTTCGACGTTTGCTTCTTTGTTGTCTCTAGGAAGAAGATCCCTTGTCCGGAGTCGAGTTTTACATTGCCTTGAGGAGATAAAGCAACCAGACCATATTGCATAAAGAACCGTTTTGCGGCTTCAGCGTTTGTCACAGGTATATAGATGCATTCAATCCGCTTTAAGCAGGCTTTCGTATGAGGATACTTGCGCTCTAGCTCATGCTTTAACTCTAACTTATTCACTGAAACTCCCCCTTAAGTGGTGTGAAGTATTTATTCTGAATAAAATAGGGAATTCCTTCCACTCGGAATGGGAGTGGTGAGTTTCATGGTGCTGAAAGAGAGATGGGGGAAAGAAGCTGGTTCGCTGGACTACATGGTGCTGAATGTGATGGACGAGGGTGAGAAGCTGGTTTGGTGGACTACTCTAGGTCACTGGAAGTTACAGAATATCGGCGAAAGGAACGAAAGAGAGTCCTCCAGGTATCTACATTCATCTAACCTCGCAAAAAAAACTGAGAAATCGGACATCCGATTCTCAGCTTTATCAACATTAACTATGCGATTGTTGCGAGGTACGCATCGAGCTGCGCTAGTGTGCCTGCGAAGCCGCCTTGAACGAGGTGATGCGATTCGTTGAACGTTTTGATTTCCTCATCGGAAGCGTTGTATGGCTTGCCGCGCATGACTAGCAGCGTTTTGCCGCCTTCTTGCTCTTCGAATACAAGCTCGTTCCAAACTTCAACCGGCCAAGTTGGCGCCATCGGATGGCGGTGGCTGTTACCCTCTTTGTCCGAGAAGGAAGTGATGTAGACGAGTCGATTCGGCTCGTCGATCTCACGATACTCGAATTTGCCCCACATTTCCTGTCCATCCGGCGTCTTCATGCTGTAGTGAAAGAGACCGCCTTGCTTAAGGTCAACTTTGCACTCGCCCATTTCAAGCCCTGCTGGACCCCACCAATGCTTCAAATGCTCGGCTTGTGTGAACACCTTAAATACAAGCTCGCGAGGAGCGTCTATTACGCGTGTAATGAGCAATTCATTTATGTTTTCACCGGTAGTTGTTTGATTATCTGCCATGTAGATTCCTCCAAAGTTATCATTTTGTACGAGAGTGTTAATAATCTTACGAGCTTACGAACGTGCTTAAGAGGTCCTCCTACTCTTCTTGATTAGGGTCCTTCGTCTGCAGCTTGCGTAGATAAATCTCCAAATCATCGAACTTTCCTTCCCAGAAACGGCGGAAAGAACTGACCCAGTCATCGAGCTCCTTGAGCGGCGCAGTTCCTAGCTTGTAAATTCGCCGATTGGCAACCGGATGCACCTCGACGAGACCCGCCTCAAGAAGCACGCGCAGATGTTTGGATACTTGCGGCTGATTCAGTTCTAGCCGTTCGGCGATTTCGCCTACTGTGTGAGGGCCGTCTCGCAGAAGCTCGACAATTCGTAATCGGTTAGGCTCAGCAAGAGCGCTCATAGTCGAATTCATGTTTTGAATATACCTCATAAGGAATATTCCTGTCAAGGAATGTGAGTTGGCGGAGTCATACTTCTCTTAACTTTTTCATAGACTCGTACTAGAGTATGTGGACAAGGAGAGAGTGCGATGAACAATAAAGGACGCATTACCTATCGTTTCGATCAGCGGAGCGGAGCACGGATGGAGCCGAAGCAGGAAGAGAAGCGGCGCGAGAACTCCGCGAATGTCGTACCTTTTTTTCAAGAGGAACTTAAATTTACTTCCGATATAGGTCCATGGAACAGCTCCTTCCAAAATGATGCCCAAGCGCTGGAGCAGCTTATTCGTGAGGCAGACGGTCAATTCCCTAAGCAGAAGCCGCGGCGTGCAGAGCATGTCCGAGAATCAATTGAACAAGAGCAGCAGCCCATGCAACCAGTGTCTGAACAGCGCCGGAACCATACTGAGATCCAGCCATACCCAGAGACGGACGTGCTCGAACCGATTCTGCTAGGCGATGAATACGAAGAAACGCCAATCAAACGACCAGCGCAGTCTCCTCAGGTCATTGATATGTATCCGATCATTGATGTCGAAGAGGAAGAACGGTATCGCCGCGCAAGCAGCAATGATCGAAATGCTAGAGCTTCCTTTGGTTCTTATTTAACGGGATCATCGCAACGACCGAGTAGAGGACCGTCATGGTATAAAGTATTTGCTTCGGTCACCGGGGCGATCGCAACTGGCGCGATATTTGGTTATTTTGTACTTACACTTTTTACTGGCGGCAACGGTACGACTGGCAATGATGCAGCGACTGTAACAGGCAAGCCTTCTTCCGGCACGAGCACGGATTCAACTGCAGCCGGTACAGACAAGAATACAAACAAAAATCCGAATACAGCGACTGACACGTCCGGCACTGCTAACAGCAGCAACCAAGCTATTTCACAAGCTGCACTGGTGCAAGTCAAAGTGCCTGCCTCCACGTACTATATGCTTCAGTACGGAGTATTCAGCAACAAGGAGGGGCTTGATGCAGCAGTAAGCGAGCTGAACGAGAAGGGGCTTGCAGCGGCTTCCTTAACGTCTAGCGAGGACTACCGTGTCTACGTGGGCATGTCGACGGACAAAGACAACGCGCAGCTGCTCGGCCAGCTTCTGACGGGCATGGACGTTTATGTGAAGCAGATCGAATTGCCTGCGGTTTCCTCGATTCCTTTTAAAGGCGACAGCTCCGTCGTCGAATCATTCTTCTCTCAAACGAACGACCTGCTAGCGAAGCTGGATTCGTTAACTTTGGAGCAATTAAGCGGTGCAAGCACAGGCGGTTTGGCAGCAGGAGATTGGAAGAAACTGCATGAGACCTGGACACACTCCGCTTCACTCATGGAAGCAGGCATGACAGACAAAGTGAATAAGAACGCACTGTTGAAGCTTGTCCAGTCCATCAATACTGCGGCGCTGGCAGCTGATGCATATGTGAAGAAACCGTCGGAAGCCTACTTGTGGACCATGCAGAAGTCATTGATGCAAGCTGTATTCACTCAGAAAGGTTGGTTTGCTTCCATGGATGCATTGTAATGCGTTACTTCCCCGCGTATAATAAAGTGTACGTGTCAAATTATGGCGAGGGACGTAACAAGATGAAGAAAAATTTCTGGGTATTTTTATTATTTCTGCTTATTGGATTATTGACAGGCGCACTTCTTTCCCGGTGGCTGTCGGAGGTACCAGGACTTTCGTTCCTCACGAAAACAACGACGATAAAGTGGGCGCCAGCAGCGGATTTGCTCGTGCTCAGCTACAATTTCTCGCTTCGAATTGAGATCAGCCTACTAAGCATCGCTGGACTAATTGCAGCGATTTGGGTTTACCGCAAGCTATAACGGGGTATCTATGTATGCGTAAGGAGCGTCACCATGAACGTGAGATCTTCTTCGAATTCTTCTTCAACTATACGCCAGCTTGTGCTGGCTTCATCTTCTCCCCGCCGGCAGGAATTGGTCGCGTCACTCGGCCTTTCCTTGCCGGTTCTCATTTTGTCCAGCGATGCCGATGAAAGTACGCCGCAAAACTGGTCTCCGGCAATGATCGTGGAGCAGCTAGGTCTGCGTAAGGCCAGAGCCAGCGCCGAGCTGCTAAGCAGTGAAGCTAAGAAGAGTTCTCTTATCATCGGCGCAGACACGATTGTCGTGTTAGACGGCAAAGTGCTCGGCAAGCCGTCGGACAAGAACGACGCTGTTCGGATGCTGACAGAGCTCGAAGGTCGGCAGCATGAAGTCTATACCGGCGTCGCACTCATCGAACCTGCTACCAGCCGCGAGCTTGTCTATCACCAAATGACGCGCGTGACGATGAAGCAGCTTGGCGAAGAACGGATTCGGCGCTACGTCGATTCCGGGGAACCGCTCGATAAGGCCGGCAGCTACGGCATTCAGGGACTTGGCGCAACAATGGTGGAGCGAATCGACGGCTGTTATTTTAACGTAGTCGGACTTCCGTTATCGCTGCTGACGGACATGCTAGATGAATTCGGCATCAATGTGATTTAACAGCTAAGAGACGAATCTCGCACAAAGGCAGGGATGTCTATGGAAGCAAAGCCATTCGTTTTGAAGGATGTACCGAACAGCGAAAGACCTCGGGAACGTATGATGTCGGCGGGGGCTGAGGCGTTAAGCCATGCCGAACTGCTGGCGATCTTGCTGCGAACCGGAACGAAGCGGGAATCCGCGGTTCTGCTCGCTTCGCGTATCTTGAATCAATGCGGCGATTTGCGGGGTTTAGTGGATATGAGCATAGCGGAGATGACGAAGATCCGCGGCATCGGGACGGCGAAGGCGGTCCAGCTTCGAGCAGGCATTGAGCTCGGACGCCGGCTTGCTAGAAGCCAGCAAGGCGAGCTTCCTACCATACGAAAACCAGCCGATGCTGCGAACTTATTAATGGAAGAACTTCGTTATTTGAAACAAGAACATTTTGTCTGCTTGTTTTTAAATACGAAGAATCAGGTTATTTTAAAAGAAACATTATCCGTCGGCACCCTCAATGCGACCTTAGTGCATCCTCGCGAAGTATTTCGGGCGGCTATCAAATGCAGCAGTGCTTCGTTGATTTGCGTACACAACCATCCAAGCGGCGATCCAACGCCGAGTCCTGACGATATAGCGCTTACGAGGCGCCTGATCGATGCAGGTGAACTTGTAGGCATCGATGTTCTCGATCACTTGGTAATAGGTGACAATCGCTTTATCAGTTTGAAGGAGCGAGGTCACATGTAATATAATAAGAGGGATTGTCTGAAAGCAGAAAGGAAGTATACAAACATGTTTGGAACGAAAGATCTAGGAATTGACCTTGGCACAGCTAACACACTCGTCTATGTAAAAGGTAAAGGCATTGTCGTAAGAGAACCGTCCGTGGTCGCTCTGCGTACAGATACAAAAACGATTGAGGCCGTCGGCGAGCAAGCGAAAAAAATGATTGGGCGTACACCAGGCAACATTCGTGCGATTCGTCCGATGAAGGACGGCGTTATCGCGGACTTCGAGACAACGTCGACAATGATCAAATACTTTATCCGTCAAGCGCAAAAGCAGCGTGGCTTATTCCCACGCCATCCGAATGTGATGGTGTGTGTGCCGTCGGGCATTACTGCTGTTGAGCAGCGCGCCGTGAAGGACGCGACGGAACAAGCGGGCGCTCGCGAAGCGTTCACGATCGAAGAGCCGTTCGCGGCGGCAATCGGAGCGGACTTGCCAGTATGGGAGCCGACAGGAAGCATGGTTGTTGACATCGGTGGCGGTACGACTGAAGTCGCAGTTATTTCGCTCGGCGGTATCGTAACGAGCCGTTCGATCCGCATTGCCGGAGATGAGATGGACGAAGCGATTATGCAATACATCAAACGGATGTACAATCTCATGATTGGCGAACGGACTGCGGAGCAGTTGAAGATGGAGATCGGCTCTGCGCTAATAGGAGATCGGACGGAAACGATCGAAATTCGCGGTCGTGATCTCGTAACAGGCTTGCCGAAGACGCTGCCGGTTTCGTCGGAAGAAATTTGCGATGCGCTGTCGGATACCGTGAATGCTATTGTCGAAGCAGTGAAGGTTACCCTTGAGAAATGTCCGCCAGAGCTGTCTGCGGACATTATGGACCGTGGTATCGTTCTTACAGGCGGCGGCGCGCTGCTGAAGAACCTGGACAAGCTGTTGTCGCGTGAAACAGGCATGCCGGTAATCGTAGCAGAGAATCCGCTCGACTGCGTTGCAATCGGCACTGGCCGCGCACTAGACAATATTGATTTGTTTAAAACACGCGGAGGCCCGGTTTCTCGTTCCAAAAGATAATATCCGGCGTGTGTATCGATGGGGAAAACGGATGAGCAACGCTGATTGCTGTGAACGAACCAACGGGTTCGTTCAGCATCCAGCGCGGAATGGGCAGGTGTAGGGAAGTTGTTTAATTGGATGCGAAACAGACGGATGTTCGTCTTAATGCTTGTGTTTATATTATTCGTTACGGTAATGGGCTTCTCAATCGGTGATCGGAAGAAGCTGACTTGGCCGGAGAACTTTGCGCTCGATTCCACCTCATTTGTGCAACAATGGTTGTACAGGCCCGCTGGTTATGTAGCGGGCTTGTTTCAAGATTTATCGAACTTGCACAATATTTACAAGGAGAACGAAGAACTTCGCATCGCAGCTGCGGCTTATGCCAGAGATAGCATTAAATTTAACCGTATAGATGCCGAGAATAAACGGCTTCAAGAAAAGCTGAATTTTACGGAGCGGCAGAAAAAGCTGTATGACTACAACTATTTGATCGCACAGGTAGTGGCAGTCAGCCAGGATCCGTATGATGATACGATTCGAATTAATCTGGGCTCCAAGGATGGAATTAAGCCGAATATGGTGGTCGTTACTGATAAAGGCCTTGTCGGTCTTGTTAGCCGAGTGGACCCATTCTTCTCGTCGGTTATGCCGATCACGAAGCTCAGTGATACGTCACCTGACACGAAAGCCATCGCAGCTACAGTATTTGGCAAGGAGACGGATTCGTTCGGTATCGTCGATACCTATGATCCTGAGACCGGCAAGCTGTTCATGTCGAAGATCTCCGAGCATGATCCACTCACCAAGGGTGATACGATCATTACATCGGGTCTAGGCAATGTCTTCCCGCGGGGGATGGTTATCGGAACTGTGGATTCCAGTCAGGTCGGCGACTTCGGCCTCACGTATACGGCAACGATTACGCCGGCAGCGGATTTCGACCATTTGACAGAGGTGTTTGTCGTACAGCCTGCTGAGACAGGGGAGAGCGATAAATGAGCATGCAGCGCATCGTTGGCGTCATGCTGCTGCTCTTCCTCGTACAAGGCACCTTGTTCTATTGGTTCGTGCCGAGCAGCATGGTAGGACGGATCGTCCCGCATTTTACACTTGCTTTTGTCTTGTTTGCCGCGCTCTATCGCGGCAGACACTCCGCCTTGATTCTCGGAATGGCGTTCGGCTTATTGCAGGATCTGGCTTTCTATGGGCGCATTATTGGCATCCATTCGTTCACAATGGGACTCGTCGGTTATATGACAGGACTTCTCTTGGAGCGTAGAAAGAGTACACTTCTGATGGCACTGACGATGATTGGCATGTCCACGCTTGTATATGACACGATCGTTTACTTTATCTATCGTGTATTCCGATTAACGAGCGAGACGTACGAGTGGGCATTGTCTGAGCATATGGTTCCAAGCTTGTTCCTGCAGCTGCTCTTCTCACTAGCGATCTACGTGCCTGCGCGAAGATGGTTTGAGGGCAGCTTTGTTGCGAAGAGCGAAGAGGAAGAAACTTGACGAAAGTTGGCGCACCTGCCAGGCAGGAATCTGCACAGTTTCAAAGAATCGTATAGAGAAGGGGTGGGACGAGAGTGACCGAGAAGCAGCATATTACGATCAAAGGCGTCAAGGAAGGTCTCATCTTCCTTCTTGACGATAATTGCGAATTTTCCACGCTTATGGATGAGCTGCAATTCAAATTGGAAAAATCGCATCAACAGCTGCTGTCAGGTCCTATCGTTCACGTTCAGGTGAAGCTCGGCACCCGCCAGGTAAGTGAAGATGAGACGGAACGGATCCGGTCAGCAATCCGGCAGCAGGGCAATTTGCTCGTGCAGTCGATTGAGAGCGAGCCGCCGATCATTCCTCAGCTAGAGGATGGAAACAATTTGAAAGTGCTGGCAGGTATCGTTCGCTCAGGCCAGACGCTCGAGCATGAAGGTAATTTGCTGCTAATGGGCGATCTGAATCCAGGCGGCACGCTGCTCTGCACGGGAGACATCTATGTGCTGGGAGCGCTGAGAGGCTTAGCTCATGCAGGTTACAAAGGCAAAGAAGAGGCAATTATTGCAGCTTCGCTGCTGAAACCAACGCAGCTTCGTATCAGCGGCGTCATCAGCCGACCGCCAGATGAATGGATGACGGGTGATGCGGCAATGGAGTTCGCATACTTAAACGAAGGCGTTATGAAAATTGATAAAATGACACAGCTGCAGCGCTTGCGTAAGCTGCCGGTATTGTTTAGAGCTTAAGTAGTAAGCGGGGAGTGTTGATCATGGGAGAAGCGATTGTAGTAACTTCAGGCAAAGGCGGCGTCGGCAAGACGACGACGTCTGCCAATATCGGAACTGCGCTTGCTTTGCTGGGGAAGAAAGTGTGCATGGTGGACACGGATATCGGCCTCCGCAATTTGGATGTAGTGATGGGGCTGGAGAACCGGATTATTTATGACTTGATTGATGTAGCGGAAGGCCGCTGTAGATTGAATCAAGCGCTTGTGAAGGACAAACGCTTCGATGAGCTCTATATGCTGCCTGCTGCCCAGACAAAAGATAAATCGGACGTGTCTCCAGAGCAAGTGAAAGAGATGGTGCTTGAGCTGAAGAAGGAATTCGATTATGTCATTATCGATTGTCCTGCAGGCATTGAGCAAGGCTTCCGGAACGCGGTTGCTGGAGCTGACAAAGCGATTGTCGTAACAACACCGGAGAATGCGGCTGTCCGTGACGCGGATCGTGTAATCGGCTTGTTGGAGCAGACGCATATTCCAGCGAGACTCGTTATTAATCGGATACGCGCTAACATGGTTCGCAGCGGAGAAATGCTGGATATTGATGAAATTTGTCAAGTATTAGCCATTGATTTGCTCGGTATCGTGCCGGATGATGAGAAAGTAATCCGCTCCGCCAATGCGGGTGAGCCGACGGTTATGGATCCGTCATCACGCGCGGCGATCGCATATCGCAACATTGCGCGGCGGATGCTTGGCGATATGGTGCCACTTATGCCGCTTGAGGAGAAATCCGGGGTTATTAAGCGGTTTCGCAAGTTCCTTGGAATAGGATGATTACGCAGTGCTAAATAAACTTAAAAAAGTGGACCTCGGCATGATTATCATCCTGCTTGCCTTCATGGTCGTCAGTACGCTTCTGGTCCACAGTGCCACCTACGGAAATCCCGATTACGCGAATTATGATCTGAAAACGGTGATTTTCTACGGATTAGGATTTGCTGTCGCACTCGGTTCTACTTTCTTTGACTATCGTCTGTTTCTGAAGGCTTGGTGGGTGCTTTACGCGATCGGAGTCGTACTGCTCGTGATCGTTTATTTCACCGCTCCGGAGATTAATGGTGCGAAGAGCTGGTTCATGCTGCCAGGCGGCCTCCAATTCCAGCCTGCTGAGATGGTAAAGATCATTCTGATCATCACGGTAGCTTTCCTGATGGGAAGAAGGCAAGGAGATCCGCTGCGAGTTAGACAGGATCTACTGGTCGTGGCTACATTCTCGTTCGTACCTTTCATGCTCGTTATGATTCAGCCTGACCTCGGCAACGCGATCATCTATTTGGTTATCGTCCTTGGCATGCTTTGGATCGGCAATGTGCGTTATACGCATGTATTGCTAGGTATAACGATTATTGCAGGCGGACTCGTCCTGTTTATCTTCTTGTTCAACACGTACAATAAGCAGATTCACGATTACTTGCTAGATGCCCATAAGGTACACTGGTATGAGCGGATAAACGGCTTCATTAACCCGGAAACGGCGTCGGAGAAGGAGATCTACCAAGCGAGCAAAGCGAAGATTGCTATTGGCTCAGGCGGACTCACCGGAGACGGCTACATGAAGGGGGAATCGAAAAACCGGAAGTTTATCCCGTACCCGTACTCGGATGCGATCTTCGTCGTTATTGGCGAGGAGTTCGGCTTCCAAGGCGCCGCCGTCGTGCTGATGCTCTACTTCTTACTGATCTATAGGATGATCATAATTGCGTTCCAATGTTATGACTTGAAGGGCTCTTTTATCATCATCGGAATTGTTTCGATGTACGTCTTTCAAGTCTTCCAGAACATTGGCATGATGATCGGCCTCATGCCGATTACGGGCATTACGCTTCCATTCATCAGTTACGGCGGTACATCGCTGCTGCTCAATATGCTTTGCATTGGACTTGTTTTCAGTGTAAAAGCACATCAAGAGAAATACCAAATGGCCACTTAATTGGCCGTTATGCCTAAACCGTCTTGCGTTCGCGCAAGGCGGTTTTTGTGCTTCTATCCGAGTGCAGCATGCCGCCTCACGCTCCAACATAACTGTACATGCCCCCACATATACATAAGCGAACAAGCTGCAAAATGTTGGAGGGATAGCTATGGATACGAAAAGCAGTATTCGCGAGCGCAGAGCAGAGCGGATCAGGCGGATTGTGGAAGAGAACCGTCATGCCAAGCCGCAGCAGCCGCAGCTGAAGGCGTTGCCCGGGCCGCATCAACCGCAGCAGTACCAGCTGGATGATCAGCAGCCGTATCAGAATCAGCAACAGAAGTCGCATCCGCTTCAGAAAAATAAGCTGCAGGCACTACCGGAGAAGACAGCAGAATCTCCTTACGAGCAGCCGCCGCGAAATGAATATGATGATCCGGAGCAGCTATGGAAAGCGAATCCAAACCCATGGAAGAGTGCAGGATGGCGCATTGCGCCGTTGCCGAGCAAATACGACCGAGACGGCAAGTCTGGTGGTCCGAAGGCGCCGCAACCGCCACAACAGCGGTTCGCTTTTGTCGCTAGAGGGTTATTTATTCAATCTGCTATTTCCGTTGCGCTGTTTATTATCGTTTTCGGCATGTTTAAGCTGGACGTGCCTATCGCGAAGAAAGGGCAGGAGGTCGTAACCGCTGCCTTAACGGAGCAGATGGATTTCGATGCCGCGGCCCGGTTGTACAAGAAGATGTTTGCTGGTGCTCCGTCATTCATTCCGTTATTCGGAAGCCATGACGACCCTGAGACCCAGGTGACTGGAGGTGCCGTGGAGCTGCCTATTGTTGCACCGCTCATCAATGGTAGTGTGGTTAGATCATTCGCTGAAACGTTAAGCGGTGTAGAGATCGTCGGTCAACCCTCTCAGGAGGTGCTGACGGCGGAAACAGGCAGAGTCATTAATGTGACCAATGACGGTGAGACCGGCGTGACCGTCGTCATCCAGCACGCGAATAATCGTGTGACCTTATACGGTCATCTCGGCGAAGTGAAAGTTGCCGTCAATGACTGGCTTGAAGCCGGAACGAAGCTTGGGCAGCTCCCGGCAGCTCAGGAGGGACAGCCAAGCTTGTTATTTTTTGCGGTGAAGGAGAAAGGCAAGTACGTCAATCCCGCTGACGTCGTTCCGCTTGATTAAGTTTGGCGGCATTCGGTGGTCCGTTCATCCGCTGTTCGTGCTCGTCATGCTGGCGTCGGTCATTACGGGGTATTTTGTCGAGCTGCTAACCTTGTTTGTCATCGTCCTGGTGCATGAGCTCGGACATGTTATAACGGCTAGAGGCTTTGGCTGGAATGTGCGCGAGATTAAGCTGCTGCCGTTCGGCGGCGTCGCTGAGGTTGAGGATGGAAGCGGGCTTCCGGCGAAGGAAGAAGCGATTGTGGCGATTGCCGGACCTTTGCAGAACGTCTGGATGGCTGGCATCGCATATCTGTTTGGTCAATTCGGTCTGTGGAGTCACGAATGGGCTCATTACGTGTGCCAAGCGAACATGATGATCGGACTGTTTAATTTGCTGCCGATTCTGCCGCTTGACGGCGGAAAGCTTATGCAAGCGGCGTTCAGCCGATCGCTTACATTTCACAGCACATTAGTGTGGGGCGCGCGTATCAGCCTGCTCTTCAGCGCGCTCATGCTTGTCTACGCGATCGTTCCGGCTATTCTTAGTGGTAATGCCATTCATCTTCATATGAACTTGGTTGCTGTTGGCATATTCCTGCTGCTCACGAATTGGACTGCGTATCGAAACATTCCCTTTCTGTTTATTCGATTTCTTACGAATCGGGCCGTCTCGTCATCGCGGTCAATCGCACGCGGTGTATGGGCGCTGCCGATCGTCATTCCGAAAGGCTACACAATTCTTGCAGCGCTTCGTTTGTTCAAGCGGGACAGCTATCATCTCATCGTCGTCATGGAGGAGAAAGGGGACATTATCGGCGTTCTGCCGGAGCAGCGGCTTGTGCATGGATTTCTCTCTGATGGACGGGCCGATCGTGCAGTGCTGGAGCTTTTCATGTAGAATAGAGTATCAGTAAAGATCGACTGAGTAGGAGGTCGTTCATTTGAAACGAATGCTGGTACAGAAACAGAAAGAGTCGCTGAAGATCGCTGTGGTGGATCAAGAGCGTCTGTTTGAATTTTATATGGAAAAAAGCGAGAGTGCGGGGCAATTGGTTGGGAGCATATATAAAGCAAAAGTCGTCAATGTGCTGCCAGGCATGCAGGCGGCTTTCGTCGATATAGGACTGACGAAGAATGCGTTCCTCTACATTGATGATGTGCTTCATCCTCACCTCGAGAAGCAGAGCAAAGAGAAGCCGCAGATTAGTCAGCTGCTTCGAGTTGGACAAGAACTTACCGTTCAAGTGATTAAGGAGCCGCTTGGCGGAAAAGGCGCGCGGGTCACGACGCATTTCTCGCTGCCAGGCCGTTTCCTCGTATATATGCCGATTGCTGATTATGTAGGTGTATCAAAGAAGGTGTCAACGGACGCAGAGCGGCATCGACTTCGCGTCATTGGCGAACAGATTAGGCAAGCGGAGGAAGGCGTCATTATGAGAACCGCAGCCGATGGTGAAAGCAGCGATTCTCTGGCGAATGACGTTCAGTTTCTGCGTGAATTGTGGTTGCGGATCGAAGAGACTGCAAGATCGGCTTCAGCTCCTGCATTGCTGCACCGCGAGGCAGATCTCGTGCACCGGCTCGTGCGTGATTTGCTTACATCAGAGATGGACGAGGTATGGATCGACGATAGAACTGCATATGAGCAGACCGAAACCATAATGAAACAGATGGCCCAAGCGATGCTGCCAAGACTAAGGCTATTCGAGAAACAAGTAGGCGCGGCTTCGCTCTTCCATAAGTATCGGATTCATGAGCAGCTGCACGATGCGTTCGAACGGCGTTATCGGTTGAAGTGCGGCGGCGATCTAGTCTGGGATCAGACTGAGGCGTTGACTGTAATTGATGTGAACACTGGCAAGTTCGTAGGGACAAGCGACCTGGAGGATACCGTCTTCCGTACGAATCTGGAGGCGGCTGAGCAAATTGCCAGATTACTGCGGATTCGCGACGTCGGCGGCATTATTATAGTTGATTTTATTGATATGGAGAAAGAAGAGCATCGCGAGCAGGTGATGCATCTGCTTGAGCGTCAGGTTAGAGCGGATCGGACCAAGTGCCAAGTGGTAGGCTGGACAAGGCTCGGTCTTCTGGAGATGACGAGGAAGAAAGTGCGGGAGCAGAGCAGTTATCCTGGCGGCATATGACTTCTCACTTGAAATAACAGTGTAGTTAAAATAACCAGCTGATCCAGTAATAAAGCACAACTAGCGTGAACAGCACCGTTGGCGGGATGACGAGAATCGTCACCTTCGTGTACTCCTTCCAGGGAAGCTTAACTTTATGTTTGCGCAAGATATGCAGCCAAATGAGCGATGCTAATGTACCAATTGGCAGCAGGAGCGATCCGATATCGCTGCCGATGACGTTCGCGAGATAAGCAATCTTGAGCGTCAGCGGGTCGAGATGCATCTCGGTCAAGGTGAGCGTCCCGATCATCAAAGCTGGATGGTTATTGAAAAGCGTAGACATTGCGCTCTGAATGGTGCCAATCACGAGGCTGGCATTGAGCAGATTGCCGCTGACAATCGGCTCAAAGAAGATAACGAGCTTATTCGTAAAGCCAATGTTATGAATGCCGAAAATAATGACATACATGCCGAAAGCGAATACGAGGATGTGCCAAGGTGTCTTGCGAAGCATATCAGCTGGTGAGATGTGCAAGTAATACCAACGCCATGCGAGTAGAATTGCGGACCCAATCACGGAGACGATTGCGATCGGAATGCCATAGTAGGAAGCGACGAACAAGCTGATACGGACGACGAACACAAACAGAAGCACTTTCTGCATGAAGCGGTTCCGCTGATCAGCTGTCAATTCGCCCAGCACCGGTACAGGCGCTTGTTGCTTCAGCGGGTGCTGACCAGGCAAGTTCAACCTGCCTCGGCCATGGATGTGGGGCGTCGCTGGCAGACGCTTTGGCAGCGCGCGATAGTTGACCAGAAACAGCAGCAGAACCATGAACAGCAAGCCAAGCGTGGCAGGGACAAACATCATTAGCGTGTTCATGTATAAGCTCATATGGACCATTTTCAATGCGATGAGATTAACGATGTTGCTGACGCCGATTGGAGCGCTGGACGCGGTTGCGACAAGTGCGCCTGAGAGCAGATAAGGAATTTTCTGATGCGGTTTAAGTCCCAAGTTCTGTAGCAATATAAGCAGTATCGGTGTTGTGATAAGAATGCTGCCGTCATTGTTGAAGAACAAGGTCATCAAGAAACAGAGCAGGTTCACATACCAGAACAAGCGAATGCCGGAGCCCTTCGCCCGAGCGGCTAGTCCTTCCGCGGCCCAAATAAAAAAGCCGAAGCTCTCCAAGACGACGGCCATGACGATGGTCGCCATAATGGTAATCGCTGCACCGCTAACCGTTTGGCTGATTTGTGCAAAGTCCGATAAGGAAACCGTTCCGCTTAGCAGGACGAGCACAGCACCAATTGTTGAGGGAATCGCTTCATTGATTTCTTTCGGCCGCCACAGAATGAGGATAACGGTCATGATGAAAGCGAAGATCGTCACGGTGTTCGCTAATGTGCCGTACATGCGTTTGTTTTCCCCCCTGACTGGTCGTGGTCATAAGCGCCTTGACTACACCTGCGATTTGGTGAAGGCTGCGCCTTCATGCAGCTTCTGTACGTGCTCCTTCTCGGTACTGCTGTGAATGACCACTTCTTGCTTTGCGTTAGACGGTGTCAGCACATAGAAAACACCGGCTCCTGCGAGCGCAATGATGAACAGAACGAGCATCTCATTCGCCTCCCTTGGCATTTATAGGTATCTAGCAGCTGTCATTGATAGATACGTATACGCCAACATATGAGAGAATTCAAGAGTTGGTATAGTCGATGAACTACCGTTATGTAAATAATTACGAAAAAGATTGCTACAGCCCAGCTTAGTGTGTTATTATATTTTGGTGCCTGTGAAAGCTCGGCTTTTACACGCATGTACCGCACAGAACAGGTACATAAGCTCAGTTTGAGCTCATGGCTCGAGCCGACACCTGCATCAGGCGAGTCTTCGATATAAGGAGGTGCAACACATATGTTCGCGATTTTTGAAACTGGTGGTAAACAGTATAAAGTACAAGAGGGCGACGTTCTTTTCATCGAGAAACTGGACGCTACTGAAGGTCAAGAGGTAACTTTCGACCGCGTACTGGCTGTTTCCAAAGGTGCAGAGCTTGTAACAGGTACTCCGGTTGTTTCCGGCGCTACTGTAACAGCGACTGTTGAGAAACACGGCAAAGGTCAAAAAATCATCGTTTATAAATACAAAGCGAAGAAAAACTACCGCCGTAAGCAAGGTCACCGTCAACCGTACTCCAAAGTGACGATTGGCAAGATCCAAGGCTAAGAGGTTCATTATGATAACGGTCACGATTGAGCGCCTCTCGGCTGCTAATGCACGGATCGTATCGTTTGCAATTGAAGGACATGCCAAGTTCGCGAAGCCCGGCAAAGACATCGTCTGCGCTGGCGTATCGGCTGTATCGGTCGGCACCGTGAACGCGATTGAGGAGCTGGCAGGCATTGAGCTTCCGGCTTCCATGAAGAGCGGCTGGCTCCGGTCAGATATTCCGGTTACGGCTGACGCAGACTCGAATGAGAAAGCGCAGCTGCTGCTGGAAGGTATGATCGTGATGCTGAATTCAATTGCAGCCTCATACGGGAAGTATGTTGATATTCGTCAACAATATCGGGAATAAAGGAGGGAAAATCCATGTTGAAATTGAATCTTCAGCTCTTCGCTTCGAAGAAAGGTGTAGGTTCCACAAAGAACGGACGCGACAGCCAATCGAAACGTCTCGGCGCAAAACGCGCTGACGGCCAAACGGTTACTGCTGGTAGCATCTTGTTCCGTCAACGCGGAACGAAAGTTCACCCGGGCAACAACGTTGGTATCGGTAAAGACGACACACTCTTCGCATTAATCGAAGGCGTTGTGAAGTTTGAGCGTTGGGGACGCGATCGTAAGAAAGTTAGCGTTTACCCAGTTGCAGTTGCTCCAGTAGCGGCAGCAGAATAATAGTTCTCCCTGGTCTGCATGCAGGCCGGGGTTTTCTTTTTTTTCCTCCGCTTTTTAGCGTTGCCCACTAAAACTTTTTTAGAGGCCGAGGACGGCAAAAAGGTATAGCTTGTGCTATACTGTTTAAGCTAGGAAAGAATAGGAAAGTGGGCTCGGTTCATGAATCGGATTGGATTGACCAAACGACTTGCGGCTGCATCGTCAATTGTGGTGCCTGCGGCTGCAGTGCTCATCTGGCCGTCACAGCTGTGGCTGCTGGCTGTGTTCGTACTCTGGCTTACACTTGCTTCCGTATACTGGATATGGACAGAGCGCAAAGCGTATGAATTACGGATAGAGAGGTCAACAGAGGCGATACAGCAAACCGCAATTCGTACATTAAATCATCATCGACATGACTGGATGAATGACCTGCAAGTGATTTATGGTTATATTCGGATGAACAAAGCGGATAGAACCGTCCAGTACGTGGAACAGATAAGAGATAGAATGTTGACGGAGAGCAAGATCGCCAAGCTCGGCGTGCCGTCGCTTGTCTTATTTATTCAATCTTTTCGCACGTTAACGCACTCATTAATCATCGATTGGGAGATTGACGGGGAATTGAATATGGCGGACCTGAATGTGGACGGCGAAGCCTGTGCGAAGACGATTATGGAAGTCATCAACGCCTATCGGTTTGCAATCCAGCCGGGAATGGGAGATGCCGCAAGGCTCGGCATTCAGTTGTCGGAGAATGAGCGGAAGCTTCTTGTGACGTTCAGCTGTGAAGGGCAAGTCGGTGAGCTTGACGCTTGGAAATTGAAATGCAATGAAGCGCTGGAAGGATCGCCGCTGAAGCTGGCGGAGAACGGATTAAACAGCAGATATATGAGGCTGCAAGCGCAGCTTGGGAACTAAACGGAGGCTAACACATGTTTGTCGATAAGGCGAAGATTTTTGTAAAAGGCGGGGACGGCGGCAATGGGATCGTCTCGTACCGCAGAGAGAAATACGTGCCGAACGGCGGTCCTGCCGGCGGTGATGGCGGCCATGGCGGAGACGTTATCTTTCGTGTAGACGAAGGACTTCGTACACTGATGGATTTCCGTTACCAGAAGCACTTTAAAGGCGAGAAGGGCGAGCGCGGCAAAGTAAAGTCGATGCACGGCGCAAATGCGGAGGATACGATCGTTCGCATCCCGCCGGGAACGGTTATTCTCGATTCGGATTCGGAAGCTATATTGGCGGATATGACGCAGCATGGCTCAGAAATTATTGTTGCAAAGGGCGGTCGTGGCGGACGCGGCAACTGCCGCTTTGCAACAGCGGCAAACCCGGCTCCTGACTTTTGCGAGAATGGCGAAGAAGGCGAAGAACGCTGGATTACGCTTGAGCTGAAGGTAATGGCTGACGTCGGACTTGTGGGCTTCCCGAGCGTAGGCAAGTCGACATTGTTGTCGGTTGTATCGGCGGCAACGCCGAAGATCGGCGCGTATCACTTCACAACGCTTACGCCGAATCTCGGTGTCGTTGATGTAGGCGATGGCCGCAGCTTCGTTATGGCGGATCTGCCAGGACTCATTGAAGGTGCGCACGAAGGTGTCGGACTTGGTCATGATTTCTTGCGTCACGTTGAACGCACGCGCATTATTTTGCACATTCTCGATATGTCCGGCTCCGAAGGCCGCGATCCTTATGAGGATTGGGTGAAGATCAACGAGGAGCTGAAGCTGTACAATCCGCTCTTGGCAGATCGTCCGCAAATTATTGTAGCGAACAAGATGGATATGCCGGATGCCGAAGAGCAGCTCGCAATGTTCAAGGAACAGCTGGAAGCGGCTGGCCTTGCTGAGAACCACACGCTCGTAGCGATGTCCTCCTTGACGAAGAAGGGGGTTCAGGAGCTGTTGTACAAGGCGGCCGACCTGCTGGAGACCGTTCCAGAAACCCGGACGATCGAGGAAGTGAAAGACGTTGCGGAGCGCAAGGTGTACACGCTTGATCAGGCAGAGGACCGTTCGTTCAAGGTTGGCAAGGAGAACGAAGGCTTCTATGTGGAGAGCGCGTATATTGAGAAGTTCATGAAGCGTGTTAACTTGAACAACTCCTATGACGCGATCATGCGTTTCGCGCGGACGATGCGGACGTTAGGAGTCGATGCGGAGCTGCGGAAGATTGGAGCTAAGGACGGCGATATCGTCAGAATCGGCGACTATTCATTCGAGTTTTTCGAAGGAAGCGACTTCTATTACAACGAATAACGTGTATCAAGCTGCTTTGGCCAGGCTTGCAGAATCTCTGCAGGCTTGCATGCTGAAGCGGCTTTTTCTTTTACGGGCAAAGGGATATTCAGGTATAATATAAAAGTTGTAGATGTCACATTTCCTATTGCTGCATTCGTCGTTTTTCGATATAATGTCCTCTATGGAAGAACAGATGTCTATTGTAGGAGGACGGCGAGTGGAGGAACGATATTTTGTCGTCCGCGAGGATATGTTGCCGGAAGCCATCGTGAAGACGATACAGGTGAAAGAGATGCTCCGCCGCGGGGAAGCGACTACCGTTCATGAAGCAGCTGAGCGGGTTGGCCTGAGCCGAAGCGCTTTCTACAAGTACAAAGACGGCGTATATACGCAGAATCAGCTGCAGCGAGAAGCCATCGTAACGATCTCTATGGATTTGGATCACCGTTCAGGCGTGTTGTCCAAAGTGCTTGGCCTTGTTGCCAGCTCGGAAGGCAATGTGCTGACGATCCACCAGACGATACCGCTGCAAGGACTAGCAAGTGTCATTATTTCGGTCGAAACGTCGATGATGACAAAGACGATATCCGAAATGATGGATGCCATTCGTAAGCATGACGGCGTCCGCAAGGCGTCGATAATAGGACAGGGATAAACTGAATTTTCATATATGGAGGAACTGGAATGAAACCGATTAAAGTAGGATTGCTCGGCCTTGGAACGGTGGGAACAGGTGTTGTTCGCCTCGTGGAAGGTCATCAGAGCGATTTGGAGAGCCAAGTCGGCTCGCCGATCGTTATCGAGAAAGTGCTCGTACAGAACAAGAGCAAAGCGCGTTCGATCAATATTGATTCGAGCAAGCTGACAGAGGATGTTTGGGAAATTATTCATAACCCTGAGATTGACGTTATCGTGGAAGTGATGGGCGGCATTGATCTGACGCGCAGCTATATCCTTGAGGCGATTTCTCGCGGTAAACATATCGTAACAGCGAACAAAGATTTGATGGCGCTGCACGGTCCAGAGATACTGTCCAAGGCGCAAGAGCATGGCTGCGACATCTTGTATGAAGCTTCCGTAGCTGGCGGTATCCCGATTATTCGTACGCTGGTTGAAGGCTTCTCCTCCGACCGCATCACGAAGATCATGGGTATCGTGAACGGTACAACGAACTACATCCTGACGAAGATGAGCCAAGAAGGTGCGGATTACAGCGATGTGCTGAAGGAAGCGCAAGAGCTTGGTTATGCGGAATCCGATCCGACCTCTGACGTGGAAGGCCTAGATGCTGCACGCAAAATGACCATTCTAGCGACACTTGGCTTCCGTGCCAACATCGCGCTTGAAGATGTGGATGTTAAAGGGATTTCGTCGATTTCCCGTGAAGATATTCTCTATGCAAAGCGCCTCGGTTATGAAGTGAAGCTGCTTGGCATAGCGGAGCGTCAAGATGACTATATCAGCGTGAGCGTACAGCCGACGATGGTGAAGCGTTCGCACCCAATCGCTTCCGTAAACGGTGTGTTCAACGCGGTTTACGTGTATGGCGAAGCGGTAGGCGAGACGATGTTCTACGGAGCAGGCGCAGGCGAGCTGCCGACAGCAACTTCCGTCGTTGCTGACCTTGTTGCCGTTGTGAAGAATCTCAAGCTTGGCGTGAACGGCAAGCAAGAGAAGCTTGCTTACAAAGAGAAGAAGCTTAAGACTGACGAGCAGATCGCATCGAAATACTTCCTGCTGCTGCATGTTGCGGATCGCGCTGGTGTACTGGCACGCATCACGCAAGCTTTTGCCGAGTTTGAAGTAAGCCTTGAGTCTGTATTGCAGCAGCCGAATGCGAGCAATCCGGAAGCGGAAATCATCATCATTACGCATGATGCGAACAAAGCGGCAATGAAGAAAGTGCTTGGCGCACTCGAGAGTATGGATGTCGTGAAAGTAATCAAGAGCGTTTACCGTGTAGAAGGCTAATAAGCTAATCTTATAGACATAAAGGAGCATTACCTACGATGAGATACCTTGGCTTGATTGAAACGTACAAAGAATATTTGCCTGTAACGGACAAAACTCCAATGTTGACGCTGCAGGAGGGCAATACGCCGCTCGTTCGCGCAGAAAACTTGTCTAAGGAGCTTGGGCTGAACCTGTTCTTCAAGTATGAAGGCTTGAACCCGACAGGCTCGTTTAAGGACCGTGGTATGGTAATGGCAGTTGCCAAAGCGATGGAGGAAGGCAGCACGACAATTATGTGTGCGTCGACTGGAAACACGTCGGCAGCAGCTGCTGCTTATGCGGCTCGTGGCGGACTGAACTGCATCGTCCTGATTCCGAATAATAATATTGCGCTTGGCAAGCTTGCTCAAGCGGTAATCTATGGTGCCAAAGTGATCGCGATCAACGGCAACTTCGACCGCGCGCTCGAGATCGTCCGTGAAATTACGGCTAAGCATCCGATCACGCTTGTAAACTCGGTTAACCCGTACCGCATCGAAGGCCAGAAGACAGCTGCGTTCGAGGTCGTAGATCAGCTGGACGGAGTAGCGCCGGACTATTTGGCAATTCCAGTAGGCAATGCGGGTAACATCTCTGCGTACTGGAAAGGCTTCAAGGAGCTTCACGCACACGGCCGGATTTCGAAGCTGCCGAAGATGGTCGGCTTCGAAGCGGAAGGCGCGATGGCGATCGTGAAGGGCGAGCCAATCGCAGAGCCAGAGACGATTGCTACCGCAATCCGAATCGGCAATCCGGCTAGCTGGACAACAGCGGTTGCTGCTGCGGAAGAATCCGAAGGTCAAATCAACTTCGTCACAGACGAAGAGATTCTTCACGCGTACAAGCTAATCGCAAGCCGTGAAGGAATCTTCGCAGAGCCGGCATCCGCGGCTTCGATCGCTGGCGTGCTGAAGCTTAAGCGCGAAGGCAAGTTCCAAGGCGGCGAGACGATCGTCTGCGTGCTTACAGGCCACGGCTTGAAGGATCCGAACATCGCGATCAAGAGTGTACAAGCTGAGCCGATCGTTGTTGACGATACGGAAGAAGCGGTTATGAATGCCATCCGCCAGCTTGAGGAAGCAGCACAGTGATGAATCGCCGGGTAATGGTGAAGGTTCCGGCCAGCACGGCGAATCTTGGTCCTGGCTTTGACGCGCTTGGCATGGCGTTGTCACTGTATGCCTGGATTGAGATGGCAATTCCCGAGGATGGCAGAACTGTAATCAACCTGCATGGAGATGGACTGGACGGCATTCCCGTCGATAAATCCAACCTGATTTATAAAGTGGCTCAGCTCGTGTTCGAGAAAGCAGGCGTATCCGTACCTGAGATCACTATTGATATGTTTATCGAAATTCCTCTGACAAGAGGGCTCGGCAGCAGTGCATCCGCCATTATTGGCGGACTCGTTGCCGCGAACGCGTTAATCGGAAGCCCGCTTAGCGAAGACGAGCTGTTCCAGCTGTCAACGGAGCTCGAAGGCCATCCGGATAATGTCGGCGCATCGCTCTTCGGCGGTATCGTCGTGGCATCATGGGACGGCTCTCGCGCTGCGAAGGTGACGATTGCGCCGCCAGCGGATCTAGAAGTTCTCGTTGCGATTCCTCAGTTTGAACTGGCGACAGAGAAAGCGCGTCATGCGCTTCCTACACAGCTTAGCATGAAAGATGCTGTCTTCAACGTGGCTAACAGCTCCTTGCTCGTTGCTGCGCTCGCAAGCGGTCAGCTGGATCTTATTCCGCATGCGATGCGAGATCGGCTCCATCAGCCTTATCGGGCACCACTCGTGCCTGGTATGGCAGAAATTCTAGAGCATGCCACAGAGCATGGCGCTCTTGGAGTTGCTCTCAGCGGAGCGGGCCCGACGCTGCTCACACTCGTTCACCGCGGAAGCACGCAGAAGGCAGAGCTAGAAGCATTCCTGATCGACACGCTGAAGAGGCACGGCATTGAAGCGGAGACGATGTGGCTTGAGCCATGCACCGGAGGGCCTGAGCTCACGGTTGTAAGGGAGCCAAGTGGACAATCGTTCATGGAACGCGTTAAAGGAGAAGTCAGGGCATGATAAATGTAGCATGTTTGACGAAAGGCTCCACCTCGGACGAGGCGGCCAAATATTTATTCGGTGCGCATAACGATACGATTCAGTACACCTACCACCGTATGATCGCGGATGTATTTCTGGCGACGGCGGAAGGGAAAACGGACTACTCCATTATTCCGATTGAGAATACGATTGACGGTTCGGTGGGCTTACATACCGATTGGCTCGTTGATGAGGTCGATTTGCCGATTCAAGCCGAGTGGGTATATCCGTCCATTCAGAATTTGATTGGTCCTGCATCTGAATTGCTTGATGATGCTGGCGGTCTCGCTTACGGGCGGATTACGAAGGTGATGAGCCACCCTGTGGCGATGGCACAGTGCACGCAATATTTGAAGCGCCATCTTCCGCATGCGGAGCTTGAGCATGTTGGCAGTACATCCGAAGCTGTTCGGATTGTACGAGACAATCCGGGCCGCGGTTGGGCGGCGATTGGCCAAGTATCCGCAGCTGCGGACAACAACTTGTCCGTGCTGGAAGCTGCGGTGACCGATCACGACAACAATTTCACAAGGTTCCTGCTTGTCGGCAGCAAGCCATTCACCATTCGCGAATCGGCTGCGCATAAGACGAGCGTTCTGATTACGATGCCTGAGGACTATCCTGGCGCCCTTCATCAGGTGCTGTCTGCTTTCTCGTGGCGTCGAATCAACTTGTCCCGCATCGAATCGCGTCCGACGAAGAAGAAGCTCGGCAATTATTATTTTCTGATCGACATCGATATGTCACTCGATACGGTGCTGCTTCCGTCAGCAATTGCTGAAATCGAAGCTATCGGCTGTCAGGTTCGTGTATTAGGAAGCTATCCTAGCTTTAAATATGTTACAGCGTAAGCAATCTATATGAGAAGCAAACATTTCGGAGGTGCATGAGCAGTCATGGCAGAGCAAGTCATTTATTTAAACGGTGAGTATGTAAGCAAAGAAGATGCAAAGATTTCCGTATTCGACCACGGTTTTTTATACGGAGACGGGATCTTCGAAGGAATCCGAATCTACGGCGGCAATATCTTCAAATGCAAAGAGCATCTTGACCGTCTCTATGACTCGGCAAAATCAATCATGCTGGACATTCCTCTAACTCAAGATGAGATGGAGCAGGCTCTGGTTGAGACGATTCGCAAGAATGGCCTGCGCGATGGTTATATTCGGCTTGTCGTATCTCGTGGTCCCGGCAACCTGGGCCTTGATCCGAAGCGCTGCCCGCAAGCTTGGGTTATTATCATCGTTGAGCAGCTGGCGATCTACCCTGCAGAAGCTTACCGAGATGGACTTGTATCGGTATCGGTATCGCAGCGCCGCAACATTCCAGATGCGCTGAATCCGAAGATCAAGTCGCTGAACTATTTGAACAACATTCTCGTTAAAATCCAAGCTAACCTTGCTGGCGTTGGTGAAGCGATTATGCTGAACTCCCAAGGCTATGTTGCTGAAGGCTCCAGCGATAACATCTTCATCATTAAGCGTGGAGTTGTCTACACGCCGCCTTGCTATGTAGGTGCGTTGGAAGGCATTACGCGTGCAACGATTATGGAGCTGTGTGCGAAGCTAGGCTACACGCTGAAAGAAGAGCCATTCACGCTGCATGATGTGTATGTGGCTGACGAAGTGTTCTTCACGGGTACGGCTGCAGAAGTAATTGCGGTTCGCGAAGTGGATGGCCGTACGATCGGAAGCGGCAAAGCAGGTCCGATTACGACGCATCTGCTTGAAGAATTCCGTATGACCGTTGAAGTGGACGGCGTTAAAGTTTACGAATAGTGGCACGAATTCATAAAGTTGAAGTTCTCTGGCGCGGACCTGCGCTCGGAGGAACTTCAACTTTTTTTTGTGCGCATGGGTGACACTCGCCTAGCTGATGCATAGGATGTAGGGATTGATAACGGGCGTTTGCCGCGTCTTCCGCGTAAGGCGTACGAACGTGACAGGAGGTATTAAGCGGGTGAAAATTCATATTGTAAAAAAAGGCGATACCTTATACCTAATTGCACAAAAGTACAACGTATCGCTGGAAGAAATCATTAAGCTCAACCCGGACATTACGAATCCAGATCAAATCAACATCGGCATGAAAGTGAAGGTGCCGACGGGTTCGAATCACCATGGCGGCCAAATGGACATCATGCATCAGCATGTTGTGCAGCAAGGGGACACGTTATGGAAGCTGTCGAAAGCTTGGGGCGTGCCGCTTGGCGATATGATTAAAGCGAATCCGCAGCTGAAAAATCCGAACGTGCTGCTGACTGGAGAGATCGTCAACATTCCGACGCCAGGCTCTTCGGGCATGATGCATGACATGAGTGAGAATAGCGGCAAAGGCACGGGTCACCATCTGTTGTCGCCGACCTCGGTTATGCACGGCGTTCAAGGCTTGATGGGCAAAATTCCGACAGGGAAGAAGCCAACAGGCCAAAAGCCAAGCACAATGCCAATTCCGGAAGTACTTCCGGAAGCGATCGAGCCAGCTCCGGCTCCAGAGCCAGTACCAGTACCAGTACCAGTACCAGTACCTACACCGCTGCCTGCGCCAGTGCCGGTAGTGGAGAAGAAGTATCCGGTGTATAACGCGCAGCAACACGTCGATCTGTTCAAGCAATATGGCGTGCCGGCAACAGAAGTGATGTCGCTTTATGATATGCCTAAGATGCCTGAAGCGGTATCGCCAGCTTCACAAGGCCCAATGAAGCATGGTTATGGCTTCAGCAATCCGACGGTTGTATCGCCAGCGATGACGGGCGGCTACGGGATGAATCCAACGGCAGTGTCGCCAGCGATGACAGGCGGATATGGTAATCCAACGGCAGTATCGCCAGCATCGACAGGAAGCGGCTATGGTTTCCCAACAGCAGTATCGCCGGCATCAACTGGCGGAGGCTATGGGATGAATCCAACTGCAGTTAGCCCTGCGGAAGAAGGACCAGAATGGGGTCCGCCAATGACATTGCCATGGGGCGCGCCAAGCTATGGCTTTAGCCCGTCGATGGTATCTCCTGCAGAAATGGGACCGCAAGGCGGCTACGGTTATGATGGATTCGATCCATCAATGGTATCTCCGGCTAACGTAGGCCCGCAAGGCGGCTATGGATATGGCTATGACCCATCAATGGTATCCCCAGCAAACGTAGGACCACAAGGCGGCTATGGATATGGTTATGATCCATCAATGGTATCTCCAGCTAACGTAGGACCACAAGGCGGCTATGGATATGGTTATGATCCATCAATGGTATCTCCAGCTAACGTAGGACCACAAGGCGGCTACGGATATGGCTATGATTCATCAATGGTATCCCCAGCTAACGTAGGTCCACAAGGCGGTTACGGATATGGCTATGACCCGTCGATGGTATCTCCAGCAAACATGGGGCCATCAGGCTACACTTATATGGGCAATGGTCAAGTTTCTCCAATCGTAGCGGGTGCAAATGATAAGAATTGCAACTGCGGCTGCCGCGAAGACGAGGGGCCCCACATTGACGAGGAAGAAGGCATTGAGCTGAGCGAGCCGAAAGCTAGAGTTGCCCGCAAGAAAAAGCCGGTTATCCGTACGGTACGTACTGCAAAACCGAAACGCCGTGGCAGCTACCCGTGGATTAACAGATAACAGGTCAGAATGGATCGTTTTGCGTTCAGCCCCGCGCTTGCTCCTGGCACTCTACTGCCGGGCGCCAGCCGGGGCTTTTGGCAATGGGAGCACTTAAATTAGAAATCGGTGCATATTTCTCCAGCAACGTTGAGAGACTAACAAAAAAGGAAAAAAGGGGATTTCCAGTATGGAATTCAGCCTGTGGAAAAAAATAAAACAGAAACTTCGCCGCTCCCGCCGTCCTGTGTGGCAGCTTGGAAGTTTTATCGCTGCCGTATTGCTGCTCTTCAACTGGACAGCGAGTGATGTATCTGCTGCTGAGCCGGACAAGCCTTCGAACGGTAGTCCAAGCAGTGTCATTGAGACACTCTCAGGGCAGTCCGAGCAGGTTAATGTGAAGCTGCGTCTGATCTATTTATGCGGTGATGAAATGAAGACGCTTGGCAAAATGAGCGCCAAAGCCGCGCTCAGCATGCTTGCGCAGCACCCCGAATGGAACGCGGTCATGCACCCGGGCGGCGCGGTCGTGATGGAGCAGCGAGTTGATGATCTGTCTGATTCGTGCAAAAGAAACGGCTATATCAGCCTTGATAAGTCGGGCAATTTGACGATGTTCGACGGTTCGCCGAAGGAGAAGAAGGTGATGCGCACTTTCTTTCAGCTTGATGTCCGCTACATGGAGAGCAGCCTGCCGAAGGAGCGTATCGACCAGCTGATGAATGGCATCCGCATAAACGATAAAGATGAATTCAACAGTGTCATTTCGACGTTCAGCGATTATGCGATCGACCGCAATGAGAAGGTAGAAAAAGTAATGAAACGGTCATTTTGAACTGAATGGAAAGCTGAAGGGACGGCCCGGTATTACGGTCCGTCCTTCTTCTTTGCCCATCGCCCATCCCGAGACAAAACGCGTGTTCTCATCCTGCTCATCATTTGGTATAATGGGGGGAAGCCAATTTTTGATAGGGACATGAAGTTGGCCTGGGGAGAGAATTGCATTGCGAGTATTAGGTATCGATCCGGGGATTGCCATTGTCGGATTTGGATTTATTGACAAAATCGGGAGCAAGCTCGTTCCCGTTCAATACGGCTGCATCCAGACGGAGGCGCATACGCCTCAAGAAGAGCGGCTCAAGCAGGTTTACGAATCTACCTGTTCGCTTATTGACCGTTACAAGCCAGATACCGTTGCTGTCGAGAAGCTGTTCTTCAACAAGAACGTCACGACAGCGTTCTCGGTCGGTCAGGCGCGCGGTGTCATGATTCTAGCAGCGGCACAGCGCGGATTGCCAGTAACGGAATATACGCCGCTTCAAGTGAAGCAAGCCGTTGTCGGCTACGGTAAAGCGGAGAAACGTCAAGTGCAGGAAATGGTAAAGATGTTCCTGAAGCTATCCGCCATCCCGAAGCCAGATGACGTTGCGGATGCGCTTGCGGTGGCCATTTGCCATGCCCATTCGTCGGTTCTGACGCAAAAAATTAACGAGGTGAACCGAGGATGATCGATTATATTCGCGGACGTGTCGTCCATTTGGATACCGAGTATGTCGTAGTGGATGTACGTGATATCGGCTACCAGGTTTTTACGCCGAATCCGTATGCTTTTGTGAAGAGCGATGATGCCGTTACGATTTATACACATCACCATGTGCGCGAAGATGCGAATCTGCTCTTCGGATTCTCGAATCGGGAGGAGCAGGCGATGTTCCGCAAGCTGCTGGATGTCTCTGGCATCGGTCCGCGCGTTGCGCTTGGCATTCTTGCTGGCGGTAAGCCGGAGACGATTGCGGCAGCCATTCAGCAAGAGAACTTAACGTTCCTGACGAAGCTTCCGGGCATCGGCAAGAAGACCGCGCAGCGGATGGTGCTTGATCTGAAGGATAAACTTGATCATATCCCCGGCGGGTTCAGCTTTGCGGCAGCGAGCTTTGTTCTTGATGATGCGGGCACAAGCGGCACGTTGTTCGAAGGTGGAGAAGTTTGGCGCGAGGCACGTGAAGCGCTTATGGCTCTTGGGTATACCGCAGCCGAGCTTGACCGCGCATGGCAGGGCATGAAGCAGACGGAAGTGCCGAATGAGAGCGTGGATTCGCTCATGAAGCGGGCATTGCAGCAGCTGTTTAAAGGCTGATTGAAGGAGGTAAGCGTAAATGGACGATCGGATAATTTCCGCCAACCTCATGATGGAAGATCAAGCGGTGGAGTATAGCTTGCGTCCCCGCTATTTGTCTGAGTATATCGGCCAATCGCAAGTGAAAGAGAATTTGAAAGTATTCATTGAAGCCGCGAAGCTGCGCAAAGAAGCGCTGGATCACGTACTGCTATATGGTCCTCCGGGACTTGGCAAGACGACGCTGTCGAACATTATAGCCAATGAGCTCGGCGTCAATCTGCGTACGACGAGCGGACCTGCAATTGAACGGCCTGGCGATCTTGCGGCGCTGCTCACGAATTTGCAGGAAGGCGAGGTACTCTTCATCGACGAGATTCACCGGCTGCACCGGACGGTAGAGGAAGTGCTCTACCCGGCTATGGAAGACTTCGCGCTTGATATCATGATCGGCAAAGGCCCGAGCGCAAGATCAGTTCGCCTCGATTTGCCGCCGTTCACGCTAATCGGAGCAACGACGCGTGCTGGGCTCTTGTCAGCACCGCTTCGTGACCGCTTCGGCGTTGTGAGCCGACTTGAGTTCTACACGGTCGATGAGCTGGCGTTTATCGTCTCTCGCGCGTCAGAAATTCTCGGCGTGAACATTATCGGCGAAGCCGCGCAAGAGATTGCGATGCGCTCGCGAGGAACGCCGCGAATTGCGAACCGGCTCTTGAAGCGGGTGCGCGACTTCGCGCAAGTGCGCGGAGACGGCATTGTGACACATGAGCTAGCGCGTTCGGCGCTTAGCCTCATTCAAGTCGATCCGCTTGGTCTCGACAGCATTGACCATAAGATGCTCCGTGCGATGATTACTATTTATCGCGGCGGACCGGTCGGGCTGGATACGATTGCGGCGACAATTGGCGAAGAAGGTCAGACGATTGAAGATGTATATGAGCCTTATCTCATGCAGATCGGCTTCCTGCAGCGTACGCCGCGCGGCCGGATGGTGACGCCGCTCGCTTACCGGCATTTAGGGCTTCCTGTTCCGGAGGAGAAAGGCGGCGCTGCCGATCAAGCAGGCGATTCCGATGAAGGAGGCGTCATCCTCTAATGGCCCGAACACCGAAACAATCGGAAGAGCGAAGTCGCGAGAAGCTGATTGTGCTGTATGACGGTGAATGCAATTTATGTTTGGCAAGCGTGAAGCGCTTAAAGGAGCTGCAATCCAGCTCTATTGTTCGTTTTATTGCCGTGCAGGCATTGGATGAGACGTACGAGACCATTCCCGGTCTTGATCATGTGACTACGGAGCAGCTGTTATCGAAGATTCATGTCGTGGAGATGGATGGCACGCTGCATGCCGGAGCGGCAGGCATTGTCCGTATCTTGCGCACGACGAGAGGATTGCGCTGGCTTGCCTGGTTATACCGGGTTCCAGGCCTCCACAGCGCGGCAGATGGCTTATACCGGATCATCGCAGCAAAGCGCTATGATTGGTTTGGCAAAGCGGATCAAAGCTGTCATGAAGGAGCTTGTTCGCTGCCGCCGCGCAAGGATTAGACACGAGGGGGATAATGAGGCCGATGAGTGGCGTTAACGTTCATACGAACGAGACGATGGAACCGGCACGAATGCTGTTTCGGATGCCGAAGACGATGCGAACGGTTACCGCGATTTTGGCTGGCGTAATTGGACTCTCCGTGTGGACGGCGCTTCCTTCTAATGGAGCGGCTGTTCCACATCTGGATACGATACGCGTTGGCATATTCCTGGATACGAGTAAGTATAAGCTGAATACCACTGCTGCATCATTTAGTTCGGCTGAGGCTATGCAGGTTGGCCTGAGATTGCCATCAGGGGTCATTCCGATGTTTCAGACGGGCAGCGGCGAGATGATCCGGTTCACGATGGATGATTACAAGCCAATGCTGCTTGAGTCGACCAACTACCAGACTGCGCTTGCTTTGTTGAAGCGGCTGAAGGCGATGGGCGGCTCGGGTATGATGACTACGACGAATGATCCAAGAGGGAAAGTGTATCAAATCGTTGAAGGCTCTTATTCTTCGGTTACCGAGGCGAAGGCGGCAGGCGACCGCTTTCTCAAAGACGCTACGGTTGCGAGCTACACCGGAAAGTCTAGCAATGCCGGCTTGATCGGCCCGCTGCATCTCGAGACAGGCATGACGTATACGTCGAAGAGCGAAGCTGTAAAAGCTGCGCAATCGCTCAGCGCGAGCGGAGCTGAAGCGTATGCGGCGCTCAAGCAGACTGGCAGTGCGGCTGCGGTGTACACGGTATTGATCGGTGCGGAGAGCGATCAGACGGCGCTTGGTAAAGCGAAGGCCGCGGCGCTGCAATCGAATCCTGCACTTGCGCTTCGTCAGACGGAAGCAGCGAGCGTCTACTCGCTTATCCGCGACGATTACACCACAGCGGAGTCCGCTTCTAAGCCGCCAGTAGCTCTCTATTCCGTTCCAGCAACAGGCGCGAAGCTATGGGTTTCTACGGTTGCAGGAGCAGGCATTAAGCTGACCGAGCGATACAATCGCAGCTATCGGGGAAGCTTTGAAGTGAGCGGCTTGAATAACAAGCTTGCTGTTATTAACGAGCTGCCATTCGAGCAATACGTATACGCAGTGGTTGGCGCAGAGATGCCTGCGTCTTGGCCGGCGGAAGCATTGAAGTCGCAAGCGATTGCGGCGCGTACATATGCCCTCTATCAAGGGTTTGGATTTCAAATTGCACATGTCGTCGATACGACGCTAAGTCAAGCCTATGGTGGCATTGGCTCTGAGAAGCCGACGACGATCGCTGCGGTAGATGCGACACGCGGGGAAGTTGCGATGTATAACGGCAAACTCATAGAGACCGTGTTCTCCTCGAGCGCTGGCGGTATGACGGCGGACTCCAAAGAAATTTGGGGAAGCGACATTGCCTATCTGAAGAGTGTCTCGAGCCCAGACACCGCATCAGAGAAAGGGCTCTACAAGTGGTACCGGATCGTTACTCCGAATGGAGCTGTCGGCTATATGCGAGAGGATCTGCTCGATCCGACGGACCAGCTCTCAGTGGCAGGACAACCTCTGTTGCGCGTCAAGACTAACGGCTCGAAAGTGCGTCCGATTCCGCTCATTCAAGAGGATACTCCAATCGTAGATTCGGTTAACGCCGGATCGCTTGTCGTTCAATTGGACAAGGTGACCCAGTCCAATGAAATGTCCTGGGTTCGCGGTACGTATTCAGCGGATGCGTTACTCAACCTTACGAAAGGTAAGCTGCAGAAACCGATTAGCGGTCGGATTTCGACTCTTGAGGTCAGCCAACGCGGCCCATCAGGCAGACCGACCGAAATTCAGGTTAACGGCCAGAAGCTGCAGGTCAAGAATCCCGATGGATATCGCTCCGCATTCGGCGGCTTGCCGAGTACGTTCTTTACGATTGATGAGACTGCGAGAGTAACTATGGCGGGGGCGGATTATGCGCTTCGCAATCGGCCGGAAGACAGCGGGACTGTCTATATCCAAGGCGGGGATGGCTCTGCACGAGAGTTGAAGGAGTCGAACTACTTCATTCTAAGCGGTGACGGGCAGGTTCGGGCAGCGACGAAGGATCCAGGCTACCGCTTTGTTGGCGGGGGCTATGGCCATGGCGTAGGTTTGTCCCAATACGGGGCTCGCGGATTGGCAGAGCTTGGGTATGACTATAAATATATTATGCAATACTACTACAAAGACGCGAAGATCGTTAAGGAATGACACTAAACTATGAATGTAAATGATTTTGATTTTGAACTGCCAGAGCAGTTGATTGCTCAGACGCCGCTAGTGGATCGAACCGCTTCGCGCCTGTTGACTCTAAACCATGCTACCGGTGATGTTGAGCATCATTCGTTCCCGCATCTTGCGGAGATGCTCCAAGAAGGCGATACGCTGATTCTCAATGATACACGCGTAATGCCTGCAAGGCTGATGGGCGTAAAGTCTGACACTGGCGCGAAGGTAGAGCTGCTGCTCCTCAAACAGCTTGAAGGCGACCGCTGGGAGACGCTTGCCAAGCCAGGCAAGCGGCTGAAGGTTGGCGCTCAGCTCTCATTCGGTGTCGACGGCCATGGCGAGCCGCTCCTTCGGGCGACAGTGGTTGCAGAAGGCGAAATGGGCGGACGCGAGATTGAGTTCCACTATGATGGCATATTTAATGAGCTGCTGGATCGCCTTGGCGAAATGCCGCTGCCGCCTTATATCAAGGAGCGGCTGGATGACCGCGAACGGTATCAGACGGTGTATGCGAAGCATGAAGGCTCGGCAGCTGCGCCGACAGCGGGACTTCACTTCACGAAGCCGTTTCTCGAGCAGCTGCAAGCGAAAGGCGTGCAGATCGGCTATATTACGCTTCATGTCGGGCTCGGGACGTTCCGTCCAATGTCAGTTGATACGATCGAAGAGCATACCATGCACTCGGAGTATTACGAGCTGAGCGAAGAGACAGCCGCGATGCTGCGAGCTGCGAAGGAGCGAGGCGGGCGAATTGTCGCCGTTGGCACAACTTCCTGCCGAACGCTTGAAACCGTTGCATCCCGGTTTACGTATGAAGACATACGGGCATGCAGCGGCTGGACCGATATCTTTATTTTTCCGGGCTATGAATTCAAGCTCGTGAACGCACTGCTGACCAACTTCCATCTGCCAAAGTCGACGCTCGTGATGCTTGTGAGCGCGCTGGCTGGTCGTACAGCTGTGATGAAGGCGTACAAGGAAGCGATTGAACAGGAATACCGGTTCTTCAGCTTCGGCGACGCGATGTTTATTTACTAGGAATAGAAAGAGGACGTGCTGCAGTGGCAATCACCTATGAATTAATTAAAACATGTAAACAAACAGGAGCGCGACTGGGCCGCGTGCATACGCCACATGGCGTCATTGAAACACCTACGTTCATGCCGGTCGGCACACAGGCAACGGTCAAGACGATCAGCCCGGAAGAGCTGAAGACGCTTGATGCCCACATCATTCTAAGCAATACATACCATCTGTTCATTCGCCCAGGACATGAGATCGTCCGCCAAGCTGGCGGGCTTCATAAGTTCATGAACTGGGACCGTCCAATTCTGACGGACAGCGGGGGCTTCCAAGTGTTCAGCCTTAGCAATATGCGCAAAATCAACGAAGAGGGCGTCGAGTTCCGCAGCCATCTGAACGGAGACAAGCTATTCATCTCACCTGAGAAAGCGATGGAGATTCAGAATGCGCTTGGCTCTGACATTATGATGGCGTTCGATGAATGCGCACCGTATCCGGCTGAGTACGACTATGTGAAGAAGTCTCTGGAACGGACGACGCGCTGGGCGGAACGGTGCCTCGCTGCACATGCCCGTCCGCAGGACCAAGCATTGTTCGCCATTGTTCAAGGCGGCATGTACGAAGACCTGCGCCGTCAGAGCGCACTTGAGTTGACTTCCATGGATTTCCCGGGGTATGCTATTGGTGGATTAAGCGTCGGAGAACCGAAGAATCTCATGTACAATGTTCTCGAATGTACGGTTCCTTTGCTTCCGACCAATAAGCCTCGTTATCTGATGGGCGTTGGCTCGCCTGATGCACTGCTTGACGGCTCAATTCGCGGTATCGACATGTTCGACTGCGTACTGCCGACGCGTATTGCACGCAACGGAACGACGATGACCAGCCAAGGACGCCTTGTCATCCGCAACGCTAAGTTCGCTGATGATTTTGGTCCGCTTGATCCGGAATGCAGCTGCTACACATGCACGAACTACTCGCGAGCGTATATCCGCCACTTGATTAAAGCAGATGAGACGTTTGGCATCCGCTTAACTACGATTCACAACCTGCACTTCCTGCTAGAGCTTATGCGTAATGTGCGTAAAGCGATTATGGAAGATAGGCTGCTTGATTTCCGTAATGAATTTTTTGAAGCTTATGGCTTGAACGAGAACAACAAAGGCTTTTAATTTGAGGAAAGAGGTGAATCATATATGTCAGCAGCATCCTTACTCCCATTTGTACTTATGTTTGCGGTATTCTATTTCCTATTAATTCGTCCACAGCAGCGCAAGTCGAAGCAGCGTAACTCCATGCTTGGCTCGCTCAAGAAGGGCGATAAGATCGTAACGATCGGCGGTATGCACGGTACGATCTTGGAAATTTCCGACGACAAGGTTGTATTGCGCGTGAACGACTCCACGAAGATTACGTTCGATCGTAGTGCAATCAATAACGTCATTTCGCAAAGTGCCGCTACTTCAGCGGTACAAGCCGAGCCTGTGGTTGAGAAGAAAGAAGAGAAGGCAGACAATATTAAAGCCTAACTCTTAAGGAAGTACATCGTTTTAAGCAAACGGCCCCGCCAGTTCACGCTGGTTGGGCCGTTTTTCTTATGTTAATTGAATTTATATGGTTCACTTGTACAATTTCTATAATGCTTCCATGAATCTTAAGCTTTTACCGAAAGGACAGCGACGGCCGTTTACACTTGGCATTGAGATTGCCCTGCGTACGCTGTCAGCTGTAGCATTCCTGCTTCTGATGACGAAATTGCTAGGGAAGAGACAGGTGACTGAGCTGTCCGTGTTCGAATATATTACGGGGATCACGATCGGGAACGTCGCAGCCTACATATCGCTTGACACCGATGCCCAGTGGTATTTGGGATTTCTCGCGCTTGGCGTGTGGGTTGCGGTCTCGCTTGGCATGGCGCAGCTGGACGATTATGGATCACTCTACCTTGATTTGTATGATGACAAAGTCAAAGTCAAAGTGCCCAAGTCGACGCAAAGCCAAGCAGCGCTGCTTGCTCAGCTGAAGAAGTGCGAAGCCGATATCGAAATGTATGGCCTGCTGACAGCAGACGAGAGCGAGAAGCTCAAATATGGCAGCTTGCTCGAAGCAGCTGCAGCATCTGATTGATGAAGTAAGGCCACTCATTTATCAGTAACAGTAAGTTATAGTAATAAATTGTTACTATAAACCGAAAAGACCGTTCCTTCTCACGTATCAGCTGGTTAATCGCAGCTGAGTTATGAGAGAGAACGGTCTTTCTATCGTCTTAAGAACGGCCTATTTGGCGTCTTCACGAAGGAACTGGACTTGTGCCGGGTTTGTTATCGATCGGCCACGGCGGCTGCGCTGTGCGAGTGTCAGCCTGCTCAGCTTCATCCCTACAGTCGATGCGACAGTAGCGAGTACAATACCGCCACACATATCGATCAGCCAGTGGATGCCTAGGTAGAAAATGGCGAAGATAATGATGCCTGCACAGATACAGCAGAACCAAGCCCAACGCTTAATGCCGGATCGAACTGCGAGAATGGCAAGCGTCACAGAAATGGATGTATGCAAGCTAGGGAAGCAGTTGTCCACACCGGACAGGGCACGATATTGATTCTCGAAATCTGGGAACACATCAAGCATCAGGAAACGGACATGCTGTGGATCATGCAGCCACACTTCGTTGACAGGCAGGAACAGATAGAACGGAATGGCTACTAGATAGTTAATCATGATCGCGTAGCAGATTGCGTAGAACATCATCCGGTCTTTGCTCCGGTTCGTATAAATGCCAATTGAAGCAATGAGCAGTGCCTGAAAGACGATAACATACATAAAGGCTAGAAATATCGTTAAGTATTTATTCTCGAAAGTGTGTTGAAGGGTGCTGACAAAATTGCCTTCGATGGACTGGAAGAATGTAGCGAAGTCATAAGATTGCGTCAAATTGCTTTCGATGCGAAGCTCTAATTTGTTGCAGAACAGTATTAAGATGACTGCTACGAAGTGAAGCATATATTTGCGATTGAAAATCATTTCTTTTAGAAATAAGCCTGCGACGGTGAATGGATTACGAGCAGCTCCAAACCAGATCAGCAGCGTCACGGTAATGGCCGTGTAGACTGCGACCGTCGTCATGTTGTCAAACAAAGTCATATTGCTTCCTTGCCTCCTAAAGGACTTCCGTTGTTGCGATTCGATCTAGTATAGCACACATAGCATGTCAGATGGTATTCCAAAAGTGCTCACAATCGGGACATGCTGCCTTAAGATCGTTTTGCATTTACGCCGATCATGCCGCCAAGTGCGCCGCTAAGCAGCGTTTCTACTAACATCGTGAAGGTCCGGCCGCTAATGCCTGTATTCGATGCAAGGAAACTGACGATAAGAATAAGGATGCCGTAGGCGATCCCGAGCAGCCCTCCATAATACCAGCCGCGCGTACCTGAGCGTTTGCCGGCCACGAAGCCGCCGGCAAGTGAAGAGCAGCCGTGGACGATTAAACTGAACATAGGAAGCTGAGCTTCTTGCATGCTGCCCCATCGCAGCATTGCAGACAGGAGCAGAGCGCCAAGTGCAAGCCATACGGAAGCATGCAGGATGCCGGATAGCATCGGCGAAGCCATGTGAACCTTTGGAACATTTTTCATGGCATTAATCGTTTTCATATACCTATCCCTCCAATTATTTACGAACCTGTTCTCGATTATTACAACATATGGTCAAGCTCTTATGTTTTATTACCATAAATTCGAATATCCCCCTTCGTATGATGGGATGTCCATCAGGTGACAATAGTTGTACTTTGACGGAAGCAGGAGGGCGATTACTATGGAATTTATGGAATTGACGTTCCGTACGCTTCTCATCTACGTTGTTGTTTTTCTCATCATGCGAATGATGGGGAAGCGGGAGATTGGCAAGCTGTCGGTGTTTGACCTTGTCATCTCTGTCATGATCGCCGAAATAGCGGTCTTTGTTATTGAAGATACGAAGCGGCCGGTGCTCGATGGTATTCTGCCGATGATCGTGCTGCTCGTGGTACAAATCGGTATCGCGCTAATCTCGTTAAAGAGCCGGAAGATGCGCATGTTGTTTGACGGCAAGCCGACCGTGCTTGTGGAGCGAGGGAAGCTGAACCGGGAAGCGATGCGCAAGCAGCGATATAATTTGGACGATTTGCTGCTTCAGTTCCGGGAGAATAAGACGAACATCGCTGATGTGGAATTCGCAATTTTGGAAACAACCGGGAAGCTCTCGATTATTCAAAAGGACCACAAAGCGCGTGGCACCTCAGAGCACGCGGGATCACAGGCCTCAAATCCAAATCCAAATCCAAATCCAAATTCAAATTCGGGATCATCATTTCCGAAGCCTTTTCCGCGAAATTATAAGTTTGAATCGCTGCCGGTTCCGCTCATTATGGACGGTGAAATTCAGAAGACGAATTTGGAGCAGCTCGGCAAGGATCGGTTTTGGCTGAACAATCAACTTAGGCAGCGGGGCATTATTGACGTAAAGCAGGTTTTTCTCTTGACGATTGACCACCGAGGCAAAATATTTCTGGATGCAAGGCGAACGAGAGGTCCGCGCAGGTAGTGTAGGTGAGTAAGTATCCGTTGACAGCATCGGCCGTTCTTGGTCGATGCTGCTGTGCGTTTACGGACGGAACCAGCGGCCTAGAAAAGGGATACGCGCAGCATCGTTGCGGTCAATGATCCGCATCATCACCATAAGGATCAAGTAAATAAGGATACCGGCGAAGCAAGCGGTAATGAGGTTCTGCCATAGTGCAGGGAGTGCTTGCAGATTCATGATCCATAACGAAGCGGCGCCCATGATGAACATGGCGGATCCGACTTTCAAAAAGTCGAGCAGCTGCATACTGAATCCAGTCGCTCGTACAACGCTGATCCAGTGGAGAACCGTGACGAGCACGATGTTGACGTTTATGGCGATGAGTGCGCCATAAATGCCGAGCGACGGCTGCGAAGCGAGCTCTATGATGAGAACTAGCTTCACGACGGCTCCGATGAAGGTGTTCATAAGCGCGGTAGCAGGCTTGTCAAGCGCTTGAAGCGCAGCCTGCAGCGGGGCTTGCATGTAGATAAACAACCCGACAGGCGCAATCCACTTCAGCATTGGCGCGATCTCAACATGGTTGTATAACACGCGGCAGATTGGCTCTGCGAACAAGATCATGACGACAACGAATGGCGCACCGGTGACGAGGGAGAGCCGCATGGACTGGTGAAGCCGCTTATGAATAGTCGTCTTGTCTCCTTTGGCAGCAGCCTCTGACAGCGTTGGCACTAGGGAGACGGCAAGGGAGTAGGTAAGTGCAGTCGGGAGAAGCAGAATGGGGATGATCATCCCTTGGAGCGCTCCATATTGCGCGGTTGCGGCGCTTGTTGCAATGCCGGCTGCGAACAAGGCGCGAGCGGTTAAGATGGACTCAAGCAGATAAGAGAACGAGCCAATCATTCGGCTGGCGGTAACCGGAACCGATAAGTTAATCAGTTTGCGCATGACCGGCTCGCGCTTGGAGGGTCGAGCGGCGCCATCTTCCTCATGAATAATCGCCAGCTTCACGCGCTTACGGTCGCTTGCATACTGCCAGAGTAGAATAGCGAAGCCTGCGACCTCACCCGCCACAACGCCGAGCATCGCGCCTGCGGCACCCCATTCAAGCCCATAAGGCAATAGCATCTTGGCAAATAATAGCGCGAATATAATCCGTATAATCGTCTCGATTATTTGTGATAGCGCAGTCGGAATCATATTCGCTTTCCCTTGAAAGTAGCCACGGTAGACCGAGGAGACTCCAATAATAATAAGAAGCGGGGACATCATACGCAGCGTCTGATAGACACGATGATCCGTCATGAGGTGCGTTGATATCCAAGGAGTAAGAATGATAAACAGCAAGGTCAGCAGCACCGACAAGCCGACTGTGAGCGCCATCGCTGCGCGAAAAACTTGCTTCACTCGCTTCGAATCGCCGTCTGATTCAGCTTCTGCGATCCACTTCGCAACCGCTAGCGGAATACCTCCCGTAATAAAGGTGAGCAGCACGATGAGGAAAGGATAGCCGAGCTGGTAAAGTCCGACGCCCTCGACGCCGATAATTCTAGGAAGTGCAATTCTCGGCACGAATGCAAGGAGTCGATTTACGACTCCAGCAACGAGTAATATGAGTGCGCCCTTAATAAACGTTTGCTTCGTCACGGTCATTTCCTCTCCCTTACCCTGGTTCCTGGAATTACGCACGACATGTCCTTGTTCTCATGCTTATGCGCAGCATGTCCGCGATCATGCAGTCATTTTTTCGGGTAGGAGCAGTTTGGGCAGGAAAAGTGTGACAGAGCAGCGAAATAGTAGAGATATGGAAATCAGTGTAAGGAGGCCCGAAGATTATGACAGGCGATAATGAGCCATTAACAAGCGAAGAGTGGGTCGCGTCCATCGAAAATTTATGTCAAAGCAAAGCTGAAGAGTTTCGCATGATTGGCTACGAGTATGTTTCAGGCAGCGATGTTTGGGAATGCGTAAATGATCGGTACAAGAAGACTGGGCAGCCTGCGATGCACCAGGTCGTAAATGACATTTTATCGCTCAAAGTGACAAAATTTATGAACTTTATGACGATTAGTGCCTATAAAGGAACCCATTTTTAACAGATGGGCTCTTTTTTTTGACTCGTTTTTGAGGCATCGTTATAATAGGAATGTTGACACAAGAGAACTTAAGGGGGAAATGAGGGTATTATGAAGCGTCTGTTAGCATTCATAATCATCGTCGTCGTATCTGTCGGCGTTGTTGCTGGGACAAGCAATTGGCTTTTCCATGATGTAAAGCTAGGGCTTGATTTAAAAGGTGGCTTTGAAATTCTGTATGAAGCTAAGCCTATCGAGCCTGGCGGTAAAGTAACGAAAGATTCCTTGATCGAAACGGCCAAGAGTCTTGAATCTCGTGCAAATGCTACAGGCGTAGCGGAACCGGAAGTGACAACGGAGGGCTCAAACCGTATCCGTGTTAAGATTGCCGGCGTTTCCGATGAGGCTAAAGTTCGTGACATTCTTAAGAAGCCAGCTGAGCTGACATTCCGCAGTTCTGACGGCTGCGCCGCTGACAAAGGCTACTGTAAAGTCGAGCTTCGCGGTAGCGATTTCAAACAGAACGGCGCTGACGTTCAACAAACGAACCTCGGTGAGTACGAAATTACAATTAAGCTGAAAAGCGCGAAGCAATTCGCTGAAGTGACTGGTAAAATCGCGAAGCTCGCTCCAAATAACCAATTGGCGATTTACCTTGACGATAAGTTGCTGTCAGCACCGAATGTAAACGGTGAAATCAACAGCACGGATGCTTCGATCACGGGTAACTTTACCCGTGACGAAGCGAACAATCTGAAGAATACGATTAACCTTGGTGCACTCCCGCTGAACCTGACAGAGAAGTACACGCAAAGTGTAGGCGCTACTCTCGGTAAGCTGAGTTTGCAGGAAACTTTGTTTGCAGGCGCTATCGGTACGGTGCTCATACTGCTCTTCATGATGATTTTCTATCGTTTGCCGGGTATCGTCGCAAGCTTCTCGATTATCGTCTATATTTGGCTGCTGCTGCTTGGCTTCAACTTGATTGGGGCAACGCTTACGCTGCCGGGTATTGCGGCATTCATCCTCGGTATCGGTATGGCCGTTGACGCCAATATCATTATGGCTGAGCGGATTAAAGAGGAAATGCGCAGCGGCAAGAGCATTATGTCCTCGCAAAAAGCAGGCTCGAAGCATTCGTTCCGTACGATCATTGATGCGCACGTTACGACATCTATCGCAGCGCTCGTGTTGTTCTTTATCGGTGTAGGTTCTGTTAAAGGCTTCGCGGTTATCCTGCTTCTCAGTATCGTCATCAGTATCTTGACTAACGTGTTCTTCTCGCGTCTGCTTCTGTCTCTCATCATTCGCAGCGGCTTGATTAAGAAGAAATCCTTATTCGGTGTGAAGGAGAGTGAAGTACGTGCGCTTTAGTGGATTTGCACAAGTATCCGAAGGTAAATTCAATTTTGTAGAGAAGGCTCGTTACTTCTTTATTTTCTCGATTATCATTACAATTCTCGGTATCGTTACGCTCGGTGTCTTCGGCCTGAACTATGGCGTTGACTTCCGTGCAGGCTCCAGTGTAGATATTGCGCTCAAGAAGGATCTGTCGGGACAAAAGGCAGAGATTGAGAAATATCTTAGTGATGGCGGGTTCGGCAAGCCTGGTCTTACTGTCGGCTCCAATCGTGTAACGATTCGTTTCGATGATGTGCTTACCGATGCGAAGGAGAAGGAGCTTAAGGCAGGCTTCTCCGAAAAATTCGATAAAGAAGCGTCGATGGAGGTTAACACCGTTGACGTTGAAATCGCCAAAGAGCTTCAAACGAATGCACTCAAAGCGGTGCTCGTTGCAAGTATCGGTATCGTCATCTATGTCAGCATTCGTTTCGAATGGCGCTTCGCTGTAGCAGCGATTGTCGCTTTGCTGCATGACGCGTTTATCGTAATAAGCTTGTTCTCGATCTTCCGGTTGGAAGTGAACCTGCCGTTCATTGTCGCGGTGCTGACCATTATCGGTTATTCGATTAACGATACCATCGTTATCTTCGACCGGATCCGCGAGAACTTGCGGTTTGCGAAGCTTAAGACCCCTGCGGATGTGGCGAAGGTCGTGAACGTCAGTATCTGGCAAACGCTTGTCCGTTCGATCAATACGGTTATGACGGTCGTTGTAGCGGCGCTGTGCTTGCTCATCTTCGGCTCCGAATCTATTAAGCTGTTCTCGCTTGCCATTCTGTTCGGTCTTGTGAGTGGCGCGTATTCTTCGATCTTCATTGCGAGCCCGCTCTGGCTTCTTCTGAAGAACAAACAAAAACCGAAGCCAGCAGTCAAGTCTCCGGCTGCTTCGTAGTATAGTAGGATAGAGGACAATCAAAGACCATTAAAGTCAACCCATAGGAGGCGTCCATGTCAGCGAACCAACGTTATGCCAATGCAGAGTCTGCCGCATGGACAGGGCTAATCGGCAATGTCTGTATCGCAGCAGTTAAAGGCGGGATCGGCTTATGGTCAGGCAGCAGAGCGCTGCTTGCAGACGCTTGCCGATCTGCGTCAGACGCAGCCGCATCGTTCGTCTCCTTAACAGGTGTCCGCAGATGCAGGCAGCTAGGCTCTCCTCATGCTCCGGTTCCGCCTTCCAAGGGTCGTTTGGAAGCAGGCTCGGGCATGGTGGCATCCTTGCTGCTCATGATCGTCGGGCTCGAAATTGGCATCTCGGCAATTAAATCGATTGCCGACGGTGTTGATGACGGACCGAGCTGGCCTGCAGCCGTCGTCGTCATGTTAGCTTTTCTGATTAAGGAAGTCCGGTTCCCAATGAAAGAACGTGGAGCCGACCTGTACGCATCGGTAGCAGCGCTTGTCGGTACTGGTGGCGCTATGCTGGGGAAGCCGCTTCATATCCCGGTCTTATACTATTTTGATCCGGCGGCTTCGCTCATCATCGTTGTCATCGTGTTCACTAGCGGCTTTCGTGTCGCATCCGCATCTGTCATGCGCAGCCGATACCTGGAAGTCGAGCCTGCGGACATGTCCGAGGTGAAGGCAGTTGTGCAGCGCATGGAAGGTGTAATCAACGTCGAAGTGCTTCGCGCTCGCGAGCATGGTCACTACGCCGTTGCGGAAGTTGTCATTAGCGTGAATCCGCGTATCTCCGTACTCGAAGGCAATGAAATTGCCAAACGAGTCAAATATTTCTTAATGAAGCGGTTCAGCCATATGACGGAAGTGACGGTCCATGTTGAGCCTTACGATCCAGGATATCCATACAAAACAAATCATGAAGTAAGTCAAGAACAAATCCCGACGCTACTGCAATAGCAGCAGCGTTCGTTTTTTTTTGTACTCATGCTCAGAAAGGAGGAATCTGCGAATATGATTCAATCAAGAACCAGATGGAGCATCGCTGCGCTTGATATCGAAGGGGAAGCTCGGGCGGCGGCGCTTGCGAGAACGTTGTCGCTGACACCGCTGGTCGCAAGGCTGCTCGTGCAGCGTGGGTATGATCGTGTGGAGAGCGCCAAACAGTTTCTGAGCGGAGGCACGGAGTGCCTGCACGATCCGTTCCTGCTTAAAGGGATGGAAGCTGCCGCAGCACGTATTCATCAAGCCATTGAACGCGGTGAACGTGTGCGGATCTACGGCGATTACGACGCGGACGGTGTCTCTTCCACGACATTAATGACTTACCTGTTTCAGCGGCTCGAGCTGAATTTCGACCACTATATTCCGCATCGAACGCGGGAAGGCTATGGCCTAAATAAAGCGGCGCTCGAAGCTTCCGCTGCAGCAGGTGTAACTCTGATCGTAACGGTAGATACTGGAATTAGTGCTGTAGACGAAATTGCATATGCGAATGAGCTTGGTATTGATGTTATCGTCACGGACCATCATGAGCCGCCGCATGTGCTGCCAAGCGCCTACGCAATTGTGAACCCGAAGCAGGAAGATTGCGAGTATCCATTCAAAGGGCTTGCGGGTGTAGGTGTCGCTTTCAAGCTCGCGACAGCTATCTTAGGCGAACCGCCGCTTGAGTGGACAGATGTCGTCGCTCTCGGGACAATCGCCGATTTAATGCCGCTGACGGATGAGAATCGGGTGCTGGTCAGATTCGGTATTGAACAGCTTCGTTTAACCGATAAACCGGGCTTCCGCGCGCTTGCAGAGGTCGGTGGCATAGAGCTTGCCAATCTGACGGCGACGAATGTTGCATTCGGCATGGCGCCGCGCATTAATGCTGCAGGCCGTCTCGAGCACGCGAATCTCGCGGTTGAGCTGCTTACAGCCGGTAATGATGAATCGGCAGCAGCCGGGGCATTAACGCTCGACAACTTGAACCGTGAGCGCCAACAGATTGTCGAGGACATTGTGCAGGAAGCGGAGCATATGTGGGAGGACAAATGCAGTTCTGCCGCAGCTGCCGGCAAGCCGGCGCCTTCGGTCATCGTGCTGGCAGGCGCAGGCTGGAATGCTGGCGTCGTCGGTATTGTCGCATCTAAGTTTGTGGAGAAGTATTATAAGCCGACGCTCATTCTTGGCCTTGATGTAGAGACCGGTAAATGCAAAGGCTCGGCTCGTTCAATTGATGGCTACGATCTTCACGCAGCGCTGACGGCATGCGATGAGCTGCTCGATCATTACGGTGGTCATCAAGCTGCAGCGGGGATGACCCTATACAGCAGCAACTTGGAGCCTTTTGAAGAGCTTCTGAGTAAGCTAGCGGATGAATGGCTGACCGAAGAAGACTGGATTCCGAAGACGACGATCGACCTTTCATGCAAGATAGAAGACGCGACGATTAAAGTCCGGGAACAATTGGCACAGCTTGAGCCGTTCGGTGCAGGCAATTCGGCGCCGAAGCTGCTCCTGCATGGCATTACGGTCGCCGACCGCAAGGCTATGGGCAAGGAGAGTAAGCACCTAAAGCTGTCTGTCAGCGGTCAAGGAAAGCTGCTGGACGCGGTGAGCTTCGGCAGCGGGCATCTGACTGACCGATTGTCGCATGGCGCAGCAATTGAGCTGGTAGGCGAGCTATCGGTGAACGAATGGAATGGCCAGCGTAAAGCGCAGTTTATGATAAACGATATGCGTATCCCGCAAATTCAGTTGTTTGACAAGCGTGCCGATGTAGGCAGCGAATCTATTCGACTGCTAGGCAAAGTACTGAAGTCGGCCGCTTTCACCGAAGGGATTATCGTTGTACCGAATGAAACTTGGATGGAAGCTGCCCTGTCGTACGGGGAAGAAGTAACAATTTCTCAACAGGTTCAGCTCTTGACATATGAGGCACTTATAGCGCAAAGTGTACGATGTCCACATTTATTTGTACTTGGCAGACCGGCTTCCGCAGAGAAGCTGGCGCTGTCGCTGGCAGCATGTCAGCAGCTCGAAACGGTCCATTTGCTGTATGACAGCAGCAATGGAAAGTTCGACTTTCCGACGCGTGAGCAGTTCGGCCAATTGTACCAACTGCTTCGCCGTGATTGTCCAATAGCGGAAGTGAGCTGCACGCAGCAATTGGCTGCGAAGCTGAACTTGCCTGCGTCCACAATCGCACTCATGCTCCGCGTATTCACAGAGCTTGAGTTTATCAGATTGGAAGCAGGGCTCCTTGAATTGCTCCCAGTAACGGTGAAGCGAGAGCTGTCGCACGCCAAGGTATACCGCGAGGCGCAGCATGAAGCTGAATCGAACGAAATATTGTACGCATCAGCGAAGGAAATGACAGAGTGGATACAAGCTGCTGTGTCTTTGCATGGACATGAGAAGGCATCATCATTTTAAACGAAACGAAGGAGTCGGTATTTCATGAATTATAAGGATTACATTCGCATCATTCCGGACTTCCCGCAACCGGGTATCCGCTTTAAAGACATTACGACATTGACGAACAACGGTCCGGTATACGCATCTGCAATCGACGCACTCAAACAAGCAGTGGCTGACAAGCAGATCGACCTAGTTGCAGGTCCGGAAGCACGCGGATTCATTATCGGCGCGCCGCTTGCAATCTCGCTTGGTGCGGGCTTCGTTCCAATCCGCAAGAGCGGCAAGCTGCCTGGCGAGGTGGTTGAGGCAGCTTACGATCTTGAATATGGCAAAGACAAGCTTGCCATTCATAAAGATGCAATCAAGCCTGGCCAGCGCGTTCTCATTGCTGATGATCTGCTGGCAACTGGCGGTACAATTGCTACGTCGATCAACCTTATTCGTCAGCTTGGCGGCGAAGTGGTAGGCTCGGCGTTCCTGATTGAGCTCGGCTACCTGGACGGTCGTACGAAGCTTGATGGCATCGACATTTTCTCACTGATTACCTACTAAGCAATAGCTACTTACGTGACACCGGACTAAAGGGGCAGAGGCCTGCAGTAGTCCGGTTTTCCTTATTTAGCGAAGTTGATCGATAGAGGGATCTGCTTCCAGAGCATACAGCATTCGGGTTATTTCGGCAGTATTCATCAGCGAGTCCGCCCGGAATGAACGGCACAGGGGCTCCGGAGGTTGACGTAAAGGCTTGATAACAGGCATAATAATAGGAAAAACTCGGGCTACCCTATTATTTTTTACAGGGCATACATGACTTTAAGAATTGGGAAGTAAATCGCGCTGCTTTAGGGGCGCGCTTTTCCGGAAAGGACATTCATGGGCATAGAGCAATTACTCGACAAAGCATCGACCTATTTGAAGGAACAAGATTTGACACGGATCAAGGAAGCTTACGAATTTGCCGATCAGGCCCATCACGGGCAAGTGCGCAAATCGGGAGAGCCGTATATTTTACATCCTGTCGCGGTTGCAGAAATTCTCGTCAACATGCAAATGGATGTGTTGTCGATTATTGCTGCACTCCTTCATGATGTCGTGGAAGATACAACTGTTCCGCTTGAAGAGGTTCGGTCCCGGTTCGGAGATGCTTGCGCTGCTGTCGTCGATGGCCTGACCAAGCTGGAGAAGATCAAGTTCCGCTCGAAGGAAGAGCAGCAGAACGAGAACTACCGCAAAATGTTCGTCGCGATGGCACAGGACATACGCGTTATTCTCATTAAGCTTGCAGACCGCCTTCATAATATGCGGACGCTTAAATATCAATCCGAAGAAGCCCAGCGACGTGTTGCTTATGAGACGCTGGAGATTTTCTGCCCCATTGCCCACCGACTCGGTATGTCGGCAATCAAGTGGGAGATGGAGGACATCGCGCTTCGTTACTTGAATCCGCAGCAGTACTACCGAATTGCCAACCTCATGAAGAAGAAGCGGGCAGAACGGGAGCAGTACATTGCCGATGTCATTGGCCGGATTCGCGAGAAGCTTGAAGATATGGGCATCGAAGGCGACATTTCGGGCCGTCCTAAGCACATTTACAGCATCTATAAGAAGATGACCGCGCGCAGCAAGCAGTTTAACGAGATTTATGATTTGCTTGCGATTCGGATCATTGTTGACGGTATCAAAGATTGTTACGCTACGCTTGGCATCATCCATACGCTATGGAAACCGATGCCTGGCAGGTTCAAAGACTATATCGCTATGCCAAAAGCGAACATGTACCAGTCGCTCCACACGACAGTCATTGGACCAACTGGGGAGCCGACGGAGGTTCAAATCCGCACATGGGATATGCACCGCACTTCGGAGTTTGGTATCGCTGCGCACTGGGCGTACAAGGAAGGCGGCGTTGTGCCAGCTGGTTCCTTCGAGGATAAAATGACATTGTTCCGCGAAATTATCGAGCTGCAGAACGACGCAAGCGACGCATCGGAGTTCGTGGAATCGCTCAAGATGGATTTCTTCTCGGATCTTGTATTCGTCTTCACGCCGAAGGGCGAAGTGTTCGAGCTGCCTGCAGGGTCGGTTCCGCTTGATTTTGCCTATCGTGTCCATACCGAGGTCGGCAATCGGACAATCGGCTCGAAGGTGAATGGACGGATCGTTCCGTTAGATTACAAGCTCAAGACCGGCGATATCGTGGAGATTCTGACATCGAAGCATTCGTACGGTCCTAGCCAGGACTGGGTCAAGATTGCCCAATCTTCGCATGCTCGCAACAAGATCAAGCAGTGGTTCAAGAAAGAGAAACGCGAAGAGAACGTGCTCAAGGGCCGCGATCTGATCGAACGCGAGCTTAAGCGACTCGGGCTCGAACCGTCTAGCTTTATGTCGGATTCGCAGCTTCAAGAAGCGGCGCTTAAATTCACGTTTAACGATAATGATGATATGCTGTCGGCTGTCGGCTTTGGCGGCATCACTGCAGCTCAGATCTGTACGAAGCTGACGGAGAAAATGCGCCGTGAAGCTGAGGAAGCGAACCAGATCGAACTGACGAACGAGATGAAAGAAGTGAAGTCAGCGCCGGCGCATCAGCGCAAATCGCGACCAACGCATGGCGTTGTCGTGAAAGGCGTCGACAATCTGCTCGTTCGGTTTGCCCGCTGCTGTAACCCCGTACCGGGTGATGTGATCGTCGGTTACATTACACGCGGACGCGGCGTCTCCGTTCACCGGATGGATTGCCTCAATCTCACTTCAAGCGCTGAGGGCGAAGAAGCTGCTCGTATGATTGAAGTCGAATGGGAGCAGTCGGTTGAAGCGAATTACAGCGTCGACATTGAAATTACGGGACATGATCGTCCAGGCTTGCTCAATGAAGTGCTGCAGGCTGTATCGGAGAGCAAAACGAATATTTCCGCGGTATCCGGCCGTTCGGACAAGAATAAGCTGGCGATGATTCATATGACCGTGCTTATCCGCAACATTGAACATTTGGGAGCTGTAGTGGAGCGCATCAAACGGGTGAAGGATATTTATTCTGTTCAGCGGATCATGCAGTAGCTAGTTTTATCAAAGGGGAATTCATCAGGCATGAAAGTAGTTGTACAGCGAAGTAAAGGAGCTTCCGTCGTCATTAATGGCGAGACGGTCGGCTCCATTGATAAAGGGCTTGTCTTGCTCGTGGGCATTACTCATGAGGATAAAGCAACAGATATGAAGTGGATGGCAGACAAAATTGCGGGACTCCGGATCTTCGAAGATGAGTCGGGCAAAATGAATCTGTCGGTCCAGGATATCGGCGGAGCCATCCTTTCTGTTTCCCAATTTACAGTTTACGGTGATTGCCGCAATGGCAGACGTCCTAACTTCATGGCAGCTGCTCGTCCGGAGCAGGCAGAGCCATTGTATGAAGCGTTCAATGCAGCTCTTCGCAGCACGGGATTGACTGTTGAGACAGGGCAGTTCGGCGCGGATATGGACGTATCGCTGACGAATTGGGGACCGGTTACTTTGATTGTAGAATCAAAGGCTTAAGCAGAGTAGCGGTAAGCAAGGCTCGGATATGTGTTAGAAATGGGCAAAGCGGGCAAAACTAGAAACCTAGAAGCATGCAAGCTAGATGTGTGCAAAAGGTGGAGGGATACTCGCAATGCATCAATCGCGTAAAGAGCAAGGGTATGAGCGCGTTTCGCGCAGAATACTTCATGCAGACCGCCGCGAGGCGTTGATTTTCTCGGAGATGGAAGAGGATATAGAGGCTGCAGCCGAGTTTGGCGGCGGCGCCATGCCGATGCGGAGGGGTGGGGCTCCTAAAACCCCCTAACATCTACACCCCCTAAATCCGGATGAAAACCCCCTAAATCCCCCTCACCAGGGGGACCCCAAGGGTTTGCCAACCCTCTGGACACCCGGAACTTGGGAACGTTGGTGCTGCAGAGGAGCGCTCGCGAGGTGGTTTTAGTGCTGGGCCTCGCTTTCGTCCCTGCCGGGACACGCTTAACGTTAGGTGGTGTTTAGCGACCAGGTGTCCCTGCGGGACCATGGGAACGAACTGTGATACAGTGGCGCATTTGTGTGAAATGCGTGCTTGGCTCGCTTTACGTCCCTGTCGGGACCCGCTCTACGTTTGCGCGGATTTGGTTACCAGGTGTCGTTGCACTCCATGGTAACCTGGTGGCCCGCATGTAATAGCGGGAGAAGTTGGTTATGCGCTTTGGCAGTGGTTGTCGAAAGTTAGGGAATGGACAAGAAATCGCTTTATTTTTTGTAATATAACTGTAACTTGTTTTCAATCTTTCTCTAACATGGTCGGCCTATAATAATAGGCGACCCCCTTTTTTGAATATATTACTTTGATGGACCTACAACTTGTTTGTAGGTCCTTTTTCTTTATAGGGCAGAATGCCCTATAAACTAACTTCTCCCGCGATGACATGCGGGCCTCCAGGTTACCGTGGAGTGCAACGACACCTGGTAACCATCCCTCGCTCCCAAGGTAAAGCGGGTCCCGCAAGGGACGTAAAGCGAGCCAAGCACGGAATATCCATTAATGCGCCTCACTGTCAGAACTCGTTCCCATGGTCCCGTAAGGGACACCAGGTCGCTAAACAACGCCAAACGTTAAGCGTGTCCCGCAAGGGACGAAAGCGATCCAATCGCAATTCCCACTTCGCGAGCGCTTCTCTGTAACTCCAACGTTCCCTCGTTCCGGGTGTCCAGAGGGTTGGTAAACCCTTGGGGTCCCCCTGATGAGGGGGATTTAGGGGGTGTATGAAGTTAGGGGGATGGTTTCCTCTTGACTTGACTTGTGTCAATGAGTACAATAGAAGTTATATTGTGTCGATCCGTTGAAAGGACCGCTTCGTTCTACCCGCACCTACTCAGAGAGGGATTCCATGGCTGCAAGAATCCTTGGCGTGCTTGAACGAACAGACTTCCTGGAGGACATACGGTGAACCTGCATGTGCTGCTTCGCAGCTTTGCTCATTAGCTGTATTGCGTAGTCGGGCGTTAACCGATAAAGCGAATCAGTGACGACTTATGATGTCAGATGTCATTGCTTCGGAATGTGGGTGGTACCACGGTAGCTTTGTACTTTACAAGCTCTCGTCCCTTTTGCCTTATTTGAGGCGGAGGCACGGGGGCTTTTTATGTATCCATTATGTTAAGGGGGTAAGGACATGGGGTTTCAGAAGCCTCCGGGCACGCAGGACTTCCTGCCAGGCTCGGTAGAGAAATGGCAATTTGTCGAGAGTAAAGCGCGTGATATTTGCCGCCGCTTTAACTTCCGCGAAATTCGGACGCCAATGTTTGAAATGACCGAGCTGTATAAGCGCGGTGTAGGTGAGACGACGGACATCGTAGAGAAAGAGATGTATACCTTCACCGACCGCGGAGACCGCAGCCTTACTCTGCGTCCGGAAGGAACGGCAGGAGCGGTTCGCGCTTATGTCGAGAACAAGCTGTACGGCGAGCCAGATCTAACGAAGCTGTACTATATCGGACCAATGTTCCGCTATGAGCGCCAGCAAGCAGGCCGTTACAGACAGTTCCACCAATTCGGCGTAGAAGCGCTTGGAGCAGTTGATCCGGCACTCGATGCGGAAGTTATTGCTCTAGGCTACACGTTCTACGGCGAAGTGGGTCTGAAGGATGTGCGCGTGGAGATCAACTCCGTGGGCACGCCTGCAGTTCGCGCCGCATTCCGCGAGCGTCTGCTTGAATTCCTAACGCCAATGCGCGAAGTGCTCTGCAAAGACTGCCAATCGCGTATGGAGCGTAATCCGCTGCGTGTTCTCGATTGTAAGACGGACCAGCATCGTTTTGACGATGCGCCTTCGATTCTGGATAGCTTGGATGACGAATGCCGGACGCACTTTGAAGCGCTGCAGCAGCACCTTACAGGCATGAACATTCCTTTTGACATCAATCCTCGACTCGTACGCGGCCTTGATTATTACACGCACACCGCGTTTGAGTACAAAGCAGAAGGCATTGGCGCGATTGATACAATTGGCGGCGGAGGACGTTACAACGGTCTTGTTGCCGATATCGGCGGTCCGGACCAGCCGGGCGTCGGACTTGGTCTAGGCTTGGAGCGTACTGTCATGCTGCTTGAGAGCCAAGGCGCGCAGGTTGATAATATGCACCAGGTCGATATATACATGGTCGCACTAGGTGAAGCAGCTGACCGCGAAATAACGCGTCTGCTGCATGGCTTGCGCCTTCGCGGAGTGTCCGCTGAGCGTGACTACCAAGGCCGTAAGATGAAGGCGCAGATGAAATCTGCTGACCGTCTGCAAGTACGCTTCACAGCAATCCTCGGCGATGATGAGCTTGAGCGCGGAGAAATTGCGCTGAAGAACATGGCGACTGGGGAGCAGAAGTTCGTAAAGCTCGATAAGATCGCAGACGAGATTTTGCGTTAACACAGGCACCACCATAATAGATGCTTTTTTCATACCCATAATAAAAGGAGCGAGTAACAATCATGATGTTAAAAACACACGCTTGTGGAACACTTACGAAAGCGGAAGTAGGCCAAACGGTTACACTAAACGGCTGGGTTCAGCGTCGTCGCGACCTTGGCGGCGTTCTATTTATCGACCTGCGCGACCGTACAGGCATTGTACAAATCGTATTCAACCCGGATTTCTCCGGTGATGCGCTTGCTATCGCTGACCGCGCCCGCAATGAGTTCGTGCTTGCCGTTCGCGGTCAAGTCGTAGAACGTGATGCTGAAACAGTTAACAGCAACATCGCTACTGGCGAGATTGAAATTCGCGTTACGGAAATCGAGATTATGAACGCAGCGAAGACGCCTCCGTTCCCAATCGAAGACGGCGTTGAAGTGGATGAATCACTTCGTCTGAAATACCGCTATCTTGACCTTCGCCGTCCAGAGATGCAGAAGACATTGCTTCTTCGTTCGAAGGCCGCGAAAGTATTCCGTGACTATCTTGACGGTGAAGGCTTCATCGATGTTGAAACGCCGATCTTGACGAAGAGCACGCCGGAAGGCGCGCGCGACTACCTCGTACCGAGCCGTGTGCATCCGGGCGAATTCTTCGCACTGCCGCAATCGCCGCAAATCTTCAAACAATTGCTCATGGTGAGCGGACTTGAGCGCTACTACCAGATCGCTCGTTGCTTCCGTGACGAAGACCTTCGTGCTGACCGTCAGCCAGAGTTCACGCAAGTCGACATCGAGACGTCGTTCCTGTCTCAGGACCAACTGCTCGACCTTATGGAAGAACTTGTTGTGAAGCTGTTCCGCGAAACGGTAGGCGTTGAAATTCCGCGTCCGTTCCAGCGCATTACGCATGCAGATGCAATGAACAAGTATGGTTCCGACAAACCAGATCTCCGTTTCGGCATGGAAATGGAAGATATCACGGACATCGTTTCAAACAGCGACGTGAAAGTATTTGCATCCGTAGCAGCAAGCGGCGGCGTAGTGAAAGTGCTTAACGCTAAAGGCTGCGCGAGCTGGAGCCGTAAAGAGCTTGACGACCTGCAGCCGTTCGCAGCACGCTATGGCGGTAAAGGCCTTGCTTGGGTAACGGTTAAAGAAGGCGAATGGCGCGGTCCGATCGTGAAATTCTTCAAGCCGGAAGAAATCGAAGCAATGACAGAACGTCTTGGCGTTGAAGAAGGGGACTTGCTTCTGTTCTCCGCAGACAAGAAGAAGGTCGTAGCCGATGTTCTTGGTAACTTGCGTCTGAAGATCGGTAAGCAGCTTGGTCTGATTGATGAGTCCAAGTTCAAGCTGGAGTGGGTTGTTGACTTCCCGCTGCTTGGTTACGATGAAGAGGCAAAACGTTACGTAGCAGAGCACCATCCGTTCACGCGTCCGAACGACGACGACATTGCCCTGTTCGAGACAGATCCAGGCGCTATCCGCGCGCAAGCGTATGACCTTGTTCTGAACGGCTACGAAGTAGGCGGCGGTTCGATGCGTATCTACAAGCGTGACGTACAAGAGCTCATGTTCAAAGCGCTTGGCTTCTCGATGGAAGAAGCTTACGAGAAGTTCGGCTTCCTGCTTGATGCGTTCGACTATGGTACACCTCCGCACGGCGGCTTCGCATTCGGCTTTGACCGACTTGTCATGCTGCTGGCTGGCCGCACTAACCTGCGTGAAACGATCGCATTCCCTAAGACGGCAAGCGCAACAGATTTGTTGACAGACGCTCCGTCCGAGGTGGACATTGCCCAGCTGCAACAGCTGCATATCCGTACGATCCAGAAGCCTGCGAAGCAGCCTGAAACAGCTGCTGCAGCTGCAACCGCAGCAGCGCAGGAGAATTAATCCATTCACCGGCTTTCGCCCGCGGTTTAAGCGGCGGAAGCCGGATTCTTTTGACACTACTAATAAGTAAGAGGTGTATTTCATGCTGCACCAGTTTTCACGCACGGAGCTAGCGATCGGCCCGGAGGGGCTTGAGATCATGAAAGGCGCAACCGTTGCTGTGCTCGGCATCGGCGGCGTCGGCTCCATAGCAGCTGAGGCGCTTGCGCGTACAGGCGTAGGACGCATAATTCTGATCGACAAGGACGTAGTCGACATTACGAACATTAACCGCCAAATTCACGCGCTCACCACAACGGTTGGGCAGCCGAAGGCGGACTTGATGCGCGACCGCATCAAGTTGATAAACCCAGACTGCGAAGCGATATCGCTGCGCATGTTTTATACGGAAGAGACATACGAGAAGCTATTTGAGTACGATCTTGATTATGTGCTTGACGCCTCGGATACGATTTCGTACAAAGTCCATCTGATTAAGCAGTGCTTGGAGCGGAAGATTCCGATGATCTCAAGCATGGGTGCCGCGAACAAAATGGATCCGACAAAGTTCCAGGTAGCGGACATTTCCAAGACGTCGATGGACCCGATTGCTCGCGTCGTACGCCAGAAGCTGCGCAAGGACGGCATCAAGAAAGGTGTTAAGGTGGTCTTTTCGACGGAGGAGCCGATGAAGCCACGCGTTGACGTTACGCAGCGTATCGTTCCGGATAACGCGCCAGAGATTCGGAAGGCGCAGCAGCCGCCGGCAAGCAATGCATTCGTACCACCAGTCGCTGGACTCATCATGGTCAGCGTTGCTGTGAAAGATTTGCTCGCGCAAGGGGGACAACCAGTATGAACGCAGAACTCGTAAATAAGCTGCGCTTTTCGTTAGATATGCGCGCAGTCGTTATGGAAGTGCCAGAGCCGGAGCTTCTTGAGGAGCTGGGCTTGGAAAATAGCGGTAAAGTGGATGAAATGGACAGCGGCACGTATGATTTTGTCATGCTGTTCGTCAAAGACATCGCAAGCTTGAATGAGCATTCGCCAAAAGCGCTCAAGGCGGTTAAGAAGGATGGATTACTCTGGATTTGCTATCCGAAAGGCACATCCAAGATGAGGACAGACATCAATCGTGACCGTGGTTGGAGAGTCGTGAAGGATGAGGGCTGGGAAGGAGTGTCGCTTGTTTCGATCAACGAGACATGGTCTGCAATGCGTTTCCGTCCGGTTGGAGCAGCTCAGACAAGTGCTAGAGCGAGCCGTGCTGCTGACCTGAGCCGCAGAACAGAGCCAGTATCCAAAGAAATCGTCGTTCCAGACGATGTGCAAGCGGCGCTTGCATCCTATCCGGAGGCGGAAGCATTCTTCGCGGAGCTCGCGCCTTCCCATCGCAAGGAATATATTCGCTGGATCAACGAGGCGAAACAGGAAGTAACACGGGTTAAACGGATCATGGAGATGACCGAGAAGCTATCTAACAAGCTGAAACGTCCTTCGGACAAGCCGGTCGCGAAATAAAGACTACGATTACGAAAGCCGCTTCGGTGTTTACAGTCAGGCAACTGCTGTAGGCGCTGCGAGCGGTTTTTTTGTGCTTTTTCAGCGGATAACTTGTTTGCCTTACGATAAAGTTTTGTCCCATTCAACAAAAGTTGCCTTTGACAAACTTTTTTGTAGGTGTACAATGAAAATAGGAAACAATGGTTTCGCACCTGCATATTTGTAGGGTGTAGCTTTAGCGCATAATAGGACGATACGACGTTCATAAGAGGTGAAAGATGATGAGTGAACAATCGACTCCACTCGCACATGAGAATAGTGGCTGGCGTTATCCAAGGAAGCAGAATACATTGCCTGAAGTTTATCGCTCGATGAAGATCCCGAAATCAGCTTCCTGGTTTCGCAAGTTTCTCGCTTTTGCTGGACCTGGCTATTTGGTGGCGGTCGGCTACATGGATCCGGGCAACTGGGCAACGGACTTAGCTGGCGGTTCCAAATTCGGTTATACGCTGCTCGCGGTAATCTTGCTCTCCAACCTGATGGCGATACTGCTGCAGGCGCTAGCAGGCAAGCTTGGTATCGTGACAGGGCGAGACTTGGCACAAGCCTGCCGAGATCATTACACCAAGCCAGTAGCGATGGGGCTGTGGGTGATGTGTGAAATCGCAATAGCGGCCTGCGATCTGGCGGAAGTGATTGGGTCGGCGATTGCGCTTAACTTATTGTTCGGTATACCGCTTATAGCCGGTGTTGCCATAACCGTGCTCGATGTGCTCCTCGTGCTGTTGCTGCAGAACAAGGGCTTTCGTTATATCGAAGCACTCGTAATCGTACTTATTGTCACGATTGGCGGCTGTTTCTTGATCGAGATCTTCTGGTCACAGCCTGAGATCGGTGCTGTAATGAAAGGCTTTATTCCAAGTAGTCAGATTATTACGAATCCGGAAATGCTCTACATTGCCATCGGTATCCTCGGTGCGACCGTTATGCCGCACAACTTATATTTGCACTCATCAATCGTGCAGACTCGTCAATTTGAACAAACAGCGCTTGGCAAGCGCCAAGCGATTAAATATTCAACATGGGATTCGACGATCGCGTTATTTTTTGCACTTTTCATTAACGCTGCTATTCTCATTATCTCCGCAGCAACTTTCCATACGACGGGCCATACTGATGTAGCGGATATTGGAGAGGCATATGGTCTGCTGTCGCCGATGCTGGGCACAGCTGCAGCAAGCGTATTGTTCGGCGTTGCGCTGCTGGCATCTGGGCAGAACTCGACACTTACAGGCACGCTCGCAGGTCAGATCGTCATGGAAGGGTTCTTGAACCTCCGTGTCGCACCGTGGCTCAGAAGGCTCATTACGCGGCTCATTGCCATTATTCCAGCGGTCATCGTTACTTGGCTGTATGGCGCAAACGGAACGATGCAGCTGCTTATTCTAAGCCAAGTCATCCTGTCGCTTCAGCTGTCTTTCGCAGTCATACCACTTGTGAAGTTTACAAGCGATAAGAAGAAGATGGGCGAGTTCGTCAATAAGCCTTGGATGAAGTGGTTGTCATGGATAGTTGCGATTGTGATCGCAGGTCTGAATATCTATTTGCTGTATCAGACGTTTACAGGTTAATTCATAAAGATGTGGCTAGCGACGATAGGGCATTTCTCGGGTCTCGAGAAGTGCCCTTCTTGCTGTCTTCAAGTTGTCTTCAAGCTGTCTTCACACTGTCTTCATGGCGAACGTTTGTGCTTGTGTGCTATGATAGATGGGTGAAAAGGATGTGTGAATACGAATGGATCTGTTTACTTATCAGAACGAAGAAGAGGCGCCTCGGGCCAAGCTGCTAGCTGACCGGATGCGGCCTCAAACCATAGATGAATATATTGGGCAGACAGACATTGTCGGTCCAGGAAAGCTGCTGCGGCGGGCAATTGAAGCCGATCAGGTATCTTCCATCCTGCTGTACGGACCTCCTGGCTGCGGCAAAACAACGCTTGCACATATTATTTCGATGCGGACGCAAGGCGAGTTTGTGAAGCTGAATGCTGTTGAAGCTTCGGTAAAAGATGTCCGTGAAGTGATTGACCGTGCGAGAATGACCAAATCGATGTACGGCCGCAAAACAATTCTGTTCCTCGATGAAGTGCATCGCTTCAACTCCTCGCGTCAGGATGCACTGCTGCCTGCGGTGGAGCAGGGTATTATTATCTTTATCGGCGCGACGACAGAGAATCCGTTCCACTACGTGAACGGGGCTTTGCTGTCACGCTCCACGCTGTTCCAGCTCGAATCGCTGACGCGCGAAGATGCGCTGACGGCGATGAAGCGTGCGCTTGCAAACAAGGAGCGGGGCCTTGGCTTCATGGACCTGCACGTGGAGGAAGCCGCACTGCAGCATATCGCGAGCATGGCTGGGGGCGATATTCGGCGTGCGCTTAACGCGATTGAGCTTGCGGCAGTGACAACTCCGTCGCAGCCAGACGGCTCAGTCATCGTGACGCTTGAGGTAGCGGAAGAGTCCATCCGGAAGCCGACCATCCGTGCGGATGAATCGACGCAGTACGATGTGCTGTCAGCATTCCATAAGAGCGTGCGTGGTTCGAGCGATGCGGCGCTGTTCTGGTTTCTTTATGCCGTCGAGAAGCTTGGCATGGACCCCATGACATTCGTAAGACGACTAATCGTCGCGTGCAGCGAAGATATTGGCCTCGCGAACCCGCAGGCAATGGTACAAGCGGTCACGGCAATGGACGCGTATCATAAGATTGGATGGCCGGAAGCGAAATACAACATTACGCAAGCGATTCTGTTCGCTGTTGAAAGTCCGAAGTCGAATGCAGCCGCAATTGCGATCGGCAATGTGATGAACACGATTGAGCAGATTGGTTCTGCGGAAGTTCCGCTGCATTTGCGGGACACGCATTACAGCGGGGCGCAGCGGCTTGGCCACGTTGGCTACAAATATCCGCATGATTATCCGGGGCATTATGTGGAGCAGCAGTATTTGCCGGATCGAATCGCGAAGAAGAAGTTCTATCAAGCGACGAATCAAGGCATGGAAGACAAGATTCGACAAAACCAAGAACGGCGTAAATAGTGATAAATACCGCTCATAACTGCTTAAACGATAGCAGGAGCTAGAAAATGGCGCATAAAGGCCGACCTTTACCGAATAAACATTACTAAAACCCGAATTTGAGCCAGAAGGTGGGATGACGGCGTTTGACGTAAAGTTAATCCATCGACTAATCTAGTATTATAACATTTCTTTATAATTTTCATTCCCCGAAGGAGGTGCACCTGTTCGTCGTGAGCGTAGTTAACGTCAGCTGCGTGCGGCAAACAGGGAATCGTTGAGTAGTGACCCGTTACCCTTATTTTTAAGTCTTTTATTAATTGTAGTGCTCGTCTTTCTAAACGGATTTTTCGTTGCAGCTGAGTTTGCGATGGTTAAGGTGAGAAGCAGCCGGATCGATACGCTCGTCCTGGACGGCAATCGCCGCGCAGGTTTTGCTTCGCGGCTAACCAACAATTTAGACGCATACTTGTCAGCTTGTCAGCTCGGAATTACGCTTGCTTCGCTTGGTCTTGGTTGGGTTGGTGAACCAGCGATCGGGCACATTATTGAGCCATTGCTCAAAAGTCTTCACCTTGGCGAAGTTGCCGTGTCCACAGTATCCTTTGTAATTGCATTCTCGATTATTACGATACTGCACATCGTACTTGGCGAATTGGCGCCTAAGACGTATGCGATTCGTAAGGCAGAGCCCGTAACGTTATGGACGGCCATGCCGCTCATCGCATTCCACAAGCTGATGTACCCGTTCATCTTCTTACTGAACGGAACGGCGAACTGGTTGCTGAAACGTATCGGCATTGAACCAGCAGCTGAGCATGAATCGGCGCACACTGAGGAAGAAATTCGGATCCTCATGAAAGAAAGCCATAAATCCGGACTAATTGATAATACTGAGCTTACGCTTGTCGATAATATATTTGATTTTGCGGAGACGCATGCGAGAGAGATTATGATTCCGCGGACAGAGATGATCTGTCTATATGCGAACCTGTCGTTCGAGGAGAACCAAGCGATTGCACTCAAAGAGATGCATACACGCTACCCGGTTTGTGACGGCGATAAGGATAACATCATCGGCTTCGTGCACATTAAAGATTTACTGAAGGTTACTCAGCAGGGACTATCCGATTTCCGTATCATTACGCGTCCAATGACGACGGTGCCTGATTCGATGCATATTAGCGCGCTACTGAAGCTGATGCAGAAGAAGAAGACGCAGATCGCCATACTTATTGATGAATATGGGGGCACTTCTGGTCTTGTAACGCTGGAGGATATCATTGAAGAAATCGTCGGTGAAATTCAGGATGAATTCGATGAGGAACGCCCTGATATCGAGCCGCGCGAGGATGAATCACATTCGATTAACGGCATGATGTTGATTGAGGAAGTAAACAGCTATTTCGGTATCGAAATCGAGAGCGACGACTATGACACGATCGGCGGCTGGATGTACGCACAGATCGAGAATCCGCCAACTAAGGGCGAGCGGGTCGTTCATCCGGATGGCTTCGAATTTGTAATCGAAGAGACCGATCATCTGCGCATCTCGCGTATCGTCATCCGTAAGCAGACGGAGAGCGAACAGGATGAGGAAGAAGAGCTGCGGGCTGAAACGGGCTAATTGAAATAGGAAGCACTCGAACTTTGGTTCGGGTGCTTTTTTTTGAGCACAACTCCCCGCCGAAAAAAACAACCCCACGTCCATAGACGTAGGGCTGTTCCAAAAAGCTACTGATTCACAATATCAATTGTACCGCCGCCTAAGCATACATCTCCGTCGTAGAAGACAACCGCTTGTCCAGGAGTGATCGCTTTCTGCAGACTGTCGAAGACGACTTCCGCTGTAGTGCCGTCAGCGCGCAGCGTAATGGTTACGCCTTGGTCCGGCTGGCGATAGCGGAACTTCGCCGTGCACTTCAATGGTCCCTCTGGCTTAACCGGTGAGATCCAGTTGATTCCAGTCGCTACGAGGCTGTGCGAATACAGGCTCGCATGCTTATCTCCTTGAACGACGTAGAGGATGTTCTCCTTCAAGTCTTTCGCAGCGACGAACCAAGGCTCGCCATTGCCAGAGCCGCCGATGCCAAGCCCTTGCCGCTGGCCGAGCGTGTAATACATAAGTCCGTCGTGACGGCCTTTCGTCTCGCCAGTCTCAATGTCGACCATTGCGCCAGGCTGTGCCGGCAGATAGCCGCTCAGGAATTCCTTGAAGTTACGCTCGCCGATGAAGCATACGCCCGTACTGTCTTTTTTCTTAGCGGTGTAGAGTCCGAACTCCTCCGCAATACGTCTAACCTCTGGCTTCGGCAGATGCCCGATCGGGAACATCGCTTTCTCTAGCTGGTCCTGACGCAGCGCGTGGAGGAAGTAGGTCTGATCCTTATTTGAATCTACGCCACGCAGCAGCTTTGATTCACCGTCTGCCGTGCGCTCTAAGCGGGCATAATGACCAGTAGCTAAGTAATCCGCGCCAAGCTCGATCGCCTTTTGCAAGAAGTCGCCGAACTTAATTTCACGGTTGCACATAACATCCGGGTTCGGTGTGCGGCCATTACGGTACTCATCGAGAAAGTATGCGAACACTTTATCGAAATATTGTTTCTCGAAATTGACCGTATAGTAAGGAATGCCGATCTGGTCGCAGACGCGGCGTACGTCCTCTGCGTCCTCTTCAGCCGTACAGTGGCCGAATTGATCGGTGTCATCCCAGTTTTTCATGAAAATACCGATAACGTCATAGCCCTGCTGCTTGAGCAGCAGCGCGGTAACAGATGAATCAACGCCGCCGGACATGCCGACAACGACACGAATTGAAGAATTGCTCATAACTAGTTAGACACCTTCCTTTAGTTCCGGCCCATCTTCATCTTCCAAACGAACGAGAAGGAAGCCGCTTGCGTTTTTATATTGTAGCACATTTTGCAAATGATTTTCATGAAAACGTCATGTTTTATCAACATAAAACCTGTCTAGTATGTTAACATAGATATGATATGGGAATACCATGGATTAAGATTTCTTGAATGCATCAGCCTTTAAATAGGATTAAGTTTTGCTTGGGAAGAGGTGCAGCAGTTGAAAATTTCTACTAAAGGCCGCTACGGTCTAACGATTATGATGGAGCTTGCAGGCAAATTCGGTGAAGGACCTACTTCGCTTAAAAGTATAGCGGAACGTAATCATTTGTCGGAGCATTACTTGGAGCAGTTGATTGCCCCTTTGCGCAACGCAGGTCTAGTGAAGAGTATTCGCGGAGCATATGGCGGCTATATTTTGTCCAGAGATCCGGTAGAAATTACTTCGGGAGACGTCATTCGAATACTAGAAGGGCCCATCTCGCCGGTTGACTTCACTGAAGAAGATGATCCAGCTAAGCGCGATCTATGGCTTCGCATTCGCGACAGCATTGCGGAAGTGCTAGACTCGACGACACTTGCAGATCTCGTCTCGTTCAAGGAAGAGGGTCCGAAGGACTCCTACATGTTCTATATTTAAGGATGATGTGCGAATGAAACGGATTTATTATGATCATGCGGCTTCCACGCCGATACACCCTGAAGTAGTGAGCGAAATGATGTCTGTATACACAGGCACATTCGGTAATCCGTCCAGTACCCATGCATATGGACGCGGTGTGCGCCAGCTGCTAAATCGTGCGCGTGACATACTTGCATCCAGCATCGGTGCTACTCCGGCAGAGATTGTGTTCACCGGAGGCGGAACCGAGAGCGATAACATGGCGCTGATTGGCGCGGCCAGAGCAGTTCGTAAACAGCACGGCAAAACCCATATCATCACGTCTGCGACGGAGCATCACGCCATCCTTCACGCAAGTGAAGCGCTCGAAGAAGAGGGATTCCGCGTAACCATATTGCCAGTGGACGAGCACGGACTCGTATCGCCCGCTGATGTGGCAAACGCAATTGAAGCGGAAACCGCGATTATTAGCATCATGTATGTGAATAATGAGACCGGAACCATCCAGCCGATCCTTGAGATTGGGGAGCTGGCCCGATCTCGCGGTGTGCTCTTTCATGTTGATGCCGTACAAGCGCTCGGTACGATTGCTATTGATCTTAAGCAGTTGCCTGTTGATCTTATGAGCTTCTCCGCTCATAAGATTAATGGGCCGCAAGGCGTTGGCGCACTCTTCGTGCGTAAAGGCGTAACGCCCCAGCCATTCTCGCATGGCGGCTCGCAAGAACGAAACAGACGCGCGGGCACAGAGAATGTTGCCGGCATTGTCGGATTTGCGAAAGCTGTTGAACTTTCTGTGAATTCGATCGATGAACGGAAACTTTTGCTCAGTCAGCTTCGTCTTAGATGGATAGAGCGTATGATTGAAACGGTAGGAGCAGATCAGATTGCAATTAACGGTCATGATACGATGCAAGCCCCGCACATTCTAAACATGAGCTTTATCGGCATCAGCACGGAGACGATGCTCATGAATTTGGATTTGGTTGGCGTTGCGGCATCTGGCGGATCGGCTTGTACATCAGGTGCGCTTGAACCCTCGTATGTGCTTAATGCGATGGACATTTCTATCGAAAGACAAGCATCTGCTGTACGATTTAGCTTCGGATTGGGAAATACTATGGAGGAACTCGAGCAGGCCGCAAAAAAAGTTGCAACTTTTATAGGCCGTGTTCGTACTAATGCCTAGGAGGCTTTCCTAAAACGGTGCTAAGACTACAGCATGTGATCGGGCTTCCGGTCGTTGAGATGAGTGCCGGCAAGCAGGTCGGCCATGTGAAGGATGCATGGTTTGACGAGCACTGGCAGCTCGGCGGAATTATTTTGGACGCCGGCAGACGATTCTTGACAGCAATGAAAGCAGTGCTCTGGAGTGAAGTGCTCGTCTGCGGATCGGATACCGTTATTATTGTGAATGCGGCATCTGTGCGGAAGACGAAGCAAGCAGAAATTCAGCGTTCATTCCAAACTGGAATGATCCGTTTGAAAGATTTACCCGTCGTGACTACGGATGGTGAACAACTTGGCCGAGTATCCGATGTTTATTTTGATCAATTACAGGGTACACAAATAGTAGGCTATGAGTTGACTGATGGTTTTATAGCGGACATGATGGAAGGTCGTAAGTGGCTTCCGGTGCCGCGGCTAACAGAAGAAGTCATGCTCGGAGAGAATGTCATAATTGTACCGGCCGGCAGCGAGGCATACCTTACCCCGGTCGCAGTTTCTGAGTCGGATATAGGGAGAAATGAACTATGAAATGCCCAAATTGCAGTTCCAAGGATATCGGTAAAATCGGATCGCACCAGTATTATTGCTGGGGCTGCTTCATTGAATTGACGGTGAACGGCGAGAAGATGTCAGTGTACCAGGTTGAAGAAGACGGTACGCTGAGCTCGCTGGACGATCTATTCTTTGAAGATGATATGCCGCAAGTGCATGCGAATTAGCGCATCATAAGGAACAGTTAGACGACCTCTGGCGAGAGGTCGTCTTTTTTCATCTTCGGGATGAAAACGACAGCCTGTACATATACTGTTAGTACGTTTGCAATTTTTTGCGCGTCCAAGGGAGGAGTCGATGCCGTGGAACGCTTTACGAACAATCGTCTATTTGTATGGCTCGTCTATCTGATTCTGGGGCTGGTTGCCCTTTATTTACTGCTGCTGCTGAAGCCGATCATCGCACATGTTTATGTGTTTCTGCGCGCGATATTTGCACCGTTCTTAATTGCTATGATTATTTCATATGTGCTCAACCCGATTGTCAGTCTGCTGAACGAACGCAGAGTACCCAGGACGATCGCGGTTCTGCTCATCTATGCGGTGTTCTGCGGGACGTTAACCGTCATTCTAATGAACGCTATTCCGATGTTTCTGGAGCAGCTGCAGGAGCTGAATGAGCATATGCCGGATTTGACGATGAAGGCGCAGGGGATCGTGAATGACTTGAACAATTCGTCGTTTCTGCCTGAGAGCATTCGCGGCGGAATCAACAAGTCGATCTACAAGCTGGAGAAGCAGAGCTCGGACGCAATCTTCAGCTTCATCAATAACATCGGGGCGATGATCAACATCGTATTTATTGCGTTCATCATCCCGTTTCTGGCGTTCTATATATTGAAGGACTTCGAGGTGTTCGAGCGGACGCTGCTGACTTATGTGCCGAAATCGCATCGCAAGCATGCTGTCCGGCTATTAAAAGATATCGACAACGCGCTTGGCAGCTACATTCGTGGTCAGTTTCTCGTCTGCGTCATTGTTGGCACACTCGCTTATGTAGGGTATCTGATTATCGGTATGCCCTATGCGCTGCTGCTCGCAAGCGTGGTAGCTGTGACGAACATTATCCCGTATCTAGGTCCGTTCTTCGGCGCAGCGCCTGCGCTTGTAATGGCATCAACGGTTTCTGTCAAAATGATGCTGCTCGTCGTTGTCGTCAATACCGCCTGCCAAATCCTTGAGGGTAACATTATATCGCCGCAAGTGGTAGGCAGAACGCTGCATATGCATCCGCTGTCGATTATATTCGTGCTGCTCGTCGGAGGCGAGTTGGCAGGTATTGTCGGCATGATTCTAGCGGTTCCGATATTCGCTGCGCTGAAGGTTATCATTCAGCATTTCTTCGCTTATTACGTTAGGCGAAAGACGGTTTGACATTGTATGCCTGTTATGGATATACTAATGGCAACTACGTCAAACCGAATATCGAAATCGTAGATGAAACATAAAGTAAGTCATAGACCGCTGCCCAGAGATAGAATTTCTTCGTGAGTGCTGTAAGGCGCCCACGTCGGCTGTGAGAATTCTAACGGCGAAGGATGGCTGAAAGCTGGTTTCGGAGAGTGAATGAACTTCACCGGGTGGACCCGTTAACGTCTAACTAAGGAGATTGCTTTGCTATTCGCGATAGTTGCGAGTAAGCATGCAATAACCAGGGTGGTACCGCGAATGATTCGTCCCTGTTTTTTAGGGGCGTTTTTTTTATTTTCTATTAAATTTGGGGGTTGAACAATTATGAAAGCAAGTGAAATCCGTTCGAAGTGGCTCTCCTTCTTTGAGAGCAAAGGCCATAAAATTGAGCCGAGCGCTTCTCTAGTTCCGCATAATGATCCTTCATTGCTTTGGATTAATGCAGGTATGGCTCCGTTGAAGCCTTATTTTGACGGTCGTGTCATCCCTGACAATCCGCGTATTACGAACTCGCAGAAATGTATCCGTACCAATGATATCGAGAATGTCGGCAAGACTCGCCGTCATCAGACGATGTTTGAGATGCTCGGCAACTTCTCCATCGGCGATTATTTCAAAGAAGAAGTCATTACTTGGGCATGGGAGTTCCTTACTAGCCCGCAATGGATCGGCTTCGATCCGGAGCGTCTGTCCGTTACGGTATATCCAGAGGACGAGGAAGCATACCGCTATTGGAATGAGAAGATCGGCCTTCCGGCAGAGCGTATTTACCGCTTGCAGGAGAATTTCTGGGATATCGGCGAAGGCCCTTGCGGACCATGTACCGAGATCTTCTATGACCGCGGCGATGCGTTCGGTGACCTGAACGATCCGGAATGCTGGCCTGGCGGAGAAAACGAACGGTTCCTAGAAGTATGGAACCTTGTATTTTCGCAATATAATCATAATAAGGACGGCAGCTACACGCCGCTGCCTAATAAGAATATCGATACAGGCGCAGGCCTTGAGCGTTTGACTTCGATTCTGCAAAATGTCGATTCCAACTTCGATACGGATCTGTTCCGCTCGATCATTGATCGTACTTGCCAAATCGCAAACGTAACGTACCACACGGATGCAGAGAACGACATCGCGCTGAAGGTCATTGCTGACCATGTTCGTACGGTGGCATTCGCAGTTGGCGACGGCGTTATGCCTTCTAATGAAGGCCGCGGTTACGTAATCCGTCGCTTGCTCCGCCGCGCGGTTCGTTACGGCAAGACGCTTGGCGTTGATCGTCCGTTCCTATTTGAGCTCGTTAGCGTGGTTGGAGAGATTATGGGCAGCCATTACCCGGAAGTTGTCGAGAAGCGCGAATTCATTGAGAAAGTCATCCGTACGGAAGAAGAGCGATTCCATGAGACGCTTTCCGATGGTTTGGCGCTGCTCGGTGATTTGGTTAAAACTGCCCAAGCAGGCGGCGTCACGCAAATTAGCGGACCGGATGCGTTCAAGCTATATGACACATATGGCTTCCCATTCGATTTGACGGAAGACTTTGCTGCTGAGCAAGGAATGACTGTTGACCGTGATGGCTTTGACGTTTCGATGGAAGAGCAGCGTACTCGTGCGCGTGCAGCGCGCCAAGACACTGGCGGCATGAATGTTCAAGGCGGACCGCTCGCTGATTTCACGACGAAATCCGAATTCGTCGGTTACCAGGATCTGACGATTGAAGGCGCAACAGTCGTTGCGATCGTTAACGGTGATGAGCTTGTTGATTCAGCTTCTGAAGGAAGTGACGTGCTTGTCATTCTTGATCGCACGACGTTCTACGCAGAGAGCGGCGGTCAAATCGGCGACAGCGGTACGATTACAGGCAAAGGCTTCACGCTCACCGTTGAAAATGTGACGAAGGCTCCGCATGGTCAGCCCGTACACCACGCTGTAGTGTCGAGCGGAACTGTAAAAGTTGGCGCCCAAGTGCAAGCGGCTGTATCGACGCAAACGCGTGAAGATACAATTAAGAACCACACGGCAACGCACTTGCTTCACCGCGCGCTGAAAGACGTGCTCGGCGAGCATGTTAACCAAGCGGGTTCCCTCGTTGAGCCAGATCGTCTTCGTTTCGACTTCTCGCACTTCGGCAGCATTACGCCGGAAGAACTGACGGAGATCGAACGCCGCGTCAATCAGCAAATTTGGCTTGGCACTGCGCTAGAGATCGACTACAAGTCGCTCGCTGAAGCGAAGGAGATGGGCGCAATGGCGCTGTTCGGCGAGAAGTACGGCGATGTTGTCCGCGTCGTTCGTGTCGGCGGCTACAGCCTTGAGCTATGCGGCGGCTGCCACGTAGGTAACACCGCGCAGATCGGTCTGTTCAAGCTCGTGAGCGAGAGCGGTATCGGTTCCGGCGTTCGCCGGATCGAAGCTGTAACTGGCCGTAACGCATACCTGTACATGGAAGGTCAATTGGATCAGCTGAAGCAAGCGGCTGCGTTGCTGAAGTCGAACTTGAACGATGTGCCTAAGCGTATCGAAGCGCTGCACGCACAAGTGAAGGAGCTCGCTCGCGAGAACGAATCGCTGCAAGGCAAGCTGAGCCGGATCGAAGCGGGCTCTCTTGAAACGCAGGCGAAGGTCGTTAATGGCGTTACGGTACTCGCTGCACAAGTAAGCGCACCGTCCATGGACGCGCTCCGCGGCATCGTGGATGAGCTGAAAGTGAAGCTTCCAAGTGCGGTTATCGTGCTCGGCGCTGTCGCTGAAGACAAAGTTAACCTCGTCGCAGCAGTTGCTCCGGAGCTTGTGAAGCAAGGCTTCAACGCAGGTAAGATCGTCAAAGAAGCGGCTGCAGCATGCGGCGGCGGCGGCGGCGGCCGCCCAGATATGGCCCAAGCAGGCGGTAAAGATCCGTCAAAACTGGGCGAGGCGCTCCAAATTGCCGAAGAACTGGTTCTCTCGCAGGCAAATGTGATATGATAGCAATATTAAACGGCTGTTAAGCGGCTTGGAAAGTGAGGTGCTGGCGATGAATTCAATGGACAAGACAATGAAATTTGACGTGAAGGCGGAAGGGCTGGAAGCTTCTTCGAAAGAAATTATGCTTACCGTGTATGATGCACTGCTTGAGAAGGATTACAATCCGATTAACCAGATTGTCGGTTATCTATTGTCCGGAGATCCCGCATACATTCCGCGGCATAACAATGCTCGAAGTTTAATTCGAAGGAAAGAACGAGACGAGCTCATTGAAGAGCTGGTACGTTCCTACTTAAGTCAGCACAGCAAATAAAGAAGCTCATGGAAAAGAGGCACCAAGAACGTATGCGTCTGATGGGATTGGATTACGGCGACCGCCGAATTGGCGTAGCCGTCAGTGATGCATTCGGCTGGACCGCGCAAGGCGTCGGAGTCGTGGAGAAACGCCGCGACAACGGTGAGGTTGGAGTCATTGCCCAGCTTGTGAAGGAACACGAAGTTTCCGAGATCGTAGTCGGTCTGCCCAAGAACATGAATGGCACTATCGGGCCGCGTGGCGAAATTTGCATCGCATTCGCAGAGGATTTGCAGCAGAAGCTAAATTTACCCGTACACCTTTGGGACGAACGGCTAACGACCGTGGCCGCAGAGCGCACATTGCTTGAGGCAGACGTTAGCCGTAAGAAGCGAAAGTTAGTGGTGGACAAAATGGCGGCAGCGCTAATTTTGCAAAATTATCTCGATTCTAAAACGAAAAGGTGAGGGTAACGATGACAAAGGACGACATGCAGTTTGAAGAGCCGGAAATCATCTACATTCCAGATGAAGATGGCAACGAAGAAGAATTCGAGGTAGTCATGAAGTTCGAAGTAGACGGCTCCGATCAGAAATATATGATGGTCGTGCCGCTTAATGTCGAAACAAGCGAAGAAGAAGATGATGAGGATTCTGACGAGGTTTACGCCTTCCGTTATGAGGAAGACGGCGACGATCTGAAGCTCTACACCATCGAAGACGAAGAAGAGTGGAACATGGTTGAAGAAACGTTCAACACGCTTCTCGCTGAGATCGACGATAACGACTAACAGCCACCCATGTGGTTGAAGGGAGCTCTAAACAGTGTCTGAAGTAAAAAACATTTCCGTGCTGAAAGCGATTTATGGCACAGAAGTAGATTTGATTGGCGAAGAAGGGTCGGCAGAGCCGTTTCAAATCGTCGCTGAATTCCAGCTGGGTAACCAATCCTATGCCGGATTGCAGTCGCATGATATGCAGAAAGAAGATGAAGTCGCTTTCTTCCGTATTACGATTCAGGATGGCGCCGATCCGGAGCTGGAATCGATCGAGGATGACGAAGAATGGGAAGCCGTCGCTGAAGCATACGATGATTTGATGTTCGCAGGCGATGAGCAGCCTTGATTAGCGATTCTCTTGCATTAAACCGGGGCGGATCCAACAAGAGAAAGCTCGGTTTTACTTATAGGAGTACGGAAAGGGCGGCATATACCGCCCTTTTTCCGCGCTGATTCGGAAACGGAGGATACGTCGTTTGCACTCATCAGAAGAACAGTCAGCTCAATATCGCCCTGCAGGACCTAGGCGGGGACGCATAACTTTCTGGGTCATAACAACAATTATCAGCCTAATGGTTATTTCGGTAGGCAGTGTGTACTTGTATATTTGGAACGGTTTACGACCTGCATCTTCCGGGGACACCGTTCAAGTGGAGCTCAAGAAGGGAGCTTCACCATTCCAGTTTGCTGAAGTTCTTCAAGAGCAAGGCGTTATTCGCAATGCATTTATTTTTAAATATTACTTACGCTATAAACATGAAGGTCCGAAGTTCCAAGCGGGCGTATATGAACTTAAGCCTGGCATGACGAAGGAAGAAATTATCGCTAAGCTTAATGCCGGCGAGACGAAGAAGGAAGAAACCATTCGCTTTACGATTCCGGAAGGCTTCACTGTGGAGCAGATTGCGGATACGTTAAGTAAAGCGGGTTATGTCGATAAAGCAGCATTCCTCGCACTTGCCGATAAGGATCAAGTATGGAGCGATACGGATGAAGTGAAGAATATACCGAAGGATGCTAAGCTGCGCCACCGGCTTGAAGGGTATTTGTTCCCGGAGACGTACGAGATGGTGAAGAGCAGTAAGCCTGAAGATATTATTACGCGCATGCTGCAGGAGCTTGATCATAAGCTCGATACGCTGCCTGACAATTGGGAAGAATCGCTCACCGAGCATAATATTTCTATGCATGAGATGCTGACGATCGCTTCGCTTGTGGAGCGGGAAGTGGTCATTGACGAAGAGCGTCCGATAGTGGCGGGGATTATCTATAACCGGTTGAAGAAAGGGATGCCGCTGCAGATCGACGCAACGGTGCAATATTTGCTTGATAAGCAGAAGGAGCGATTGCTTCTGGCTGATCTGGATGTGGACAGCCCTTACAACACGTATAAGGTGAAAGGATTGCCGCCTGGTCCAATCGCATCGCCGAGCATCAAGTCGATTGAAGCAGCGCTGTTCCCGAAACAAACCGATTATTATTTCTACGTGACGAAGAAAGATGGCAGTCATGAGCATCTATTCGCCGAAACGCTTAAAGAGCATAATCGCAATATTGAGAAAAGCAACGAAACGGCAAAGCAATAGGAGGACTTACCATGGCAACAAAACCGGAGCTGCTCATTGATGCAGCATCCCTTGCCGACATGGAGCGGTTAATCGCAGCGGGCGCGAATGCAATCGTTGTCGGAGAATCGCGCTATGGCATGCGGCTCCCGGGCGACTTTGATTTGGCGATGATTGCGGAAGCGGTGAAGCTCGCGCATTCGCAAGGAGCCAGTGTCTATGCAGCAGTGAACAACGTAATGGACAACGCTACGGTCGATTCGCTTCCGGGCTATATTCGCGGCTTGGCAGGAGCTGGTGTACACGGAATTATTTTCGGAGATCCCGCTGTATTGATGATAGCGCGGACGGAAGCGCCGCAGATGAAATTGCACTGGAATGCAGAGATGACGTCGACCAATTATGCGACTGCTAACTATTGGGGCCGACGTGGTGCGACAAGAGTGATTCTTGCGCGTGAGCTGAATATGGATCAAGTGCTTGATGTGAAGGCGAATACGGAGATGGAGGTTCAAGTTCAAGTCCATGGCTTGACGAATATCTATCATTCCAAGCGTCCGCTTGTGCACAATTACTTCGATCACCAGGCGAAGGATAACAAAGGTATTCAAGACGTTCCAATTAATGGAACCATTGAGAACGGATTGTATTTGGTGGAAACCGAGCGTCCGGATGAACGCTACCCTATCTATGAGGATGCGAACGGTACGCACATTATGAGCTCCGACGATCTGTGCATGATCGAGAACTTGCATGAGCTAATGGAAGTTAATATGGATAGCTTTCGGATCGAAGGCCTGCTAAAATCAATAGCATATAACGAGACTGTCGTACGTGCATATCGCGCTGTTATCGATGCTTATTATGCCGATCCGGAAGGCTACACATTTAATGAAGAATGGCTCGAGTCCATCCGAGAACTGCAAGATCCGGCGCGTGAACTGTCGTACGGATTCTTTTATAAGGAACAGGTTTACTAATTGTCACCGAAGGAAGTGGAGGTGAAGCTGGTGACTTCAACGAAAGCAACTCCCCGTTACACGGGAAAAAGAAACCGACTGGATAAGCCGGAGCTGCTGGCTCCTGCTGGAAATTTAGAGAAATTAAAGTTTGCCGTTCATTATGGAGCGGATGCGGTTTACATCGGCGGACAGAAGTATGGTCTGCGTTCCAATGCCGATAACTTCAGCTTTGCTGAGATGAAGGAAGGCGTAGAGTTCGCGGAGAAATACGGCGCTAAAGTATTCGTCGCAACGAACATCTATGCTCATAATGAGGATATCGCGGGGCTTGAGGAATATTTGCGCGAGCTCGAGAATGCAGGCATCGCGGCGATTATTGCAGCTGATCCGATTATTATCGAAACGGCGCAGCGCGTAGCGCCTAAGATGGAAGTGCATCTTAGCACACAGCAATCGACGATGAACTGGCAAGCGGTCAAGTTCTGGAAGGACGAAGGGCTGCCGCGTGTCGTATTGGCGCGTGAAGTGAGCTTGGAGGAAATTCAAGAAATTAAAGAACATGTCGATATTGAGATCGAAGCGTTTATTCATGGCGCTATGTGCTCTTCCTACTCTGGACGCTGCGTATTGTCGAACCATTTTACAGATCGTGACTCCAATCGTGGCGGCTGCTGCCAGTCGTGCCGTTGGAAGTACGATATTTACGAGGATGACCTACAAATGGTCGGAATGGACGCAGATAAATTCACGATGGGATCCAAAGATCTCTGTATGCTGGAGAGCATACCGGATCTGATTGATGTTGGCGTGGACAGCTTCAAGATCGAAGGTCGTATGAAGAGCCTTCATTATGTAGCCACTGTTGTCAATGCCTATCGTCAAGCTATTGATTCGTATATGGCTGATCCAGAGAACTATGTACTGAAGCAAGTATGGCTTGATGATATTCAAAAGGCGGCTAACCGTCCGGTGAATACGGGCTTCTTCTACGATACGCCTGGTGCAGAAGATCATATTTATGTACCAGAAGACAAGGCTGCACCTTATGATTTCGCTGGCGTTGTTATCTCTTACGACGAGTCGACAGGTGAAGCGGTCGTTCAGCAGCGCAACAACTTCAAGCCTGGTCAAGAGGTCGAGTTCTTCGGTCCGAACGGGACGTTCTTCAAGCAAGTAGTCGGTGAAATTAAGGATGAGAGCGGCAACGTACTTGATGCAGCAAGACATCCGCTGCAATATATCGTCATAAAGACCCAACAACCCGTTAAGCCTATGGACATGATGCGGAAGAAAGTCCGTTAATGCTCGCCATAAGTCTAATGACCTGATTTAATCCTAACTGAGTAATCAGTTAGGATTATTTTTTATGAAAAATTTTAAAGAAATGCTAACATCTTGGAGATCAACTGCCGATATTAACCATACTGTTGTTTAAGAAAAAATAGACAAAAAATGGCGAAATATACGCAGAATTGGTGGTGTCAGGCAGTGAAATTGAAATTCAAGATGAACTCAAAGAAGGAAAAAATGAAAACGCAATCAGAAGGTGAAAAACGGACTCCGAACGTGAAAGAATTGTACAGCTCCTCCGTGAACGGAATTAAGAATGTGAAGATGACGAACCCGATTAAATCGGTCGGACTCATGCTCTTCTTAATTATTTTCAGTGCAATTCTAGTGTGCGTTCTTGTGGTTGGATTATTCTCCTATTCGACATCCAAGAGCATCATTAAGGATAAGGTGACCGAATCAAGCGCTGTAGCGATCGAGCAGTCAACGGGTAAGCTCGATATGATGTTTAAGAACTACGAGGCGCTCTCGATGCAAATTTTGCTCGATAAGTCGGTTCAAGATAATTTGGCTCAGCTGGATGTTACATCAGACGATTATGAGAAATTCGATACGATGAAGAAGCTCAGCGACTCGCTGCAGTCTTACATACTAGGCAACCAATCCATTCTCGGCGCGGCGATTATTCCGATTAAAGGAGACGTGACTTCAGTCTCGACTGGCTCTTCTGCCATGTCGACGGAGCTAGCTCAGAAGTCGGATTGGATGAAGAAGGTTGTGGAAGGCAATGGACGTCTTGTATGGCTTCCATCGCAAGCTAAAGGTTACAGAGGGGATGTGCCTGAGGCGACATTTGCAATGGGCCGCGTGATGAAGAACACGGTTACGAATGAAGGCAAGTTTGTTATGATTATTGAGATTTACTTGAGAGACCTTAGCGAAGTGCTTTCAAGTGTGAGGCTGGGAGACGGCAGCAGCATTACCATTGTTGATAGTGCTGGTAACTACGTACTTCCAAGCAATCCTTCAAGCAAGCCGGAAGATATTGGCAAGCCTTCGCCAATTAAGCTGCCGAAAGAAGGCAAAGCTGCTAAGAGCGGCTCGAAGACAGCGATAGATGCGAATGGTAAAGAAGTGCTTGCTATCTACAATCAGTTCGAAAACGTAGACTGGAAGCTCGTTGGATCCGTTCCGGTGGATGCGCTTGTGAAAGATGCGAAACAGATTTTAAATACGACGTGGATCATCGCTGGTATCGCAGCTCTGCTTGCAATCGGTATCGGATTGCTTGTGATTCGGATGGTTGCGATTCCGCTCGTGAGATTGCGCAACCTGATGAATGAAGGCGAGCGCGGCAACCTGACTGTTCGCTCGAACATTAATAAGAAAGACGAGATCGGTCAGCTCGCGCAAAGCTTTAACCAGATGATGTCTCAGATTACAACGCTTGTAAATCAATCTAATCAATCCGCGCAGGACGTACTAGCTACTGCTGGTGAATTGTCCGATGCTTCGAAGAAGACTGCAATCTCGGCACGTGAAATCGCGGTTGCGACCGAAGAAATAGCGAACGGCGCTTCGAGCTTGGCGACTGAAGCTGAGAAGGGCAGTGACCTGACTGGCGAGATCGGCGAACAGATGCAGCAGGTCATGATCTCGAACCGAGAGATGGGCGTAGCAGCATCTGATGTAGAGAAAGCAAGCCGACAAGGTACTTCGTATATGAACAGCCTCATCGAGAAGACAGGTATGACTGAAGAGATGACGCGCTCCATGGTGGAGAAGGTTGACCGCTTGAAAGAAAGCACGCGTTCCATTCGTAAAATTCTCGATGTACTCAATAACATGACGAAGCAGACGAATATTCTTTCCTTGAATGCGACGATTGAAGCAGCTCGTGCTGGCGCAGCGGGTAAAGGCTTCATGGTCGTAGCGGACGAGATTCGTAAGCTTGCGGATCAATCCCGTCAATCGATCGATGTTGTTGGTCAAATTACAGATACGATCCAGAAAGAAATCGACGAGACCGTTAACGTATTGTCGACGGCGTATCCGATCTTCCAAGAACAGATTCAATCCGTAAAAGAAGCGAATCAAATCTTCTTAACCGTACAAGGTCAAATGGGCGATTTCGTTGGTCGCCTCGGTACAGTAACAGAGTCGATCAGCAAGCTCGAACGTTCGCAGGTTGTATTGTCTGAAGCAATGAGCAACGTAAGTGCGGTTGCCGAAGAGTCTTCCGCAACCTCAGAAGAGGTTGCGTCCCTTAGCACTGAGCAGAACAGCATCAGTGAAGGACTTGTTCGCCTGTCCGATAAGCTTGAAACCGTATCGACAGGTCTTAAAGAAACACTTGCTCGTTTCCGTACAGAATAGGTCGAATGAGAATAACCGGCGCTCCCTTGGGACGCTGGTTATTTGCATATAAAAAGGCGAGGAGCTGAGCTCCTCGCCTTTCATTCATGCACATATTAATTAATCGCGATCCGATTGCGTAAAGATAAGAATGTACTTGAGCAATTCAAGCAGTGAGATTAACGCTGCTGCGACGTATGTGAGCGCTGCGGCATTCAATACTTTGGCAACTCCGCGTTCTTCATCGTTCGTAATGAATCCTTCAGATACCATGATTTCACGTGCTCGGTTGCTGGCATTGAATTCGACCGGCAATGTAACGAGCTGGAAAGCAACTGCGCAAGAGAAGAAGATAATGCCTAGCCCGATGAGGCCTGTCGCATGGAACAGGAAGCCTGCAAGCAGCAAGAAAGGCGCTGCGCCGGATGCGATATTCACGACCGGGAAGATCTTATGGCGAACAACGAGCATCGGGTAATGGACGCTATGCTGAATCGCATGACCAACCTCGTGACACGCCACAGAAACGGCTGAGATTGAATTCTCGTAATAAACATGCTCTGACAGTCTGACGACACGGTGCGTCGGGTCGTAGTGGTCGGAGAGCGTGCCAGGAACCGGTTCAATCGGCACATCATGTAGACCGTTGCGGTCGAGCATCATCCGTGCTGCCTGGTAGCCTGTAAGCCCGCTCGCCGTGTGAACTTCAGACCAGCGGTTGAACGTACCGCGAACGCGGAACTGGGCCCAGAGCGATAATAGGAATGCAGGTATGATTAGAATGTCCAGCGGGTGAAAAAACATCGTTGTTCCCTCCAATTAAATAAATGCTACATAATACCGCCCTTGTTAAGCAGAAGCATGAGTGCCTCGACGCAAGCAGCCGTTTGAGGTACGAGACGTTTGAAGACCTGCTTGGCCTGCTGCGGCTTCAATTGATTAAGCACTGGCTCAATCTCCTGCACCTCGCGCTGCAGCTGCTCGAGATGAAGCTGCAGGTCCATCAGCTTGTCGGATACTTGCTCCTCTGATGAAACTTTACGCCAAACAGCCATGCTCGCTTTAATTTCGTCGAGCGACAATTTGTCTTTCTTCAATTGTTCAATACGTTTGAGCCGATGCAAAGTTTCATCATTATAGAGACGATAATTTTTGGCGGAACGGCGTTCCGGCTCGATCAGTCCGAGCGACGTGTAGAAATCAATTGTACGGGGACTTACGCCAGCCATTTTGGATAATTCACCAATCCGGTATAACGGCAATGACAAATCGGACATTGGAATCACCTCTTTCATTTCATCAGTATGTACCGCATAAGCTTCTAGTTCCTATGATACAGAAAGTTGAACCGTACAGTCAAACGTAATGCTTTGGTGAATTTTCCATGTAGAAAACCTAACATAAAGTCGCAAGATGTCCAATTGGATGCTCAAAAGGGGATGATGGGAGCATAGCTACAGGTGTAGGAAGGTTGAGTGAAGGGAGCGATACAGCTCTAAATGCGAAGGATTTTGCGGTGGGACGGTTATTTTGACGTCGTATTCGTTAAAAAACTTAACATTCGATTCATTTGGAGAGACGAATGTTAGATTATTTTTAGTAAATCAGGAAAAATGTATTGTCAAAATGAATACTCCAACCTATAATGACATTAAGTCTTTCTTATCATGTTAAGAAACATAACATTAGGGAGTGGTCGTTCATGGTCAAAAAGTTAATCATGTCTCTAGGAGCTCTTTCGCTGTTATTCCCCGCTATGGCTTTTGCAGACGACCCGTCTGCAGCAACGCTCAATATGGGGCTCAACTCCATCTGGGTGCTCGTTGCAGCAGTTCTTGTCATTCTGATGCAAGGTGGATTCATCCTGCTGGAAGCCGGTTCGACTCGAATGAAGAATGCAGGTCACATCGCAGGTAAAACAGTGTTCACGTTAGGTCTTTGTACATTAGTTTATTGGGCAGTCGGTTATGCAATTGCTTTTGGCTCTGATAACGCGGAGAACTCGATCAGTAAGATCATCGGCTGGGGCAGCTACCTCTTTGCTCCTACAGTAGCAGCTGCCGATGGCGAGTCGCTTCCTTCGACCATCTTCTTCATTTTCCAACTGGCTTTCGCAGCTGTATCGCTTTCGATCGCATGGGGCGGCTTTGCAGAACGTGCTAAATTGTCCGCTTACCTCGTATTTACAGTATTGTTCACAGCAATCGTTTATCCGGTTATCTCCCACTGGATTTGGAGCCCAACAGGCTGGTTGTTCGCTGAAGGCGCGCAAGACTATGCTGGCTCTACAGTCGTACACTTAACAGGCGCGATTGCAGCCTTCGCGGCAACGGTCCTACTCAAACCGCGGATCGGCCGCTTCAATAAAGATGGTTCCGCTAATGAAATTCTTGGTCACAACCAAGTATTCGGCGCATTGTCTGTTCTTCTTCTGTGGGTTGGCTGGTTCGGATTTAACGCTGGTAGCGCGCTTGGCGTAGGCGATGGGTTCTTCGGCTATGTTGCATTCAACACACAGCTCGGCGCAGCTGGCGGCGCGGTTGCAGCTCTCTTGATCTCCTGGCTCGTAAACGGTAAAGCTGACATCACAACAACATTGAACGGCGGCTTGGCTGGTTTGGTTGCCATTACAGCAACTTGCGCATTCGTTGATCCTTGGGCAGCGGTTGTTATCGGTTTGATCGCAGGTGTGCTCGTATTCTTCAGCGCGAAGTTCTTCGAGAAAATTAAAGTCGATGATCCAATCTATGCTCTTTCCGTGCACGGCGCAGCAGGTATTTGGGGTACGCTCGCGAATGGTATCTTTGCGACGGATGTACTTGCGAAGAAGCTGAACGTTGGTCAAGGCGGTATCATTGATACAGGCAACTGGCACCAAATGTGGGTTCAGCTTGAATCGGTACTTGTGTGCGGCGGTTATGTGCTCGTTGTGTCCTTCATCATCCTCGGTGTAATGAAGGTTGTTATGGGTCTTCGTGTAACAGAAGAGCAAGAGATTATCGGTCTTGACCTCTCTGAGCATGGTGCATTCGGATATCCAGAACAAATGAAAAAAGCACAAAGCAGCATGTAAGACCTACTATTCGTCGCTTCTATTACTAGGGCAGGGGTGAGCACAGCATGGGCGATTCAGTTCGTGCAAAGCTGTTCACACGCATCGGGACTACAGATGATGTGATTGCGCTGCGCGGCTTGCGGGATCAAATCCATGAGCAAATGGTTGTACTGCAAGCCGAGCAGCCGATCGAACAATTTTATACGGATCTGAATGAGGTACATGATGCGTTAATTCGCCAGGCGATCTCACTTTCAGAAGCGAAGCTGGCACGGATGGGGCATGGATCCCCACCCGTGCCTTACGCGTATCTATTGTTCGGCAGCGGGGGCAGGCAAGAACAAACATTATCCAGCGACCAAGACAGCGGGTTGATCTATGAGGATTCGGTGGAAGAAGCGGAGCGAGAAGAAGTAGAGGAATATTTTCGCATGTTAAGTGCAACGGTCGTTGCGACATTGCAGGATATCGGATATCCGCCGTGTGAGGGGAATGTCATTAGCTCTAATCCTCTTTGGTGCCAATCTCTCTTAGGCTGGCGGGCGAAGCTCGATAGCTGGTTCCAGGAGCCGGACTGGGAGTGCGTCAGGTATCTTCTCATTGTCGCGGATTGCCGGTGCGTATACGGTCAAGAAACATTGCTGCAAGCGCTAAAGAGCCATTATTATACCGATACGCTTGTTACTCGGACGATCGTTCAGCACATGCTTAACAATACGATGCGCCATAAAGTGCTGATTGGCGTATTCGGTCAACTGCTCAAGGAACAATATGGCGAAGAGGCGGGAAGTCTGGATTTGAAATATGGGGCTTACATCCCGATGGTCAATGCCATTCGGCTTATGAGCATCAAAGCAGCGGTGAGGGAAACTTCAACATTATCCAGAATCGCAATGCTGAGCGAACGTGGCGTTATTACAGGGCAGGATGGCGTGGAGTATAGAGGCGCCTTCAATCTGTTTATGCGCCTTCGGCTGATGACGATGACGCGCGCGGAGGACGGAGTATATACGAACAGCGGCAAGCTGCCGCAGGCGAAGCTGACAAAAGAATTAGTTGATGAGCTTAAAGCTGCGCTCCGAGTCGTGAAGAAGCTGCAGCGACAGGTGCAGAAGCAAACGAAAGGCAGGCTCTATATGTAAGGCTGAGGTTTGACGGAGGGGAGAAGTATGAAGGAACAGCGCAGCATGGGTAGAATGTGGCATTTGTACAAAATGGGCGGGCTAACGTCAGCGATTGCTGGCGCGGTCGGTGCTCAAAATGCGCAACAGATGGCCTTCATTCGCTCGATGTCGAAGGAGCAGCGAAAAGAGTCGATTATGGATACACCGCTAAGCGACATGGAGGTGGTCGTCTTCGACCTGGAGACGACGGGCTTCTATCCGACGAACGGTGATGAGATTATATCGTTCGGAGCGGTCTTGCTGAAGGGTGAAGAGCTGATGCCGGAACAGACATTCTACAGCCTCGTCAATCCGAAGCGGAGAGTGCCGAAGCATATTACGGAGCTGACGGGCATCACGAATGCGATGACCGAGGATGCCCCTGACCTAATGCAGGTGCTGCATGATTTCATGGAGTTCGTAGGCAAAAGAATGCTGATCGCGCATGCGAGCGGCCATGATAAGCAGTTTCTGAACGCAGCGCTTTGGCGGACATCGAAGGTTAACTTGACGCATCGGGTGCTTGATACGATGCTTGTGGCGAAGTGGCTGGATCCGAATCGCGAGAGCTACAGCCTCGACGATCTGCTGGAGCATAGCGGCATTGAAATCACGACGCGGCATCATGCCTTGGAGGATTCGATAATGACCGCGAAGCTATGGCAGCATTACTTGCAGCGAATTCAGAGCCGGAATGTCATTACGCTTGGGGACTTATATGCGTATCTCAGTAAGCATTAATGGACTGCAGTGCAACTGGCCGTTCGGGTCATTATGGATCCAGTAAGGCTGAACGACTGGTGGTCGAGCCGAATCAGCTAACGAAATAATCCAATACGACGTATCCTGCGCAGCAGCAGCCCGAATGCCGTTAATATCGGCAATACTCGGGAGTGGCGGCGATGCAGGATGCGAATGGTAGTAACCGACAATCGATTGTCGGTTTTTTTGCATGTGATAAAGAGCTTGGATCCATGAAGCGGGTTCGAACGCAAAATGATTGTTCACGCGGGCAGCTGACTCCGCATTGTTAACCGGATATACATGGGTGACGCTCACGCGTGTTACTCCGTCATTTCGTTCGAGCGTTCCCGCCAAGACGCCGCATGCTTCGCTAGGCATTGCATCTGTGCAGCTGCGTAATAGCTGTTCAAATGCCTCTGGAGCCATTCTGGCGGCTGTTGGAATCGACGAAACGTATGCTTTTCGATGCGGTTCCTCTCTTGCTAGACCCTTAGCGCTAGATTGTTCAGGTATTCTGAATGACATAAGAATGTGAGACCTCATTCCTGTAAGGGAGATGGTTAGCTCCATTCATTATACGTGTTCATGCCTCGGATTCGTCAACCGCTGTCTCCGGCTGTTTGAGGCGGGTGAACGAAGAAGATGATGATGAGCAGCGCACATGCGGAAAGAGCGGCTACGACGCCGTATAGCAGCGTGTCTGAGCGTGAAGCCATCCAGCCAAACAATGGTGGACCGAAGGCTACACCGAGGAAACGGAGGCTGCTATAGAGCGACGTAACCATACCGCGGTGAGGTCGATCAACAGCGCCAGTAATGAGCGTGTTCAGACAGGGCAGGAGCAGTCCGGTGCCGAGGCTGCTGAGCGCAGCGAAGCCAATCAGCGCATAAATGCTGTGATGCAGAAATGCTGCAGCAGCTAGTGCGCCGCTCATGACAGCGAGCCCGATAATCATGAGACGACGCATGAGCGTGCCGTTGTTCTTAATGCGATGCCCCGTGATGTATGCGGTGATGACAAGGAACAGGAGCGGGATGGCGAGTACGCCGCCTTTTGCAACGCCGTCAATATGGTAAGGCGCCTTCTCGAGCAGATCAGACAGCCGGAAGAGCACGCCGAATAAGATAAAGAGTCCGAGTGAACCCGCAATAAAGGACGAGATGAGCCAGCGGCCTTTCTCGCGGAACACCTTCTTAATATCTCCGACATATTGCTTCACGGGAACAACTTCTTTGTTCGCTTTAGGTGGTTCCTTAATGAGCAGCATCATAGCAAAGAAGGAGCCTGCGCAGAAGAGCGGGAACGCGAATAGCGGCACATACCAAGCAATGAGTGCTAGCAGAGAGCCAATGATCGGGCTGACTACCTTGCCAGCGCCATTGGAGGCTTCGATAAGGCCGAGTGCTTCGCTTTCGGTGCCGTCCTTGTACATATCGCCGACGAGCGCCATGGCAATAGGTGAAGTGCCGGCTGCTCCTATCCCTTGCAGCGCGCGAGACGCGATGAGCAGCCAGTAGGAGTGCATAACAGCGCCAACGCCTGCGGCAATGCCGGCTATGCCATATAGCGCAAGCGAAGGTAATATGACAGCTTTGCGTGAATAACGATCGGATAAATAGCCGGATATGGGAATAATGAGACCAGCAGATACGGAAAATAATGTGATGACAAGGCTCGATTGGAAGCTCGTAATATGTAGCTTCTTCTCCATATCCGGGAGGATCGGAACAAGCATGGAGTTGCCCAGAACGAGGACGAGCGGCACGGTCGCGAGCGCAATATACTCCGCCCATTTTCCACCGCCAGCTTGCTTCTGCTTCTTCGTATCGTCCTTGCCGTCTCTGCTATGTTCTGCTGTACGCAGCTTGCCGGGCTTATTCGCAGCCCATTTCGATGTCGTTGATTGCTTCATTCGCGCGGATGCCCCCATGGTTGTGGTTTGACCTTCGCCCTGTAATGTGCCCATGAGCTTGAGCAACCATTCTCAGACATGGTAACATGTAGGGAGGCAATGTCGAACTAACGCAAAATGTAGAAAGAAGGCGCAATATGAAACGTTCTATCGTCTTAATCGTCATCGTGCTCGCACTCGCAGGTGCGGCCATTTATCAGAATACAGGGAAGCATGACAAAGCGCTTGCCGCTTCTAGCGATATGCTGCCAAAGCCAGGCTACACAGCTCCGACGCTGCAGCTGCCGAATTTGGATGATCAACCCGCGAATATTGGCGGTAAGCGGGACAAGCTGCTGCTGCTTAATTTCTGGGCTTCCTGGTGCGGGCCTTGTGAGCTGGAAGCTCCTGATTTGCAGGCGTTGTCGAAGAAGTACGGCGATAAGCTGGAGCTGTATGGCGTGAATGCAACGAGTATGGATAAAGAGCGGCAGGCGCGCGAGTTTGTCGTTCAACAGCAATTTACGTTCCCGATACTAATGGACCGGGATGGCAAAGCGACTGATTTGTACAAAGTCAATCAATTTCCGACAAGCTTGCTTATTGACAGCAATGGAGTCGTGAGGGAGCGGGTCACAGGGGTGATCTCGAAGAGTAAGTGGGAATCCATGATTGATAAGTGGATTGCGGTTCAGGAAGAGGCGGAGCAGAAACCAAGCGCATAACGACAAAAACGCCAGATCAGCTGATAAAGCTGATCTGGCGTTTCTCATTTAATGAATATTAGTGATTAACCAATCCGTGCTGCTCGCGCGGCTCTTCGTGGGCATTGTCAATCTTATTCATGCTAAGCAGCGCATATCGGATACTATCAACAAGCGCTTCCCAGCTCGCTTCGATGACGTTGTTCGAGACGCCGACGGTGTTCCAAGTCGTCTTGAAGTCGGTTGATTCGATAAGCACGCGGACTTTGCCTGCCGTCGCGCCTTTCTCGTCGATCACGCGCACCTTGTAATCCGATAGGTGGAAATCATTAATGCTCGGGTAGAACGGCTCCAATGCTTTACGCAGAGCGTTGTTGAGTGCATTAACCGGACCGTTGCCTTCCGCAGCCGTGTAGATCGGCTGGCCGTCGACATTCACTTTCACGATCGCTTCCGCGTTCATGCAGCCGTTCGTTTTCTCAACGAGCATCTTCATCGATTCGAGCTTGAAAATTTCTTTCATCTCGCCGAATGCGTCACGAAGCAGCAACTCCAGCGATGCATCTGCGCCTTCGAACTGATAGCCTTGATGCTCCAGCTCTTTAATGCGTTCCATAATTTCCTTCGTCTTCTCGTTGCCCGTGTTCACGTCTAGACCGAGCTCTTGCGCCTTGGAAATAATATTGCTCTGGCCAGCCAGCTCGGAGACAAGCACGCGCTGTTTGTTGCCGACCAATTCAGGACGAATATGCTCGTACGTCTTCGAGTCCTTCATAATCGCGGAGACGTGAATGCCGCCTTTGTGCGCGAATGCCGCGTTGCCGACATAGGGTTGAGCGACAGGCATGTGCACGTTAGCAATCTCGCTAATATAACGCGCTGTCTTCGTGAGCGATTGCAGTTGATCGTCGCTAACGCAGCGATAGTTCATCTTAATTTGCAAATTCGGGATGATCGAGCATAGGTTGGCATTGCCGCAACGCTCGCCATAACCGTTAATCGTACCTTGTACTTGACGTGCGCCGGCCTGAACGGCTGCCAATGTGTTCGCAACAGCAAGCTCGCAGTCATTATGCGTATGGATGCCGAGCGGCGCATTCAGCTCAGCGCGGATGCGTGAGACAATGTCATGCACTTCTGTCGGCAGCGTGCCGCCATTCGTATCACAGAGTACGATCCAGTCTGCGCCTGCATCCTGGGCTTTGCGCAGTACCGCAAGCGCATACTCCGGATTATGCTTGTAGCCGTCGAAGAAATGCTCCGCGTCGAAGATCGCTTCAACATCGTTCCGTTTCAGAAATGCAAAGGAGTCATAGATCATGGAGAGATTCTCTTCAAGCGTCGTTTGAAGAGCAGTATGTACATGGAAATCCCATGACTTGCCGACGAGAGTTGCTGCCGGAACGCCGGATTCGACAATTCGCAGCAAGCTGCTGTCTTGCTCTGCCAGGCTGTTCTTCCGTCTTGTGCTGCCGAAAGCGGTAATCTTCGCGTTCAGCTTCAGCCCTTTGGCGCGCTGGAAGAACTCGATATCCTTGCTGTTGCTGCCTGGATTTCCGCCTTCAATATAATGTACGCCGAGCAAATCAAGCTTCTGGGCGATTTTTATTTTGTCGTCTGCTGAAAGGCTGATGCCTTCGCCTTGCGTGCCGTCTCGCAGCGTCGTGTCAAAGATGGAGATAGTGTTTGCCATGATTGCATAGAGCCCCTTTCTATGTGAAACGATCCATTGTGATAATTTTTTATTATATCATTACTTATCCAGTGCGTAAATGCGACTTTCTCTCTGACAGAGTCGGCTCTAAATCAGAAGGCGAAGTTGACGGTGATTTTCGCCAAAGGTATGCTGGAAGGAGTTCATGATAGAGCGGAAAGAGGAGGTTTGTTCAGCGGTGGATAAGGAGACGGGGCAAGAGAAAACAGGGAAAAACCGCGTTATTCTTCACTTGGATATGAACGCCTTCTACTGCTCGGTGCACGAAGCAGAGGAGCCGCATCTCTATAAAGATAAACCGACCGCTGTCGCCGGAAGCGTCGAGCAGCGCAGAGGCATCATTGTCACCTCGTCCTATGCCGCCCGGAAGCTGGGCGTTAAGACCGGCATGACGGTTCGCGAGGGGCTGCGGCGCTGTCCGGAGCTTCTGCTGATCAAGCCTGATTTTCAGCTGTACCGTAAGTACTCGCATGGGTTTATGTCGATTGCGAAGCAGTACACGCCGCTTGTTGAAGCGATGTCGATAGATGAGTGCTACTTGGATATAACGGGCTCTTCCACCTTCGGTGAACCGCTCGAAATCGCGCATCAAATACAGGATCGAATCCGGTCCGAGTGGAACTTGCCCAGTTCGATCGGAATCGCGCCGAATAAGCTGCTTGCGAAGATGGCCTCTGATATGCAGAAGCCGAACGGTTTCACGGTACTGCGCATTCGCGATGTGCCGAAGCTTCTATGGGACAAGCCGTGCGACGCCTTGTTCGGGATTGGCCGCAAGACGGCAGAGAAGCTGACGAGGCTGAATATCAGAACAATCGGGCAGCTCGCGACTACGGACGAAGTGATGCTGAACAAACATTTTGGCGTGATCGGCTCTTGGATGAAAGCAGCGGCACATGGCCACGATAGCTCGCTGGTCAACGCTTCAAGGGAACGCAACAAGTCAATCGGACATACAACGACGCTGCCCAAGGATGTGAAGGAGCGCGAGGATGCGCACAGGGTGCTGCTCAATCTAGCGGATCAGACAGGCCGTAGAATGCGCCACCAGAAGATGATGGCTTCTACCATTCAGCTTGTCATGCGACGAGCGGATATGTCGACGTTTAATCGCTCCGTTACGCTAACATCGCCTACGGATTCGGCATATGATATTCACAGAGAAGCTTGCAAGCTGTTCGATAAACATTGGAAGGAAGGCGAACCGCTCCGGCTGCTCGGCATCACCCTTCAAAATCTATCACTTCAATCAGAGACAGCGGTCCAGCTGGATCTGTTCGATTATAAAGAGCAGCCTCGAAAGGATGCTTTGACCAAGACGATGGATATGCTGCGAGATAAGTTTGGCGAGGATGCCGTTCTAACAGCAGGTATGCTCGGCGACGATCCTTCTGCGTTAATTCGCAACAAACGAATTAGAGGGACATCCTTGCAAACTGACGATCATATGTTATATAGTGATGAGTGAAGGTTGTTCGCTAATTTGATGTCACAAGCACAAGTAAGCGGTTTAAAGCTTAGAACTAATAGGAGGGAAAACGATGTCGAAGTTTACATGGGTTGAGAAAGATACTTGCATTGCTTGCGGTGCATGCGGCGCAACGGCACCGGATATTTATGACTACGACGATGAAGGACTTGCAGAGGTTATCTTTGGCGGCGACGGCAACCACGGTAACACTGAAATTCCATCCGATCTATATGATGACTTGCAAGACGCAGCAGACGGCTGCCCTACAGATTCCATTAAGATTGCAGACGCTGCTTTCAACAATTAAGATCGCTTCATAGGATCGAACTAAAGTCCCATTCCTTGTTACGACAAGGAGCGGGACTTTTCTTGTTTTTTCGACAATAATTATTGCCAATGCTTGTAAAACTACAATAGAATAGAAGAAAGAATGAGAGGCAATATGATCCGTTCCAAAGTAGAAGAGGAGGTAACTATGCGAAAGCGTAAATGGTTGTTGACAACCGCAGCGGCACTGGTCATTTGCTTGTTCTGGTCCTTCCTCAGCAGTTTGGGAACTGGAGGCCCATTGAATCGGATGGAGTCCTTTCTACAGGACAAGGTAACTCAGCAGACAGACGCAGAAAGAGCGCCTAACGTCAACATAAAACTGATCAAGATTGACCAGACGTCGCTCGACAATTTAGGACAATTTCCGTGGGACCGAAGTCTCTATGCCCAGCTCATCTCGATGCTAGCGGATGCTGGCGCGAAAGCGATTGCGCTCGATGTCGTGCTTGCAGAGCCAGGGAAGGATCCCGAGAGCGATGCGCTGATGGCGGAGACGATGAGGAAGTACCCTAACGTCATTCTGCCTGTTATCTTCAATTTCAAAGCAAGGCAGGACGAGGCTGGAGAGCTGGAGACAGAGTCGATCTCCTATCCAGCGGATACAATCGGGGCAAGTCAAGACCAGCTCGGCCATATCAATGTCATGCAGGACCAGGACAGTACGGTCCGTAAGCTGACTGTCGGCCTTAAGAGCGATGATGGGCAAATTATTCCGGCATTCAGCGTGAAGCTCGCGAACTATTTGCTCGATAAGGATCATCAGATTACATGGAATGAAGATAAGTCGGGCTGGTACCGTGGCAATCAGCATATTCCGGCAGACAAGCGCAATCAGATCGCAACAGAGTTCTACACGATGCCAAGGGAAGAGATGAGCGCGGATACAGGCTATGATTCGCAATCGTTCTTCGATGTGCTCTCGGGCAATGTGCCTGCGGATTACTATAATGGCGATGTTGTCTTGATCGGCCCGTACGCGCCTGGCCTTCAGGACGAATATTTAACACCGCTCAGTACAACGCTCAAGATGTATGGAGTCGAAATTCACGCCAATATGGTGCAGTCGCTCGTAGCGGGCAAGTTCTCAACGAAAGCGACACCTGCTGTGAATTACACTTTGATCGTGCTGCTTTCGCTGCTCGCGATTCTACTATTTGAAAGAGTAACAGGCGGCAAAGCGTTTCTCGTTTATGGTGCGCTGGCAGCTGGCTATGTTCTGACATGGATCGAACTCTATCAATTTAAATCTTTATTTATTACGATTACATATCCTTTCCTAGCGATGACCACGGCCTTCGTCTGGTCGGTCGTCAGTCATTACGTTACTGAACGGCGTGAAAGAAGCCGTGTAACGAACATCTTCGGTCGATTCGTTCCGCGTACAGTTGTGGATGAAATGCTCGCTTCCGGCGAAGAAGTGACCGTGGGCGGACAGCGCCGCGATATTAGCGTAATCTTCGTGGATATCCGCGGTTTTACCCCAATGTCGGAGAAGCTGCAGCCAGAGCAGGTCATTCAAGTCTTGAATGAGTATTTGGACATCTGTACGAAAGCGGTCTTCAAATGGAATGGCACGCTCGACAAGTTTATTGGCGATGGCGTCATGGCGATCTTCGGGGCACCGATCTCGCAGCCGAATCATCCGGAGCTTGCGGTTTTGGCGGCTCTTGAGATGAAGCGCCAATCGGCGGAGCTGGAAGAGCGCTGCTTGCGTGAGATTGGCGTACCGGTAAGATTCGGCGTCGGCGTTAACAGCGGTCCTGCGGTCGTTGGCAACATTGGCTCGCAGATGCTTCGCCTCGACTATACAGCGATCGGCGATACGGTCAACTTGTCGGCACGGCTTGAAGCTAATGCGAAGCCAGGACAAATTCTTATCAGTGAAGAGACGCTGGCTCGCGTGAAAGATAAATTTATAACGCAAACGATCGGTGAAATCAAAGTGAAGGGCAAGGAACTGCCTGTACTCGTAACGGAAGTGCTCGGCGTTGCCGAGGAACAATCGGGAGATGAGCGGGAATTACGACATGTGGGGAGAGAAGGAGCATGAGTTTTCGCAGAAGCATAAATAACCGTTCGCTCCTAATGCTGCTATGCCTGCTGCTTATTATTGGGCCAGGCTCGCTGCTTGCAGGTGTGGGACATGCCTCCGCTCAAGTGATGCGCGTAGCGGTCGTCAAAGAGCTTAAAGGCACGGTGAACGTGCTCAAATCAGGTGGAGCGAAGCCATTTAAGGCATTCCGCAATATGAGCTTGAACGAAGGCGATCAAATTGCAACAGGCAAAGACGGCACAGTCACTCTAACTCTATCGAGCAGCGCTGCGGATACTGACGAGATCAATATTAGCTATGGCTCGCAAGTTACGTTCTCGAAGATGAAGGACAGCAGCGGCGCGAAGACGAAAATGAGCGTTTGGGCCGGCTCTCTCTGGGTGAAGGTGAAATCCGTCTCCAACGCAAGCGATCAGTTCGAAATCGAAACGCCAACATCGATCATGGGTGTGCGTGGGACACATTTCTTCGTGAGGGTGAATCCATTGACAGGTGAGACGAATGTCTTCCTGGCAGCAGGCGTGGTCGAATCGAGCACGAATAAAGACCGGCATAATACTGGCAGCGACTCGGGTATGTCGAACACGGTAACGATCTATCCGTCGCAGCAGTTAGGTGAAGCGAATGGCGAGGATGGGGTTGAAACTTCCATCTCTATTGTAGACCTAGCTACTTTTGTTAACGGGGCCTCACCGGACGTGGTGAAAGCGATTCTGCAAGATGCGGTATCCATTGCCGCGGAACAGAAGCAGATGATTGAGAAGGCGAAAGAGAGCATGAATACAGAGCCGAACAAAGATAACTTTGGCGGTCTCATTCAAACACCCGAAGATTTGCAGCGCTTGACTGATAACTTAACAAATCTAGTATCTATTATTGCAAAAGAAGCAATCGCGCAGAAAAAGGTAACTCAAGACGTGATTGACCAAATTAATAAAGACGTTGGCACTAAATTGATTGATTCGAAGACGACCAGCGAACTCCAGCTGACCGATAACGAGAAGAAGGAGCAGGAGCAAGCGAAAAAATTCGAAGAGCTTCAGAAGCAGCTGGCTGACAAAAAGGCGGAAGAGCAGAAGAAAAAGCAGGAATTGCTGCAAGAAGCCATTAAGAAGGCACAAGAGCTGAGAGAGAAACAAGAAGAAGCGAATAAGCAAGCACAGGAAAAGCAAAAAGAGAAGGATAATCAAACCTACTACAACCAGCAAACACCTGAAGAACAGAAGCGAATTGATGATAATCGTAATACAGTCGGATTGCCAAGCATTCCGACCGGTGGAACGAGCAGCGGTTCGAGCGGTGGAACGGGAAGCGTCAGTGCGAATTCGACGGTAAGCTTGCAGACGACTGCGAGTGGGACAATTTCGCCTGGTTTGTTCGACCTCGGCGTTGCGTTTAAGGGATTCACCGGGGCGAAGAAAATTATGGGCTATCAAATTGAAGTGGAATACGACAATCTGCACGCTCAATTTGATCATGTTACGTTTGACAGTGCTCAATGGCTTGTGAATCGCAAAGGTGGTACTTCCGGCTTCGCCGTTGAACCGGAGAACCAAACTGTACCAGATGCGAACAGTGTTGATGATTATCGTATCATTGAAGGCTCGAACGGTCATTCGACATTGCTGTACACCGTTGTGAAAATCAGCGGCAGTACGGTAGCGATTAATGAGGAAAAGACAGTTGTACGGCTTCCGTTCCTGCTGGGGGCATCGGAATCGTCAGGAACGGTGCCAGTTACGTTCAAAATCAAATCAATTACCGCCGTTGATGAGAACGGCGATGCAGTTTCAGTTATTAAAGGATCAGATCTAACTATGCAAGTGGCGCAACAATAATGATAAGGAGGGACAGAGCCTTCATGCAGAAAAGAATAAGACGTGCCGCTCTGCTGTTAGCCGCAGCGGTGTCGGTTGGTGCGTTTAGCAGCAGCAGCTTCGCTGCGGCAGGCAATGCCGCGCAGCCTTCGATCGGTAATATGGACTTATATGAAGTACATACTTTAGCGGGCTCTGGTGCATTTGATCGGGAGGACGGGAGCTCTGCTTCATCTGCATTCCGCGAGCCGACTTCAATTCTCTACTCCGCGAAGTCGGGCGGTTATCTCGTCGCAGATGCACGCAATCAGATGATTCGCGGTGTGACCGCTGCGGCAACGACTACCACCGCAGGGCTGTACACCGGAGCTGATGAATACAACGCGCCGCTCGGCAGCTTTCTTGACGGAGAGGCAGCAAAGTCGGGGTTCGACCTGCCGTCGGGGCTCGCAGCGGGTAGCGATGGCACGGTATACATCGCAGATGCGGGCAATAACAGCATTCGGAGTTTATCGGCTACTGGTGTCGTTGCAACTGTTGCAGGCACTGGAATCATAGGTTCTAATAATGGCGCGGCTGCGAGTGCGAGTTTCTATCATCCGCTTGACGTTGCGGCGAATAAGGAAGGCGTCATCTATGTCGCAGACACGCTCAACCATGTCATCCGTCAAATTAAGGACGGTCAAGTAACGACATTGAACGCACCGTCCAAACGGATTATCGAGTATTATCCGGGGGCCATTGAAGCTGTCGGCGATTATGCGGACGGGCCGCTTGCCGAAGCGAAATTCAATGAACCTAGTGGCTTGGCGCTTGACTCCAAGGGCAATCTGTATGTCAGCGACACTGGAAATAATCGTATTCGCTACATTGATTTCAAGACGAATACGGTCACGACGGTTGCTGGCGGGGTAACTAGTGAGAAGATGAATTATGAAGCGGGTTCGCCGTACACAGAAGGCGGCTTTGCAGATGGGGCTGCTGCGGCAGCGAAGCTGCATGCACCGCGTGGACTTGCTGTAACGCCGGATGGCGGCGTGCTCATCGCCGATTCCTTGAACCATGCGATTCGTTACCTCGCGAACGGAAAAGTAACGACAGTTGCCGGTACGCCTGAGGATGAAGGTATCGTTGACGGCATTGCTCGCTATTCCGCTTTCAACCGGCCGACTGACGTTGAATGGGTCGGCGGTGGTGCTTTCGCGGTTGCGGATTCTGGCAGCAATACCGTTCGTATTGTTGCTCCCTATGCCGCGCCGACAGGAATGAAGGCAGATGGCAGTATACACCTCTTGTATAATAGCGTGGAGCTGAATAGCGATGTAACGCCTGTTATTCAGAACAATATAACGTTCGTGCCTGTCCGCGTGCTGACCGAGAAGCTCGGCTTTAAAGTGCAATATGCGAATGGTCAGACTGTGCTGGGGCTTGCCGGTACAACTTATACGGTGAAGAATGGCTCCACTCAAGTGATCAAGCAGGTGGAAGGCGGATTGGCTACTACGGTGACGCTGCCGATAGCGCCAATCATCTCCAAAAACCGGCAGTTCCTGCCTGTCCGCTTCTTCGCAGAAGAGATGGGACTTGATGTGCAATGGTTATCCGATCTGCGCGCAGTTCTCCTCCGTGATAAACAGTTCGCAAAGTAAAAAAACCATTAAATTGCCGTCCGGTGCAAACCGGGCGGCTTTTTTTGCCGATATAGTACCTACATCGAGTAAATGGGGGTACTACCTGTGCAGCTGCAAGAAGACACAATGAGCTATTTAAAGCGCTACGTGCAGAACCATCCGAAGAATCGAATGGCATGGTATCTGCTTGGCAAACAATATTTGCTCGAAGGGAAAGAAGGCAAAGCAAACTATTGCTTCTTGCAATCAGGCAGTGTGTACGATGCTTATGAACGTAAAGAGCATCCACTGGCGAATCGTCCGAAAGAATTGATAGCCAAGTGGAACCGAAAGCAGAAGCTCATGATGCTCGCGGCGCGCACCTCGGCAGCGACGTTATTGTTGATGGGTCTCATGCTCGTACTGCCGGTCAGCGGGGAGAAGGATGAAGAAGATTCGCTGGCCGATATGGCTGCGAATACAAGCACGAAGGGGAATTCGCAGCAGCAGGAGCAGCAGCAAGGAAGTGCGCCGCAGAGCAATGAGCCGGGGCTTAACGTTGCAATCGTAAAGCCAGCCGGTGACAATACAATGGGCAAGGCGCTAAGCAGTTTATTGAAAGGAACAGGCGTGAAGCAGCAAACCGGCATTGCCGCGATGCTTCAGCAAGCCGGCAAGTGGCGCAAATGGACGGGGGAGACACGTCTGCTTGCAATGAGTAAACGGCAAGGCGAAGCGGATCCCGTCGCTGTCAGTTTGCTAGATGGCGCTGCATGCGACTGCCAGCCAGGCGATTCTAGCACTGCATATAAGCTATATGAGAAGTGGAGCGCACAGCAAGAGCAGCAATGGACGCTGCGCAGCGCGATTGCCCATTATCGTGCTATCAATAAAGCGTGGCCATCCGGTATGAATGATCTGACACGTCCGTATCCAGACAACGTGCTGGCAGGTACTTCGCCAGCTATGAAGCAATTGTTCCCGAAGCTGCTTAGAGAGCTGAAAGCTGGGGCGAGTTCGGATGCGGCAGGAGGCAATAAAGAAGATATGCCGTCATCTGGAAGAGGTGCTGCAGCGGGAAGTGAGAGTGACTCATCCGGTGCTGGAACGAAGAGCGAAGAAACCTCGCGAGAAGCGGATACGAAGCTGCCGACAGAGCCTCTCTCGATTATCATTGATAAAGAGAATCACCAGCTCGCCGTAATCAGCGGAGATGTCATCGTGCGCAGCTATACCGTAGGATTAGGTGGCGAGAAGACGCCAACAGGAAGCTTTTCGATTAGTGAGAAGGTCCGTCACCCGAACGGGAGGGATGATAGCGAATTCGGCAGCAGAGGAATGACATTGTCGAAGACGTTGTACGCCATTCACGGAACGAATGATCCAGATAGTATCGGGAAGGATGAGTCGCACGGCTGTGTGCGGATGAATCAGAAGGATCTCGATGAACTGTACGATCTGGTGCCGCTGGGCACGAAGGTGACAATAAAAAGCGGCGTTCTCCCCGCCGGAGCACCAGCGGCTTCCGAGCGTTTCCGCTTGAAGCCGGTGCAGGACGAGACGAACACCGCTGTCGTTTATAAGTGGCTAAGTTAGAAGCGCAGTTGTTACTTATCAATCACAATTAGTACGGCCATAATGATAACGATGACGACAAAAATAGATCCGATCCATATGAGCGCCTTCTTGTTGATTTGTTCCTTCTGCTGCTTCTTCATAATCGGTGGCTTCTTCTTCGCTTGACTCATGTGGATCAACCTTTCTCTCACAATGAATGGGTTTGTACCTATATTGTAATCGTTTTCTTATGCGGGCACAACTGGACAGCCTTGCGAAAATGTTAAGCCCGCCCCCGATGAAAGCAAGGGCAGGCTCTTTCTTTTTCCTCCCTAACACGTTAAACTGTTCGATAGAGCTAACACGAAGAACGGAGTGAACGTAAGTGTTGTATACGAAATTGGCAAAGCCTTATTTCTTCCGAATGGATGCTGAGAAGGCCCACCACATGGTAATTGATGGTTTACATACGGCAAGCGGGGTCCCAGGCATCCCCGCGCTCATGCGCGCGATGTATGGTGTTGAGGAAGCGAAGGAACTGGCCATTGACCTGTTTGGCCTCCATTTTGCCCATCCGATCGGACTGGCGGCAGGCCTGGATAAAAACGCGAAAGCGGTAGACATGTTTGCGAATATCGGCTTTGGATTCGCCGAAGTTGGAACGGTAACACCGAAGGGACAAGCAGGCAATGATTTGCCTCGCCTATTCAGGCTTCCTTCTGATGAAGCGCTCATTAACCGCATGGGCTTCAATAATGATGGAGCCGACGCGATGGCAGAGCGGCTTGCCAAGGATACGAAGCGCCGTATTCCAATCGCGGTTAACATCGGCAAGAACAAAACGACTCCGAATGAGCTTGCGCATGAAGACTATCGCGCTTGTTTGCAGAAACTGTATACCTATGGCGATTTCTTCGTCGTCAACATTAGCTCACCGAATACGCCGGATCTTCGAGCGCTCCAGCATGGCGATGAGCTGCGGCTGCTGCTCCAAACGGTCATGGATGAAATGAACGTCCAGGCGAAGCGGGCAGGCTCAGCACGAAAGCCGGTACTGGTTAAGATCGCACCGGACATGTCGAATGAACAGCTTGCGTATACTGTCGATACGATTGTAGCAAGCGGAGTGAACGGCATTATTGCTACGAATACGACGATCAGCCGAGACGGGCTGCAGCATCCGAACGCGAAGGAAACCGGCGGTCTGAGCGGCAAGCCGGTGAAGGAACGTTCGACACAAGTTATCCGCGAGGTGTACCGCCAAACAGGCGGCAAATTGCCCATTATTGGTTCAGGCGGCATCTTTACGGCTGCTGATGCATACGATAAAATTCGCGCAGGCGCAAGTCTTGTAGAAATCTACACAGCACTCATCTACAAAGGGCCGGAGCTGCTGCGCGAAATTGCGGGTGGCCTGAAAGACGCACTCCGCAAAGATGGATTTAAATCAATTTCAGAAGCAATAGGAGCAGATCATCGGTCTTAAGATAGGAGGCGGCCGGATGGACGGAAGAGACTGGGGACTATTTTTACAGCCATATGAGCAAGCAGTAGAAGAATTGAAGGTCAAGCTGAAGACGTTGCGCACAGAACTGAAGAATCGAGAAGCATATTCGCCGATGGAGTTCGTAACCGGACGGGTAAAGCGTATTTCTTCTATATTGGAGAAAGCGAAGCGTTTGTCCGTACCGATGGAGAAGATTGATACGGGAATTGAGGACATTGCGGGCATCCGCATAATGTGTCAATTCGTCGATGACATTCACCGCGTCGCAGGGTTCATTCGTATGCGTAAAGATTTGAAGCTCGTATATGAAAAGGACTATATTACGAATTTCAAAGAAAGCGGCTATCGCAGCTACCATATGATTGTCGAATATCCGGTTCAGACGGCGATTGGACAAAAGCATGTGCTGGCAGAAATTCAAATTCGCACGCTTGCGATGAATTTCTGGGCGACAATCGAACATTCGCTGAACTACAAATATAAAGAAAGCTTGCCCGACGTCGTGCGCGCCCGATTGAAGAAGGCAGCAGAAGCAGCATCCGTGCTTGATGCGGAGATGTCGAGCATTCGCAACGAAATATTGGATGCGCAGCGGGAATTTGAAGAGAAATCGAATATGTTCTCAAGCGTATTGAGTGATATTCAAGAGCTGTATTTCTTCCATCGCGTACGCGAGGCGGTACAGTTCCAGCTGCGATTCAACGAGCTCTGGGAGAAAGAAGATACATTCGGTATCCGCATGCTGTCAGATGAAATCAGATCGTCCCTTTACAGAGCGAAGAAGGGCGGAACGACATAAATGGCAGTGCATGGAGAGCGTTCATATGATGAGCGGTTTGTCCATTTTGTCGTGCTGTTTAACGTGGATCTCATTTACTTTGAATGCCATGAGGTGATGGAGGAGCTGTGGCTTGAAGAAGGCCGCAATCTCCTTTATCAAGGGCTGCTGCAGGCTGCAGTTGGCCTTCATCATTGGCGCAATGACAATTTCTCGGGAGCCGTTAAGCTATTTAACCAAGCGCTGCAGAAGCTGGAGCATTATCCTAATGTCCAGATGGGCCTTGATCTACGGCAGCTACGCATGGATGTGGCGAGAAGTCTGACGGTGCTAGGCAGCGGTACGGATGCTCGTCCAGCCTTCGTTCCATTCGAGGTTATCGTAGTGGATGATCGGCTGCGTCTGCTGGCGAAAGCGCTTGCGGAAATTCCGCTGGAATTGCGTCTTCATGAACAAGATTAGTTCCCTTGTCCCGAATCCGGGGCAGGGGATTTTTTGTTCCCATGAGACGTTAGCTTTGGTTGGTCAATAGAACGGACTTATTATACAATAGGATGAAGTGCGTAAAGACGTCTGGAGGAAATGAATGACATGGCAAAACGGATGCGACTGGATAAGTTGCTGTCAAATATGGGCTTTGGAACGCGCAGCGAGATTCGCAAGGTCGTTAAGCAAGGACGGGTTACCGTCGATGGCGTGGTTGTAAAAGATTTCGGGTTGTTGCTGGATCCGGAAGCTCAAACGGTTATGTTCGATGAAGAAACGGTTATATACAAGGATACGATCTATGTCATGCTGAATAAGCCGCAGGGAGTCATATCCGCGACAGAGGACAAGCGTGATCGGACAGTGCTTGATCTGCTCGACCCGGAGGATCAGGTGCTGCAGCCATTCCCTGTCGGCAGGCTCGACAAGGATACCGAAGGTCTGCTGCTTCTTACGAATGACGGGAAGCTTGCCCATGAGCTGCTGTCGCCGAAGAAGCATGTGCCGAAGACGTATGAAGCGCTTGTGCACGGTGATGTGGATGCGAGTGATATGGATGCTTTTGCACAAGGTGTTACGCTAGAGGATGGTTACGAGACGATGCCGGCGAAGCTGATCATTGGCGAGAAAGAGAGCCGTGAGGATGGCGTCTACAGCAGCATCACGTTAACGATTCATGAAGGCAAATTCCATCAAGTGAAGCGGATGTTCGAGGCCGTCGGCAAGAAGGTCGTTTATTTGCGCCGGATTTCGATGGGGCCGCTTCTCCTTGACGAGACGCTGCCGCTTGGCGCGTATCGTCCGCTTACCGAGGCGGAGCTGGAATCGCTTCTTAATGCACACCGTTAGTGCAGTTAAGATAAGACATAGAGATATAGACAGAGACAGAGATAGGATGGTGGGAGAGAAATGAGCAAACCGAACTATGATTTAATTGCGTTAGATATTGATGGGACGCTGTTAACCGACGACCATGTGCTGACGGAAGGTGTACGTGAAGCTGTGCGAGAAGCGGCTAATCGTGGCGCGGAGATCGTGCTATGCACGGGGCGAGGCCCGGGCTCTGCGCTTCCGGTGCTGGATGCGCTCGGATTGTCCGGCACGATGATTACACATAATGGTGCTGCGACGATCGACGCCGCTCGCCGCGAGGTTCTGCACCAATATAGCATTGACGCGCATGAAATAGCGCGATTCCGCGATTACTGCAAGAATAGCGAATTGCACTATGATTTTAATACAGCCTTTCAGATGCTGATCGACGGCATTACGCCGGAAGCGGAAGAGATGTACAAGATGTTTGAGGCGAAGCCAGTCATGCGCAGCGCGAATGAGCCGTTGCCGAATGATCTCGTAAAGTTCACCCTATTCGGAGACAAGGCTGACCTTGATCGCGTTGAAGCGGAATGGAACGGCTGGACTCACGGCTTGTCGCATATCCGCAGCGGTGAATTTTTTATTGATGTGATGCATAAGGAAGCAAGTAAGGGAACAGCGCTGCGCCAGCTAGCGCTCGCAAGAGGCATTGACCCGAGTCGCGTCATGGCGATCGGCAATTATTTTAACGATTTGGGGATGCTTGAATTCGCAGGCCTCGGCATCGCAGTAGCGAATTCGCCCGATGGCGTCAAGGAAGCAGCAGATCAGGTGACACTCTCCAACGAAGAAGATGGCGTCGCTCATGCCCTCTATACGTATGCATGGCAGCGCTAGGAAACCGAAAAACCGTCGAGGGGTCAAGCCTCTCGACGGTTTTTACAATATCGGGATCAGAGGATGTTGTTTACAAGAACAATCCGCGGGTTACGATGACCAGCAGGATAAACAACACCAAGATCACGCCAGCAGAAGTGAAACCACCGTGCATACCGGACATGCAACTTCCTCCCTTGAAAGGTATTTCCGGTGCCCTGGCTGCGATTAACCATTATGTTCGGCACCCGGTATACAACATAGTATGAAAAACAGGGCTAAACGATTGGACAGATGCCCCGTTTCATATACAATTAGGCAATTGAATCAGGGAGGATGTCCCGAATATGAGATGAACGCCGGGGAGTGATTTGCCACGGAGTTTCCGCCTATAGACGATTGCCTTATTGTTTACTGAGCTGTGCTGGAGGTACTGGATACAAAAGGGAAAAGCGCGTTTGATGTCGAATTGGTAGAGAAATAGAGGGAATGGAAACAGGACTAGGGGGAGGTCTTGCATGAGGCAAGTATTAATAAGAACGGAAACAGATGTGGATTATGCAATTGTTCGTGAAGTGAATTATTGCGCGTTCGGCAATCGAGATGATGAAGCGGATTTGGTCGAGCGCATCCGAGCCTCCGCGGAGTTCGTTCCCGAGCTGTCGCTTGTGGCGGAGCACAGCGGCAGTATTGTAGGTCATGTACTAATCAGTAAAGCCGCTATAGAAAACGGAAGTGCGAGCCATGATGTGCTCGTACTTGCTCCTATCGCCGTGCTTCCAGCTTTCCAGAAGCAGGGTGTAGGTGGAGTGCTCATTCAAGAAGGACTGAAGAGGAGCAGAGCACTAGGTTATCCAGCCGTTCTGCTTATTGGACATCCGACCTATTATCCCAAATTCGGCTTTATACCTGCGAGCAGCTTCAGCATAGAGCTTAAACAATTTCCCGTGCCCGATGAAGTGTTCATGGCGTTCGAGCTTCATGATGACGGGCTTAACGGTATTGTTGGCGAGCTAAAATATCCGGCGGCCTTCTTAGGCTAACGGTAGTACGAGGAGTAATGCGATGGTTACGGTCGAGACTGTAGTGAGGATTAACGCGCCACTCGAGCAGTGCTTTGAGTTGGCACGAAATATAGATGTGCATACCCGCACGGTTTGGCCGCACACGAAGGAACTTGCCGTTGCCGGCGTTACAACCGGACCTATCGGGCTTGGCGAGACGGTGACGTTCGAAGCAACGCATTTGGGCGTGAGGCAGCGGTTGACGTCACGAATTACGGCTTATCGTGCTCCCTATTATTTTGTGGATGAAATGCAGCGGGGCGCCTTCAAACACTTGCGGCATGAGCATCATTTTGAACGCGTGGATGGGATGACGCTCATGCGAGACCGTTTAACATTCGCTGCACCGCTAGGCGTCATTGGCTGGCTTGTCGAACGAGCCGTCTTGCGTAGGTATATGAGGAGCTTCCTTATTTATCGCAATGAACAGTTGAAGGTGCTGGCAGAAAGAAACTAGCCGAGGAGATGATAGGCAGTGAACATGGAGCTTCTGTCTAGTCATGTTGCTAACAAAGGTGTCCTTATTCATTACTTGGATTCGATACAAGCTGCCGATCCCAGTCTGACTCCGCTGCTCATCTGTCCGGGGTTGTCGGAGACGGCCGAAGAATATGCGGACTTGCTAGAGTATCTGCTTCGAGCAGATTGATCTTGCTGCGCCGATAGATGCCGTGCAGAATGCGTTGATTCTGAGAGGCGCGCTAGAAGACTCGCTGCTAAGTGACACGGACACTGAGAAGTATACTTCAATGTTCGCGCGTTGCCGAGTAGAAGCGCTTGAGCAGTCTGAGCATGATTTGATGGGAAATGAGCGAGAGAGTTGCTTCCGGTTGATTCGCAGCTTCTTTGACGAGACGCGTTAGCCCGTGACATGCAGCTTAGGCAGAGCGGAGAGGATAATCCATCCAGCGAAGTCTGAGCTTACTTTAATCAATGAGGTGATTCAGATGGGAACTGCTTATACGACGATACTGCCAGAGCATGAACAATTTATCCGTGAGCAAAAACTATTCTTTGTCGGCACTGCAGCTCAGGAAGGGCATGTGAACTTGTCTCCGAAAGGACATGATGCATTCCGGATATTATCGCCGAACCAAGTCGCTTATTTAGATTTAACCGGAAGCGGCAACGAGACGAGCGCTCATTTGTCGGCAGTGAATCGCATTACATTCATGTTCGTTGCTTTCGAAGGGAAGCCGCTCATTCTTAGACTGTACGGCACTGGCAGAGTCATTCTTCCAAGTTCACCTGATTGGGAAGAGGTTGCAGCGCATTTCAACCTCTACCCCGGTTACCGTCAAATTATTGTGTCCGATGTTAAAATTGTGAAAACCTCTTGCGGATTCAGCGTACCCTACTATTCGTATGAAGGAGAACGCGACCTGCTGCTGAAATGGGCAACAAACCAAGGCGAGGACAATTTAGTCGAATATCGCAAAAGGAAAAATTCCGAGAGCATGGACGGCTTCGTCACGCCGATAGGCAGAGAGTTTGAAGAGCGGGACAGCTAGGCTTAGGCAAACTACCTTGCGTAAAGGAGGCAAAGTAACGAGCATGCAAGCCGAAGAACAAATTTTGGAGCAAAGGCTGATCAAGCTTCTCTTGGAGCATGAATCACTCATGGATGAACTGCGTCTCGTGAGAAGCTTACAGCTGCCGCAGTGCTACATCGCCGCAGGTTATATTCGCAATTATGTCTGGGATCGGATATGTGGCTATAGAGGTCGCTCTCTTCATGATGACATCGACTTGGTGTACTATGACAGCGACCATCTCTCGCCTGTGCGGGATCATGAGCTTGAACAATACCTCATCGCCGCTACAGGCAACTCTAAGTGGTCGGTTAAAAATCAAGCGAGAATGCATACTCGGAATGGAATTCCAATTCCGTATCTGTCCACCTCGGATGCGTTAAGCCGGTGGCCGGAGATGGTCACAGCGATCGGAGTCCGATTGAGCGAAGAGGACCAACTGGAGTTTTGCTGCCCGCACGGACTTGTCGATCTGTTTCAGATGCGCGTGCAGCGCAGCCCGTACTTCTCGGATCACGGATACTATCTGGAGCGAATTGCGAAGAAAGCTTGGAAGCAGCATTGGCCGAATTTGACCATTATCACTTGAAATTTGATGGTGGGCGAGACGCGGCTAAATCGGTTACACTAGGATAGTGCAACAAAGCCTAACGAATTAGGGCAACTAGAGAGTAGAAGGGTATGTCATTGTCATGTTGGTTTGGAAAGGTATTGTTATTGGTTTATCGATTGCGGCCCCAGTAGGTCCGATTGGTCTATTATGCATGAAGAGAACGATTAACCAAGGGCGGCTGTTCGGTTTCTTCGCCGGGCTAGGCGCTGCGACTGCGGATGGGCTATACGGCTTGATTGCCGCTTTCGGATTTGATTTCATTACGAGCGGATTGCTCGCGCAGCAGTTCTGGATTAGCCTCATCGGTGGCCTTTTTCTTTGCTACTTAGGCATTCAGTCTATTCGTTCCAATGCCGCTCCGAGCGTGGAAGCGGTAAAGAGCCGTAACATTGCTGCGGCTTACTTGACAACATTTCTGCTGACGATAACGAACCCGATGACAATTTTGTCTTTCCTTGGCATTTTTGCGGGACTTCAAATAACCGGCGCAACAACGGGAGATTCACTGCTGCTCGTGCTTGGCGTATTCACAGGGTCGATGCTGTGGTGGCTGTTCCTTAGTGTTGTTATCGGCGCGTTCCGCAAGACGTTAAGCGGCGGAGCGATGAGGTGGATCAACCGGCTATCCGGGCTCGTGCTGCTCATATTCGGGATTGCCTCATTATGGCATGTGATTAAGTAATAGCAAGAGGGATGAGAGATAATGACTGGACGTATCGAACATACGCCTGCACTCCGCACGAAGCGGCTTGTGCTGCGCACGATTGATGAGACGTTTGCGGAGCAAGCGCTGGATTTCGTACTGCGAAATAGGGATGCGCTCACCGAATGGGAGCCTGCAAGACTGGAAGAGTATTACACATTAGACGTGCAGAAGCAGTTCATACTGGATGATTTGCGGAGTGTGCGCAATGGACAAAGCGCGAAATTCTGGTTCAGTGAAGCAGATCAGCCGGGCGCTCCACTGCTCGGCACGGTTACGTTGAATAATATTGTGAGAGGCGCATTTCAGTCCTGCCACCTCGGATATCGGACAGATGCTGCTGTACGCAGCAAAGGTTACATGACCGAAGCACTCGCACAAGTCATCAGTTATGCTTGGAGCGAGTTGAATTTGCACCGGATCGAAGCGAATATTATGCCCCGTAACGCAGCTTCGCTGAAGGTTGTAGAGAAGCTGGGCTTTAAGCAAGAGGGCATAGCCCGTGACTATTTGCGCATTAATGGCAAATGGGAGGATCACATCCATATGGTGCTGCTCAATCCGGCGTGGGAAGAACGGTGAGCCTAGTCTTCAGCTTTATTGGATGGGGATATTTCAGAAGATCATAGGATCGTGGTAAACTATAGTTTATATTCATTTTTGCTTTATACGGAAGGTGAGTGCACCTAGACATGCTGACTATGATTCGGTCTTGCAAGCCTGAACATATCGAGCACGAGCTTGATATTTTTAATACGAACCCACATTTCAATTTGATTTCCAAAAATAAAGCGACACTAACTGCCGAAGACATTGCTGCCGAGCTGAAGGACGCCGAACAAGCCGGGGCTGAACGATATTTGCTTCAAGATCATGATCAATTTGTAGGTATTCTTGAGCTTCTCATGCACAATCCCAAAGACAGCTGCAGCTGGATTGGACTGCTCATCATTCACGGTCGCTGCCACGAGCAAGGTTACGGCAGTGCAGCGCTTGAACTGTTTGACAGCGCCATGCGCGAACGCGGCGTACAGTCGCACCGGCTTGGCGTGCTTGTGAACAATCCGAATGCGCATCGCTTCTGGAAGCGGCATGGCTGTGTTGAAGTCCGTCCAGCTGAGCTGCCGGATGGAAAAGCAATTATGATCTATGAACGTGCTGTCAGCAGCGAGATCAATAATTAAAGAATGGAGAAAACGACCATGTACAGAAGGGCTACGCTCGGCGCGCTGCTGAGTATGATGCTGCTGGTAAGTGCCTGTACAGCGAAGGATGAACCGAGATCAGAAGGGACTGCGCTCGGGGAACAGATGGATTACTCGAAGTCAGGCGCCAACCGGACGATGAATGCATATGAAGAGTCGATGGTGGAGGCGGTCAATAAGAACCGTTTCTCACTTGTGGAAGGGCTGCTTGATCCGGATGGACCGCTCTATAGGCAGCAGGAAAGCTTGGTTCGCAGGCTCAGCTCGAAGAACATCAAGGAGAAGCTGATCCGCTATCAGATTATGAATATTCAGAAGATGAACGGGAACTACAAGTTCTATATTATTGAGAAAATCGGCGTCTACTACCCGGATGGACGTGTTGATATGAATGAATACGAGTGGATTTATACCGTGACAGAAAATTCGAGTACAGGCCAGACAAAAGTGTATAGCATCGAACGATGGGTATAGCAATAGATAACGACAACTAGATACGAAGATGAGGTGCAAGATTGATGTCAGAAATTACGTTTGAGAGTTATTCAGATACTTATTTGGAAGCGGTTCGTAATACTTACAATTACTATATCGAGCATACAACGGTTACATATGACTTGTACCCGTACACAACAGATCAGATGAAGCAGCTTATCGAACCGCTCTCGGATTTGTACCGCTCGTATGTTGTTCTCGTTGATGGACAATATGCGGGTTATGTACTTCTAACTCAGCATAAGAAGCGTCCAGCGTTTGACGTAACGGCTGAAGTGAGCATCTACCTGGATCAGGCGTTTATCGGTCAAGGGATCGGCCGCAAAGCAGCGGAATTCATTGAGCAGGTGGCGCGAGAGTTGAATTTCCACTCCTTGCTTGCTGCAATCTGTACGGAGAACACAGGCAGCGTAGCCTTGTTCGAGAAACTCGGCTACAAGCAAGCGGCGCACTATCAAGAAATCGCACGCAAGTTTGACCGCTGGCTGGACTCCGTTTCTTTACAGAAAATTTTAGCCTAATCTGAGTTTCTACCACCAGTTGAAGGCGGGATGGACGGATGCACTGGCAAACGAAGCTGAGAATTGTAGTTGCAGTTGTTATTGTTGCTGTTCTGTTCTCAAGCGGCATCCACAGGAGCAATAAGCTGCAGCAGCGGCTGGATTCCCAGGACATGCAGCTGACCGCAGAGCTGGAGAGAAGCAAGCGTCTGCAAACACAGCTTGACGCGCTGAACGGCCAACTCATTGTTGAGCGGAAGAATGTAAGCGAATTAACGACGAAGCTAACTACGGCGACGGACAAGCTAAAGCAGAACGAGACAGCATCTTCTTCGCAGACTGCAAGCGCAGAGGAGCAAACAGGTCCAATTATCCGCATAGACTCGCGAATCCCGGCTGACGCTGTTTCGTTTCTAAGAAGCCAGGAAAGACGAATGTGACGATTGGTGTGTACGGGATTAGAGGGGATCGCACAGATGCTTATGCCCTCAGCAATATTAACGGGGCAGGGTGGAAGATTACCGGCGTCGATTAAGCAGTAGGCATTCGGAAGAGCCTTCGCTCGCAAGGGGAACCGTGCATATTCATGAAGAAACTATACGCGCTTATTATGTTTGGTTATACGCTATTGCTCTTTTACTGGATGTTTATCGGCTTTGGCCGGTCAGCGGTTCATTCGGCGGAATATCGCTACAACGTCATCCCGTTTCAAACGGTACGCTTATACTTTGAACATGCAGACAGCTTCAATGCGAAATATTGGATCGTCAATATAGTAGGCAATGTGGCGGTGTTCATGCCGTTCGGCCTCATGCTGCCGTACTTGCTGGGAATGAAGCTTATCCGATTTTCGCTGCTTTTTATTACGTCGCTCTTCGTGCTTGAGCTGCTGCAGCTGCTGCTTCATCGCGGCAGCTTTGATATTGACGATGTCATTCTCAATACGATCGGCGCGTGGCTCGGATACTTGCTATATCGGATAAGTGTGAAGCGGACCTAGATGCTAGAGCTAACGAGAGAAGAGGGAACTTAATGAAATTCAGACCTTGTATCGACCTACATAAAGGGAAAGTGAAACAAATTGTCGGTGAGACATTAAGCCAGAACGAGGATCAGCAAGTCGTCGAAAACTTCGTGTCGGAGCATGATTCAGCGTATTATGCCGACATGTTCAAGCGTGATCAGCTCACTGGCGGCCATGTCATCATGCTCGGTGGCGGCAATGAGGCTGCGGCACTCTCCGCGCTTCGAGCGTATCCAGGCGGACTCCAGATCGGCGGGGGCATTCGCGCCGAGAATGCCGCGCAGTATCTCGAAGCAGGCGCTTCGCATGTTATCGTCACCTCCTATATTTTCCGCGACGGAGAGCTTGATATGGACAACCTGCAGCGCATCGTCTCTGAGGTCGGCAAGGAGAAGCTGGTCATTGATCTGAGCTGCAAGAAGCGGGATGACAAGTGGTTCGTCGTCACGAACCAATGGACAACGTTCAGCACCTTTGAAGTGAAAGCATCACATCTTAATGAGCTGGCGCAATATTGCAATGAATATCTCGTCCATGCTGTTGATGTTGAGGGCAAGCGGAGCGGAATTCTAACAGATCTGGTCGAGCAGCTGGCTCAATGGGTGACGATTCCGACGACTTATGCGGGCGGTGCCCGTTCATTCGACGATCTCGAATTGTTCCGCAAGCTCGCCGCTGGCAAGCTCGACATTACGATCGGCAGCGCGCTTGATATTTTTGGCGGCTCGATGTCTTATGAGGATGTTGTAGCTTTCTGTAAACCGCGTGCGTAATCGCATACCATAATGAGACACTTTGCAAGGATTGAAAGTGGATCGTCCTTTACGAAAACAGCCCGAAATTGCTGCAAATAGCAGCCAGGGGCTGTTTTTGTGCATATTTGTGATATCGCTAACACTTTCCAAATAAAATCGTTCCAAAATCACACAATCCAAACGATCATTAAGAACTTACCAAATACTTAGCCCTTATAATCAGTGTAGCGGTATTACGAAGGAGGAACGCAACTTGGGACAGACAATGATGCGAATAGGTGATCATACATGATGAAACTGCTCGAATTTTATAAAGAATTGTTCGAGGACTCAACGAGCCGATTTGAGCCTGTATGGCAAGCGGATCTTGCTTATGCGCATGGTTTTCGTTGGACAAAAGACAACTATCCAATACAGGAACAGTTTCGTATAACCGATATGGGTGATGAGCCTCCTGTCATGATGTTCTCAGTTGTTCTTCCAGACATGTATTCGGAAACGAACGTTTTTGACGAAGTGTACCGGTATCCATCGCACAACGATATGTCGATTGTGCTAATGAATCAGCAGATTTGGGTAAACGCTTCGCTCTGCACGAGTAAGCTGGAGCAATCGGTGCTTGGATTCATTCATCAGGCTCGTAGCGAGATTATGAATATATTTGATTGTGTCATTTTGAAGACAGATGTTGTTCATACAAAAGAAACGGAACGACATATCCGATAATAATGATAGAGAGATGAACAAGGAGGTCCGAGCGGTGGCCAATTACATCGTAGTAGGGTTGAATGAGGAGAAATTTGCGCTCCCAATCACAGACATTCAAGAGATTATCAAAGACATGCCAATCACCGAAATTCCAGCCGCGAGGGCACATGTGAAAGGCGTTATTAATTTGCGTGGTACTATCGTTCCGGTCATCGGGCTTCGCTCGAAGTTCCGAATGATGGAGAGTCATTCGACGACTTCCTCCCGTATTGTCATCGTCCAGACGCCGGAGGGCGAACCGGTAGGACTCTATGTGGACCGTGTTGAGCAAGTGGCGTTTTTCTCGGAAATTTTACCGACTCCAGATGGTATTGGCGGCGCGCAAGCAGGCAACTTGTCAGGTATCGGGAAGATTAATGACCAGCTTGTCAGCATTCTGCACTTGCCGTCAATTCTAAATACTGGAGGAGGTCTATAATGAACGAATCATTCGCACTTACATATTTAAGCGTTTTTCTAGATGAGCTAGAAGAGCAGCTGCAAGTTCTGGATGAGTCGATTCTAGAGCTCGAGAACGGTGGCAATTCGCCGGAAACGATACAGACGATCTTCCGCGCTGCACATACGCTCAAAGGCTCTTCCGCGGCAATGGGCTTCCAATCGATGAAGGAAGTAACGCATAAGGTTGAGAGCGTATTCGAGCTGCTTCGTCAGAACCGGCTGCAAACGAGCAAGTCCCTCATCAATGTGCTGTTCAAATGTATTGATTATTTGAAGGCGAAGAAGGAAACGCTGCGCAAAGGCGATTTCAACGATGAGCCGATTGAAACGCTCGTTGAGCTGCTGAACGGCATTTTGACCGACCAGCCTGCAGAGGAAACGTTAACGGCGAATGCTGCTGCAAGCGAGGCTGCGAAGGCGACGTCAACGCAGGAGACAGCGATGTATGACGGCTGGAGCGAAGCTGTGCTTGCTGCTAAGGCGCAGAAGCTGACTGAAGGACTTCATTCCTACGAGATTAGCGTAACGCTCGCTGCAGATGTCGAGATGCCTACGGTAAAAGCAATGGTCATTCTACGCAATCTGGGGGAGCTCGGAGAAGTCGTCGGCACATCGCCGGAAATCGGCTTGTGGGAGCAGGAACAGCTGCTTACAGCTGGTCCGATCCATTTCTTGCTTGCAACGAAGCATACAGAAGCGCAAATCGTTCGCAAAGTGGAGGAAGCTTCGCAGATTGAGAGCTTTACCGTGAAGCAGCTTCAAGTTTCAGGCGGCATCCAGATTGGGACCAAAGCGTCCGTCGTATCTGTGAATAAACAAACGACGGCTTCAGCTCCAACTGCTGTCAGTGTGTCGCAAGTAAGCACAGAGCAAGGGGCATTAGGACAATCAGACGCCAAAGTGCAAATTCAGCAAACCGTTCGGGTTGATGTGAACCGCTTGGAGCATCTGCTGAACCTGGTCGGCGAATTGATTATTGATAATACACGGATTCGCGAAGTGCGCAGACGGTTCGAGGATCGGTTCAAGCAAGAGCCGGAAACGCTGCTGCTCGGCGAAATTACGGACCACTTGGGCCGTGTCGTTGCAGAGCTGCAAGAAGGCACGATGAAGACGCGGATGATGCCAATCGAGCAGTTGTTTAATCGTTTCCCGCGAATGGTTCGCGATGTAGCGGAGCAAGCCGGCAAAGAAGTGACCTTCCAAGTGGAAGGTAAAGAAACGGAGCTGGACCGCACATTGATCGAAGAGATCAGCGATCCGCTGATCCATATTATTCGCAATGCGATCGACCACGGCTTGGAGCCGCCGGATGAGCGCGAGAAGCTGGGCAAGAACCGCAAGGGTAATTTGCTCCTTCGTGCAAGCCATCAAGAGAACGCAATCGTGATTACGCTTGCCGATGACGGTCGCGGTATCGACTTGCAACGGATCAAGCAGAAGGCCGTTCAGAAAGGCTTTATCGGTGCGGAAGAGGCAGAAACGTTAACGGATAAAGAAATCATAAGTCTTATTTTCCATTCAGGCATGTCCACTGCGGAGAAAGTAACGGAGCTTTCCGGCCGCGGAGTAGGGATGGACATCGTTCGCTCCCATATCGAGAAGCTGAACGGCATCATTAACATCGAGACGACAGCTGGCGAAGGCACCGTATTCACGATCAAGCTTCCGCTTACACTCGCGATTTCTCGTTCGCTCCTTGTGCAGCTTGGCAAGCATACGATTGCAATCCCGCTCACGAATGTTATTGAGACTTTCCGGTTGACGCCTGAAGATGTTCAAATCGTGAACAGTGAAGAGGTATGTGTCGTTCGAGGAGAAATATTGCCGCTCGTACGGATGCACAGAAGACTTGGCACGGCAGAGAACGATACCGATTCCAAAGGTTACGCAGTTATGATCGGACTTGCAGAGAGACGCGTATGCCTCTACGTCGACAAGCTGGTGGCGAACCAAGAGATCGTAATGAAGTCGCTTGGCAATTACTTGGGTCAAGTCGCTTATGTATCCGGCGCTACCATTATGGGAGACGGCCGTATCGCTCTCATTCTGGACGTGAATGCGGTCATTCGCGACTCCGGTGCAACCATTAGCAAGACGAACGCGAATGAGCAGAAGGTAACTGGACGCAAAGTGAAGCTTGTGACGTTCGATCTGGAAGATGAGCATTATGCACTCGACATTAATCAAGCGAAAGAAATCATCAAGGTTCCTTCTATACTGCGGATGGCGAACGCGCCGGCGGAAGTGCTAGGACTTATGAATTTGCGCGGTGAGCTGATGCCGGTTGTCGATATCAAGTCATGTCTTGGCATGCGCCATACCGAGCCGGATCATCATTCACGCGTAATCATTCTGAACGAAGACGGCCGCGATATCGGTATTCTCGTTGATCGCGTACGCGAAGTCATTCATGTGACGCATAGCCAGATCGAATCGGCGCCGAAGGATGTTACGATGATCTCCGATCAATACATCGGCGGTATTTGTAAGACAGACGAGCAGCTCGTAATTGTACTTAAGCTTGACAAAATGCTCCGATCAAGGGGTTGGGACACGATTCATGCGTAAACTTCTGGGCTTGGCCGATCCGCCTGCTCCATACGGTGTGCTCGTCGTCGATGATTCTGCCGTCATGCGGCAGATGATTAGCAGGTTGATCGAAAAAGACCCTAAACTATGGGTGATGGGAACAGCATCCAACGGTCAGGAGGCGCTTGAGAAATTAAAGGTCATGCGCCCTGACCTCGTTACAATGGACATTGAGATGCCGGTGCTGGATGGCTTATCAGCACTCAGCCGGTTGATGGTTGATAGTCCGTTGCCGGTCATTATGCTAAGCAGCTATACGGATGAAGGTGCTTCCCCAGCCATTGCGGCGCTTACGAATGGCGCGGCAGACTTTTTCCACAAAGACAGCTTGTTCCAATTTCCAGCTAATGCACAAATGGAAGAAGAGTTTTTACTGCGCTGTCATGCAGCAATCGAGTCCAAGCCATTCTGGAAAACACTGGAACAAGAGGATCTCGCCAATCACGAGATGAAGGTGTTTTTGGAGTTCATGACGGGGTGTCTTGCATCGGAACATACGATTCACGATGAGCTGAATCAGGCGCTGCAGCAGCTAAACGGCTTTTATTGTTCGTTGATTAAGCAAGCTAACGAGTTCATTCTTACGGAATGCAAAGGCGAGCTGTTAACCCGATTTGGACAATTGAGCCAGAGCCTCATAGGCCAATCGCTTGAACATATTGTACCGGCCGAAATGATGGCGCAGCATACGGAGCATTTGACTAGAGTGTGGAATGGTGAAGATTGCGTCAGCTACGATACAGAATGGCGAAAGTATCATTTTACGACAGTTGCTCGTCCAGTCCGTGTTAACGGCATCGTAAAAGAAATTATTGCCGTCACCTTAGAAGTTACAGAGCGGAAGCGGATGGAAGAGAAAATTAAGTTTCTGCTGAACCACGACCAGCTGACGGGACTGCCGAATCAGAATCAGCTCTTGACGGAGATGGATCGCGCGAAAGCGAAATATGGACGGTTTGCTGTTCTATTCTTCAATTTCGATCATTTCAAACAGATCAACGACTCCATGGGTCATGAGAAAGGCGATTCGCTGCTTCAGCTTATGGCTAGGCGATTGAAGCGATTTGCAACTGAAGATACAACGATTATCCGTGCGGGTAGCGATGAATTCATTTGTGTGATGGGCGGAGCGACCTTCGATAAGATTGAACGGTATGCCGAGCGACTGCTGGAATCGATTCGTCTGCCTATTATACTGGATGGATTAGAGATTCACATGACATCAAGTCTCGGCATTAGCCAATACCCAGACAATCATACGAATATCGAACACATCATTCGCTATGCCCATATGGCGATGAATATTGCGAAGACAGAGGGCGGCAACCGGATTCAGTTCTATGAGGCGCGTTTCCAAGAAGAGATTCACCGCAAAATGGAGATTGAGCGCAGACTCCGCAAAGCGATTGACCGTGAAGAATTTTATTTGAACTATCAGCCAGTCTTTAACGGAATTGATCGGACTTTAAAAGGCGTGGAATGTTTAATCCGTTGGCAAAGTCCAGAGCTTGGACGCGTGTCGCCTGCGGATTTTATACCGATTGCCGAGGAAACTGGCTTGATCCATGCCATTGGCGAATGGGTCATGCTCGAAGCATGCCGTACGAACAAGCGCTGGCAGGATGAAGGGCTAATGAGAATTCCGGTCGCTGTCAACCTTTCGACACAGCAGTTCAATGATGGGAAGATTATCGAGCGGATCGAGAACATTCTTCAGGAGACCGGACTTGATCCGAAGTATCTCGTCGTAGAGATTACCGAGAGCATGACGATGAACAAGCATCACGCGCTAATGATGCTGAAGAATTTGAAGCGCATTGGCGTATCTATCGCGATTGACGATTTCGGTACAGGCTACAGCTCATTAAGTTATTTGAGCGAGCTGCCGATTGACAAGCTGAAGGTTGACCAGTCGTTTGTGAAGAAGATGGACACGCACGGCGTGAACGCTTCAATCGTCCATACGATCATCACGATGGCAGAAAATTTAAAGCTTGAAGTAATTGCAGAAGGCGTAGAAACAGAAGAGGAATTCGGTTTGCTGCTGCGTTATGGTTGCAACACGATGCAGGGCTACCTGCTCGGTCGTCCGATGGAAGCGGATCAAATTGCCGAACAGCTCAAATTGAGCAAGCCAATTAAAAAGATGAGGATCCAGTAACGTTCTTAGCTGGATCCTCTTCTTCACTTTTAGAAGCGATTGTCAGAATATAACGACATTTCCAAAATAGCTCAAGAGCTGATGAGGACTATTCGAGAGGGGATCCGCAGTCATGAATATTCGAACGAAGCTTTTCAGTTGTTTTGCCTTTATTATTCTGTTAATGGGTTTACTTGGCTATGTTGCTTACGATCATACGAATAAGACCAGATCAGCCTACACGGAAATGCTGCAGGACAATGCCGTTCAACTGCAATTGCGAGAATTTCAGTTCAAGGTTGCCGGCATTTCTAATGATGAGCGGGGTTATCTGCTGACGAAGGAGCAAACCTATCTCGACGAGATTGCAGCGAAGGACAAGGAGGCTAGAGCTATCCTCAATTCCATGCTGATTAATCCGACGCTGACGCCTGAGAATCGGAAGCAAGTCGAACAGTTGAAAACAGACTATGATCCATTTATAGGCGACAGCGAGAGAGCTAGAGCATTCATGGATGAAGGGAAGTCTGAGGAGGCTTACGCACTCCACTTCGGCGATGAGCGTTCGGCCCGCAAAACCATGGATAAGCTAAACACTGAAATGCTCACTAGCATCACCCAGGAGCTTGAAGGCGATAAGAAGCAGCGGGAAGAGGAATCAGATAAGCAGAACATGATTATGGCGCTTCTCGTAAGTACTGCGCTGCTTCTCGCAGCTATTCTCGGAATGCTGCTCACCCGTTCGATTGTGAAGCCGCTCAAAGTCATTAACCGCCAGCTCCACGAAATTGCTGAAGGGAGAGGGGATCTGAGCAAGGAACTGACGATTCGGTCGAAAGGGGAGCTTGCAGAGCTGGCTGGTGCTTTCAACAAGATGTTGGCAAATCTCCGGACGATTCTATCTAAGGCGCTAAACACGGCGAATCTCGTTGCAAACTCGTCGGAGCAGCTGAGTGCGAGCGCGGAGCAGACAACACGCGCAACGGAGCATATTGTGGAGGCAACGCAGTTCATCGCAGTTCGCGCTGATCAGGAGCAGGAGCAGCTGGGCGATGCGATTCGCGCGATTACGCAGATGTCAGAGGACATCAGTGCCGTGTCAGCCGGCAACGAAGAGGTCGCGAAGCTTGCTTCATCCGCTTCTGATGCATCGAAGCAAGGAGCGTCATCCGTGAATGAAGTGCTTCATGAGATGGAGACGATACATGAAACAGTGCAGCATGCGACAGAAGTCATGCAGCTGCTTGAACACCAGTCCCAGCAAATTGGCGGGATAACGGGGATGATTACCGAGGTGGCAAACCGCACCAACCTGCTCGCGCTTAATGCGTCCATTGAAGCATCACGGGCGGGAGAGCACGGTAGAGGCTTTGCTGTAGTCGCCTTAGAAATTCGGAAGCTGGCAGAGCAGTCCAAACTGTCTGCGCAGCAAATAAGCGAGCTTATTGAAGATGTGCGTCTTCGTGTGAGCCAGGCAGCTACCGGAATGAAGACAGTGTCGGCGCAAGCGGCAAGCGGGCTGGTGCGAACGAATCAAGTAAACCAGATGTTCCAATCGATTGAAGCAAGTATCGAAGCGGTATCCACGCAAGTGAGCGACATCTCGCAGACGACGTTGGCGCTCTCCGATTCGGGACGACAGGTGGTCGAGATGGCACAGAGCGTTGCGGAAGCGAGCAATCAAGTCGCCGCATCATGCCAGAACAACTCGGCAGCGACGGAAGAGCAGCTTGCGACGATGGAGGAGATTACGTCGTCAACGCTGGAGCTTCGGAAGCTCGCGGAAGATTTGAATGATGTGCTGCACGGCTTTAAGCTTAACTAATTAAGCCCAATAGAGTTCTCAGGAGAAGCTGCCTCGCTCGCAGCTTCTTTTTTGCACGGAGGTATTATTTTAGAAAAACAGGATAGCTTTTCAATCTGCAAGCGATTACAATGAGGGAGTGTGAACAAGCAGGAAACAATTTTCTTGAAAGAGGAGAGGCTGACTAATGGCAGGGAATCGTGCGGTAGTCTATGTAGAACCCGGTAAAGTTGAGGTGCGGGATATTTCGTATCCTGATTTGATTTTGCGTGACGGGCCTGGCGTTAACCCACTTAATGTTGGCAGAAAATGTGAACACGGCGTCATTATTAAAGTCATAACTACTAACATTTGCGGCAGCGACCAACATATGGTGCGTGGGCGGACGACAGCTCCTAGCGGTCTCGTGCTCGGACACGAAATTACGGGTGAAGTCATTGAGGTTGGGCGTGACGTTGAATTTATTAAGAAAGGCGATCTCGTCTCCGTTCCGTTCAATATCGCTTGCGGACGCTGTCGGAACTGTCGCGAGCGGAACACAAATGTGTGTACGAACGTGAATCCGGACCGTCCGGGCTCAGCTTACGGCTATGTTGATATGGGCGGCTGGGTTGGCGGTCAATCCGAATATGTAATGGTTCCTTACGCAGACTTCCAACTATTGAAGTTCCCGGATAAAGAACGAGCGATGGAGAAAATTCTCGACCTCACGATGCTATCTGATATTTTCCCAACTGGCTATCATGGTGCCGTGAGTGCGGGCGTGAAGCCAGGCTCTACGGTCTACGTGGCAGGAGCAGGCCCAGTCGGTCTTGCAGCGGCACATTCCGCTCAGCTGCTTGGAGCAGCAGTCGTAATCGTCGGAGACCTGAACAGCGAGCGTCTTGCGCAAGCGAGAAGCTTCGGCTGCGAAACGGTCAACCTTCGCGAGCATCCAAACCTCGGCGAACAGATCGACCAAATTCTCGGCGTTCCCGAAGTGGATTGCGCCATTGACTGCGTAGGCTTCGAAGCGCATGGTCATGGACATGCTCATGGCGAAGCGCCGGCAACGGTATTGAACTCCATCATGCAAGTCACGCGTGCCGGCGGACGTCTCGGTATCCCTGGTCTCTACGTAACAGGCGACCCAGGTGCGGTTGACGATGATGCGAAGGTTGGTACGCTGAAGATTCGCTTCGGCCTCGGCTGGGCGAAATCCCATACTTTCGTAACGGGTCAGACGCCGGTTATGCAATACAACCGCGAGCTGATGACAGCGATACTAAGCGGCAAGGCGCAAATTGCGAAAGCCGTTAACGCAACGCTTATTTCGATTGACCAAGCTCCTAGCGCGTATATGGAATTCGACCGCGGCGCATCGAAGAAGTTCGTCATCGACCCGCATGGCTCGGTAAGACGCTAATTGAACGAAGAAGGTGACACAGCAGAAGCAATGCTTCATGTGTCACCTTTTTTTTCTCCATCATTGGGACTGCCATTCCCTCTTCAGAATGGAGTACATTTTAAGGTCGATCAAGTTACCTTTAACGAGCATTTGCTCTCGCAGAAGACCTTCATACTGCATGCCCGCCTTTTGCATGACTCGTTCAGAAGCAGTATTTTCCGCAAAACATCTTGCTTCGATTCGGTTCAAATGCAGCTCTTCAAAGCCAAACTGTATAATCAGTGCTACTGCTTCCGACACGTAGCCACGATTCCAGCAGCTCCGTGACAGCACATACCCAATCTCTGCGCGACGATGGTTCTCGTTAATGTACACCCATCCGCATGCTCCGACTAGCTTGTTCGTTGCTTTATCAATGATGCCCCAATCGCTAGGCTGGTTATTGTCGTATTTCTGCGTAACAAAATTTACGAAGGAATGTGATTGATCAATTGTTTGATGTTGTTCCCAAGACGTAAACCTCGACACTTCAAGATCGCGCGCATACTCGAAAATATCATCTGCGTCGTCAGGCGTAATTCTTCTCAGTTGTAGACGATTGCTTTCTAATTGCTTGTTGAAATCGGATGTTTCCATAGGAACGCTCCTTTTATAATTTCACTGATTCTTGTAAATTCGGATTTTATGCGTAATCTCCTTTACTTTATATAAATTTTATTGGCAACAAATAGATACCAAACAAGCTCTCGATCATGGTAAACTTATTACGGGTTAACCTATAGCTTCTACTCAAACTTTGCAGGAGGTTATTCGCGATGGATAATTGCACATTAGTTACGAAACCTGCCTTGAACGTGGTTGGAATTAGCTATTGCGGTCCTTACTCGTCTTTCCCTGATGAAGCTATTCTTCTGCAAAGCGCATTCCTTCAAAGGAAGCATGAGATTGAAGGAGAAGTAAAGACGAATGTGCTTTACAGCCCGTATTTCGGCAACGAAGTATTTGCTACATATTGGGCTTGCTTTGAGGTGCCCCATCTGGAGCAGGTGCCGCCAGGCATGGTGCAATTTACAGTTCCGCAGCGCACCTATGCGATGGCCGCTTGCACAAATAAACGAATCGGTGAAGGCTATGAGCAGCTCTCGGCATGGATCAACGAGCAGAAGCTGACGAGACGGGAAAATGCGGTTTCCCTTGAAATTTTTTATATTGACGAGCATTTGGAAGAGGAGCAGGTTGAACTGCTCATCCCCATTGAAGAGCAATAAAAGTTTCACATGAAGTGGCTGCCTGCACCGAAGAAGGAGAACGAATATAGTTATGAACGCAGCCAAATTTTTCACCAATCCATTAGGTATTATTGGAGCTTCTATCAGCGCGACTTTGCTCTGGGGGAGCTCTTATCCGTTTATTAAGCTAAGCTACGAGAGGCTTGGCATTGGTTCTGGAGATACGCTGGAGCAGCTGCTCTTCGCAGGCTACCGGTTCACGCTGGCCGGCGTGCTTATTCTGCTGTATATGCTAATTAGGCGTGAACGACTCAGCTATCAGCGAGGCAGCGGAGGCATGGTAAGCACGATAGCGCTGCTGCAAACGGTATTGCAATATACATTCTTCTACGCAGGCCTATCGATGAGCGCAGGTGTCGTAGGCGCAGTTATTGCGGGGACGATCTCGTTCTTCCAAATCGTAATTGCGCATTTCCTCTACAAGAATGACCGGATTAACGGGGCTAAAGGACTTGGGCTCATCGTCGGCTTTGTCGGCTTACTCGTGCTCGGGCTATCCAAGCATGACGGCAATTCTGGCCTCCATTTCTCAGTTGGCGAGCTGCTGCTGATGGCGGCGACGCTCTTCAACGCATGCGGTAATTTACTCTCTCGCAAGGCGTCAGCTTCGTACAGCATTTCGTATATTAACGGCTACCAAATGCTGCTCGGAGGCTTTATGTTGTGCGTCATCGCAGCTTGGAGTACGGGCCTTGCGCCGTTTCATTTTGACGGAATTGCTCTGCTAATGCTTCTGCATCTTGCCCTTGTTTCGGCACTGGCGTTTACGCTTTGGAACAATGTGATGAAGTACAACCAAGTCGGCAGCGTATCGATGTACTTGTTCCTCATTCCGGTATTCGGAGTGCTGCAATCCGCTCTCTTCCTGAATGAGCCGCTCTCCGGCGCTGTTATTGGCGCGCTTGCGCTTGTCAGCAGCGGAATCATTATCGTGAACCGCAAGAAGAAACAGAAGATGCTCACGCCGTCCGAGGCGTAATAACGATGAATGCCGAACCGGATTAGCTCCGGGATCGGCATTTGTTACATAGAGGAGGAAGATAATGGGATGAATCGTCCAATTTCAATTCCGATTGCGCTAATTGATGCTTTTACAAGCACGCCGTTTAAAGGTAACCCGGCCGCAATCTGCCTGCTGCCAAAGGAGCGGGATACAGCATGGATGCAAAGCGTTGCAGCGGAGATGAACCAGTCGGAGACGGCTTTCCTCGTTCGCCGCGAGGATGACAGCTATTCGCTTCGCTGGTTTACGCCAACGGTTGAGGTCGACCTGTGCGGACATGCGACGCTAGCGAGCGCGCATTACTTATGGGAGAACGGGCATTTGCCAAGCAGCAGCCAGGCTAGATTCCATACGCTTAGCGGCTTGCTGACAGCTGATCACTCGGTGGAAGGGATTATGCTTAACTTCCCGGCAGAGCCGGCAGCACCTGTGACAGCGCCGGAAGAGTTGATTCAGGGGCTTGGCCTCATTCCGAGATATGTAGGGAAGAACCGTATCGACTATCTCGTTGAGGTCGATAGCGAAGAGACGGTGCGGACGCTGAAGCCAGACTTCGCAATGCTCGCGCGCGTCGAGGCTCGCGGCGTTATCGTGACGAGCAAAGCTAGCAGCGGCAGCGAATATGACTTCGTATCGCGAGCGTTCTATCCGGCGACAGGATGCGATGAAGACCCGGTAACGGGCTCCGCTCATTGCGCACTCGCGCCGTATTGGCAGCGTAGGCTGCGCAAGGATGATTTCCTTGCGTATCAAGCTTCTGCAAGAGGCGGAGAGCTGCAGCTTGCGATTGTAGGGAGCCGAATTCTGATTTCCGGGAAAGCCGTGACCATTTTGAACGGACATCTTTCCGTGTAATACAAGTTGTGCTATAATTGCATATTGCAATTGCATAAGAGGAGAAGGTGTGAAACGTGACTTACGAGATTCCGAAGCACATTGAGCAGTTCGGGACCGATATTGAGGAGCAGCAGCTTCGTTATCATAATAGGCGCGTGCTCGTTTCGAAGGAATTTACTTTTGACAGTGCGCATCATTTGCATTTATACGAAGGCAAGTGTAAGAGCTTGCACGGCCATACTTATAAACTTCAAACGATTATGTCCGGGAAAACGGATAAACGCGGGTTGACGATTGATTTTGCCGATATGAAACGAATTGCCAAAGAGCGTGTCATCGACAAGCTGGACCACCGTTACTTGAACGAGGTACTGCCACCGATGAATACAACGGCTGAGAATATGGTCGTCTGGATTTATGAACAAATTCACGAAGCGCTTGTTGAGGAAGGTCACTACCCGGCTATCCGGATCGAAGAGATTCGCCTATGGGAAACGCCAACCAGCTTCGCCGCTGTCACTCGTGAATTGATGGAGGCAGATGAGCATGCAGAATAACGCTGCAGAGCAAGAGAAGCGTTCCATTCGTCTGCCCATGGTTGAGATTTTTGAAACGGTCGAAGGCGAAGGCACACGTGCCGGGTTCCCGACCGTTTTTGTACGTCTGTTCGGCTGCAACCTCCGCTGTGTCTGGTGCGATACGAAATATAGCTATCCACCGGCTGAAGCGGAATTTACGATGACCATTGAGGATATTGTTGCCGAAGTTACGCAGAAGTATAAAGCGGAGCATATTTGCATGACAGGCGGCGAGCCGCTGCTGTATGGCAGCCGTTCCGGTGCACTGCTTCAGGCGCTATGCGATATTGATCGCATGAAGGACGTGCATGTAGAGACGAACGGGGCGATTGATCTGGCACCGTTCCTCCGCGACATCGCATCGCCTAAAGCGAGGTACATTATGGATTACAAGCTGCCGGACTCCGGCGAGAATGAAGCGATGATTCATGAGAACTTCGCCCTGCTGCGCGAGCAGGATGAAGTGAAATTCGTAATCGCAACCGACCGCGATTTCGATGCCGCCGTGGAGACACTTGCGAAATATCCGACAAAAGCACTCGCGATGTTTAGCCCAGTATGGGAGTCGATGCCGCCGGCGCGTCTTGTTGAGAAGATGCTCGCAAGCGGGCTTACTGGCGTAAAGCTGAATATGCAGCTACACAAAATCATTTGGGATCCAGCTAAGAGAGGTGTGTAAGTAAATGAAAAGAGCAGTCGTTATTCTGAGCGGCGGTTTGGATAGTACAACTTGCATGGGATATGCGAAGGAAGCGGGCTATGAGCTATACCCGATAACCTTCAACTATGGCCAGCGCCATAAAATCGAATTGAACAACGCGCGTGCAGTTGCGGAGCACTACGGCGTGAGCGACCGGTTCAGACTGGTCGAGCTCGGCTTCCTGCGTGATTTCGGCGGCAGCGCGCTGACCGATGACAGAATTGACGTGCCAAAGGTTGGCACAGATCCTGTACCGGACGAAGTTGGGGAAATTCCAGTTACGTATGTGCCTGGACGGAACCTGTTGTTCCTGTCCATTGCAACATCGTTCGCGGAGACTGTAGGCGCTGAAGCCATCTATATCGGCGTGAATGCGCTGGACTACAGCGGTTATCCGGACTGCCGCCCAGAGTTTATTGCGAAGGTAGAAGAAGTTATCGCCATCGCGACGAAGATTGGTGTAGAAGGCAGACCGATCTCGATCGAGACGCCGCTCATCCAATTGACTAAAGCTGATATCGTCAAAGAAGGTACGCGGATGGGCGTTCCTTACCATCTGACAACATCGTGCTACAATGGCGAGCCAGAAGCTTGCGGCGAATGCGACAGCTGCAGACTGCGTTTGAAAGGCTTTGCTGAAGCGGGTATGAAAGATCCGATTCCTTATAAATAATAAGTTGTGAAGAACCAAACCGCCCTTTTACGAGGGCGGTTTGGTTTTTAGTTTGTGTGGTTTATCGTGCGTTGGTGACGGGGGTTTGGCGAGATCGTTCTCAAGAGGCTAGAGATAGCTGAGTGTAACAAATACGACCACTCGGCATCAGAATCGCGCCAAAAGTTTGCTGAGAGTTCCAAAATGGAACTTTCAGCGCTGCAACCCAGGTGAGACTGAGGTTAGAGATAGCGCCGAGCGGGTTCGCTTTGTTATGAGAGCACGTATGGCTCTCTCAGTAGTTTTTAGGAATTCTTGGAGTACCATTGGAGTACCATGAAGTAAGAAAAAGCCGCCCCGCCAGCCACGAACTGTGGCTAACGAGACGGCTATTGCGGTTGAGTAATAACGGTTACGCTTGCTTGCTGCGCTTCGAGCCTTCGCCTTCTGAACGGGGGCGTCTCTGGGCGGATGGATGCAGCGTTACCTTGTTCTTGCCGGTCGTTTTGGACTGGTACATCGCTTCATCCGCTTGCTTGACGACTTCGGCAATCGTTGTACCTTCGCGGGAGACGCTGACGCCAACGCTGATCGTTACAATCGTTTCTTTCTGGACGCGGCTCCGGATCGCTTCCGCCACTTCCTCCGGCTTGACGCCAGGTGCTGCGACGAGCCCTAATAACTCTTCGCCTCCGTAACGTCCTGCTGTGCCGATGCCGGCTGTTTCTTCTTTAATGATATCGGCGACCTGTTTCAGTACGCCGTCCGCTTTATGATGGCCTTGCGTATCGTTCAGCTTCTTGAAATTGTCGATATCGCAAAAGATAATGGCGATCCGATTCATCTCGCGCAGCAGCTGCTCCGCCTTCTTGTTGAAGTGCCGCCTGTTGTACAGGCTGGTCAGACCGTCGGTAATCGACGACTGGAACGTCATCATTAGCCGTTCAAGCACCCATTCGAACAAGAGCAGAAACAAGAGCGTATAATAGACGATAGGCAGCAAATGCATGAAGATGACCAGGATCGGCTTGTCTCCGTGGAACACATAGCTGTCGGCCATAGCTGAGAGCTGATAAACGAAATAAACGATCAGGCTGGCAGAATAATTGAACCGTTGGTCGATACCGCGCAGGTTGAGCAGAATAGCAAAGTTTAGAATGAGTCCATAGAAATCAAGCGCAAGCAGATCAACACCGCCAGCGGCGATTGGATTGCTCAGCATCTCAGGTTTATACGCGATTTGAGCTGCGGTAACGAGACCTAAGCCGATCATCATCAAGAAGAAGGGCATGCCCTTCAATCTTGCGGCAGGGCCGGTATATAATTTCATGAAAACAAAGTTTATAATGATAAAAGAGAGTAAGCTGACAAACGAGTATCCAATATGTAAGTATGGCGAAGCTGACCAGTCGGGAACAGATAGGCTGATGAGCGCGCCGTTCTGGATAATGACAAGCGGAAGTACGAGTATGAGCAGAAGATGCGTCTGGTTTCGTCTATAGCTCTTGTACAGCTTTACCGCCATGAAGAGCATGAGCACGAGAATCGTCATCACGCAAGCGGATGTGAAGGTTTGACCGGCTTGTCCGGCGAGCCAATTAACAAATGTCATGTTTGAACCACCTAATTATGAGAGTAGACGCACGGTGCAGGATACAGTCGGTTAAGGCCGGCACATCAGCTTTACAGAAACGTATGTTCTAGTATATCATGTTTTTGGCAGGTCGAGAAGTATAATGCAGGTTTGTTTGAGGAGGTTCGCGGGCACATGAATATTTTGCAGGCATTGTTTTTCCCACCGGAGCAACCGGGCGGCGTGTCCTCAATGGTCCCATATATTCAAGAACGTTTCAATAAGCTCGGCTGGGATATGGAGCTGTTCTCGCTGCCGAAACGAGTACGTGGCAAAGGTCAGGAACGTGTCACATTCGATACTTTCGATATAAGCATTTATGAGGGTAACCCTATTATTGATAAATATTTGCAAACCTACCGTGACTACGTTTGGTGGACGAAGCTGCGGCTGAACAAGACATACGATCTCATCCACGCGCATCATCCGATTCCGGCGCTTGTTATGAAGCAGCTGTTCCCTGATACGCCGCTTGTCATGACGATTCACTCGAGTTATGAGCGAGAGCTTATTCTGAATGGCAAAATCATCGAAGGCGGCATGGAGCATAAGTTCCTCACGTCGATCTACCGCGAGATTGAATCGAAGGCTGAGCGGATTTTGACGGCTTCGGATTCGTTCCGCAATTACATGCGTCCATATGTCAATGATGCCGACCGGATCGTTGTCATCCCGAACGGCTTCGATGAGAAGCGATTTAAGCCGATTTCCCACGAAAATGCGGTCGTGCAGCTCATTACCGTCTGCCGGCTCGTTCCGGCGAAAGGGCTTGATATACTGCTTCACGCCTGCGCTCAGCTGAAGGAACGCGGCCAGCCGTTTGTCCTTCATATTATCGGTGACGGGCCAATAAGGCCGGAACTGGAGCAGCTGGCGCAGCAGCTGAATTTGTATGACGATATTATTTTTTACGGCTATATGCTGCATCCGGAAGAGTTCATGCCGTTCTTCGACGTCTTCGTGCTCCCTTCGCGGGCAGAGGCGTTCGGATCGGTGTTCGCGGAGGCAGCGCTCTGCTGGCTAGCGCTCGTCGGCACGAATGTCGGCGGTATTGCCGAACAGATCGATGACGGCATTAACGGCTTGCTAGTCGAACCGGAGAATCCGACCGCGCTGGCGAATGCGCTGGAGAAAGTGGTATCGGATCCGGATTTCCGCTATAACATGGCAAGAGCGGCTTGGAACAAAGCCAAAAAGGCTTATTCGCTGCAGCGCGTAATCGCTCAGTTGAAGCAAGTATACACCGAGATCAATCCAGTTAAGGAAGAGTTGGAATAGAGGGGAACAGGTGACATGGGAGTAACATTTCGATTCATGCACGCAGCTGATTTGCATGTAGACAGTCCGTTTCGCGGATTGACGGATGCTCCGGCTCATGTGCGAGAAGCGCTCCAGATGTCCACCTTTCAGGCCGTTCGAAATTTAGTGGATACGGCGCTGTCAGAAGCGGTAGATTTCGTCGTCATTGCGGGCGATCTCTACGATTCTGCGGACCGCTCGCTGCGTGCGCAATTGTATTTGCAGCGGGAATGGCAGAGGCTGCACGCCAACGGTGTGCAGCTTTTTGTCATTCATGGCAACCATGATCCGTTGTCCGGACAAAGAGCGAAGCTAGAATGGCCAGAGTCCGTTTATTTCTTCGGTACGGAGAAGGTGGAGAAAGCAGCCGCTTACACGAAGTCAGGGGAGCTTGCCGCGCATGTACATGGCATCTCGTATGGGACAAGATCGGTCACCGATAATTTGGCTGCAACGTATCGCGCAGATCATGGGAGCGGCGTCTATCAGATCGCTATGCTGCATGGCAATGTAGATGGGCAGCAGGGGCATGATCCCTATGCGCCGTGCAGCTTGTCAGAGCTGGCTGGTTCGGGGTTTCATTATTGGGCGCTCGGACATATCCATCGGCGAGAGGTGCTGCATACTTTTCCGCATGTCGTCTATTCGGGAAACACACAAGGCAGACACTCCAAGGAAACCGGTGCAAAAGGGGCCTATATCGTCGATGTGTCCGCGTCATTTGATACGGAGCTTAAGTTCGTGCCTCTCGATACGGTAAGGTGGGAAAATGCTGTCATTGCAATTGATGGCATTGAATCGGAGCAAGCTTTGCTAGGCGTGTTGGAACAAGCGGTCACCTCCATTGCAGCTGATTGCGAGAGACGGTGCTGTATGCTGAGATTGAGCCTGCAGGGCAGAGGGCCGCTGCATCACCAATTATCAGAGGCTGCATTTATACAAGAGCTGCTTCATGGCATTCGAGTGCGGATCTCTGATTTGCTTGAAGTACATGACGATGCTGCCGAGCCGTGGTGCTGGGTGTATCAGATCGATGCGGAGTCCGGCGCTGAGCTTGATTATGAGATGATTGCAAAAGAGGATAGCTTCACCGGCGAGCTAATCCGAAGCAGCTTGTTCATAGAGGCAGATGAAGCTGCGCTCGAAGAACTGGCGAGTGAAGCGCTGCAGCCTCTGCATGCGAATGCAAGGCTGCGAAAGCTCGTTCGGCAAATGCAGGGGGAGCGGGCTCTTCAATGGCTCGCTAACGCAAGAGAGCTGGCTGCGGGACTGTTGATGGAGGATTCGCCATTAAAAACATCCGAAAAACAAGCAGAATCGGGGCTAGAGGGAGGCGATAAGGCATGAAGCTGCGGGGCTTGCATATTGATGGCTTCGGCAAGCTTAGCGATCGAGCGTATCGCTTCGATGCGCCTGTTACGATCGTCTATGGCCCGAATGAAGCGGGAAAGAGCACAATGATGAGCTTTATTCGCTCGATGCTGTTCGGCTTTGCGAGCAAAGGCAATCCGGCAGAGCGGCTGGAGCCAGTGAACGGTGGTCGCCATGGCGGGAGATTGTTTTTTGAAAATACCGCCGGGGTCCGTTATGTGCTGGAGCGCTTTGGAGAGGCATCCAGCAAAATCAATGTCCGAATCGAGCAAAATGAAGAAGTACATAGCGCTTACAGTGGGGCAACACTTTCAGCTGAAGTGCTTACACAGCAGCAGTGGGAGAGAATGTTTCTTGGCGGTGTCAACGAGCGTTTGTTTCGCGAGCTGTACGCCATTACGCTATCAGAGCTGCAAGCAATCGGGATGCTCGAAGGGGACGAGCTTGGTAAACAATTGTATCACGCCGGATGGAATGGCGGTGGCGCCATTGCAAAGACGGAGAAGCTGCTAACCGCGCAGCAAGACAGTCTGTATCGGCCTCGAGGCAGCACGCAGCAGATGAATAAGCTCGTGAGATCGCTGGAAGAGACGGAAGCGCAGCTGAGACAGCTGGAGGATGGAATCGCTGCGTACAATGCGCTATCCGAGGAATTAGCTGGCGCGGAAGCGGAGCTTGATCAGATCGATTGTCAGCTGCCAATGCTGCGCGAGCGCGAGCAACTGCTTGCGAGAGCGTGCGAGCTGTGGGAGATTTGGGTGGAGCGGCTGGCGCTGCTTCATGAGCAGGCGGCAATTGGGACTTCGATGCCTAGGCTCGCCGCGGATACGCGTTCTCGCTGGGAACTTATTGCGGCAGAGCTTTATCGCTTGAAGCAGGAGCTGGAGCAATCGAATACGATTGCGGAGCGGCTGCGTCGGGAATTTAGCACTCTGACTGTCGATGAAGAGCTGTTGGCAAGAAAGACTGAGATTGAGTCGCTTATGTTGTCGGTGGAATCCATGAACGCAGCTCGTCAATCGCTCGTTGAGCTGAGCGCAGAAGCGAGGGAAGATATTGAAGCTGTGCACCGGTTAATCGGCCAAATCTCGCCGGAATGGAACGAAGCCTCGCTGCGCTCGTTTCAGTCCGGTGTAGCGGAGCGGGAAGCGGTTCGGGTATTTCGAGCTGCGCTTCAGGAGCGAGACAAAGCACTCCGCCTAGCTGAAGCGGAGCTTCGTGCAGCTGCTGTGCAGCTGAAGGAAGCGGATTCGCAGCTTGTGGAGCTGGATGCGATTGGTGGACAAGCTACAGAGCAGGAGATAGAGCTGCTTCCTCAGACATTGGAGGCGCTGCGAAGCGCATCCAGACAATTCGAGGAAGCTTGGCATGTGCTTGAGCTTGCGCAGGTTCGCGCGCAAGCGGGTTCTGTTGCGGTGTCGCGGGGGCGTGTGCCTGACGCCGCGTATTGGGTTGCCAGCGGGGTAATGGCCGCTGGTGCTGTTTTGTTAGCCGCGGCAGGCCAGCCTGCCGCGGCAGCAGCCGCCGGTGCTCTGGCGGCTGCGCTGGCGGCACCGCCGCTGCTGCGCCTTGCGCAGCGGCAGCCGCAAGCCGCTGCCGCAGGCGCGCGCGCCATGGCTGCGCCGCCGGGCCGCGGCGGCCGCGCGCGGCGCGGGCGTGCGCCAGCGCTAGCGGCGGCAGCGGCTGCGGCGCATGCGCAGCCGCTTGCAGCCGCGCAGCGGCGCGTCGCGGCCGCGCTGCAGCAGCTCGCGCGCGAAGCCGAGCCGCTGCTGCACGGCCTGCTCGCGGCGAGCGCAGCGCCGCCGCAGGCGCTTGCTGCGGCGCACAGCGAAGCCGCAGCAGCGGCGCAGGGGTCGCCGCTTCGCGGCTGCTCCGGCGCCGCCGGGGGCGCAGCGCCGCTGCTCTCGCGCCTGCGCGCAGCGATCGACGCGCGGCAGGACGAGCTCCGCGCGAGCGCCAGCGCCGCGGAGCGCGCTCGCGAGCTCGCGCGCCGGCAAGCTCGGCTGCGCGCGCAGCAAGAAGCTGCAACAGCCGCGGCAGAGCACGCGGCCGAAGCGGCGGAAGCAATCGCGGCCAAGTGGCGCGATTGGCTAACGGCAAGGTCGCTTCAGGCGGAGCTATCGCCTGAAGCTGCCCTTGAAACATACGATCTCGCTGAGCAGGCCCAGCTTCGATTACAAGCCTATGACCGCGCCGCGAGCAAGGCGGCGCGAATCGAACAGCAGCTTGCTGATTTCGAGCAAGCCGTCTTCGGACTGTCCGAAGCGTTCCCGGCAATCTGTTATCGGGCGCACGGCGATGCTGCAGCGGCACTTCGACTGCTGCAGGCAGAGCTGGACAAGCAAAGCTTGCTTGAGCGGCAGAAGAGAGAGCTTAAACGTCAGCTAGCTGATCAAGAACTATTGCTTGAACAACAGAGCAAGCATGCCGAGGAACAAGGCAATAAACAGCAGCAGTGGTTCCAAGCTGCACATGCGGCTGATGAGCTCGAATGGCTCGATGCGCTGGAGCGCTCTGAGCGGCTTGCAGCGATTGAGAATGCACGATTCAAGCTGGATGCCCAGTTGACTGCGGGTTTAACAAATGCGCAGCGTGAGCAGCTTGAGAGCTGGTATACGATCTATGATGGAACGCAGCTTGAACGCATGAAGACTGAGGCTGAAGAGGAGTTGTCGCAACACGAGGCGCGAAACGTAGAGCTGCTGGAGCATGTTGGACGCAAGCGGCAGCGTATGGAGCAGCTTCTTCAAAACAGCGACAGGCAGCGATTGACGATGGAGCGCGAGCAGGCGACTGCAACGCTAGAGCAGCTTATTGACCGCTACGCTGTCTTGTCCTTCAGCATGGCGATGATTCGCCGTACGAAACGAGTGATGGAGGAGCAGCGGCAGCCGGCGGTTCTACGCGAAGCGTCGAGACTGATGAGCATCATGTCTGACGGCAAATACAAACGGATTTGGATGCATGAAGAGAAACAGGCTATCTCCCTGGAGACGGAAGGCAGCCGAATGATTGAAAGTATGTATTTGAGCCGAGGGACTGCTGAACAGCTGTATCTCGCCATGCGGCTCGCTCTTGCCGAAGAGGCCTCTTCATCCTCAAGCGCATTGCCGCTCATTCTCGATGATCCGCTTGTCAATTTCGATTACGGACGGCTGATCGGATCGGCAGCTGTTCTGAGGGAGCTGGCCGAGCGAAGACAGATCATTCTTTTCACCTGCCACGATCATATGCGGGACGCATTGCTAAGCGTTATCCCAGATGCAGCCATCATTGAACTTATAACATAGCCGCCTAGGCTTCACAATCACATTTAAGAGTTCTCCCGCCGTCTAGGCTTCCGGATCTCATTCACGATTTCACCTGCCTCCTAGACCGCTTATCTCTTTGTCGCTCCCACCCTACTCCCCAGCCGGAGGTCGCTGCCGGATGAGCAGCACCAGCCATCCGAGGCTGATTAGTCCGAACAACGGGTAGAGCGTCGAGAGCAGCGGACCGAAACCGATCTGGCTGGCAACGTAGCAGCAAGCGAGGGTTATAATCGTGAGCAGCGTCCGAGAGATTTTTAGCCGCTCCTGAAGCTGCAAGGTCAAGCCATAGATGTCCGCGATGAGCGTCGTGAAGATTTCTGCGAAGATCAGGAAGATATAGATCCACTGAATGCCATGCCCGAGCTCGCGCGCGATGCCGCCCATCGGGATGGCGTATTGCTGGATGCCAGGCATATAGACGGACAAGGCGATATGGCCAGCGATCAGCATGAAGCCGATGCCGATGCCGCCGACCCAGGAGCCGTATACAATCGTTTTACGGTCACGCATTTCCGCCCCGAGCGGAACAAGCACGGCTTGTGCCATAGAGAGATTGAACGCAGCATACAAGAACGGTGAAGCCCAGATCGAGAGCAGCGAATGATCGCTGCTTAGAAGCAGCCATCTGTCCGAGCCCGGCGTTTGCACCGTATCAATAATAATGAGCACGGTGAACAGAAGCATAATAGGTACGACGATGGCATTGACAGCCAGAATGGCATTCATTCCTTTGCGAAGCAGCAGGAAGCAGCCGAAGATTGTAATTAAAAGTCCTGACTGATAGGAGATATTCCAGTTTTCCGAGAATATTGAGCCTGCGCCTGCGAGCATGACGGCACATACGCCGAACAGCATAAGCAGCATGAAATGGCTGACCCATCGTCCGTAACGCTCGCCGAACAGCACTTTATTGACATCTTCATACGATTTGGCGCGGATATCGCTGCCAATAAGCATCATTTTGGCGCCAAGCCATACAAACATAAGGGTCGCCATTATAATGGTTATTGCACCAGGTAAACCGAACCGTGTGAAAAACTGCAATATTTCTTGGCCAGTTGCAAACCCTGCGCCAACAATTGTACCCATATACGTAAAAGCAATTTGTAGTACCTTGCTCGTCCGCTTCATCATCTAAGCCACAACCTCCTATTTCCCAAACGATACCTAATAACAAGGTATGTCCAAAGAGGGACGGGCATGACTATTATGACAGGTTAGCGAGTTGATCCTACTTTCATGAACATTGCAATTGCAGTTAGTGTCTTCTCTGCCTCACTTGCACTTATTGTTTGGCGACCTCGAGGCATTCATGAAGCTATTATTGCGCTAATCGGCGCGCTCCTATTATTCGCAGCAAGACTGCTTGCGCCTTCGGACGCGGCATATATATGGAGCTTTGTCTGGGACGCGACATTCTCGCTCATTGGCATTATGCTATTTACTTCGCTGCTGGATGCGAACGGCTTCTTCCGGTGGGCAGCGCTTCATATCGTACGAAGGTTTCACCATCATCAGTTAACGCTGCTTGTGCTGCTGTGCTTACTCGCTGCTGGCATTACGATCTTCTTCAACAATGATGGCACGATTCTCATCATGATCCCGATCGTGCTTGAAGTCACATCGCTGCTCGCATTATCGCGCAAGTCGAGGATCGCTTTTTTGTTAGGCGTCGGGTTTATAGCGGATACAGCAAGCGCGCCGCTTATGATGAGCAATTTGACGAACATTTTAACAGCCGATTTCTTCGAAATATCGTTTGGCGAGTATGCGAGAACGATGCTGCTGCCTGGCTTAAGCGCCATTGTCGGAACTGTAGTTGTAACGGTTGCCTATTTTGGGCGGAGTATTCGGAGAGAAGAACATAGGTCAGATGCGCCCCAATCGTTTCCCGTGCCGGCATCCGTTATTGGAAGTAGATCGCTGTTCATCTTATCGTGGGTGATTATGGCTGCAATGCTGGTGGGGTACTTTCTCGCGGAGCGGATACATTTGCCGGTGGCAGCAATCGCGCTCGGTGGAGCGGCGATTCAATGGGCGGCAAGCTTGCTTGCCCGGCAAGGGGATTTCCAGCGTACGGTAAGACAAACGCCGTGGCTAATAATCGTCTTCGCGCTGTCGATGAATCTGATTGTGTACAGCTTATATTTGCATGGCGCAATATCATGGTTTCCTGAGCTGCTTGAGCCTTTGGTGAAGCATGGTGAGTTCGTCGGAATCGTCAGTTCGGGGATTGTCTTCTCATTGCTGAGCGCGGCGGTTAACAATTTGCCTGCTGTCCTCGTGTCCTCGCTCTCGATCGAACATATGGCAGGACCGCATTACTTGCCGTTTGCAAGCCTCCTTGGAACTTCAGTAGGCGCGAAGCTGACCCCGATCGGGTCGCTCGCCACGCTGCTCTGGATGCAACTGCTCCGTAGAGGCGGCATCGAAATCTCCTGGCGGGAGTACGGCAAGTTAGGCTTGCTGCTGACGATGCCCATTCTGTTCGTTGCGCTTGTCACGCTTTGGCTAGTTTGGATTTGAGAACAGCTTAATGGAGAGAACCGTATTATTGGCAGGGTCAAGATCGAACTTCAGCAACGCACCGGTTCCTTTGTATGCAAGAACGCTCGCGGTTTGAATATCTGGTTTGCCGAGCGATTTAACTACAGCATTCTGGCTGTCGCCAACGATCAGCCCATTCAATCCTGTAGGTGTGCTCTTGTCAAATACGTCGACGAACTTGACCTTCTTATCGGCACCGTAGCCGACGGAGAAAGCGGCATATTCGGACACAGTGACGGACTCTTTATCATCATCTATCTTATAGTTGTCCGAAGGCTTGCCGAGCTTGCTGTCCCAAGTCGCTTTGGGGTCGCCGATGGCAATGCCGATGAGGTTAGGGGCTTTCGGGTCCCACTTCTTCTCGTTCTTCGCTGAAGGTGACTTAGCTGAAGCCTTCGTAGGGGTCGAGGTGGACTCTGTCGTTGCATCAGCAACTGTTGTCGCATCGTTATTTGAGGGAGTCTCGCCAGAAGTGGCATCAGCTGTAGATAGGTTTGTATCCAGCGCTTTTTGCGGACTGTCTGACTGCTCATTCGTTGAAGCAGAATTGATGCGGCTCACCACTGTATTATCGTTGTTTTCCTGTGAGAAATCGCCGGTGCCGAGCTGACAACCTGCCATGAGAAGTAGCAAGAGGCATGCTGCCCCGGTTAAAGCAGGTTTTTTTATTAAGTGTATCGAAATCATATCCATGTGCATTAGCACCACCTGTATGTTCTGCAGAACACGCTCTATTTGTCAGCGTTTCTCGTATCCAATTAGACGCTCATTTTGGAAGAAAGTTGCAGTGAATTTGTTTTGCATTGCTATTTTTGCACCTGTAAGTTGCACACCTCAGGGTACATATGGTAACTTTAACGGAAAAGATTTTTACGGTGGAGGTTTGGCGAATGGAACTGTTAAAAGAACGCATACTGCGCGAGGCTTCTATTCTAAATCAGGACGTCCTGAAGCTGGATGCATTGCTTAATCATCAGGTCGATCCGCTGTTAACGCAAGAGATGGGCAAGGAGTTCGCGCGCCTCTATGCCGAGACTCCGATTACGAAGGTCATAACGGTGGAATCCTCTGGTATTCCTGTTGCTTACGCGACAGCGCTTGCCCTTGGCGTACCGCTCGTGTTCGCTAGACGGAAGAAGACGCTAATCGCTGACCCGGATGCTTACTGCGAGCGCGTGCCTTCTTTTACGAAAGGAATTGTAACGGATATTATGGTTTCCCGTCAATTCTTAAATGCGGATGATACGGTCCTCTTTATTGATGATATTATTGCGAACGGCGATGCAGCGCGCGGCCTGATCAAGATTATAGAGCGCTCTGGCGCGAAGCTTGCCGGACTTGGTATCGTAGTGGAGAAATCATTCCAGTCAGGAGCGCGTACGATCCGCGAACAAGGAATCCGCGTCGAGTCGCTCGCGAAGATCTCCTCCCTGGACGGCGGTCAAATTCGCTTCGAATAATACCAAGATTCAGTATCTTTCCACGCGCTCTGATTTGACTTATAATGTTCATAAGTAATGGAGGGAGGCGTCAATATATGGGTAAACTTACAGCAGATTACTTAATTAGCAAATTGTCGGACGCGAAAATTCATTTCGAACGTGCACTCGACTGCAAGCATACTGAATTTGATGACTTGTACCCTTATATGATTGAGCACCCGCAGTTCTTCTGGTATAAACGTTATGTCGCATGGTCGGAGCTACTGACAATTGTGAAGCTTGCCGAAGAGCTAGAGATTGACTGGAAAGAACAGTTTTCCGAGAAGCAAACGGAGTATATTGCGAGTCGTGTCATGTCGTCCCGTGTGTTGGATGAATGGTATGAGACGAATGACTCCAAGGAGCATGTCGGTTAGCGAGAACGAGAACCGGAAGCCTCAGGGCAGGAGCAATCCTCCGCGCCCCTGAGGTTTTTTTATAACGATGAAGGATAGAGGAGTGGAATGCAATCGTGATTTCCGAAGAACAGCTGGATCAATACCGGATAGAAGGGATCTCACTCCGTGTCGTTCGTGACGGCATGGAGGCCAATGATGTGATGGGCATCGTCGTTGCCTGGGACGCAGATAGCGTCGTCATCCGTAAACGCAATCGTAAAGTGGTGAAGCTTAGCCGTGGCTATATTTATGAGCCGGTTACCGCGCCAAGAACGCAGCTGTAGCCATAGCACGAAGGGACGAAGCCACCCTAACCTTTAAGAGGAGCTCGCAGGCATCATGTTCTGGGAGTATTGCTGTGATACCACGTACCGGCTGCTGGATGCTATTCATCGTGGTTTTGAATCTGGTATTAAGAAATAAATAAAAAAGATAGGTTATCGGTTGACTTGTCATTTAGGATTATGGTATATTAATTTTCGTTGCTTCACTTGGAAGCAATCACTGCAAGATGCGGTCGTGGCGGAATTGGCAGACGCGCTAGATTCAGGTTCTAGTGTCAGCAATGACGTGGAGGTTCGAGTCCTCTCGACCGCACCATATAACAAACACAACTCTTCGAAGCTTTCGAAGAGTTTTTTTATGTTCTCATTATGCAATCCTGTTAGCCTAAAGAGTGCGGTATTCATATGCTGAGAGGACATGTAGCCGTTCTTCGGAATGATAAGGTGGCAAGCCCACTCCGGGCTAACGAATCGTATAGCGCTTAGTTAGTCGATTTCGACAGGTTAATTCGGCTAACGAACTGGGGGCACGTTATTGCCCTGATTTTGCTACCTAAATGGCTCAAAACTGCGGAATAACTTTACCTGAGTTCGTTAGCGACCCAAACTATCCAAAATTGCTCAAATAACGCTATCTGAGCTCGTTAGCGGGGGAGCAGGGCTGTGAAGATTCGTTGCAGTGGCAATGAGGTCCGACTTTCATTAACAATTCTTCGACTTATCCGAGGAGTTTTTCTTATGTCGTCTAAACGAGATTCCGCCAAAACCGCTGATGACCGCAATGTAGAATCCGGCATCATACCACCATCCGATGTTGTGGGCTTCATATACTCGGATGTGGTGTTTGAATATGCCGATAATGAGGGAGATAGGTGCAATCCAGCCGTGCCATATGCCCCAGAAGAATCCTGCGGGACGATCGGCGTTGTTGACGCCGTCGCCTGGCACACAGCCTGTTAATGTTAATACAGTTACAGTCAGCAGCATCAGGATGAATAGCGCTCTTACTCTTATTTTCATTTTCATATTCAGCACCTGCCTTTCTTTGTATGAATCTATTCATAAAAGGACGACCCCATGCACCTCGGTGCAGCTGATCGTCCCTTTTTCTTATCGCTATTTAGCTTCAACCTCAACAATGTCGTTGTTCGCGCTTTTGTTCACGACTTCTTGGTCAGGCTGCGCCTCTCCGTGTAATTTGTGGAGGTGTTGAATATGTGCCTTGCCCCAATCATTCATGGCCATAAGAACCGGCATTAAGCCCTTGCTGTGCTCGGTCATAGAGTATTCGACCTTCGGCGGAATTTGCATATAGATTTTCCGGTGTACGATATCGTGGTATTCGAGTTCCCGCAGCTGCGTCGTCAGCATCTTCTTCGTAATTTCCGGCAAAGCTCGCTGCAGCTCGCTGAATCGCATCGTTCCGTTCAAGAAAAGATGATACATGATCGAAGGCTTCCATTTGCCGCCCAAAATTTCCAGTACCTTTGTGAACTCACAGTTCTCAGACATTAGCTTAGGATTCTCCTTAGGTATCTTTTTGTATACTATGTCACATTAATGTGCCTACTTCTCAATATTGTCCCTAGAGGCTATTATACATCCATAACATACACGCATTCAAATTGAAGGCAATGTTGTTAAAAATAACCGATAAGGGGAGAATGAAACGTGAATATTGCACTTTGGGTTATGCAAGGGATATTGGCACTGGCGTTCCTTATGGGCGGCATGATGAAAGCATTCCAGTATGAGAAGGTGAAGGTAAACATGCCTTGGGCACAAGATTATTCCAAGGGAATGGTCAATTTCATCGGTTGGTCAGAGTTGCTGGGAGCCATCGGTTTGATCGTACCATTCGCGACGGATGTAGCGCCAGTTCTCACTTCCATCGCAGCGATTGCACTCGCCGTAATCATGGTGCTGGCAATTGGCGTACATGCGAAGCGTAAAGAAAATCAAGCGATCGGAATGAACGTAATCTTCGTCGTGCTGCTTGTCATTGTTGCTGTTGGTCGCTGGTAGGAGGGGACTGCTATGATTTCACCTGTATTTCTGGCGCATGGATCGCCAATGACGATATTCGAGCAATCGGAATTTACTGCTTTTCTTAACCGTTATGGTAAAGAGAATCGTCCCAAAGCGATTGTAATCTTCTCCGCGCACTTCGAGAGCGAGATTACGACCATTGCCGCTACAGACGATGTTCATGAGATGGTATATGACTATTATGGGTTCCCGCCATCTTACTATCAGGTGCAATACCCGGCTAGAGGCTCGTCGATTGTCGCGAATATCGTAGAGGAACGGCTTCGCCGTCACAATATCCCCGTGCAGAAGAAGTATCGCGGGCTCGATCACGGCGTCTTTCCGATCATGATGCATGCCTATCCGGAAGCGGATATTCCCATTGTGCCTGTATCGGTTAACCCATTCTTGTCTCCGAGGGAGCATATCGCAATCGGCGAAGCTCTGCAGGGGCTTGAGAAGGATGGCATTCTTGTCATTGGAAGCGGGTTTCTGACGCATAATTTCAACGAGATTGATCGTGCAGGAGATGCTGCACCGCGGCAGTGGACTGTGGAATTTAGAGATTGGATTCGCGAGAAAGTACTGGCACGCGATATCGAATCGCTCAGCAAGTACGACACGCTGGCTCCGCATGCAAGACGCGGCGTTCCGCGAGCAGAGCATTTTGTGCCGCTGCTCATTGCGCTCGGGGCGAATACGCCGGGCAATGATATTCGTGTTCTGTACGATACGATTGAGCACGGATCGCTAAGCACGCTCAGCGTTCAGTTCTAGTTAGGGCGATCTGAATTTTTTCGGGAGTAGTGTTGACTTCACGTTAGTGACCGTGGTATATTAATTCTCGCCGCTTCTGAAGAAATGAAGAAGCTGCATATGAGATTTGCGGTCGTGGCGGAATTGGCAGACGCGCTAGATTCAGGTTCTAGTGTCAGCAATGACGTGGAGGTTCGAGTCCTCTCGACCGCATTACATGTAACACTAAAGCCCTTCAGATGATTCTGAAGGGCTTTTTTTTGTTTATACGAATTGATGATACTTCCTTTTTTTTGATATAATTGCCTCTACACCATAATCTGGTTCAACCAAAGGGAGAGTTACAGTGACTGAGAACATGTTGAAGTGCACGTCAGGCAATCCGATATTTGCAGGCTGGTATGCAGACCCTGAAGCTAGAATTTTTGATAACAAGTATTGGATTTATCCGACTTATTCCGCCCCTTATGAGGAGCAGACTCATTTCGATGCGTTCTATTCCTCGGATCTGATTGAATGGACGAAGGTTGATCGCATTCTCGAAATGAGCAGCATTTCGTGGGCGTGGAGAGCGTTATGGGCACCATCTCCGATTGAGCGCGGCGGCAAATATTATTATTATTTTGCGGCGAATGATATTCAGAGCGATGATGAGATCGGTGGCATTGGCGTAGCGGTAGCTGACCGGCCCGAAGGCCCTTATCGCGATGCGATTGGGAAGCCGCTTATTGATAAGTTCCACCACGGCGCTCAGCCCATCGATCCGCATGTCTTTATCGACGATGATGGAAGCGCATACTTATACTACGGCGGCTGGGGACATTGCAATGTCGTGAAGCTGAATGAAGATATGATCAGCATTGATAACTTTGAGGATGGCGATACGTTCAAGTCCGTAACTCCGGAGCATTTCGTTGAGGGGCCATGCATGATTAAGCGCGATGGCTTCTATTACTTCATGTGGGCGGAAGGCGGCTGGGGCGTGCCGGATTATTCGGTCGCGTACGCAAAAGCAACGTCGCCGCTTGGGCCGTTCGAGCGTGTAGGGAAGATTTTGCAGCAGAATCCGGAGGTTGCAACAAGCGCGGGGCATCATGGCATGATTCAAGTGCCTGGCACAGATGAGTGGATTATCGTCTACCATCGCCGCCCGCTTACGGAGACAGACCGGAATCACCGAGTCGTCTGCCTGGACCGCATGGAGTTTGAGGAGGATGGAAGCATTCGCCCTGTACAGCTGACGTTCGAAGGCGTTAGCGCGCGACCAATCGGAGATTAGCAGGCAGGCAGCGAATACAGCTCATCCACACCAAATGATTGCTATTTTCATAGATTAGCATTATCTGGCGATGGAAGGAGTTGTTGAACGAATGACACAAGTAATCTATTATAACGTGAGTGTACCTGCAGTTGTTACTGACCAGGTGCATATCGAAATTCCGCTTATGCCTGAGAAAGTAATTCTGGCTGAGCTAGGCATCTTTGTTGCTCCGCATTTCCCGAATAACCGTGTTGAGCTGAATGCCACAGTTGGTGTTGCAGGCGAAGGAGACAGCGTGACGCAATTGTTATTCCGCGTGTTTCGTGGCACTCAAGAGATCTTCTATGCCCTGCAAGGGGTGGAACCAGGCTATGAGAGAAACATGATTGTCAGTTTCCAAGTGATCGACATTAATGTATCTGCTGGCGCACACGGTTATTCCTTGTATGTGGAAAGATTGACTGAATCCGGTGCTGCAGTTATTGGTCCGATTAACCTCAGCGCAACTGTCTATGCAGTCTAACTCGAAATACAAAGCAACTGAAGAAGATGGGGATCAGCGATGATCCTCATCTTTTTCTTTTGCCCGCCACTCGCAACAAATACATAAATTTACCTATTCACACAAACAATGAAGGAGAGCGAGTATTGATACAACGAGAGGAACGTGTGCAAAATGACCCAGATGAAGCGGGCGAAATGGACAGGCTTATGCGGCATAATTGCTGCGAGCATGCTGCTTCTGCCGATTGGCGGCATTGCTAAGGCAAGTATACAGAGTGAATTGAAAGGCAACCGCCAGGTAGCCATTGTCATTGATGATTTCGGCAACAACATGACGGGAACGCCAGAGATGATGGAGCTCCCGGTTCATTTTACAGTGGCAGTGATGCCGTTCCTGCCGACGACGAAGCAGGATGCAGAGCTTGCGCATAAGCTCGGTCACGACGTGATCGTCCATATGCCGATGGAGCCGGTGCGCGGCAAGCCGGAGTGGCTTGGTCCTGGCGCGATTACAACCGCAATGAGCGACGAGGAGATTCGCAAACGCGTCGAAGAAGCGATTAGCGCCGTGCCGCATGCCGTCGGGATGAACAACCATATGGGCTCCAAAGTAACGGCAGATGAGCGGGTCATGCGCGTCGTGCTGTCCGTCGTGAAAGCGCATGGCATGTTCTTCCTCGACAGCCGAACAACCTTTAAGACGGTGCTGCCGAAGCTGACAGCAGAGCTTGGCGTACCTCTATTATCGAATCAAGTCTTCCTTGATGATGTATACACGGCCAGTCATATTTCGAAGCAGGTCGGCATTCTGCGGAAATATTTGGAGAATCATGACAGCTGTGTCACGATCGGCCATGTCGGCCCTCCGGGCAAGCTGACAGCTTCGGCGCTTAAAGCGAGCATTCCAGGGATGAAGCCGAATACAACGTTCGTCACTTTATCACAGATGATCGTTCCGTCAGCGGAGAAGGATATAATTCCGCACCCCTGAGTTGATCGCTTCTGCAAGCTGAACCTGCTTGCGAGGATCGATCAGCATTTCACGGTCGCCTTCGTGACTGAGAAATCCCAATTCTACGATGACGGCGGGCTGCTTAACGACGTTCAGCAGATAGAAAGGTTTGCCAACGCGCGGAAGTGCCCCCGTATTCTGTTTGCGGTTCAGCGCATCCTGGATGCAGAATGCAAGCAGCGCGCTCTCGCCCTCATTCTGATGGAGAACGAGCGGTCCGTGCTCCGTCTTGTCAGGCGCCCAATTGACATGAATGCTGACGAGGATACGCGTCTGGATTTCTTTGGTCAATTGGCTCCGCTGCGACAGGTCGCGTCTATGCCTTGAGCCGGCGGGGTTCCATCTATTGTCGTCGCTTAGCGCGTAGTCGGCATCACGGTTGAGAATAGCTTTAATGCCGCTTGCGCTTAGAAGCAAATAGAGCTTCTTCGCAATCGCGAGGTTGATGTCTTTCTCCAGCACATGTTCGTGATGAGCGCCGCCGTCAATGCCGCCATGTCCGACGTCGATCAGCACTTCCGCGCTTGGCAATGCCCGCTGGTAATCAGGCGGCAGCACTTGAGTGCTGGTATACTTTGCCGGTGCATCCAGCGGATAAGCGTCGGCGGCACATAATGCCGGCTGGGAGGAGCTAAGGGCGAGAACCGTGCAAATCGGTAAAATGAGTCGCATCAACTTTCGGTGAATGAGATCTACTGACATTGTTTATGCCATACCTCCAGTTCCAGAAGACTTTAGGTTAGCGTGGCACAGTCCGAGGAAACTCATTCATGTTTGAAAGAAATGATTAGCGGAGACACTGTAGATAAGCAATTCACAAGGGAAAAGGAGTGAAACGTTATGGCTGTTGAAAAACCGGAAGATTACATTAAGTTCCTTACAGGCAAAGCGATTAACTTCATTGATACGCCAATGGATACGCGCAGAGAGAATCGCCAAAAAGCCAAAGCAGCAAAAGAGCCTTGGCTGACACGCTGGTTCGGTATTGGCGGATTAGGGGTCATGCAGTTCATTAAGTCATCGTCTCGAGATCAGAGCAGCGAAGAACGTCCTGAAATACCTGATTTACCTGATTTACCTGATTTACCGGTAAAAATGACCTAAATCGTTCATCGTCGCCATCGGGATGTAGCGCGACCCTTCATAATCCACTTCAACGAAGATGGACGAGCTGTTCCACCTGTGATAGCCGATAGCGGGGAATACGAAGAGCACCGTCTGGCGATACAGCTCCGCGGTATAGCGGATTTGGCTCATTTGATCTAAATATTCCGGGAGATGCAGCCGAACTTGATCGTACGATAGAGGAGCTTTGGTCAACCAGGGCATACGTTCATACGGATCGAAGCATTCATTGACTCGCACCCCGGATACGGCGGTGAGCGTCTGTGCTTGCTTCTGCAGCTTCGCGGACTCAGCTGCTGACTGTTCGTCCCACATTTTATTGTTAATAGGCAATGCTTCCGCTGTCCATGCGTCCAAATAATAGGTTCCGCCAGTTGCTGTTGTCCATTTCCAAACAGCGAGCACCGGAGAGAGGTAAAGCCGTTCCAGATGGAGCGGCTTTTTTGTGGCTTCAGCGAATGATGTAATCAGTCCTTGACGGATCATGGAGCGATATAGGGTGTTCGGATCAAAGGCGGGATGATTGCCAGCTCCGTATTCCCCAAGCGCAAATCCGCCGTTCGCAGTTGCATTGACGATCATATAGCCAACAGGTTGATGATTGACTTGAAAGGTAACCAGCCATCCGTGCGTGCCAGGGCCAATTGGGACGATAACAGGAGTTGCATTCTTCCACGCTCCGAACCCTTGCTGCTTGGATAATGTGTCTGACCATGCTTTCACTTGCTGCTCTAGCTTCGACTTCACTTGGGCAGGTGCATGAATGACGCGAGCGGTGGCCGCGGCGGCTGAGGCTGATGCAGAAACCTCATTATTCATCAAGAAGATAGCGGAGACAAGTATGGCCAAAATGAGGATAAGGCGCCGTAAGCTGTGCAATATGCATCACCTGCTGCTTCCTTGAGATTTGACTTGCCTTCGTGCATTCGATCCTGACACCGTCATTGTAACGAAATGGGGCGAAAAAGGGTGTAGGAACCTGTCAAGCGGCATGGACAAGCATCGTTCTATTTTTGCCGGATGGTTGGGTCATACCGCTGTTCTTGTCGCATCATGCTGACCTGTACGATTCAGCCTATTCCTTGCAAGTAGAAAATGCCGCAATTGATGGCGGAAGCCGTCACGCGCGGCTCGTACTGCCAGCGGATCTCATCCCGTCGGCGCTCGAATTGCTCCGTAATTTGCGGTTTATTCTCTTCCTCGGCAGATTCCAGAAGCGGCTCGTAGTAGTGGTTGATCGTTTCGAGCTCTTCGTTTAACCGCTTGGCAGCAGCAGTTGCCCATGAATAATCGTAATTCCGCAGCTTTCGCTCGAGCGTCTGCTCCGCAATGGCGGCTGCTTTGACAAGTGTGAACGCGTTTTTGGCTGTATGCACATTCGGCGGCAGCTTAGGCGTCATGCGGTATTGCAGCAGCCGGTCATGGAACTGCTCGATGCATTGCCCTGTAGCTAGAGAGATGCCGAAGGAGTGGATTTCTTCGCGTTTCATATCGCAAGCGAATTCGACCTTCATATTGACACCTAACCACGCGCTGTATGCGGTGGAATCGAGTGGGTGGTTGCTGCGCTTATCCGGCTCCTGGAAAAGACACAGGTAGCTGCCGCCTTGGCGGGAAGAATCGAAGAGCTGATTAAGCCGTCTTGAGCCAAAATAAAGATCCTCTCGCGGGACGCGAATGTTCGTGTTCAATGTGCCGTGAATGTAGCCGAAGGAGCGGCCGAGAACGGCCTCGGTGGAGTTCGGCGCCGGCGCTGTCTGCGCGGCTCCGACTGCTCCATCAGCTCCGCTTGCCCCGGTGCTGCTGGGAGAATGTTGCTGGCTTTGCGAAGCTTGTGTCAGCGCAGCCATTTGATTGTCGTACTTCTGCTTATCAGTTACGAGCAGCAGCGACATCGTCTCAGGCTCTGCGCCAGTGCGATCGACGAAGCTCCAATAATAGGGGCGGTTCGTCAGGTCACGATCAGCCTTCGGCGACAGCTTGACCTGAAAGTGGGCAGGCGATTTCTCCACGATATGGCAGCCGGTAGCATCCAAGTACCTCTGCACGAATTTTTGAATTTGACGTTCGTTCATGGTCTCACCTCGATTGTTTGGCCAACGGCATTCATAACGGAGTTGATTGCGCTCATCTCATCATCTTCTAGCTCCACTTCATCGCGGATGCGGCTGAGCGAGTTTCCGAGATCGTCAATTTGCTTGCGCAGCAAATCGCCATTGCCGCCGGTCTCCAGCATAAGCCGGGCAAGCCGCTGCTCCAGCGATTCGGTCTTCTCGAAACGTTCGAGAATATGATCCAGCTCGCCGATGACTAGCTCGAACAGATTGATTTTCTCATGAAGCAGATTGACGATATGTTCTTCGATTGTACCCACCGTGCACAGATTATATATCCGCACATCGCTGGTCTGGCCGAGTCGATGGACCCGTCCAATTCGCTGCTCCACCCGCATCGGATTCCACGGCAAGTCGAAGTTGATCATATGGTGGCAGAATTGCAGATTAATGCCTTCGCCGCCCGCCTCGGTTGCGATAAGAACTTGAGCGCGGCCGCGGAATAAGTCCATCATCCAATCCTTCTTGCCTCGGTTCATCCCGCCACGGTACGGAACCGCAACCATATTGTTGGCGCGGAAATACTGAAGCAGGTATTCCTGCGTCGCCCGGTATTCTGTGAAAATAATTACTTTGTCATTCATCTCGCGGACAAGCTCCATCGCTTTCTCCGCTTTCGTATTGGAGGTGATGGTGCGAATGACTTCGACGAGCTCCCAGATCTTCGCGCGATGCGGAGAGTCCTCCGGCGTCTTCTTGAACATATTGACGAGCGTGACGAATACGGCGTCGCGGCTGCTGCACACCTCGCGCTGCAGTGTGACGAGTGAAAGTAGGCTCGACAAATCTCCGTCTGATTCACTTGCGCGATCCCGGACGAATTTCGTCACGCCATCATAGAGCGCTTGCTCCTCGGCCGAGAGGTTCAGCGGAATATTCTTCACGATCCGTTTCGTGAAGTGAATATCGCCATCGCCGCGACGGTTGCGGATCATGACGGTAGACAGCGCCTCGTGCAGCTGCTCCTCGTTCTTCGGCAGCCGCTTATCGAGGACGAAGTTCGCGGCGAATTCATTCTGTCCGCCTAGCTGACCCGGCTTGAGCAGCGTAATCAAGTTATACAGCTCGTCTAGATCGTTCTGCACGGGCGTTGCCGTCAGCAGAAGGCAATATTTCTTGCGGAGCTGGTTAACGAACTGGTAGTTGGTTGTTTTCTTGTTCTTCAGCTTATGAGCCTCATCAATGATGAGCACGTCATAGTCCTGTGCAAGCAGCCGTTCACGGTGCGGTTCACGCTTCGCAGTGTCCATCGAAGCGACGACGACATCGTTGTTCCAGGAATGCTCTTTCTTCTGCGCGACAGCCGAGATGCCGAATTTGCTGTTCAGCTCGCGTACCCATTGCAGCACGAGAGAGGCGGGAACGAGAATAAGTGCCTTCTTCACTAAACCTCGCACGATATATTCTTTCAGTACGAGACCGGCTTCGATCGTCTTGCCAAGGCCAACCTCATCGGCAAGAATGGCTCGTCCGCTCATCTCATGCAGCACCTTGCGCGCTGTCGAGATTTGATGCGCCATCGGCTCGAAGGAAGGGAGGCTGCGCAAGCATTGCAAATCATCGAAACTTTCAATGAGCCTCGACTGTTCAGCTTCAATCGCCAGCTGATACATCGTCCAATCGTCCCACGGGCCGTTGCGGTCAACACGATCCTGCAGATTGTGAAGCCAGGTGCGGTCAAATTGTAAATCAACGCTCGAATGCAGCTTGCGTTTGACGGCCGGAGCCTCTTTTATGGGGTCGTTAGTCGGTTGCATGTGCTTATCGGACTCCTTTCAGTGACCAGGCTAAGCTTAAGAAAGCTTCACCTATCTAGTAGTATGGCCTTTAAGTATGCTTTTCATAAGGAAGGAGAATGGCGGGGGATGAGCAAAAGAAAAAGACCCTCAAATGGAGGGTCTCTCGTGAACATTTATAGCTTCTGAAGCTTCGAAGGATTGTTGATCTTATAGCGGACAGGATGCTTGGTCAGCTTCTTCTCCACGATTTTGCACTCGAACGTAATGGTATGTCCGATTTCGAGCTCCAGCTTCTTCAGCGTCGCGCTGTAGCTGGACCATGCATCTCCGAGCTCAATGGCAGGCTCCGTAATAGAAGCCGCTTCATATATGATGACTTCATCCTCCGTTTCAGTGAAATTGTTTGGCACGGTCGTGAATTCCTTCACCGTAGCAGTCATTTTCACCTTCTCTTCGGGCAGCTGCAGCTTAGGCGCTTTCTCCTTCTTCGCTGCTGCTTTCTTCTTCGGCTCTGCCGGAGCAGGAGCTTCGGTTGCGGCTTCAGCTTCTGCAGCCGCCGCAGCCGCATGAACAGCGGCAGTCTCAGCCGATTCCACAGCCGCTTCAGTCGAAGCAGATGCCGTTTCGCTGACTGGAACTTCTTGTTCGCCGGCAGTCTCATCTGCAGCAGCGACTTGTCTCGCGCCGAAGCTTGCGGTCTGCATTTCTTTCAAATAGGAAGGGTGAATGCAGTGCTGTTGTTTATTATCAAATTCAAGTACTGCCGTCATACTGTCGACGTAGCCGACAATGGAGCAGGTCGTGTTAAGGCCGCCGCCCTTATATGCGAAAAGTTTCGTCTTCGTAGCTTTCTCGGATAATAAGCCCCATTCTTTACATTGCTGGATTTGCTCATCTTCGCTAGCGAAGGGAGTGTAAGTGATGGGCGCGATCATGAACGTATGTACCATAAATTCTCCGCCTTTCGATATTGATACAACAACTTAGTTTACCATGTTTTGCGCGCTGGATATACGTTTTCTCTATTGAATAAATAGTTGTTAATATGTATATTTATACAATATCTATGGAGGTGAACGTTATTGAACATGAACATGGTAGAGTTGATTGAGGAACTAACGATGAATGCGTGGCCGTCCCTGCAAACCGTAGCTTATGAAGGTTGGCTGCTAAGGTTTGCTACAGGATATACCAAGCGCGCGAATTCGGTTCATGCGATGTATGGCGCGAGCAAGGACGTGGCTACACTTGCAGCGCGTATCGAAGCATGCGAGGCATTTTACAAGAGAGAAGGGCTGCCTGCAATCTTTAAGCTGACTCCGTTATGTCCGGACCTGCTTGACGCTGAGCTTCAGAAACGAAATTATGCCATAGCTGACCCTTCGCGTGTTATGCTATTGGAAAGTCTGGAGCATTTGCCAGCGCCGCACTTAACTCGTATTGTCGTCGAAACTGCGCTAAGCGATGATTGGCTGGATCGGCTGTGCGCGTTCAATGAGATGACAGAAGCGAATAAGTTCAATTGCGTGAATATAATCAAACAGTCGAAGGTGAAGCAGTCTTTCTTCACGCTCTACGACGGCGACTGTCCGGTTGCTTGTGGGCTGGGCGCATTGGAGCGGGGCTGGCTCGGACTCTATGATATCGTGACGAACCGCTCGGACAGAAACCGAGGCTATGGCGAGCAGCTCATTCTCCATATGCTTGCATGGGCGAGAGAGAACGGAGCTTCGAGGAGCTATCTGCTCGTCGTAGGGAACAACGCGCCAGCAAACCGTTTGTACGAGAAATTAAATTACAAAGAGAGCTATCGTTATTGGTACCGCGTACAACAAACATAGGCAGTAACATTACGATTATTAAAGGGGGATGCGGCATGGAGATCCGGCTTCGCGGACATCATCTGCTCTGTCTGCTCGGCTTCCGAGGAATGGGCTATTCTGCTGAATTCTCAGCGAATATGCGCGTTGTATATAACGAGCTGCGCGACAAGCCTAAGACGCTTATTACTATTATCGGCGGACCTGATGACTTGTGCGCATGCTTCCCGAAGAATGCCGAGCAGCACTGCGAGAATCGTTCCGTGTACGAACACGACAAACGCATACTCGATAAGCTCAGCTTCGACGCTGGGATGACACTGCCATGGGAGGTTGTTATCCACCGCGTTCGAGCAAGCATGCAGCCGGAGGACATCAATACCCTCTGCTATACGTGCGAATGGCGCTCTTATGGTGTCTGCGAGTCGGGCGTTCGGACAATTAAACAAGGGGATTGGATGCCGCCGTTGTAAACGACTTATCCGTTGGTCCGCATCGGGATCAACTTATTATGCGTTAGTAGTCTTAATATAAAATTAGGCGGCAGGTTCATCCGCGCAAGGCGGAAGAACCTGTTTTTTTATCGGCATCTCGGGTAAGCTTATATGGATTTGATTTTGACTGGTACAAAGTGTAAGATCACCTGTATTATGAGCAATGGCAACAGGAAGAAACGGGGAGAGACTTCATGGGTAGTAAAGCATCTATGATCGCAATGTGGATCTCTCTGCTGAGTAATGTGCTGCTGACAGGATTGAAACTCATCGTGGGGGTCATGTTTAACAGTCAGGTTCTCATCGCGGATGGCATCCACAGCGCTGGCGACATTATTGCCACGGCAACCGCCTACAGCTCGATGCGCGTGTCGGGCAAGCCGCCGGATGAAGATCATCCGTACGGTCACGGGAAAGCGGAAGTGCTCGGCGCCGGTGTCGTTGCGTTCATCTTGATTGCAGCGTCACTCTATATGGGCTATCATGCCGTCCTTGCATTCTTCGGGCCGCCATCGGAAGCGCATCTCATCGCACTTGGAGCAGCCATTATCTCCTTGATCGCGAAGCAAATTCTATATGTCTACACGCTTCGGTTGAGCAAGAAGACGAATAGCAAAGCGATGCTGGCGACCGCTTATGACCATTTGGCGGATGTCTATGCATCCTTAGCGGCGACGATTGGTATCGGGCTTGGCTGGCTCGGCGAGCGAATGGATATTGATTGGCTCAGCTACGGAGACCCGGCTGCAGGCGTCGTCGTGTCGTTGCTTGTTCTGAAGCTCGGCGTCGATATGGCGCGCGAGACGATGGATGTGCTGATGGACAAGAGCCTTAGTCCTGACAAAATCGAAGACATAACGGAGCATTTGCGCGAAGTGATCGAGGTTAAGCGAATTGATCGGCTGCGTGCACGGGAGCATGGGCATTATGTGCTCGTCGATGCGCGTGTCGCTGTTCTTGGAACGCTGACGATCCAGGAAGGGCATGATATTATTCGCAAAATCAAACAAAAGCTGATGGATGCCCATCCCGAAGTAGACGAGGTGCTCGTGCATTTGAATCCGTGGTACGAGGACGATCAGCAATGATGCGGGAAGCCGGTTTGGATCATTATCCAAACCGGTTTTTTGTCGAATGTTGCATTTTTATATGTCAGTTGCAACCTTTTCCAAACAGCCGCCGTCAGTAAGCGTGAAAGACAGTTTAACCCACTAAACTTCCTACCAAGGTAGCGAGAGGAGAAAATGATGATGAACAAGAAGAAAGTACTAATAGTTGCTACACTAGCAGGGCTTATGGCTACGACTGCTGCGGTTGAGGCGTCCGGCTTTTTGCAAAAGGTACAAGGCTTCCTGAGAAGCGATGTAACGGTAACGGTTGACGGCGAGAGCTCCGATATGAAGCCTGTGTTTATCGACGGTAAAGCCTATCTTCCTGCTAAGAGCGAGGCAGCTGCGCTTGGCTATGATGTATTCTATAACGCGAAAGAAAAGCGTCTGGAACTGAAGTCCAAAGAAGTTGTTGAACAACCGGGGGAACAGGATTTGATTCGGATGCAGGGCATTATTGAAGACGTAACGACTGGTACGGACGGCTCGACTCGCATTACGGTGCTTGGCAGAGGCGGAAGCAACTGGATGGTTCTAACCATTGATAAGGATACCGTACTTACAGACAGCAATGGCAAGGCGTTTGATGCGAAGGCGCTGAAGCCTGGTCAAGATATTCAAGAAGCGCAATATGGCCCAATCGTAGCGATGAGCTACCCTGGCCAATCCCATGCAGCGAAAGTCATTGTTGGCACTGACCATCTTGTGAAGGATGCCGTTATCCAATCGGTGAAGAAGACCGATGACGGCTGGCAAGTGACGATTAATAATAGCGTGAACAGTGAATCGGCATCGGCAGTTGTTCTGAACTCGGGTAAAGAAACGCAAGTTGTCGATCAAGAGCGTCAGCCGCTTGAATTCTCCAAGCTGACGGCAGGCATGAAGGTTCGCGCTTATTACGGCCCAATCATGACGAAGAGCCTTCCTCCGATCAGCCCATTGTTCTACTTAGTTGCAGATACGTCTGCGGCTTCGACGCTCTCCCCTGCGGCAGTAGCAGAGTTCCAAACGCTTAGCTGGAACAAGCTGACTGACGATCAGAAGAGCCATCTGAAATCGAAGAAGGAAGAAGCGGAAGTGACTCTTGTGAGTGCAACCGATTCCGGTATTCTGGCGAGCACAGATGAGCAGAAGAAAGCTCTTGCTGATTTGAAAGCAAAGGGCGGCAACCTCGTCGTTGTTTCGTATAAAACGGATCAAGACGAGCTTCTTGGACCGTTATCTCTTGGCTTCGACAGTGAGTCGAAGGCGTTCATCGGCTACGGAATCCGTAAATAAGGTATATAATTAAGAATGAAGGATTGTCACGCAGCCATCCGTGGTTGCGAAAGGCAATCCTTTTTATTTGTGGGGACTTAAGAAACTATCGATTGCCAATCTTTGATCTTGCCGGATAGAATGAGGGAGATGTCAGTTTATTACTTTTAAGTGAGGCGAATCCATGTCACTGATTCTACAACGCATTTGGAAATACCGGCTCCATTACATAATCGTCCTTCCGGCACTAATGCTGCTGATAATATTCAAAGGCATTCCACTCGTTGAAATGTTTTACAGCGCCTTCGTGGATTACAAGTTCATCCGTGGCTTATGGATTAGCGAATGGGTGGGTCTGGCGAATTTCCGGGCTTTATTCGATAATCCGGCGTTCGGCAACGTTGTGCGAAATACACTAATTATGAAGCTAGGCTATACGATTGCTTGCGGCATAGCGGCTTTAGCAGCTGCGCTTGCGCTCAGCTGTATACGCAGTCCGCGATATCGAAGCGGGTTGGCAGCGCTGTTCCTTGCGCCGTATTTTATCCCGTCGCTCTTATTCGCTTACTTGGTTATGGTCATTCTATCGCCGACACAATCGCCATTTGGCGATATTCATACACTAGTGTTAGCAAGACCGGAGCTGTTTCGCTCTCTGTTTATCACACTGGAAGTGATCAAAACTTGCGGTATCCCGATTATGCTCGCATTGGCAGCAATCGGGGCGGCGCAGTCGGCGATGGAGAAGGGCTTAATCCCGAACCGCTCCAGCTTTAACGGAAGACATGTGATACCCGCAATACAGGCGATTGGCGCATTCATGCTCATGCAGCTGTCGAGCATACTCACGCAAGATACGGAGCTTCTGAGGACGCTTCTGAATCCGCTCGTCTTCGAGAAAAGCGATGCGCTCGGCAGTTATTCGTTCCGGCTTGTATATGAGAATCTCGAAGTGAATCTCGCGGGACCGCTTGGCATGTTCCAGCTGCTGATCCAGCTGGCAGGCACGCTGCTTGCGTATGCGGTGATTCGGCGGACATTCGCCAGGACATTGTTTCCAGCATCAGGCTCAGTGAATTCAAATGCGATTCAGCCCAGTAATCGTTATAACACAGCTGGTATCGTAATCGGCACCTTGCTGGCGATGGCCGCAGCTTTCGTCTTGTACATGTTCTTCGTATACCCTTTCGCCGCCAAACATGCGGAGGGTCCTGGACTCGGGTCGTTGCTCTCGATGGGAAATTACATGCGATACATGGCGATTGACTTAGCAGCTGTGGTCCCGTTTATGCTCATAACGGTGACGCTTGCGTTCCCGCTTACTGTCAAAGATTTGCCGGGTAGAGGATTGTACGAATTCGTACTGTTAATTTTGCTTGTTATGGGGAGTGGAACCTTTTATGAATTCCTCTTTTATAAACACTTGAATATGTTGAATACGATCTTCCCGCTGTTCATCTCAGGATTATTCTATATTTTTCCGATTTTTATATTGAAAAGCATTGCAAGCAGTCGAATGACGTTGCAGGAAGATGCAGAGGGAAAGGGAGAGCTGCATAAGTTTTTCTACGTTTACTTGCCAGCTTGCTGGCGTCCATTACTAGCTCTTGGCGCATTGCAGTTCGTGATGCAGTGGAACTCGGTGACATTGTCTACCATCATCTTAAGCAATCCTTCGAGTTTCCCGCCATTGCAGCAATTTATGATGGCGATGCATTCGGGCATCGGTACGGAAGCTGCCTATAGTCCGGCAGTGCTGCTGCAATTCGGAGCTATCATTCTATTGCCTTCTCTCGTCGTGCTACTAGTTTTTCGCAAGTGGCTGACCGCCGCTGTATTGACTTCGCAGGTTCGGAATCTATAGTTAAACATAACGAAGAGTAGTCGAGAAATGATTTCCATCCTATTGACAGAGGTGAAGCTGATGCAGCGTTCCATTATTTTGGCAGCCAAGCTCTTTGAGCATAACGATGAGAATCGGATGACGTTTTACTGCCTGATCCCGGACGTTAAGGAAGGATATATGGCACTTAATTTAGGGTTTGGCAGGGCCGATTACGGCTTTTGGAACGGTCTACATCGGGTTCTCTCCATCCTAAATCGCTCCTACCGCGAATACGGCATCGAGCTTGCTGTATCACCGGCTCTTTTCTCGATTATTGGACAAGCCAAACAACAGGTAACTGCGCTGCTAGATCGCTTTTCATCCTACCAGCTCATACCTGCCGATGCCTACTATGATCGTCTTGATAGCATTCATGAATTGAGCATTGCAGATGGGATAAAACCGTCGGAGCTCAAAGGGTACACACTTGGAGAGGCTGCTTCTGCAGCGTTAAAACCCCCCGTTGCTTCAAATGATAAGCTGAAAAAACAAGACTATTATACGGAGCTCTCAATGCCATATGAAGGTGTGGTGCTGGATTTCGAAACCACTTCTCCGATCGTTGAGTATGCCAAAATTATTGAGATCAGCGCGCTAAAGTTTCGTGACGGCCAAATCATTGATACCTATAACACGCTGGTCAATCCCAAATCCAAGATCCCGAAGCAGGTTAGGCTTTTAACCGGTATAACCGATGAGGATGTAGCTGATAGCCCAACTTCGTTTCAAGCGCTTAAGCAGCTGAATCGGTTTCTCCAAGGGACGCCAGTGCTCGTTGGGCATAACATTCAATATGATTACCGGGTACTTAAAGCGATGTGTAAAAGAGCCAATACACGACTCTGGACTGGGAAGCTGCTATGTACATTGAAGCATTCAAGGCAGCTCAATCTTCCAATCGCCAGCTATGATCTATCTACCCTATGTGAAGTGTTCGACATTGTGAATGAGCAGCCGCATCGTGCTTGGGCGGATACGAAAGCTACGTTTGAGCTAATGAAATGCATTTACCAATCGCAGCTTGTGTAGTGTTAATCATTGAACAGTAAACCAAAAGGGCTCTGCATCGAACAGCGTAAATGCTGATACGAAGCAGAAGCCCTTTTATATTGCGCGTGTATGAGCTAAGAGTTATTCGCCCGGTACTCCGTCGGACTCTGACCGGCTTCCTTGCGGAAAAATTTAGCGAAATGATTCGTTTCCTTAAAGCCGATCTGATCGGCAATTTCCTTGATGCTGAGCGTCGTCGTTGTTAAGAGGATGCGTGCTTTATCCGCTCGTTTGCGGCTCACATATTTAAGCGGCGGCACGCCGAAATGCTTCTTGAAGTAAGCGATAAAATAGTTCGGATGCAAATGCGCCGCCTTCGCCATATCTTCAATCTTCAAGCTGCTCTCGAGATGGCTGTCGATATATTCTTGGATGAACTGGATGCGCTTCATATCCTCCGAGCGATGCTGCAGAATCGTAATCGGCACATGCTCCAGATAGCGCGCGATAATCTCCAGCATAATCGACTTCTCCCGCAGGCGTGATATAAGCGAAGGGTTTGCATGCAAGCTGACGAGCAGCTTGAACAGTGCCGTCATCTCTTCCTGGTCGGCAGTCGTAATGCGCAGCGGAACGCCAATCCATTGGAACAGGTCGAACGGACCGATGGAGGCTGTGAAATGGCACCAATATTTCAGGTAAGGTTTCTTGCCTTCCAGATACGAATACGATTGCTGCGTAAAGGCAGGCATCAGGCAGAGCTCGCCGGGAACCGGGTACATCTCATTGCCGTCCACCTTCAAGTAGCCTTCTCCTTCGACGATATAGTAGAGCTTATTATACTCGGGTACGTAGTCCATATCCCGCCAATCGGTTGTCACTTGCGTCTTCTGAGCATGGCTTACGTCGACCTGCAGCGCCTGCAGCAGCTCCATTAAGGCGGAAGCTTCGCGTTTGTTTTTCATGGGATTCGATTCTCCTATTATTGCTTCTAAACATGATCTAGTATCGGCTGTAATCGTTTTCTATATCATAGAGCATTTTGGAGGGTTGCGATACCGCTACCTTAATTTTGGCACCTTCATTCTTATTCTTAGCCATTGGAAACGCATTCTTGATAGTCCATAATCGAGACATAGCTCGCGATACAAAATTATGGGAGGTTGGATGAAGATGACGACAATCGCACAACCGAAATTGCTTACGGACGAACAGATGAAGCAATTTATTACGAATGGCTTTTTGATTTTGAAGACGGATTTCCCGCGTGAATTCCACGAACGCCTTGTTGAACAGCTGAACAACATCTACGACAATGAGGGCAACCCTGGCAACAACATTTTGCCGAGGATCCGGGAGCTGCAACGGGTGTTCGAGAATCCGGTCATCACAGGAGCGCTCACAAGCGTGCTTGGACCAAACTACTTGCTCCATACACATCGTCACGGCCATTACAATTCCGTTCCTAAGCCAGGCGGCTGGCATAAGGACAGCTATTGGGGCTATGACCGTCTGCGCAACCATCATCCATGGTGGGCAATGATTATGTATTTCCCGCAAGACACGCCGCTTGAGCTCGGACCAACAGGCGTTATGCCAGGTACGCAGTATCAAGATCAGCGTAACTTTGTTTCCGATGAGAATGCAGAGGAAGCTACAGCAAAAGGTGAAGCGGGTACGTTTGCGCTGATCCATTACGATATTTGGCATCGTTCGACGCCGAATCTGCTCGGTCAGCCGCGCTTCATGCTGAAGTTTGAGTTCATGCGGACGCAATTCCCGGCTGCTCCAACGTGGGATAATAAGGTAAGCAGCTGGCAAGAGATTGCGGATGGCTCTGAGCTGAACAGCGTAATTGGCGAAGAAGTATGGAACTGGCTCTCGGGCCGTACGGCTGCAACTGCGAATACACAGCCAGGCGATGCTGCTGAGATTGCGGCGCTGCAAGAGGCTGTGAGCAAGACGGACCAGGAGCCTGCTGCGCTGACGGCAGCGTATGAGCTGGCGAGAAGGGGAGAAGCGGGCATTGCAGCTCTGCTTCAAGCGCTTCAAGATGAGAACAAACGCGTTTCTCGTGCAGCTTCTTACGGACTATCGGTTGCAGGAGCTGGCGCTGTAGAAGGTCTGACGGCTCTGCTTGACGATAGCAGCGAACAGATCGTGAATCATGCGCTATTCGCATTGTCCGAGCTGCGCGATCTGGCAGAAAGCGCTGTGCCTGCTGTAGCTGGACTGCTTGATCATCCATCTGCGAAAGTGCGTCGTACTGCCATCGAAGCGCTCGGAATTATTAGCAGCGATGCAGCGGCTGTTGTGCCTGCTCTTATTAAAGGCCTCAAAGATGAAGATACACAGGTACGTTTCACGACAGGCTTGTCGCTTGTGCGTATCGGTTCCGCAGCGTCCGAAGCCGTGCCGCATCTCGCAGCTGTGCTTGACGACGAGAACCGTTATGTGCGCGGACATGCGCTTGAAGCGCTTCGATACATTGGCACGAAGGAAGCGCACGAAGCATTGATGCAAGAGCTGTTCAACACACGCTGGTGCTCGGATACGACGCCTGCAAGCACGTTCTAATTTCAAATGAAGAAAGCCTTCGAAGCTGCCTACCATGCAGTTTTCGAAGGCTTTTTCTAACTTAGAGCAAATTAAACGAGCTTGTCCATGGTCGGCATCCCGTCCTGCGCGCCGAACACCGTTACGGAGTAGGAAGCTGCTCGAACCGCAAGCGGAAGCGTCTGTTCCAGCGGCCATCCGCTAGCAACGCCGTAGCATAATGCGGCATTGAACGAATCGCCGGCGCCAGTCGTGTCAACCACCTGCACGATAGGGGCAGCGAATGTTGCGATGCTGCCGGAATCTGCGCAGGAGATGCCGTGCTTGCCTCGCGTAACGATGAGCTTCTGTCTTGGGAAGCGAGTATTCCAAGCGTTCATTCGTTCGAATAGCTGCTCCTCGGAATCAACGTCGATCGTTCCGCCGCAGTACATTTCGAACTCGGTCTCATTCGGCGTGAAGTAATCAGCGAGTGCTATCTGTTCATCGGTAAGCGGCAGGGCAGGGGCGGGGTTAAGAATCGTCGTCACGCCAGCTTCGCGAGCGATACGTAGAGCCGCTTCGACGGCTGGCATTGGAATTTCAAGCTGCACGATCAGCGCATCGGCACTCCGAATAATATCGGCATATGGCGCTATAGTCGCCTCGGGTGAGCATTCGCCGTTCGCGCCGGGCACGATGACGATGCAGTTGTCATTCTCGGTATGCATTATGGTCGCTGTGCCTGTCGGAACGCCTTCAAGCGTCGCAATCGCATCGGTCTTCACGCCGAACTGCTTCATGCGTTTCATGATTTCCGAGCCGAAAGCATCGTCACCGACTGCGCCGACCATCGTCACTTCAGCGCCAAGCTTCGCGCAGCCGACCGCCTGATTCGCGCCTTTGCCGCCGGAGATGTAATGGATGGCGTCCCCTTGGATCGTTTCCCCGATCTTCGGCATTCTTTGCATGGAAATGACGAGATCCATGTTTAAGCTTCCAACAACTGCAATCGACGGGCGTCTGCTCACTCGTATATCATCCTCTTCTTTAATTGGGATATGGTAACGGTTACATACATCTTTCACTGAATATAGCATGCGCCAAAATAGATCGTCAATCTCATCCCGTCCGTGAAAAACAAAAAAAGCTTAAGCACGAGGCTTAAGCTTCTCTCAATCTATTCTAGTATTCCGTCATTTCAAATGGTCGGGATGACACGATTTGAACATGCGACCCCCTGGTCCCAAACCAGGTGCTCTACCAAGCTGAGCTACATCCCGGAGTAAAGAAGATGGTGCCGGCGATAGGAGTCGAACCCACGACCTACTGATTACAAGTCAGTTGCTCTACCAACTGAGCTACACCGGCATCTCATTTACTGAAGCACAAGACGTATCTTATCACATGAATAAAAATCTAGGCAAGTCCCTTTTTAATTTTTTTTGTTATTTTGTCGCCTCATGTTGAAGCTGTTTGTTGGTCCATAGAATTTGGCGGTCTTCGAGCAGCGCAAAACCGAATTTGCTGTAGAAATGGCGCAGCCGCTCAAGATGGCCCTTCTGATCGGTGAGATGCATGCGTCCTTCGATATAGGCGATACCTTCAATTTGAGCGCGCCTTAGAAGCTCCTCCATCATGATGGACCCATACCCTTGTCCAATTTTATCACCGAGAATGCGAATGTATTGGAGCTTCCACGCATGTTGTCCTGGCACTCTCGTAACATACATGTTCAGATCGTTAACATAACGCTTCGACGCAACGCCGCTTGCATAGACAATCCGTGCATTAATGTCGCAGCTGTCAACGGGTGAATACAGAATGACGGTACGGCCATGCCTCGATTCGGTGACGTGAAGTACGCGGCAATCGTCTTCTTCGATTCGGGCCAGCTCTGCGTATAATCTCGCTTCATCCATTAGAAAGGACCTCCCAAGTAAGAATGAGCTGTCGTAATTCCATCTTATTTTGCTTCTAGAGAACAAATGACTTTCCTGCTGCCATATCTATGAACTTGGCCGAATACGCTAGTACAAAAGCAAGGAAGAGGTGGGGCGCGCCTTGAGCACACAGAAGCCGGTTGTAACGAAGGAAGAGCTGCTGCAGAAGGACCGCAAGTATGTATGGCATCATATGTCGCCGCATAATGACAACCCGCTCATCATTGTCTCGGGAGATGGCTGCTGGATTACGGATGCGGACGGGAACCGCTATTTCGACGGAATGTCGGGGCTGTGGTGCGTCAACGTCGGACATGGTCGGGAGCGAATCGCACGGGCAGCTTACGAGCAGATGAAGACGATTGCTTATTCGCCGATGAGCCAGTCGCATGTTCCGGCTATTCAGCTAGCGGAGAAGATAGGCAGCTGGCTTGACGGTGATTACCGGATCTTCTTCTCCAATTCCGGATCGGACGCAAATGAAGTAGCGTTTAAGATTGCGAGGCAATATTTTCATCAAAAAGGGGAGCCCGCACGCCATAAGTTTATCGCGAGGCATCGAGCCTATCATGGCAGTTCATTTGGCGCGCTGAGCGCGACCGGTCAGGCGCAGCGAAAGATGAAGTATGAGCCGCTCGGAGCTGGATTTCAGCATGTTCCGCCTCCTTATTGCTACCGCTGTCCATTTGGACAAACATACGGAAGCTGTGCGCTGCAATGTGCGGATGCTGTCGAGGCGGCAATTAATGAGGAAGGCGCTGACTCCGTGGCGGGCGTTATTCTTGAGCCGGTCATAACAGGCGGGGGCATGATCGTACCGCCAGCGGAATATTTGCCGAAGGTCCGGGAGATCTGTGACAAGTATGGCGTGCTGCTGATCTTGGACGAGGTGATATGCGGATTCGGAAGGTCTGGCGAGAAGTTCGGACATCACAACTTCGGCGTGGAGCCGGATATTGTGACAATGGCGAAGGGACTGACCAGTGCATATTCGCCGCTCTCGGCTACGGCTGTTCGCAGCTCGCTCTACGAGAGCTTCAAGGGAAAGGATGGAGCAAGCCACTTCCGCCATGTGAACACGTTCGGCGGCAATCAGGTATCCTGCGCTGTGGCGATCGCAAACCTCGAAATTATGGAAGAGGAGCAGCTTGTCGCAAGGTCTGCCCAGATCGGCAAGGAGCTTAATCGGCTGCTGGACCCGCTGCGAGCGCATCCAAACATCGGCGACATCAGGCTCTTCGGCTCCGCGTGTGGCATCGAGCTTGTTACGGATCAGCAGTCGAAGAACCCTGCGGAGGCGGAGCTGGTGCTGCAGGTCATCGGCGGCTGCAAGTCGCGCGGCTTGCTCGTTGGGAAGAACGGCGATACGGTGCCGGGCTTCAATAACATTATTACGCTCTGTCCGCCACTCATTACGACGGATGACGAGCTCACCTTTATTGCAGGTACAATCACGGAGGTACTTGAGTCAATTCACTTATAGGCAGGGGGGAGTAAAATGTCAAAAGCCGGTAGTCTGACCATTAACAACGAGCGACTGCACCAGCGGATAGAGGAGCTTGCTCGGATTGGCAAGCTTGGCGATACCGGCGTATGCCGGCTTGCGCTTTCGCCTGAAGACTTGCAAGGCGTGCTGCTGGTGAAGAATTGGATGGAGCAAGCAGGTCTTGCTGCTCGCATAGATGCCTTCGGCAATCTGATCGGCAGATTAGAAGGGAAGGATCCAGGCAAGCCGATACTGATGCTCGGCTCGCATATTGATTCCCAGCCGTATGGCGGCAGGTTTGACGGCGCCATTGGCGTGCTTGGCGCTCTCGAAGCAGTGCAGACGTTGATCGAGCTGGGCGAGCAGCCAGAGCAGCCAATCGAGGTTGTCGCATTCTGCGATGAAGAAGGCTGCCGCTTCAATAAGGGGCTGTTCGGCGTTCGCGGCATGACCGGGAAGCTCGAGGAAGGGGAGCTTGAGCGCCAGGACGGGAGCGGCATGACGCGGCGCGAGGCATTGCTCGCCTTCGGCGGCGATCCGAGCCGCTTCGAGGCAGATCAATATGCTGCTGGTGCCATCGGCGCATTCCTCGAGCTGCACATCGAGCAAGGGCCCGTGCTTGATGCGCGGCAAGAGCCGCTTGGCATCGTGACAGGCATCGCCGGTCCGCTCTGGCTGACAGTGGAGCTGACCGGCTTCGCAGGCCATGCCGGCTCTGTGCCGATGCCGATGCGACGGGATGCGCTTGTTGGCGCCGCTCGCGTCATTACGGCGCTCAATCAGCTTGCGCGCTTAGAAGCAGGAGCGCCGACAGTCGGCACGGTCGGATCGCTATCGGTATTCCCGAACTCGCGGAATATCATCCCCGAGAAGGTGACCTTCACCGTCGATATCCGCGACATCGATATGGCACGGCGAGCCGACCGGGAGAGACAGCTTCGCAATGTGCTTGAAGAGGTGCGCGTTGAACATGGCCTCACGTATACGGTTCGTGAGGATACGAACAATGAAGCGAGATTTTGTGCGGATTGGATAAGGGCGATCATACGCGATGAAGCGACGGGGCTGCTTGGTAACGCGCCGACTGAACTCATGAGCGGACCGTTTCACGATTCTCTCGCACTGTCGTATGTGTGCGATTATGCAATGATTTTTGTTCGCTGCAAGGACGGCATTAGTCATAATCCGCTCGAATATGCTGCCCCGCGTGACATTGAGCTCGGCGCTGAACTGTTATTCAAGTCGATGGTACGTCTTTGCAAAGGGTGAGGAGGTGTAAAACTTGTTTATTTCTGAAGATGCATTGCAGCGCAATTTTGCAGAAGTGAAGCCGGGACTGCGACCGAAGCAGGCGTTCGAGGAGGCGCACCGATGTCTGTATTGCTACGATGCGCCGTGCATTAAGGCATGCCCTACAGGCATTAACATACCGTCCTTCATTAAACGGATTGCGAACAAGAATATGCTAGGCTCCGCCAGGACGATTCTGGAGGCGAACCCGATGGGAGCCAGCTGCGCGCGCGTCTGTCCGACTGAAGAACTGTGCGAAGGGGCTTGTGTGCTGAACGATTCATCGAAGCCGATTCTCATTGGCGATTTGCAGCGGTTTGCAACCGATTGGGCGATCCGCAACAATCAGCAGCTGTTCGCTTCCGGAGAACGTAATGGCCGTACCGTCGCAGTCATCGGAGGTGGTCCGGCAGGGTTGTCCGCAGCGCGTGAGCTGGCGAGGTTCGGTTTTGCCGTTACCGTATATGAGGCGAAGGCGCAAGCAGGCGGGCTGAATACATACGGGATTGTGTCATTTCGTCTGCCGAAGGAAATCGCCCTCTGGGAAGTGGAGCAAGTGCGTAGACTCGGTGTCGATATCCGGACGAACACGGTTGTTGGGCGGGATGTGAAGGCTTCCGAGCTGCTCGGATCGTATGACGCTGTCGTGTTGGCGGTTGGCATGTCCAAGGTGCCGATGATGGGAATTCCCGGCGAGGAGCTTGAAGGTGTCTACGATGCGATTGAGCTTGTTGAGAAGACGAAGGTCTCGCTCTCTGGCGAGCTGAGCGGCCGCCGAGTGGTCGTTATTGGCGCAGGCAATACCGCAATTGACGCAGCAACCTGTTCCGTGCGGATGGGAGCAGAGCATGTAGAGATCTGTTACAGGCGATCCAAGCAGGAGATGACCGCGTATGAATTCGAATACGAATTTGCGAAGAGCGACGGTGTTGCGTTCCGCTGGTTGACGGCTCCCGTACGTATCATTGGCGATGAACATGGTCGCGTGATGGCAATCGAGTGTGTAAGGATGAAGCTGGAACAGGCTGAGAGCGGCAGACGCGCGCGTCCGGTTCCGATTGCTGGAAGCGAATTTACTATTGAGGCAGACGCCATTATCAAGGCTATTGGCCAAACTCGGCATGTCTCGCTAGTAGAGCAATTTCAGCTCGCTCATAAGCGCGGTATAGTATCTATTGATCGAGAGTCGTATCAGACATCGAATCCGAAAGTATTCGCAGCAGGCGATGTCATTTTCGGTGAAGGCCAAGGGGATGCGATGGTCGTATCCGCTGTGCAGCAAGGGAAGCTGGCGGCATTCGCAATTTACAAGCAGCTCGTACTGGACGATCCAGAAGGGGAGCGTCAACAAACGTAAGTCCACATTTCATTGAAGGGCAGGGCGTTCCTATGGCTGATTTGCGCATTAACTTGGCGGGGATCGAATCCCCGAACCCGTTCTGGCTCGCCTCCGCTCCGCCAACCAATACGGGGTATCAGGTGCAGCGGGCTTTCGAAGCCGGCTGGGGAGGTGCGGTGTGGAAGACGCTTGGCGATCCGATCATCAACACCTCCTCCAGGTTCGCGGCCGTACATTTTAACGGACAACGGGTTGCAGGCTTTAACAATATCGAGCTCATTACGGACCGCCCGCTTGATGTCAATTTGAAGGAAATTTACGAAACGAAGAAAAGATTCCCGGACCATGCGCTCGTCGTGTCTCTAATGGTTGAGCCGAAGCGGGAGAAATGGCATGAGATCGTAAAGAAGGTCGAAGCCGTCGGCGTGGACGGGTTGGAGCTGAACTTCGGTTGTCCGCATGGCATGGCGGAGCGGGGGATGGGCTCAGCGTCTGGTCAACAGCCGGATCTCGTGGAGCGACAGACGTACTGGGTGAAAGAAGCCGCCAGGACGCCAGTGATTGTCAAATTGACGCCGAACATCACTGATATCACGGCAACAGCGATTGCGGCAGCGAAAGGCTGCGCGGATGCGATCTCGCTCATCAATACGATCAACTCGCTTGCAGGCGTCGATCTCGACTCCTGGAACACCATTCCGCATGTGGCGGGCAAAGGCTCGCATGGCGGCTACTGCGGTCCTGCCGTGAAGCCGATTGCGCTCAATATGGTGGCGGAATGCGCGCGCAATTCGAAGGTAGGCATCCCGATCTCGGGCATTGGCGGCATCTCGGATTGGAAGGATGCGGTAGAATTTATGCTGATGGGCGCTACCGGTGTGCAAGTGTGCACCGCAGTGATGCACCATGGGTTCCGCATCGTCGAAGAGATGATCGACGGATTGTCCAACTACCTCGACAGCAAAGGGATTCAACGGGTGAGCGACCTTACCGGGCGCGCTGTTCCGCGATATACGGATTGGGGCAACTTGGATCTGAATTATGCGGTTACTGCACGAATCGATACGGACACGTGCATCAATTGCAACAAGTGCTACATTGCCTGTGAGGATACCGCGCATCAATGCATCGAGCGAATTGAAGATTCGGGGGCGAGCTACTTGAGGGTGCGTGAGGAAGACTGCGTAGGCTGCAATCTATGCGCGATTGTTTGTCCGGTAGAAGGTGCAATTGAGATGGTGGATCAGCCATCAGCTGGCGTGCCGATGAGCTGGAATGAGCGGCAGGCGGCGATAGCGAAGCTGAAGATGAAAGGGGCGTAACGCAGATGGCACGGCTCATTACGAACGGTATCGTCGTGACGGCGGCAGATACGATGAAAGCGGATGTGCTTATCGAGAACGGCATCGTGACTGCAATTGGCAGTTCATTATGGCAGCTTGCTCCGCAAGACGCGGAGGTGATTGATGCTGCCGGTTGCTACGTGTTCCCCGGCGGCGTTGATCCGCATACGCATCTGGATATGCCATTCGGCGGCACAGTGACGGCTGACGACTTCGAGACAGGGACAATTGCGGCCGCATTCGGCGGCACAACAACCATCGTTGACTTCTGCCTGACGGAGAAAGGGAAGCCTCTCAGCAGCTCCATTGACGCTTGGCATCGCAAAGCCGAAGGGAAAGCGGTCATTGACTATGGCTTTCACCTGATGATCAGCGAGATCAATGATCAAGTGCTCTCAGAGCTGCCTGACATCATCAAGCTGGATGGCATCACCTCCTTCAAAGTGTTTATGGCGTACAAAAATGTGCTGCAAGCCGATGATGGCATTCTGTATCGGACCCTCCAAAATGCGAAGCAGCATGGCGCGCTCGTTATGGTGCATGCCGAAAATGGCGACGTCATTGATGAACTGATCAAGCAGGCGCTGGCGGCAGGCCGTACGGAGCCAATCTATCATGCGCTGACGCGTCCTTCGATATTGGAGGGCGAGGCGACGGGCAGAGCTGTAAGGCTGACGGCGCTTGCAGATTCTCAGCTTTATGTCGTTCATGTCACTTGCGAGGAAGCCGTGCATCAGATCGCGCAAGGCCGGCTCGAAGGCTATAACGTATGGGGAGAGACGTGTCCGCAATATTTGCTCCTCGATATCACGCAGCTGGAGAAGCCGGATTTTGAAGGGGCAAAGTACGTCTGGTCGCCGCCGCTCCGCGCCAAAGAACACCAGGAAGTGCTGTGGAATGCGTTGAAGAACGGACAGCTGCAAACGGTCGGCTCGGATCAATGCTCATTCAATTTCAAAGGGCAGAAGGAGCTTGGCGCAGCGGACTTCAGCAAAATCCCGAATGGCGGTCCGATTATCGAAGACCGCTTCAGCTTGCTCTACTCGGAAGGGGTCGGTAAAGGCCGGCTGACGCTTAATCAATTCGTCGAAGTAATCGCAACGCGCGCGGCGAAGCTGTTCGGGGTCTTCCCGCAGAAAGGAACGATAGCGGTCGGCAGCGATGCCGATATCGTCATCTTTGATCCGTCTGTCGAGCGGGTCATCTCCGCGCAAACCCATCATATGAATGTCGATTACAACCCGTTCGAAGGATTAGCTGTGACAGGCGAGCCTATTTCTGTTCTCAGTCGTGGCGAGTTCGTTATTCGGGATCGGCAGTTTGTCGGCACGAAGGGAAGCGGCAAGTTTCTACACCGTAAGACGTTCGGAGCTTCTTAATAAGGGAGGAGACCTCTTATGTCGGATTTTCAAGATTTTCTGGCGGAAAAGAATGCGATAGACGGGTACTTGGAGCAAGATTATCGCATCGTTGGGGTGACTGAGGAGCTGAATGGCGATAGGCTGCGGCTTCAGCCCCCGTCCGGTGCGCCGGATAGCAAGCCGGTCACGCTTCTAATCCAGAATGCGAATGCTCGCAAGTATTGGTCGACTCTGCTGTTTGCAAGCTCGGAGTCGGATGATTTGTAATTGTCTGATCTGCGGTGAGAGCGTAAGCATTTGAACCTTTTCCCATTATGCGGGAAAAGGTTCTTTTGTTTGCGGCTGCTTTTGATATAATGATGTCAACAAAGTTAACGTGAAACTCTGTCGCGAGGTGATCAGCATGTCCGGTGTCATTGGCAAAGCGATCGATATTCTGGATGCGCTCGTTCCGCAAGGGATGGAGAAGGAGCTCAGTGTGACGGAGATTAGCAAGCAGCTGGATATGCCCGTTCAGAGCGCGCATCGGATACTAAATACGCTCACCCAGTACGGCTTTGTCACCCAGAATAGCCGAACGAAGAAGTATAAGCTCGGCCTCTCGCTCATGAAATATGGCTTTCTGATGTGGGACAGTCTGATGTTCCGTTCCGTCGCGCGGCCCTACATCGAAGAGCTATCACAGAAAACACGGGAAACCGTATATCTCGCAAGCCGCGAAAACAATGAAGGTGTCTACATCGACTCAATCGATTCCCCGCAAATCCTCAAAATCTCCGAGCCGATCGGGCTTCGGCTCCCGCTCTACATCGGCGCATCCAACCGGGTCATTCTCGCGTACATGCCTCTCAAACTGCAAGAACAGCTGCTTCGGGGGATCGATTGGACGAAAGCGCCTTCACTAAAGCCGCTAACACCGGAGTATGTCAAAGCGGATTTGCAGCGGATCCGGGCGCAAGGCTACAGCGTTACTACGGGGGAGGCGACGGAAGGGACGACAGGAATCGCAGCGCCGATTTTCTCCTATGAGCGCACCGTTGTCGGGTCTATCAACGTCGCAGGACCGGAGCTGCGGTTCCAAGCCGATACAATTGAGAAGTACAGCTATTATGTCAAGAAATATGCGGGTCTGATCTCAGCTGAGCTCGGCTATTCGGGCAGCTCCGAACGGGCGTAACTTTAGCGAACGGTCCAGATATCTCCGGTGCACCTCCTTAAGGTAGGGGATGCCGGAGATTTTTTTATGTAAAATTTATGTGTCTTCCCATTATTCGGGAAATGGCTATTTGGAGTGCCCAGGTTTGTTTCTATAATGTGAGGTAACCTCACCTCGATCTTTCGCGAGTTTCGCTGCAGGATTGTGGAGGCATTTGGCAGGAGAAAGAGAGGAATGGAGATGGAACTCATACAGAAACAGAAGGTGAAGCACCCGCTTGAGCCGCTAAGCACTGAAGAGATTGCGCTTGCCGTGAAGGTGCTGAGAGAGACGAAGCATCTCGGCGCATTCGACCGGTTCGTATCTGTCATGCTGAAGGAGCCGAAGAAGAACGACGTGATCGTCTTCGATAACTCGAAGACGATCGAACGGGAAGCAGCCATCATTATTCTGAACAATGCGCAGAATGCTTGTTTTGAAGCGACCGTCTCGCTCACAAGCGAAGCAGTCATATCATGGGTGCATGTTCCGGGCGTGCAGCCGACAATTATGCTAGATGAGCAGATTGAGTGCGAAATCGCGGTCAAGGAAGATGCGGCGTTTCAGGCCGCGCTTTCCAGGCTTGGCGTGACGGACGCTTCGCTCGTCATGGTCGACCTTTGGTCTGCTGGTAACTTCGGAGGTGCCTATGAGAATTCTCGACGAATCGCAAGGCCGCTGTGCTTCCTGCGAAGCAAGCCAGGTGAGAACGGCTATGCGCGACCGCTAGGCATTATCCCAGTTGTCGACTTGAACGAAATGAAGGTGCTTCAGGTCGAGGAGCATCCTTACAAGGCGATTCCGTCACAGCCGGCTCATTATGCGCTCTCTGAGACAGGACCGTTGCGCGCTGATTTGAAGCGGATAGACATTACACAGCCGGATGGCCCGAGCTTTGCGATAGACAGCCATGAAGTGAATTGGCAGAAGTGGAATCTTCGTGTCGGCTTTAATAGCAGAGAAGGGTTGACGATTCACACAGTCAGTTATAACGATGGCGGAACGAAGCGTCCTGTACTTTACAGGGCGGCATTATCGGAAATGGTAGTGCCCTATGGAGATCCCGGACCTACGCAGAACCGCAAGAATGCGTTCGACAGCGGCGAGTATGGGATCGGACAATTGGCGAATAGCCTGGAGCTGGGCTGCGATTGCGTCGGTTATATTCGCTATTTGGACGCAGCAATGACGAACAGCCGCGGTGATACCGTTGTTATCAAGAACGCGATCTGCATGCATGAGGAGGACTACGGCATCCTGTGGAAGCACACGGACTGGCGTACGAATGAAGTCGAGGTCAGACGTTCGCGCAGACTCGTCATTTCGTCGATTTCTACGGTCGCCAATTATGAATATGGCTTCTTCTGGTATTTCTATCAGGACGGCAACATCGAATTTCAAGTGAAGCTGACCGGCATTCTGTCCGTCGGTTGTCTAACTGATGGCGAGAAGCCTCTGTACGGCACGATGGTAGCGCCTGAACTCTATGCACCGAATCATCAACACTTCTTCAATGTGCGGCTTGACCTTCAGATTGACGGGAACGAGAACTCCGTATACGAAGTCGATACAGTGCCTGCTCCTCTTGGGCCGGAGAATCCGATGAGCAACGCGTTCACGGCGAAGTCGACGCTGCTTGCTGCGGAGAACGAGGCTGTGCGGGATTTGAAGCTGGAGACGGCACGTTACTGGAAATTCGTTAACGACAATGTGAAGAATGATATGAATCAATCCGTAGGTTACAAAATCGTCCCTGGCGAGAACTGCTTCCCCTTCGCCGCGCCGGAGTCCGATCTCATCAAGCGTGCCGGATTCATTACGCACCATATGTGGGTGACGCCTTACGATCCAGATGAACTGTATGCAGCAGGCAAATACCCGAATCAACATGCAGGCGGCGACGGTTTGGCGAAGTGGTCCAAGCAGAACCGTTCTGTGGAGAACACGGACATCGTCGTCTGGTACACGATGGGCCACAATCATATCCCGCGTCCGGAGGATTGGCCGGTCATGCCTGCGGCGTATACTGGATTTCTGCTGAAGCCAAGCGGCTTCTTCAATTGCAGCCCGGCGCTCGACGTGCCTCCGACTTTGAAGAAAACGGCAGTAAGTGGAGGCGATACCTGCTGCTCGAGGGAGGGGCATGGATGAAAGTAAGCCGCGCAGCGATAAAAGGAGAAGAGAATCGCTTGTTTGCGCTATCGACCGTACCGGTAGCGCTTATGCTGCTCATTCATGGCATCCATCTGCTGCTCGCACCGGCACTTGCAGCAATTGGCCTTGGTGCAGCGGCGATGCATCATGCGCACCAGCATGAGATGGACTCCTCGATGGCGATGTCCATGCCGATGACCGGAGCAGGCAGCTCGCTGTCTTGGTTGACCGCTTTGCTAATGATCTTGAACGGCATCGCGATCTACTGCGCTTGCCGAATGCTGTACCGGATGGTGAAGCAGCGCGAGACGGGAAGAACACACGCAGCAAGGTTAAAGGCTGCGGTGTCAGTACTATCCATTCTGATTGGAATTGCGACTTTCGTTGTCATGTAAATGATGGAATGATGGAGGCGATGCGAATGAATAGAAGGAAGGGTTACTTATCGTTGTCGATGGCGGTCCGAATTGGACTCGCGGTTATCGCGTTATGGTGTTTAACGATGACCTCCGTGTTTGCGGAAGAAGCGGCTGCGCCTGTTGTGGATACAGGCGATACCGCATGGATGCTGATTTCCTCGGCGATCGTCATGTTCATGTTCGTCCCGGGGCTTGCGCTATTCTATGGCGGGATGGTCAGCTCGCGTAATGTGCTCTCGACGATGATGTACAGCTTAAGCAGCATGCTCGTCGTTAGTATCGTATGGGTGCTGTGCGCCTACACGCTTGCGTTCGGACCTGATGTAGGCGGCTTGATTGGCAAGCTAGATTTTTCCATGTTTAACGGGGTGAGCGGAGATCCGGCAGGCACGATGACGATTCCTCATTTCATCTTTGCGATCTTCCAGTGCTTGTTCGCCGCGATTACCGTTGCTCTAATCTCCGGTGCAGCTGCGGAACGGATTCGGCTGTCGGCATGGGTGATTTTCTCGGTGCTGTGGGTCATCTTCGTGTATGCGCCGATGGCGCACTGGACATGGGGCGGCGGCTGGCTCATGCAGCTGGGCGGGCTTGATTTTGCCGGAGGAACGGTCGTTCATATTCTTTCAGGCGTCAGTGCGCTCGTCGTTGCACTCATGATCGGGCCGCGTGAAGGCTTCCCGCATCAAAAGGAATCGATGCACAATGTCATCTTATTCTTCATTGGCGGCATGTCGCTATGGTTTGGCTGGATGGGCTTCAACGGCGGCAGCGCACTTGCTTCAAATTCTCTTGCAACGCTCGCCTACGCAACGACACATATGGCTGCCGCAGCAGGCGGTATCGCATGGATGGCGATTGAATGGTACAAACGAGGCAAGCCGACGCTCGTTGGTACTGTCACAGGTGTTATTGCCGGACTCATCGCCATAACTCCGGCGGCAGGGTTCGTCTCCGTCGCATCTTCACTTCCGATTGGAGCTATCGCGAGCATCGTCTGCTACTTCGGCGTTCATTTCCTCAAGTCTCGCTTTAACTATGACGATACGCTTGATGTGTTTGGCCTGCACGGTTTGGGCGGCATCTGGGGGGCTCTTGCAACAGGCATTTTCGCCAGCAAAACGGTCAATCCGGCCGGCAATGACGGACTGCTCTTCGGCAATCCGAAGCAGGTGCTCATTCAACTGCTCGATGTTGGCGTGGCGATCGTGCTCGCTGCTGTTGGCACCTACGTGCTGCTAAAGGTTATCAGCCTCTTTGTTCCCCTTCGCGTAGCTAAAGATCAGGAAGAGGTAGGGCTCGACATCAGCTTGCACGGGGAGAATGCGTATAAGGCACCTTCGCCAACTCCTGTGGTAGCAGTATCTAATCGGCAGTCGTCGCCAGCGCTTGTTGGCGATTGATGCGAATTGTTACTCATCAAATGAAATTGAGTATTAATTGTACCGATAATCTTGATAATCCGAAGGAACTGCTTCTTCTGGCGGTTCCTTCGGTTGCGTTGCTTAAGACATTCGGGGAGGGCTGGAGAGTGAGCTTATTCGATCTCTTGCGGGGAGTTTCGAGCATTATGCGAGGGATTTTCGAACTGAGAGCGCATATATGTTCTCAGGTCGCCTGAAACGATAAACTCAATCACATATCGACTTATCCTTGATTCTGAAGATCCTCTGTGCTGACGGAGGATCTTTTTGTGAGTTTGCGCGTTTGCACAAAGACAAACTAGCTGCGGCAGTTTATACTTGGGCTATGCGATGCTTCAAAATATTGGGAGGCGTAAGCGGATGAGCACAACAGTCGTAAAGATGGGAACGCGGGAGCTGGTCATGAACGGGCCGTACATGACGGAGCTGCGTGAATCAAATGATATACTGGATGACGAGGCTGCGCTTCGCAGCAGGCTGAAGGAAGACGGGTATTTGTTCATCCGCGGCTTTCATGACCGTGCGAAGGTGCAGCAAGCAAGGCTAGCATACTTGCAGCGTATAGCGGAGCAGGGAAAGCTGATGGCTGGAACGGCGATTGAGGATGGCATCATCAACTCGCACAATAAAAGCGCTGCCTTCTTGGGCAGCGAGAATCAACCGCAGAAGCTGCTCGAAGTTGTCAACAGCGAGTCGACCATGCAATTTTTCGACAGATTTCTAGGCGGGCCATCGCTTACCTATGATTACAAGTGGGTGCGGGCAGTCGGCACCGGCGACTTTACTGGCGCGCATTACGATATCGTGTACATGGGACGCGGCACCAAGAACCTGTACACGCTATGGACGCCTCTTGATGATATCTCCTATGAGCTAGGGGGACTTGCGATTCTGCTTGGATCGCAGCATTTTGACCGCGTTCGTGAAACCTATGGCCAGATGGATGTCGACCGCGATCGCGTCGACGGCTGGTTCGCGGATGATCCGCTCGAGTTGATCGAGAAGTTTGGCGGCAAATGGGCGACAGCGGAATTCAGAGCAGGCGACGCGCTGATCTTCGGTATGTACACGATGCATGGCTCGCTGACGAATCAGACGAACCGCTACCGATTTAGTGCGGATACCAGATACCAGCTGCAGAGCGAACCGGTTGATGAACGCTGGATCGGCGCCAAGCCGAAGGGCCATTACGGCTGGCATGCAGGTCCGACGATCAGTATGGAGGAAGCGCGGACGAAATGGGGCGTATAACAGCTGCAACTGCCGTTTTCTTGCAGAGACCGGTTATGATAAATTAAATAAATAATTTCTGAAACATCTTGCTGGATGTGCCGTATACAAAAGCATGAACGAAAGACGAACATCATTTTCGAGGAGGAACTTGAACCATGTCTGTATTTAAACGATTGCGAGATCTTACACTGTCGAACGTATATTCATTAATTGAGAAAGCGGAGGATCCGATTAAGCTAACCGACCAGTATATCCGCGATATGCAAGAGGATCTCGAGGACGCGGAGAAAGCAGTAGCTTCGCAAATTGCCATTGAGAAGAAGTTCAAACAATTGTATGAGGAGCAAGACGCTCTCGTTACGAAGCGTGAAGAGCAGGCGCATACGGCTGCATCGCTTCAGAACATCGAGCTTGCCCGCCGAGCTCTGGAAGAGAAGAGAGCAGCCGAGCAGAAGCGTAATGAGTACAAGGCGAGCTTCGATCAGAACAAAGCGGCAGCCGACAATCTTCGTGCCAAGCTTACTGAAATGCGCGGCCAGCTGACAGAGATGAAGAACAAGCGTGAGACGCTCGTGGCGCGTTACCAAGCAGCGAAGGCGCAAGCGGATATTAACAAGTCGATGGCAGGATTCAGCTCCGATACAGCAATGGCTGGTTTGAAGCGCATGGAAGAGAAGATGCTCCAAGCTGAGGCAATGGCAGAGGCGAGCAATGAGATGAACAGCAAGGCCAAATCGCTTGACGATGAATTCGAAGCGCTCGGCAAGAACAAGGAAGTCGATGATGAGCTTGCGGCGCTGATGAAGAAGTACGAGAACAAAGAGTAGCTAGGTGCTGGTGAAGGAAGAACGTCTGCAGGCAAGTCTGGGTCATTCCAGGGCGCCGAGCGACGTTTTTTCTTTGCATAGTAGATGAGTTCATATTGATGATGGAGGATCAATCCGATGACATTAGATGAGATGCTAGGTATTCTGGTATGGACAGGCGCAGGTGCTGTGCTGCTGATCGTGCTGATGGCGATCGATTCATTTTTTACGCGTTATAAGGATTTGGAAGAGATCAAGAAGGGGAATGTGGCGGTGACGAGCCGATTCATCATGAAACTGCTTGCACAAGCATATATTCTGGCGCAATCCATCTCAAGCTCGGATCATCTAGGCGATGCGCTGCTGGCATCGGTCATTTCCTTCGTCATCCTGCTGCTCATTGAGAGCTTGGTTGAAGTCGCGCTTAGAGCGACGGTCTCCCTTGACCTCGGCGAAGGCACGAAGGAAGGTAAGATGTCGCATGCGCTTCTGGCGGGCTCGCTGCATGTCGCAGGGGCGCTCGTTATCGGTTCGTGTCTATAAACTTGAACATTAGGGAGTAATCACTCATGGGTTTATTCAAACGAATAAAAAATATTATGGCGAAGCCGGAGCCGCCGCGTGCGGAGAAGAGCATGCTAACGATCGGGCCTGGTGACGTGTGTGAAGTGTCGCTTGTCACCTACCAAGTGGTCGGCCGACTGCATAACCGCCAGCGGAACATCGTAGTGCTTACGCTGCAGGATGGTTCAGCAATCAGTTACTTGACCATTGAGGAGCGGGAACGGACAGAGTTCGCGCTGTATGCGCCGATTGACGGCAGACTCGATTCCGTTGAAGAAGTGCCGACAGAGCTGGAGCTGGATGGCCGTATGTATTATCTAGAGGAACAATATTCCGGTTTTGTCGTGACGACTGGCCGAACACCGTTCTTGCAGGGCGGCGAGCAATACGTGTGGCAGTTTCAGTCCGATGATATGAAGCTACTGCGCATAGAGTGGCAGGACGGACGGTTTATGCTGTACGAAGGTGAAGATGTGTTGTCAGCCGATGTGCGCGTTCTCCGCGGCAGTTAGGAGTGGATGAGCTAAAGTGCGAATTCATCGATCTTATTTGATCAAAATATTGCTTGTCATCTCGCTGATCTTCCCGCTGCTTGCCGCTTGCGGAATCACGGACACGATTCAAGAGAAATATCCGCTCGAATCGGTGAACGGCAGCGGCTCGCAGACATCCTATGTGTACCGGGCTGCAGGAGTCAGCGTTCCGGAAGTGGCGAAGGCGCTCATTGATGAGTCGAAGCCGCAGCAGCAGTCGCCTGAGAAGACGGATCATATGTTTCTTGTCTACTCGGACAAGATCATCCATCTGCAGCAGGATACGAAGAAGACTGAGGATACGCTCATCGAGGTCGATTCCAAGGAGTATGTTCGCAACAATTACAGCTCCAGCTTCCTTGAAGGGTATCTGATTGCAAGCCTGCTTGGTGATCTCTTCGATAATGGCCGCTACGGGCATGGCACTTACCGCGGCTATGACGATCGGGACAAGTACAAGCCGAAGAGCGGCAATTATCACGCTCCGACGACGCAAGAGAAGAAAGCAATTCCGCCGATGACAGTGAACCGGACCGGTTCGATCTTCAAGCGCTCGAAGAATGCGGATACGAGCAGAGTAGGCGAGGGCGGTCTATTTAATAAAGCACCTCCGAAATCATCCGGATCTATTACGCGAGGCTCGGATAGTGATAAGAAATCAAGCTCGTTCACGCCGCCAAGGAAGTCAAAGCCGAAGACGCGAGTTGGATTCGGACGTGTGAAGAGGCGCAGATAGGAAGTATAATAGCAAGAAAAGAACAGCAAGAACGGCATGGTTGGGCGATAGCGCCTTGCGGATGCCGTTCTTTTTTTTGTAACTTTATGTTCGGGAGTGAAATGGTATATGATGAAAAAATGATGATTTTGCATAATGCTCCAAACAGGAAGGAGAACTAATGGGATGAAACGGATATTGTCACCGCTGAATACGGTGGTGCTCACGCAGTTTTTAAGTGCGTTCGCGGATAATTTGAACTTTTTTCTCATCGTAGGGATGGTCAAGCGCCAAGGGGTTGAGAACCCTGATATTGCGGTCAACTATATTCAGATCGCTTTTCTTTGTGCTTACGTATTTCTTGCTCCGATTGTCGGCGCGTTCGCTGACAAGAAGGCGAAATCGCATGTATTGCTGCTTGGAAATGTATTGAAGGCGATCGGAATTGCGATGCTTCTGTTTCACTTGCCGCCGGCGCTGTGCTATATGTTCGTCGGGATCGGTGCGGTCGTCTACTCGCCGGGCAAGTACGGTATACTAACCGAGCTTACTTCAACAGAGGATGAGCTGCTCCGTGCGAATGCCAAAGTGGAAGGCTCTACGATACTCGCGATTCTGCTCGGTACAGTGGCAGGGGGCTTCTTAGCAGAAAGCTCCGACATGCCGGCGATTATCACTTGTCTCGGCGTCTATCTGGTGTCGCTGTTCATGACGTTCATGATTCCGGCAAAAGCTGGCGACAAATCGATTAAGTATGGACCTGAAGCGATGCAGTTTCTACGCGATGTATCGCTGCTGTTCCGCAACCCGCGGGCGCGGTTTTCCTTGATCGGCACCGGCTCGTTCTGGCTGACAGCTGCTGTGCTGCGTATTGCTCTTATCGCGTGGTTGCCGCTCAACCTGGGCATTGAAGATACAGACCAGCAGTCGATGATGATTGGCATCACGGCAATCGGCGTCGTCTTCAGCGCATTCTTGACCCCGCGCTTCGTGCCTGCAGGCAAGCTGCACCGAGCTTTTTATTTCGGGCTATTCATGGTGGCATCGGTGATGGTGGCGTCGTTTACGTATGTGTTATGGCTAACGATTGCGCTGCTCTTCTTAATTGGTCTTTTCGGCGGCATCTTCGTCATTCCGCTCAATACGATGCTGCAGGAGGAAGGCAAGTCGCTTATCGGCTCTGGCAAAACAATTGCCGTTCAGAACTTCAGCGAGAACATTCTTACGGTTACCGGCTTGTGCATCTATTTGACGCTTAGCCAGATGCATGTATCCGTGAATGGCTCCGTTATTGGCATCGGGCTTGTGCTGCTTCTATTCATTCTCTTCTTGGCGACGCAGCTTTCCGGCATTCGCGGAACTAGGGGACAGGCCGCAGCGCTTCATGAGCAGCAACAATAAGGAATTACCGTGACAGAAGCTTAGGTAGTATCAATTGGCTATATCTCGATTGTCAATTGTCTGCTAAACTATACGGACGTTACTATTTTTGTAGGAGGCTTCACTCGTGTCGTCGGAACCGCTGCTTACATTTCTATCACCGCCGCTTCCTTATTTTATTGAGTCTAACCGAACTACATATCAGCCGGGTGGCGAGCATCCGAACCGCCGAAATATCGGTGTGTTCGATCTGTTATTCGTACATAGCGGAAAGCTGTATATTGGCGAGGAATCTCATATTTGGGAAGTCGGACCGGGCCAGATGCTCATTCTAAGGCCGGACAAATGGCATTATCCGACGAAGCCGTGCACGGAGGAAACCGTGTTCGATTGGGTACATTTCCAAACGGCAGGACCGTGGGAAGAGCTAAGCGATATCAATTGCGGCACGCTCCGCGGCGATTATTACTCCTATGCGATCCGGTTGCCGAAGACGATGTCATTCTCATATCCGCAAGAAGTTATCACATTGTTCGGGAAGCTTCATGAAGCCGCGCTTGGCACGTCGCATGCTGCGTTCTGGCAGCGCCAGCAATGGTTTCTGCATCTGCTGCAGCTATTCGATGAAGGCTGGCGAAGCGATGCGGCTAAAGCGCCGATTGCTGTTGCGGAAGAGGCTGCTGCGTATTTGAAGATGCATTTCCGGACAACGGTGACCAACGGCAAGCTTGGCGAAGTGCTGGGGCTTCATCCTAACTATATCGCGCGCTGCATGAGCGATGTGTTCGACTGTACGCCGCAGCAATATTTGCTCTCTTACCGGATGGATCAGGCGAAGCTCATGCTGATGAAGACGAATTGGCCGATTTCGCGAATAGCGGATGAGACCGGATTCAAGCAGACGCCGCATTTCTCGCGTTCGTTCGCGGAGCATGTCGGCATTACGCCGCTGTCTTACCGCAAACGCTTCACAGGCGGTGCGAGCACCAAGCACGCTGAGCCGCGCGAGGACGGATATTAACGCCATCATTCATTCCATGTAAAAAAAAGGTCGTCCCTTATTGAGGGACGGCCTCTTTATTTGCATTTTAATTGATTGCTACGTCCACGCAATTGCAAGTCGACTACAGCGCTAGTTCAAGAATCTGTCTAACATCCTCTTGCTGCAGCTTCTTGTAGTTGCCGAGCGGTCCGAATAGTACCGCTTCTCTCGCCATGACATCGAGATTCTCGCTGCCGATGTTGTAGTGTGAGAGCGTTGCAGGAGCGCCAATGCGATTGAAGAACTCGCGAGTCGCTTCAATGCCGGCAAGCGCCAGTTCATCATCCGACTTTGATCCGCGCTCGATTCCCCATACCCGCTCCGCAAATTGCGTGAAGCGGTCGATCCGCTCTTTATACACGTATTTCATCCAGTTCGGGAACAAGATGGACAAGCCTGAGCCATGCGGAATGTCATAGATCGCGCTAACCTCGTGTTCGATGCCATGCGAAGCCCAGTCGTTCTGCGTGCCGACACTGATCAAGCCGCCGTTCAGCGCCATCGTGCCGCACAGCATCAAGTTCGAGCGCGCGTCGTAATCGTTCGGATTCTCGAGCGCTTTCTCTGCATTCTCAATAACCGTGAGCAGCACGGATTCACAGAGACGCTCCTGAAGCGGCGCGTTCTCTGTCAGCGTGAAGTATTGTTCAAATACGTGCGACATAATGTCAACGACACCATTGACGGTTTGGTCGCGCGGTACGGAGTAAGTCAACGTTGGATCGAGAATAGAGAAACGCGGATAGACATGCTGGCTGCCGAAAGCGCGCTTCTGCTTCGTTTCCCAGTTCGAGATAACGGCGTTGCCGTTCATCTCCGAGCCGGTTGCCGACAGCGTCAGAATCGTGCCGATCGGAAGGGCTTCCTGGATTTGCGCCTTTTGCATCAAGAAATCCCATACATCGCCATCATACAGCGCGCCTGCAGCTATCGCCTTAGCTGCGTCAATAACGCTGCCGCCGCCAACGGCCAGAATCAGGTCGACCTTCTCGCTGCGGCACAGCTCGATGCCTTTATTTACGGATGTCAGGCGTGGATTCGGCTCAACACCAGCTAGTTCTACAACCTTCGCGTCAATGGAATTCAATTGGGCCAACACTTCATCGTACAAACCGCTGCGTTTAATGCTGCCGCCTCCATAGACGAGCAGAATCGTTTTGCCATATGGCGCAACCAAGCTAGCGAGCTGGTTTACCGTGCCTTGACCGAATACGATATTGGTCGAATTTTGAAATGAGAAAGAATTCATGGGAAGCCCCCTTGGTCAATTTAACATCCAGTTCATCTTAGCGATATTGCGATCTAGAAGTCAAGAAGGGCCGTGGCAGCGCGTTTGCGGAGTTCATTCTTAATATTATTAAAGAAATATCTAAATTTTCTGAAAATATAGTGCGAATTGTTAAGATGGCGTGTATAATAGAATAATATCGCGCTAGTGCTAATAAAGGTGACATTTTGTTCGCAAAAAGCTGTATTTTGGGAGGTGCTAGCCTTATATGGCGAATGCTGCTGCAATCGGATTATCAATGCGCGATTTATATCTGTTCAACAAAGGTAATTATTTCCATAGTTATCGAACTTTCGGCGCGCACATCGTGCAGCTTGACGGCAAGACTGGCGTTCGATTCACAGTATGGGCGCCTAATGCGAAGGAAGTAAATGTCGCGGGCTCCTTTAATGATTGGAATGGCACCGGGTATCGCATGGAGCTAATCGGTGAAACCGGCGTATGGAGCTTATTCATTCCTGATATCGGCGCAGGCGCCAACTATAAGTATGAGATTCTGACAGCGGAGGGCAACCGGCTGCTGAAATCCGATCCGTATGCGTTCGCAGCTGAGCTTCGGCCAAGCACGGCTTCAATTGTTAGCGAACTATTCACTTATAACTGGAATGATCGAGACTGGCATCAACGTAAGCTAGAAGACAGTCCTAGCGCTTACAGCGAGCCGCTGCTCATTTATGAAGTCCATTTGGGCTCATGGCGCAATAATGGCAAGGAGCTGTTCTGGAACTACGAGCAGTTTGCTGACGAACTCGTCGAATACGTGGTGCAGATGAAGTATACACATATCGAGCTGCTGCCTATTACCGAGCATCCGCTCGACCAATCTTGGGGCTATCAGACTACCGGTTATTATGCCGCCACGAGCAGATATGGCACCCCGGAGCAATTGATGATGCTGATTGATCGCTGCCATCAGAGGGGAATCGGCGTCATTCTCGATTGGGTACCCGGACATTTCTGCAAGGACGACCATGGCTTGCGGGAGTTCGACGGTACGCCGATTTATGAGGGGAAGGACTCGAAGCGGGCGGAGAAGCCGTTATGGGGTACTCTTGCTTTTGATTATGGCTGTACGGAAGTGCAAAGTTTTCTCGTTTCGAACGCTGTCTTCTGGATGGATGTGTTCCACATTGACGGCCTCAGAGTCGATGCTGTAGCCAGCATGATCGATCTTCATTTTGATAAACCACCTGAGCTTTACACCTATAACGCTTTCGGGGGCACGGAGAATACCGACGCCCTGCGATTCCTCAAACGATTAAACGAAGTTGTGTTTCAATATTATCCTAACGCACTCATGATGGCTGAAGATTCTTCCGCTTGGCCGGCGGTAACATCGCCTACCTATATGGGTGGTCTTGGCTTCAACTTCAAATGGAACATGGGATGGATGAATGACATGCTTCGTTACATGGCGCTTGATCCGAATGATCGGATGCGTCACCACAACCTCATTACATTTTCACTGATGTACGCCTTTTCCGAAAATTACGTATTGCCTTTGTCGCACGACGAAGTCGTCCATGGCAAACGTTCTCTCCTTAACAAAATGTCTGGTACATATGAACAGAAATTCGCACAGCTCCGTCTATTTTACGGCTATTGGATGACGCATCCCGGCAAGAAGCTGCTCTTCATGGGCGGTGAATGGGGGCAGTTTGACGAATGGAAGGACGCCGAATCGCTAGATTGGATGCTGCTAGATTACGAGCTTCACGGGGCGATGCAGACTTATGTATTGTCCTTGAATGATAGATATGGCAAGACGCCATCGCTGTGGGAACGCGATTGCGATCCCGGCGGCTTCGAATGGATTGATGTACACAATGCTGCACAGAGCATCATCGTCTTTATGCGCCGCGGCCACGCGGAAGATGAATTCTCGATCATCATTTGCAATTTCTCGTATCACCACTATCCCGAATACCATGTCGGTGTTCCGAAACCGGGTCGCTACCGGACTGCAATACACAGTCAGGCGGCAGCTTTCGGCGGCAGTGTTTCTACAGCTGCTTCTACGAAAGTTCATCATAGCACCAAGACAGCTTGGCATGGAAGACCTTGCAGAATCACGCTTGATCTTCCGCCGCTATCGTTTCAAATGCTTGTTTTTGCAGATGGAGAACCTCGCCGCAACCAAGAGAAAACCATATTGCACTAAATGATGGAACTCATCATTACACGAACTGCAGCAGGTCGCTGCAGTTAAGAAGGAGAGATTGTACATGGGCAGAAAACGGATGGTGGCTATGCTTCTAGCCGGCGGGGAAGGGAAGCGACTCGGTGTGCTGACGAAAGATGTGGCAAAGCCGGCGGTCCATTTTGGCGGGAAGTACCGAATTATCGATTTTACTCTCAGCAACTGTACTCATTCGGGGATTGACACAATCGGTGTACTGACGCAGTACCAGCCTCTCGTCCTCAATGCTTACCTTGGGATCGGAAGTCCATGGGGACTGGACAGACGTGATGGTGGCATGGCTATTCTTCCGCCGTATATGAAGCAGAAGGGCGGAATGTGGTACAAAGGCACGGCGAACGCGATCTATCAGAACATGGGCTTTATCGACCAATATGATCCGGACTACGTTCTCGTTATCTCAGGTGATCATATTTACACCATGGATTACGAGCTTATGCTCCAGGAGCATGAGGAACGCGGAGCGGACGTGACGATCGCATGTATTGAGGTCAGCTTGAAGGAAGCGAGCCGCTTCGGCATTATGCATGTCGATGATGATGGGAGTATTACCAAGTTCGAAGAGAAACCGAAGGTGCCGACGAGTAACCTGGCTTCGATGGGCATTTATATTTTCTCATGGCCAGTGCTGCAGCAGTACCTCATTCGAGATGAAGCGAACCGCAGTTCCAGCAACGACTTCGGCAAGGATATTATTCCTGCAATGCTGCAGGATGGCGTCAGGCTGAACTCTTATACGTTCAAAGGATACTGGAAGGATGTCGGCACTCTCGAGAGCCTCTGGGAAGCGAATATGGATCTATTATCCGAGAATCCAGTGCTGAATTTAAATGATAAAGATTGGCGTATCTATTCTGTCAATCCGAATCGCCCTGCGCATTATACGGCGGCGACGGCGGAAATTCACGATTCACTCATTAACGAAGGCTGTTATGTAGAAGGTCTGGTGCACCGGTCGGTGCTGTTCTACGGTGTGCAGGCGGGAGCAGACTGTGAAGTGTATGAATCGGTCATCATGCCGAACGTGAAGATCGGGAAGGGAGCGCGAATCTATAAAGCAATCATCGGCGAGAATGCCATCATTGCAGATGGTGTCGTAATTGGTGATCCAAGCAGGGAGAGCGTGACGGTAATCGGTAGCGATGAATTTGTTGCGGCTAACCATTCGTTGCAGGAGGTAGAGAAGATATGAACTCCAACATACTAGGTGTTATCAATCTCATACATGAAGCGGACGAAATGGAGACATTGACCGCAAGCCGTTGCCTAGCTACCGTGCCGTTCGGAGCGCGCTACCGATTAATTGATTTCATGCTATCGAGCATGGTGAACTCAGGCATTTCGAAAGTGGCTGTATTCGCGCAGACGAAGTACCGTTCCTTAATCGACCATTTGGGCTCCGGCAAGCATTGGGATTTGCATCACCGTCAGAGCGGCCTGTTTATTCTACCTCCGGTAACAGACGATGTGAATGAAGTGCGCCGCGGCGACCTTTATCATTTCTATCAGCACCGCGATTATTTTACGCGCAGCTCACAAGAGTATGTGCTCGTTACGCGCAGCCATATGATTTGTAATATCGACTTCGAAGAGCTGCTGGTGTCACATAAGGCGAGCGGCGCGAACATTACGGTCATCTGCAAGAGACAGAATGATCTGCTTGGCGGCAAGGCGCGCAAAGTGCAAATAGACGACAGAGGCCGAATCACCTCGATGCAGGACCATTATGGCCGTCTGAATACAGATCTCATCTCGATGGAGATGTACTTAATGAAGAAGGACCTGCTGTTAGAGATCGTTGATAGCTCGCTCGCGCAAGGACAGGATCATCTCGTGCGACATGCCATTATGTCACGTCTCGACCGGCTTCATATTCAGAGTTATATCTATGAAGGCTATCTCGGCGTCGTGAACACGTTGACCAGTTACTACCAGAACAGTATGCAGCTGCTGCGTCCTGAAGTATGGAAGAGCTTGTTCTTCGAGCCGGGGCCGATCTATACAAAAGTCAAGGATGAGCCGCCTGCGCGTTACGCAGAAGGCGCGAAGACGAGCAACTCGCTCGTTGCGAACGGCTGCATCATTGAGGGGACGGTGATTAACAGTATTCTGTTTAGGGGCGTGCATGTCCGCAAAGGCGCGGTCGTACGCAACAGCATTATTATGCAGAACGGAATTGTCGGCGAGAACAGCATCGTTGACCACGTCATTCTTGATAAAGATGTAACCGTGGAGCGCAGCCGTGAGCTTCGAGGCGCTGAAGTGTCGCCGTTCCTTGCGACGAAGAGAAAGGTTATCTAAGTCGTTCACGCTATACGGATCTGCTGCAATGCTAGAGAGATAGAAGCATTAAAAGCGATAGAAGAAGAGGTGAATCCATACGATGAAAGTTTTATTTGCAGCTTCTGAGGCGGTGCCGCTCGTGAAAACGGGCGGACTCGCCGATGTCGCTGGCGCGCTGCCGAAAGCGTTAAACGCCAAAGGGGCTGACGTCCGCGTCATTCTGCCTAAGTATGATGCCATTCCTGCCGCGTTACTCGAGCAATTCGAGACGATCGCGACCTTCACGGTGCGAATCGGATTGAGGGACCAGTACTGTGGATTATTGAAGGCAGAGCTGGACGGTGTCGTCTATTATTTGATCGACAATGAGCATTATTTTAAACGCGGTGTACTGTATGGTTATGGCGACGATGCAGAACGCTTCATCTTCTTCTGCTACGCCGTCATGGAGTCGCTGTATCATCTTGATTTCCATCCGGAGATCATTCACTGTCATGACTGGCAGACAGGCCTTATCCCATTCTTGCATAAGACAAGGTATCGGTTTGATCCGGCATGTGCGGATATCGCGACGGTGTATACGATTCACAACTTGAAGTATCAAGGGGTCTTTGGGAAAGAGCTGTTCAAGGAGCTAATGAATGCCGGCGAGGAGCTGTTCTTCTCTGAAGGGATTGAGTTCTACGGAGCCGGCAACTGCATGCTCGCCGGTCTTCGTTATGCGGACAAGCTCACAACCGTTAGCCCCACCTATGCGCAGGAAATTCAAACGGAATATTATGGTGAACGGCTGGACGGACTACTGCGTCATCGCAGCGCCGATCTCGTCGGAATCGTCAACGGGATTGATACCGACTTGTTCGATCCGATGAATGACGAGGCTATTCCGTTCCCATATCGCGGCTCGCTCGCGCGCAAACGGAAGAACAAGGTGTCGCTGCAGCGTGAGCTCGGTCTGCGAGAGTCGGAGGACACGCCGCTCATCGGTGTCGTCTCGAGGCTCGTCGATCAGAAAGGCTTCGACCTGATCGCCGCTGTGTTCGGCGAGATTCTGCAGGAAGATGTGCAGCTCGTCGTGCTCGGCTCCGGCGACTCGCAGTATGAAGATCTGTTCCGTACAGCGGAGCTGGAGCGCCCAGGACAGGTTGCGACCTGGTTCGGCTTTAACGACGGACTTGCCCGCCGCATCTATGCTGGCAGCGATATGTACTTGATGCCGTCGCAATTCGAACCATGCGGACTGAGCCAATTGCTTGCGCTTCGTTACCGCAGCGTTCCGATTGTGAGGGAGACCGGCGGATTAAAAGACACTGTACTTGCCTATGACGAATATACTGGGGAAGGCAACGGCTTCAGCTTCGCGAATTATAACGCGCACGATATGCTTCACACGATTAGAAGAGCAATTGGCTTCTATAAGGATGAAGCGGCATGGCAGCAAATTGTCACGAACAGCGCCAAGGAAGACTACAGCTGGACCCGCTCGGCGAAAGCCTACATGTCGCTTTACACCACGATTTCGCCACTTAGAAAGGAGCGCCAGCCATGGCCCGTCATCTCGTAATCGGCAACGGTAAAATTCTGATCAACCTAGATCGCAACTGTTATATTCGGGATATTTACTATCCATTCGTTGGACAACTGAATCATGTCGGCGGACAATATTGCAGGCTCGGCATATGGGTAGCTGGCCAATTCTCTTGGCTCGAAGACCCGGATTGGAAGATCGAGCTTGGCTACATCGAAGATTCGCTTGTTACGAATGTCATCGCACGCAATGAAAGGCTTGCGATTGAGCTGCATATGAATGACGGCATTCACCAGCGTGAGTGCATCTACATTAAACGTGTCGTCGTCCGCAACTTAGCGGGTGATGCACGGGAAGTGCGGCTATTCTTCCATCAGGATTTGATGATTGACGGCTCAGAGGTTGGAGATACAGCCGCCTATTATCCGGATAATCATACGTTATATCATTACAAACGGTCTTCTTACTTCATGTTTAACGGCTTCTCGGATGAAGGCGGCATGACGCAGTATACGACAGGTATCAAGCGGTTCCATTCCGCAGAAGGCACTTGGCGTGACGCCGAGGACGGCAACCTGATGGGTAACTCGATTGCCCAGGGCTCTGTCGACAGCACGATCAGCTTCCGGACGGTCGTACCACCTAATGGAGAACAGACGATATACTACTGGATGTCCATTGGCAGCGATCTTGAAGCGGTGAAGAAGCTGAACCAGTATGTGCAGGACAGCCATCCGGAGAAGCTGCTCAGCCGAATCGTCATCTACTGGAATCATTGGCTGCAGCGCGCTGAACATAATCTCGGTGATCTATCGCCGGAGGTTGCCCGGTTGTTCCGGCTCAGCCTGCTGCTCGTTCGGACGCAGACGGACGAACGAGGTGCCATTATAGCAGCGAATGACACGGATATTCTGCAATACAACCGCGACCATTACAGCTACATGTGGCCGCGCGACGGCGCTCTAATCGCAGAAGCGATGTCAGCGGCGGGCTTCCAGAGTGTCATTGCGCCGTTCTTCCAGTTCTGCGCGCAAGCCTTGTCACCGGATGGCTACTTGTACCACAAGTACAATCCAGACGGCACGGTCGGCTCCAGCTGGCATCCTTACATTGTGCAAGGAAGCCGGAGGCTGCCGATTCAGGAGGATGAGACGGCACTTGTACTGTTCGCGTTATGGAAGGACTATACGCGCCATCAAGTGATCGAGCTGCCGCAATCGCTTTACAACAATCTGATCCGCAAAAGTGCTGCATTCCTCAGCCAATATATGGATTACAGCTTATCGCTTCCGAAGCCGAGCTATGATCTGTGGGAAGAGCGATATGGCATCTGGACATATACCGTGGCATCGGTTTATGGCGGCTTAATCGCGGCAGCATTCTTCACGGAGCTGTTCGGCGACTATGAACGAAGCGATCATTTCCGTTCGACCGCGCATTCGGTCAAGCAGGCGATGATCACGCATCTGTGGGATGAGGAGTCTGGCCGGTTCGCGCGTGGACTTATCCAGAAAGATAATCAATGGGTGAAGGATATGACGCTGGAGAGCAGTCTGTTCGGGATTTGGGAGTTCGGCGTTCTTCCGGTTGATGACGAGCGGGTCATTAAGACGATGAATGCGATCAAAGGCGGTCTGTCCGTTCGCACGCATGTCGGCGGCGCGGCGCGCTACACGAACGATTACTACTTCCAACAGTCAGGCGACATCGAGAATGTGCCGGGAAATCCATGGATTATTTGTACACTCTGGGTTGCTAATTTCGAGATTGAATCGGCGAAGAGTCTTGCCGATCTCGAGAAGCCTCGCGAGACGTTGCAATGGGTCGTTGATCATGCCCTCGGAAGCGGCGTTCTGCCGGAGCAGCTGCATCCGCTTGACGGTAGTCCGATGTCGGTTGCGCCGCTTACATGGTCGCATGCGACTTATGTGCAGTCGGTTACCCGGTATGCAGAGAAGTATAAGGAGCTCATTGCGGCTGCGGCAGTATCAGCTGCTGCAGAGAAGCAATATGAGCAGGCATAATTGAAGAAGAACAGCAGTCTGGGCATTAATGCTCTGGCTGCTGTTCTTTTTTGTGCTTCTCGGATTTATGCTGAACGGGCACTTGAATTTCAAACATCACTTCGCTCGGATTGTCGGTAATCGTAATATCGACCTGCATAATTTGCAGCGCATCGCCGGTGATGACATAGCCTTGCTTCTCCAGCTCGCCGCAGAGCAGTGCTAGGCTCTCGCTACGGTTCCATAGCTCGCCGTAATAGCGAATGCAAGCGAATAGCCCCTCCGGGATGCGGATAAGATGCGGCTTGGCGACGGCTGTTGAGCGCTTCGCGACGACGAAGATCATTGAAGGTGACTCGAATCGGCGTGATTCCAAATCTTCCTGCGAGAGCAGTACACCGAGCCGATTGCTTGCAAGAATAGGCGCGGTCTCCGTCAGCTGGTTCTCCAGTCCAAGCACTCCATAGCATAACTCCAGATTGCTGTTAATCTTCTGATGCAGCGTAAACAGCTTCCGGCGTTCCAAATGGCGGAACACGACCGCAGGCCGTTTGGCTGCTGTGCCGTCCCTCATGTACTCGTCTACTTCCGTCGCAGCATCTGCCTCTGCCTCAGCATCAGCAAGCAGCCCTCGCAGAAACACGAGCTTATCTCGTACGTTCTCCTCGAGCGCCGTCAATTCTTTTACCTTCTGGACAAGCTCCTCATGCTTTGCCGCCAACAGCTCGGTCGAGTTGCGTATGTTGCGCTCATTGAAATACTGCTTGATCTCCGTCGTATTCATGCCGATTTCCCGAAGTTCCTTAATCGTGCCGAGCACTTCATATTGAAAAATCGAGTAATACCGGTAGCTCGTCTGCGGGTCTACATACTGAGGCTTAAACAGGTCGATACGGTCATAATGGCGCAATGTCTCAGTCGTCATGCCGCGCAGCTGCGCCATTTCGCTGATCGTTAACCGTTCCTTCATCGCCGATTCGCCTCGCTTTACTATTTTACGAGATATTCATGTAATAAAATATAACATCACCGTTGACTTTTGTGTAGCACAAACGTTTACAATCGCCTTAAGTTAATCGATTGGAGGGATAAAACATGAAAAAACGTATCGTTTCAGCAGCCGCCGCCTGTGTGATGGCCGCATTGCTGCTCACCTCATGCTCTAGCAGCGGCAATGGCAATTCCGGGGGGAAGAGCGATGAACCGCTCAAGATTGGACTTAACCCGTTCCCAACCTACTTCCTCTGGTACGTTGCAGAAGAGAAAGGCTTCTTCAAGAAGCATGATGTTCCGGTGCAGCTGGAATGGTTCCCGAGCTATAGCGATGGCCTATCGGCGCTCAATTCGGGCAATGTGGATGCGAACAGTCAGACTTTAAGCGATACGCTGCCACCAGTCGGCAAAGGCATCAAGCTGCAAATTCCGATGATCATCGACTATTCCGACGGCGCAGACGGCTTCGTCGTAGATCCTTCGATTAACAGCATCGCGGATTTGAAGGGCAAGCGTGTCGCGACCGAGCTGGGGACGGTCGATCAATTCTTCCTCTTAACTGTTCTGAAGGAGAACGGACTGGCGGAGAAAGATATCAATTACTTCAACATGGCGATTACGGATGCCGGTTCCTCCTTCCTCGCAGGCAAGATTGACGCCGCCGTCATCTGGGAGCCGTTCCTAAGCGAAACGCTCAGCTCCGGTAAAGGCAAGCTGTTGTTCTCGTCTAAGAAGACACCAGGCTTGTTGATGGATTCGATCACCTTCCGCGAGAGTGTCATTGAGAAACGGCCGGAGGATGTGAAGCATGTAATGGCGGCTTGGTTCGACGCCGTTGCATACCTGAAGAGCAATCCAGATGAAGCGATCGCCATCATGGCGAAGCATGCGGAGATTACGCCGGAGGAATTCAAAACCTCGCTCGAAGGCGTAAAGGTTTATGACCTGCAAGATAACGTAGCTACGCAGAAGGACGAAGAAGCTTACACATCCGTTCGGTATAACGGCCAGAAAGTCGGCGAGTTTCTGAAGGATTTGGAGTTTATCGATGACCTGCCGGATATGAACAAGCTTTACAATCCATCCTTTATCAATGAATTGGTGAAGGAATCCAAATAAGCTGGAGGCGAGTGCGATGACGATTTTGGTAACAGGCGGGATGGGATTTCTTGGGTCGAGTTTGGTTCCGATGCTGCGTGAGAAAGGATACGAAGTGGTCAGTTATGACCGACGCGCGAAGGACAATGGGGGCGACGAGAGGCTCGCTTATGTGCAAGGGGATCTGCTCGATCTACCGCTTCTGCTCGAAACAATCCGCAAATATAACATCGAACGCATCATTCATACGGCAGCGATCTCGCATCCCGTAACAGCGATTGATATCCCGTATCAGACGGTGCTGACGAATGCGCTTGGGACGACGAATGTGTTCGAAGCGGCTCGGTTGTCAGGCATAACACGCGTTGTCAACTTAAGCTCGGAATACGCTTATGGCAATAACGCCGAGCTTGGCATCGTGACGGAGGATGTGCCGCTGCATCCGAGCGGCGTGTATGGCGCAACGAAGGTGTTCACGGAGAAGCTTGCTTACGGGTATCGGAACCTGTACGGCCTCGAAATTCCGTCGCTTCGTCCGGGCTGGTTGTATGGACCGGGGCAGTTTATGCAGTGCTTCATGAAGGATCTTATTCAGAACGCGATCCGCAAGGAGCCGACCTACTTGAAGGAAGGCCGCGATTACGGCTTCCAATACGTCCATGTGAAGGATGTTGCCAAGGCGTGCATCTGTGCGATGGAAGCGGACAGTTCGGCGATGAAGGGCTACGTCTACAGCATTACTGCCGGTTACAAAACGACTTTCGGTGAGCTGATCGCATTCGTGCAGGAGCTATATCCAGACGCGGTTATCGAAGTGGGCGAAGGCAGGTTCTCCGAGCTGGATCACTACGGCACATTCGATATTACGAAGGCTCGTGAAGAAATCGGCTATGTGCCTTCCATGCCATTCGAAGAGAGTGTCCGCGCCTATGCGCGCTGGCTAGAGAACAATCCTTACTAAACGAAGGAACGAGGTGCTTCTACGATGACGAACGAGACGATAGCCCCACCGAAACACGGCCGTGCGAAGGAGCTGTTGCGTGAGATGCGCGAGAGCTTGAAGGAAGGCATCATTCCCGTCGGAATATTCAATGACCGCGAGCTGTATGAGCTGGAGATAGAGAAGATTTTTACGAAAAAATGGATCTATGTCGGTCTTGAGTCCGAAATTCCGTCTCCTGGCGACTATGTGCTTCGCTACATCGGTGAGGACCCGTTCATCGTAAACCGCGATGAATCCGGCGAGATCCGCGTCATGCTAGACGCCTGCGTCCACCGCGGCGTTAGAGTATGCCGTGCGGAGAAGGGGAACGCATCGCACTTCCGCTGCCCCTATCACGGCTTTATCTATAAGAACAACGGCGATCTGATCGGAATGCCCGCCCAGAAGCATGCCTACAACGGTCTGAATAAGAAGGAATGGGGGCTGCTAGAGGCAAGGTGCGAGCTCATTCACGGACTTATCTTTGCTTGCTTGGATAAAGAAACACCGCCGCTAGAGGAGTATTTAGCAGACAGCAAATATTACCTTGATCTGCTGTTCGGGCTGCAGGACGAGGGGCTGGAGGTCATCGGCGAGCCGCAGCGCTGGATTGTCAATGCGAATTGGAAAGTCGCGGCGGAGAACTTCAGCGGAGACGCGTACCACCTGATTTTCCTGCATCATTCGGCGTACGAGGTTGGCTCTTCTCCTTTCTCCATGCTTGCGAATATGAACGGGGAGCAAATTCTCGCCGGCAACGGGCACTGCGTCGACATCTCGCTCGATAAGACGGAGCAGGTGATCGAGATGCCTTACTGGAACTTCCCGAAGGAGATCGTCGATACATTCCGCCTTGACCGTCTGGAGCCGAAAGGGCTTGAAATCGTAAGGGACTCCAAGGAAATGCTCGGCAATATTTTTCCGAACAGCTCGTTTCTGCTCATGACTGTAACACCCGAGCGGGATTTGCCGCCGGTGCCGTTCATCAGCATGCGTCAGTGGCGGCCGAAGGGACCGGATCAGATCGAGATTTGGAACTGGTTCCTCATGTTCAAGAATACCCCGCAGTCGTTCAAGGAAGCCTCGTACCGCGCCGGCTCCGCTACATTCAGCTTGGCGGGCATCTTCGAAATGGATGATTCCATGACATGGGAGACGATTACACAGACGGCAGGGAACCGATTCGCCAAAGACAACCTGAAGTTGAACTTCCAGATGGGCATGAATGGCATGGGCAAGGCAAAGCGCGACGAGGAATGGCCGCTGCCGGGTATTGCTTACTATCCGCGATATGGCGAGGGCAATCAGCGGTACTTCTATGAGTCGTATGTCGATATCATGCTGGCTGGAGATGAAGAGTAGAGAAGGGAAAGGGCGGATGAACGATGGCAGATTTGTTGACAGAAGCTGTATCCGTATCGTCGCAGCAGCAGGAGCTGCTGATTGCTGCACAGCAGTTCTTAATAGCAGAAGCGGAATTGCTTGACGGTGGTGAATACACCGAGTGGATGGCGGTATTGACAGAGGATATTCGTTATCAAATCCCGATCAGACTAACGCGCGAACGGCATGCAGCCAGCCCGTTCAGCGATCAGGCGTGGCATATGAACGAGAACTACAAATCGATCCAGATGCGGGTCGAGCGGACGTTCTCCGACTATAACTGGGCGGAGGACCCGCCGTCGAGAACGAGACATTTTCTGACCAACTTCCGGCTTGTTGATGTGAGCGAGAATTCGAGCGGAGCGAGGGAAATCATTGTGAAGAGCAATTTGCTGCTGTTCCGCAGTCGATTCGACAGCCCAACGCACGACTTGGTATCAGGCGAGAGAGAAGATACGCTTCGGCTGGACGGTTCTACATGGAAACTCGCCAAACGGTTTGTGAAGCTTGACCATACGACGATGGGCATCAGCAGCTTAGGTATTTTCTTATAGGACGGGGAGTGGACGGATGTCGGCAGCGGAAACGGAAATTCGGATTGCGAATGAGTTCGCAAGCGTAACGGTTCGGAAGGTGAAAACCCGAAACGGCGAGCGGCTCGAAATTGTTTCGAACGGTCTAGGGCTGCAGGTCAGCCTGGACCCCTTATCGCTGGAGAGCTTAACCTGGCAGCGTGCGGATATGTATTCGGCATTGCTGCAAACGCCACTCGAGCCTTATCCATTCAAGGAAGTGACCGAGCTCGAGCTGCAGCTGCCAAGAGAAAAGGAGGAGGCTTCCAAATGATGGCTTACCAATCCGAGCATGTTCATCTGTTTCAAAGCGAGCTGTATCAGACGAATGCGATGGTTATCGAGACCGCTGATCTTGTACTTGTCGTTGACCCGAACTATTTGCCTTCGGAGGTTGAGGCGATCAGGCTGTATGTGGATGAAGTGCGCGGCTCGCGTCCGGTGTACCTGTTCTTCACCCACTCCGACTTCGATCATATCGTCGGCTACGGTTCGTTTACCGACTGCACGGTTATCGCGGGCGAAGCTTTCGTGAACCATCCGGATAAAGCGGAGCGGGTTGAAGTCGTCGCTCGCTTGGACGATGAATTTTATATCGACCGCCCTTATGACATTGTGTTTCCACAGGTGGATATCGTCATCAAGCGTGAAGGACAGCAGCTTGTTATAGGCTCGACCGTGCTTACATTCCAGACGGCGTACGGTCATAACGGAGACGGGCTCATGTGCCATGTGGCGCCGCTGGACCTGCTCATTACAGGAGATTATGTATCGGATATCGAATTTCCGTTTGTTTTCGACTCGTATGCGAATTACCGCGAAACATTGGCGAAGATTGGGGCATATAGCGATTCATCCCCAGCCTTGCTCTTGCTTCCAAGCCACGGCAGCGCAACGAATGATCGCGTTGAAATTACGGACCGTATCAAGGTTTCAGTAGACTACTTGCTGCTAACAGAAAAGCTATACGAATCGCGCAATCAGGACGAGAGCGAGTTTGAACTCAAGTTCGAGTTCGAGGAGTTCATGATACTGCACGGTTACCGGTATAAGCGAGGGTTCCGCTTGCGGCATGAAGCGAACATGAAGCTGCTTGCGAAAGAGCGACAGCGGGCGGCTCAAGTATCATTTTCAGAAAATTAGGTGAATGGCTCTTGAACTTTTCGAAGGACCCGCCTATAATATGGAGCACAGAAGTATATCAGGCGATAACCAAAGACATGATTCCCATACGTCAGGCTGCACAGAGAGAGGAGCGATTGCTGCAAGCTCCTTCTGTCCTGAGATCGGAGTTACCCCTTTGCAGCTGTGCCGTTGAACCTTGGCGACTATGTGTCCCAGTTGTAAATGGCGCCGTCTTATCCACGTTACAGGATGCTAAGAAGGACCTCTCGCACACGGAAGCTTATGCTTCGCGAGGGTTGAATTAGGGTGGAACCACGAGCTGAACGCACTCGTCCCTTACGGACATGTGCGTTTTTTTGCGTTCAAATTTGCCAATTGAAACGGAGGAAGTTTCGTGGGAAACATCGTAAATGTAAAGCTGCCAAGTGGAATGGTAAGAAGCTACGAAGCAGGGGTATCGGTGGAGGATGTGGCGAAATCCATTAGCGCATCCTTGGCGAAGCAAGCTGTAGCGGGCAAGGTGAACGGGAAGCTGGTTGATCTCAGCCGTCTCGTGGAAGAAGATTGCGAGCTTGCGATTATCGAGCAAGACAGTGAGGAGGGGCAACACATCCTCCGTCACAGCGCTGCGCATCTAATGGCGCAGGCGATTAAGCGCATCTACGGTGAAGAAGCTGTTCAGCTAGGCGTCGGACCGGTAATTGAGGATGGCTTCTACTATGACGTTGCGATTGCACAGCCGCTCGCCCCAGCAGATTTGCAGGCGATTGAGAAAGAAATGGAGCGGATCGTGCAGCAAAATGTACCGATTGTCCGCCGCATCGTAAGTCGCGAGGAAGCACTTGAATTCTTCGGGAGCCGAGGCGAGCATCTGAAGCAGGAGCTCATCCGGGACTTGCCGGAATCGGAAGTCATCTCGATCTATGAGCAGGGGGAGTTCGCTGATCTGTGTAGAGGGCCGCATCTTCCGTCTACAGGGCGGATCAAGGCGTTCAAGCTGCAGTCGGTAGCTGGCGCATACTGGCGGGGCAATTCCGACAATGAGGTGCTGCAGCGCATCTATGGCACAGCGTTCTCTAAGAAGTCGCAGCTGGATGAGCATCTGCAGCTGCTTGAGGAGGCGAAGAAGCGGGATCATCGGAAGCTCGGCAAGGAGCTGGAGCTGTTCATGTTCTCGGAGGAAGCGCCGGGCATGCCGTTCTATCTGCCGAAAGGGATGAAGCTGCGGACAGAGCTTGAGCAATTCTCCCGGGAGATGCAGAACAGACGCGGATATGATGAGGTTCGTACGCCGCTCATGATGAATGAGCGGTTGTGGCAAGAGTCCGGCCACTGGGATCATTACAAGGACAATATGTATTTCACTGAAGTCGATGAGACAGATTATGCGCTCAAGCCGATGAACTGCCCAGGACATATGCTGATCTATAAGAATAGCCTTCATTCGTATCGCGAGCTGCCTCTTCGCATCGCGGAGTTCGGACAGGTGCACCGACATGAGTTTTCCGGTGCGCTGAACGGAATGATGCGGGTGCGGACATTTTGCCAGGATGATGCGCATTTGTTCGTACGGCCAGACCAGATCGAGGAGGAGATCGGCAAAATCATCGCGCTCATTGACGACATCTATGCGGTGTTCGGGTTCTCCTACCGAATTGAGCTGTCGACTCGTCCAGAAGATTCGATGGGCTCACAGGAGCTATGGGACCAAGCGGAATCCTCGCTTCAGCTGGTTCTCGATCACAGGGGCATCACATACCGAGTGAATGAAGGCGACGGTGCATTCTATGGACCGAAGATTGATTTCCACATCCTTGATGCGCTGAAGCGCAGCTGGCAATGTGCAACGATTCAGCTGGATTTCCAAATGCCGGAGAAATTCGACTTGTCCTATATCGGAGAGGACGGCGCTAAACACCGTCCAGTCGTTATTCACCGAGCCGTCTATGGCTCGATTGACCGGTTCATCGGTATTCTGACTGAGCATTATGCTGGCGCATTTCCGCTATGGCTCTCGCCGGTACAGGTCAAAGTGATTCCAGTGTCCGAGAAAGATGTTGACCATGCGTTCTCCGTGAAGCAGCAGCTGGAGGAGGCAGGGCTGCGCACCGTGATTGATCATCGGAACGAGAAGCTTGGCTATAAGATCCGCGAAGCACAGCTTGAGAAGGTGCCGTATATGCTCGTACTGGGTGAAGCGGAGCGCCAATCGAACGGCGTTGCTGTTAGGCAGAGGGGAAAAGGCGACATCGGAACCATATCGATCGCCGTTTTCATCCAGCAGCTTAAGGACGAGGTTGTCTCGAAAAAGTAAAAACAAGCACAAGCAAAAACCGGCCCTGCACCCATGGCAGGACCGGTTCTTGTTATGAGCAATAGGATGTTAGATAAAACCGCCACGAAGAACGATTACTAACAAAATATAGAGTACAAGAATAATGCCTGCACTAGTCCAAAGAAGGCCTGGTCCGCATCCCATTCCTGCGCCACCTACACCGCCGTATCCCACTGTACATACCTCCCGAGTGGTTATTTTGTGATGTTTCTGATCACATTTGTAATATATGCCTTTGCTAGTAATTCGATTGGACGTTTGTACCGGGTGCAATTGTATTTGTACATTCGCCCAGATCGGGTTGCTGCAGCTGCGCGGGTCGATATGCCTGGCATGTCAAGCGCCTACTTTAAGATTCGAATCTTATATCGTCGGAACAGGTGATGACACAGAGAATTGCCGCACATGCTTGACTCTAGCCTCGCCTTTCATCTTCAGACCATTGCCGACAAGCAGCAGCGCCGCGCTGCTGACCGCAATAATCTCGATGCAGCCGACGCTGATCGTAGGCAAGCAATTGGTTGTCCGAACATAATCCGGCTCGGAATCCATTTCATTGATGAGGGGCTTCATCGTTGGAGTCTCACGGTCGAAGATGTCGTAGGATTCGAAATAAACATTGCCGGATGTGAGATGATCCGAAGCTCGCTGAACGGCAAGCGCGCGCAGCGATGCATTTACTTCAGCACGGTCGCCAATCTGCACGACTGAGGCGGAACCCACTGTGTTCACGTAGATGCCGCCAACTTCGGAAGTGCGGACCGGGAAGTCCTCTTGCTGCGACTCATTCGTCTCAAGATTCATGCTGTAGCAGCGCCTCCAGTCCTTCCAGCGTTGCCTTCTTGAAGACATCTGCTTCGCCTTCGGCGCGTTCAAACCCTTCCGGCTCTTCAAGCGGCGCAAGCGGTCCAACGATGACGGACTCCGGCGGCGTATCGAACATGGAGACGAGCGAAATCTGCTCCGTATCTCCGATTTGAAGCATGGAGGCACTCGCGACACCGGTTAATTGAATGCTCCCGACGGCGAGCACATGATTGACTACGTTTAGTTGCATTCGCGCTCAGGCCCCTTTCTAATTACCGTTGTTCTTCAGCTTACTCATATAGTTGCGCAGCGCCATCTCGATATCGCGCGTTGTCTTGGAGATGACGGTTTGCGGTATGCTTGGTTTGTCGATCTCACCAGTACCTGGACTGCTTTGTCCGTCAGATTGCAAATGCGTGCCGTTATGCGACTTGGACACTTGCTCGATATAGAACTGGATGCGCGTGCTCATTTGCTTGCGAATATCTTCAATGACAAGTCTGCGGTGATAGGGATCAAGCGGGATGGCCATTTCCGTCTCGATCGCCTTGAGCCGTTCAGGGGCTGTATGATCGAGGAATAGATCGACCTGCCGCCGAACTTCCGGGAACGGGGCGGAAGGCATGACATCTTGCGGTCCGCCGACCAAGCCGCCTTGTGCCGGGAAGTGATTGACTTTGCTGTTCTGCGCATTCTGGGCTGGAGTCAGTTTCTTGCCCAGCAAGTTCGGATCGTTCACGACGACCTCGCTCACATTGCCTTTGCCCGGCAGAACGAGCTGGCCGACTTCCTTGACGAATTCTTCGCTTGGCGGGGTCATCCCAATATTGAGCGTGCCGTCCAGCTTCTCGACCTTCAATTGGTCAAAATGATATTGTATCGTATCGACATGATACATCGGTTTGTTTTCAGTCATTTCGATGCGCATATTCAGCATTTCAATCTGCTTATTCAGCTTATTAATGACGGCCTGCTGCTCATTCAGCTGGCAATGCAGCTTATGCATATTATGGCTGAGCAGATTCCACATCTGCCACGGCGTGAGCGGCTGTTGATCGCTTGGCTGCATGGGCAATAGGCACCTCCGTCGTTATCGTGGATTCGGCAGCGGCACGAAATTCAGCGGGTTCTCCTCGACCTGCGGCGCCGCCTCGGCAAATCCACCTGAATTGTACAGCTGTGACAAGGACGAGATGGACCCCGCCGTCCCGACTTGCAGGACGGAGGAGTTCGCCACACTGTCAACCCTTAGCTGATGAATTGTAATGGTCTGATGAACGGTGATATTCATTAGACGTTCACTCCAGTAGCCACTTCATTGCTCGTATTGTCTTGGAAGTCAGGATCGTTCGTATTCGTTGCACTGACGGCGTTGTTGGAGTTCGTGAGGCCGCCTGTTAAGAACGAGCCTGCTCCAGCATACGTTTTGGATGAACTTGACGGGGAAATTTGGACGGAATCGCCAAATTGAACGACGGCGCTTGAGCCGACGCTGATCACTTTAACGAAGCCAACGATTGCGGGCATTGCACAGTCACTCCTAACCTGATCTTTCAGCGCGGGATATGACATCTTATGCGGCAAATGCCCAGTTGTTCCATCACGGAACGGGTTGTGCCCATCTAAAACGAAAATGCATATGATGTAGGCGACAAGGTTTATGGTGCTGGAGGTGTGGATGGGAATGGCAGGGGATTGGGAGGAGCTGGAGCAGTGGATGGAGACGCAGCAGCTGCCTAAGGGCTTCGATATCTTTAAGCAATCGGATTGGATCGAGAATTATGTTCGCAAAATGATGAATAAAGCGCTGCCTGCCGCTTCAACTGCGCTGAAGCCGACGGCGGCGAATATATTGGAGACGAAACGGCATGTGATTGTTACTTATCCGCTTGGAGAAGCGGCTGATCTGGGGGCGCTGAAGCTGCTCGTGAAGGAGGATCGTGTCAAGCTTAGCGGGATAGGCGGCAGTGAGAGCGAGGTAGTCCGGCTGCCGAAGCTCGTGCTACCGCGTTCGTGCATCGCTGAGTATGACGGCGCAGTTCTGAAGATTAAGCTGAAGAAACGACCGCCAAGCAAAAGAACGCACATTGCTTCTATTCATGGGCTCTGATCCGAGGCAGCATATTATAGAAGAAAATTCACGAATTTGACTGATCTTACCGCTCTCAGGCGCTGGCGATAGCTGTCGATATTGGCGTATAATGCGAGTATAGACTTGCATAGGGAGTGTTTTATTTGACACTGGTTGACGTTAGCCAAATTTCTGCGGCGCTGTTCGTTTTAGGTGCTGTGTTTATCTTGCTTTTCTTCTCGCTGCTCAGTCTCGGGGTTCTCAAGATGTTCCAGCAGCGTTTTCGTGCAGGTGTATACAGCTTCATTGGTGCCGTAGTTAGCGGCGTAACATTCGGTATTATTCTTGCCAATTGGTCTTTCTAAAGTCAGGTAGGCCGCTAGCAATATTGCTTTCAAATAAGCTGTCCCGGCGACTGTGATCAAGCAGTCCTGGGGCAGCTTTTTTCATTTCATTATATAGTTCATGTACATAAATGGCATGGTCTCTACAATGATTCCGCGAAACGGTAGCTATTACCGTTAGAAGAAGATAAATGCCGTTTGCGCGTAAATAAATTGTTGTCCAATTGGGCTCGAAATGGCTAAAAATAGTCAATAATCCAAGTTGCCAGAACATAAGATGAAGTATAAGATAATCATATGAGAGAATATTCAGAACATTTCGTCAAATGAATCCATACGAAGGGAGGGCTTGCCGATGAACAAAAGTTACGAAGTGGAGTACTGCAATTTGGAGCTGCGATTCGACCGCCGGCAAATCCAAAATCTTATTCGGGATTTGATACAGGAGGGATATTCGCTTTATTGGAGCGAGACGGATGTCTATTTTCTCATATCGGTCCGGAGCGGCCGCAAGCTGGTGAAACTGCGGTTTCAGCGGGTTCGGGGTCGTTACAAAATTATCGGGGATTATCTGATTAAAGATGAGAAGCTGTCGGATTTGCTCGAGAAGTTAATCAATGATACACGCGGTCATGCTGTCGTCAAGCGGTTTAAAGACAGACAAATTGTTATTGAGAGCATTATGTTTGGTGAGATTATTCGTTTAGTGGAGGTGTCCGGCATGGAACATCGTATCATTTATCAAAAGAAACCTTTTGTTACGGTGGAGGAAGTGATTCAAGCCTTTCAGTCGAAGAGGGCTGAGGAGCGGGCTTCAGTGCTGCGGTTTGAGCTTGATTATGAGCTATCCGTCCTCCACGAAGCAATAACGGATGGGCGCGAAGATGTTATGGCGCAGTCCAAGGAGCGACTACAATCCCTTAGAACTGAGATGATCCAGCTTGAGCTTTGATATAACCAGAATAAAGGCAATCGAATAAACCTCCGGAGCGTTCGCGTTTCCGGGGGTTTATTTTGTGCTATTCGCAATCTTTCACACTGTCATCGACAATTTTTATGGGGCACATGGTTTTCATTCCCGGCTAAAAAGAGTAAAATGGGAATATTGTATGTGAAAACTTGCCTCTACAGGCAATGCAGTTGTTACTACTATTAAAGAGAAAAGGTGTGGAGTAACCATATGTCTAAACAACAAATCGGCGTTATCGGTCTTGCGGTCATGGGCAAGAACCTAGCATTGAACATTGAAAGCAGAGGATTTACCGTTTCGGTATTTAACCGTTCCCGTGAGAAGACTGACGATCTATTGAATGAATCGGCTGGCAAAAACCTGGTCGGTACATACTCAATCGAAGAGTTTGTAGCTTCCCTTGAAGTACCTCGCAAAATTCTGATCATGGTACAAGCTGGCGCTGGTACAGATGCAACTATCGACGCACTCGTTCCTCACCTGACAGAAGGCGACATCATCATCGACGGCGGTAACGCATACTTCCCTGATACGGTTCGCCGCAGCAAAGCGCTTGAGGAGAAAGGCTTCCGCTTCATCGGCACTGGCGTATCTGGCGGCGAAGAAGGCGCGCTGAAAGGACCGTCCATCATGCCTGGCGGCCAAGAGTCTGCTTATAAATTGGTTGAGCCAATTCTAACTGCAATCTCCGCGAAAGTTGGCGGCGACGCTTGCTGCACATACATCGGTCCAGACGGTGCTGGTCACTACGTGAAGATGGTTCATAACGGCATCGAATACGGCGACATGCAGCTGATCTGCGAAGCGTACGATCTGCTAAACCGTGTTCTTGGCGTTAGCACGGAAGAGCTTCACTCGATCTTCACAGAGTGGAACAAAGGCGAGCTCGACAGCTACCTGATCGAGATTACAGCTGACATCTTCTCCAAATACGATCCAGAAACAAACAAGCCAATGGTTGACGTTATCCTCGACTCCGCTGGCCAGAAGGGTACAGGCAAATGGACGAGCCAAAGCTCGCTTGATCTTGGCGTGCCTTTGTCCATCATTACTGAATCTGTATTCTCCCGTTTCTTGTCCGCACTGAAGGACGAGCGCGTAGCGGCTAGCAAGCTGCTGAAAGGACCGCAAACTGCGCCTTACCAAGGCGACAAAGCGGCATTCATCGAAGCGGTTCGCAAAGCGCTGTTCGCAAGTAAAATTTGCTCGTACGCACAAGGCTTCGCTCAAATGCGCGCAGCAAGCGACGAGTACGACTGGAACCTGCGTTACGGCGACATCGCGATGATCTTCCGCGGCGGCTGCATCATCCGTGCAGGCTTCCTGCAGAACATCAAGGACGCGTACGACCGCGATCCAGGCCTTACAAACCTGCTGCTCGACAGCTACTTCCAAGAAATCGTGGAATCTTACCAAGGTGCATGGCGCGAAGTAATCGCAACGGCAGTTACGCAAGGTATTCCGGTACCGGCATTTGCAAGCGCGCTGTCCTACTATGACAGCTACCGCACAGAGCGTCTGCCTGCGAACCTGCTTCAAGCGCAGCGCGACTACTTCGGCGCTCACACGTTCAAACGTGTGGACAAAGAAGGTTCATTCCACTTCAATTGGATTCAATCTTAAGACCTGTAATGACATCTTGCAGACAGCGGCGCATTCGGTCGGCTTCAACGCCGCCCCAGCCGCTGCGCTGCTTCAGTAGAATCAATGACGCTTCGGCGAAGCTTTGAAATTTCTTTAATAGGAGTGGCTGAGGGAGACTGAGTAATTCAGGCGCTTCATCAGCCACTTTCTTTTTCATAAACTCAAGTGTCCATATCACATCTTCGGATGAAATCGGGTAATCCGGATTAAAGATGCGGTTTACACGGTACTGGACGGAGAACGGTTCGGGGATCGCTGCCATTGCACATGTCACTCCTCATCTAATTAGTATGCTTCTTAGTACTATCAACTCTACGGTTGATTGAACTTTTTTATACCGGATATTCTTGAATAATGGTATAATCGTGGGAAATGTTTTTGAATGCAGGTTTACGCTTTCAAAAGGCAGGGGAAGGTGTTTCGAGTGAGCATGGAAAAGCCGCGCCAACATGTAGCCCTCATCGGGTTTATGGGCACAGGCAAATCAACGGTCAGCAAGGAGCTTGCGGCACGTCTAAACTGCGGCGTCATCGATATTGATGCGGAGATCGTACGGCGCGAATGCGCTTCGATCGCTGATATCTTCGAGACACGCGGCGAGGCGGAGTTCCGAGCAGCGGAGACAGCAGCGCTCGCTGACGTCATAGACCGCGATGAACCTCTCGTTATCGCAACTGGCGGAGGCGCAGTACTGGCAGAGCATAATCGGAAGCTAATGCTTGAGGGCAGTTTCGTGGTGTCGCTCAAAGCAGACCCTTCGCAAATTATTGCGCGTGTCAGCCAGGACCCGGACCGTCCGCTGCTGCAAGGCGATGTTGCAGGCCGGGTGTATAAGCTGCTTGAGGATCGGAAGCATGCGTATGATTTTGCCCATTTGTCTATAGACACCACTCATCTTACTGTGCAAGAAGTAGTCGATCAAATCGAGCAAGGCTTGAAGCTGCGCTTGTAAATTTACACCTACATAAAGGAGACGACTTTAACGATGGATGTACGCGTAACCCCAACACCAAGACTGCAAGGCGAGCTGCAAGCACTTTCTTCAAAGAACTATACGACACGCTACCTGCTTGTCGCTGCACTGGCAGAAGGAACAAGCACCATTTATTATCCGGCTCACAGCGAAGACAGTGACGCGATGCGTCGTTGTATCCGCGATCTTGGTGCTGTCATCGAAGAAGACGAAGAGAAAATTACAATTACCGGTTTCGGACGCAACCCGAAGGATGTTAAAGAGCTTGATGTTGGCAATGCTGGCGCTGTACTTCGCTTCTTAATGGCAATTGCTGCTCTTGCTCCAGATGTCACCTTCATTAACCGCTACCCTGACTCGCTGGGCAAGCGCCCGCACGATGACCTAATTGTTGCACTCGATCAAATCGGCGTTGATGTGGAGCATAACAGCGGTAAGCTGCCAATCACAATTCGCGGTGGACAAGCTAAAGGTGGTAAGATTCAAGTAAGCGGCAATGTCAGCTCGCAGTTCCTCAGCGCACTGCTGTTCTTGACACCGCTGCTTGAAGAGGATAGCGAGATTGAAGTGCTCCATGACCTCAAATCCAAAGTTGTCGTCGGCCAAACGCTTGAAGTATTGGCGCAAGCCGGCATCGTTATCGAAGCTTCTGAAGATCTCATGCATTACAAGGTTAAAGGCGGCCAGAAGTACGAGGCGAAGAAGTACGTCGTACAAGGCGACTATCCTGGCTCCGCGGCCATTCTTGCAGCTGCTGCAGTAACCGAGTCCGATGTGATCCTGCACCGTTTGGAAGAGAACAGCAAGCAAGGCGAGCGTGCAATTGTTGACGTGCTTCGCATGATGGAAGTGCCGCTTACGCATAAAGACGGCATCGTACACGTGAAGGGCAATGGCAAGCTGAAAGCAGTCGAGTTCGACGGCGACAAGGCGACTGATGCGGTTCTGGCTATGGTTGCAGCTGCTGTGTTCGCGGAAGGAACTTCCCGGTTCTACGATGTGGAGAACCTTCGCTACAAGGAGTGCGACCGGATTACCGACTACTTGAACGAGCTTCGCAAAGCCGGTGCGAATGTGGAAGAGCGACAAGCAGAAATTATCGTCCACGGCCGTCCGGAAGGTGTTGAAGGCGGCGTTGAGATCAACGCGCATTATGACCACCGTGTTATTATGGCGTTGACGGTTGTTGGCCTTCGCGCGAAGCAGCCGCTTCGTATCCGCGATGCGCATCATGTGGCGAAGTCGTATCCGATCTTCTTCGATCACTTGAAAGCGCTCGGTGCGAACGTGGAATGGATTGAATAGGAAATAGGCTGTGTAAGCAGGCTAAGCGGGTACCCAATAGAAGAAGGGATGGTATTCACATGGCTTTTACTAATCCTTCACGCGATGAAATCAAACGCATTCTTGAAGAAACAACGACGATTGCTGTCGTCGGATTATCCGATAAGCCCGATCGCACCTCCTATATGGTGTCTGAGGCGATGAAGGCAAAGGGTTACCGGATCATTCCGGTTAATCCGAACGCTTCGGAGATTCTAGGAGAGACGAGTTACGCTTCGCTCAAAGATATTCCTTTTCCGATTGATGCGGTCAACGTCTTCCGCCGCAGCGAGCATACGCCGCCGGTTGCGGAAGAAGCAGCCGAGATCGGTGCAAAGACGCTATGGCTGCAGCTTGGCATTTACAATGATGAAGTCGCAGCAATAGCTGAACGCGCAGGCATGCAGCTCATTATGGATCGCTGCATTAAAGTAGAGGATTCCATACTGCTGCCGCACGGAAAAGCTAACTCTTAGCAGGCAGGTTGTCCACGTCAATATAATTTAGACGGACCATAATGGTCCGTCTTTTCTTTTGACAAAGGAGGAATGAACGCTTACGATCAAGAGTAGCAATCACGTCACAACAAACTTCAAGGAGGCAGCTTATGAACATAATGGGTCATCTGCAGCAGCTTGGCCGATCATTGATGCTGCCGACGATTGTATTGCCCGGTGCCGCTATTTTCCTCAGCCTTAGCGCGCTGCCATGGGCTTCGATTGGATTGCCCGACATGCAGACTCACCTGCAAGTTGCAGGTCACGCATTGTTTGCGTACTTGCCGTATTTGTTTGCGTTTGGCGTCGCGATGGGCATGACGAGCAATGCATTGACCGCAGGCCTGGCTGCTATCGCAGGGATGTTTATTTATACGAGCGTTATCAATGCGAGCCATTACGAGCTCGAACCAACGGTACTGACCGGAGTGCTCATCGGGCTCGTCACCAGTATCTTTAATGAAAGGTTCAAGTCTATAAAGTTTCCGGAATATATTCAATTCTTCGGTGGACCGAGGTTTATCCCGCTTGCCGTAAGCGTGTTCTCCACGCTGCTTGCAATTGTGATGGTCCAGATCGCGCCTTACATACATAACGGACTTATGGAGCTTGGCGATATCATCGAATCTGGCGGAGGCTTCGGCGTCTTCCTGTTCGGCTTCGTCCTGCGTATTCTTGTCGTCTTCGGCCTACATCATCTCGTCAGCCATGTATTTTGGTTCCAAGTTGGCGGCTATACGTCAGGGGACGGTTCGGTCGTGTTCGGTGATCTGCCTCGCTTCTTCGCAGGCGATCCGACTGCGGGCGGCTATATGGCAGGCTTGTACCCGACAATGATGTTCGCACTGCCCGCGATTGCTTTTGCCATTATTCATGAGGCACGTGAAGACTTGAAACCGAAGATCAAGAAGACGTTCATGATCGCTGCGCTTTCTTCTTTTTTAACAGGTGTGACGGAACCGATCGAATTTGCGTTTCTATTTGTAGCGCCATATTTGTTCGTCATCCATGCGCTTCTATCTGGTGCGATGATGTGGTTCACGTACGAGCTAGGCATTCGGCACGGCTTCTCGTTCTCGGCAGGAGCCATTGACTTCTTGATTAATGAGCATCTCGCAACCAGAGGCTGGCTGCTCATTCCGATCGGTCTCATATTCGGCTTGCTCTACTATGTCTTGTTCAGATGGGCGATTCACCGGTTTCAAATTCCGACGCCAGGCCGAGAGGAAGGCTCGCAGCTCGATGAATGGGCAGGAGATATTCCATACCGGGCACCGCTTATTCTGCAAGCGATTGGCGGCAAAGAAAACATCGTTCAGATGGAAGCCTGCATCACTCGACTTCGCCTGAAGGTTGGCAGCGACAAGCTCATTGACATTAACGCGCTCCGCCATCTAGGCGCAGCAGGTGTTATCCGGCTAGGCGGCGGCAACGTGCAGATCGTCTTTGGAACCTATTCCGAGCTGATACGGGAGGAAATGGACAAAGCGATACGAAGGGATATATCTAGAGTACTGTTCAGCGCACCGATGCAGGGCAGGATGATGCCGCTCTCCGAAGTGCCTGACCCGATCTTCTCCGGCAAGCTTGTCGGTGACGGTGTCGCATTCATGCCGGATAAGGGAGAGCTGGTCTCACCGGTAACGGGCAAGGTCATTCATATATACCCGACCAAGCATGCGATCGGCATTCGGACTGTGGAGGGGCTTGAAGTGCTGCTGCACATTGGCATCGATACATCGCAGCTGAAAGGGCAAGGCTTCGAAGCAATCGTGGAAGAAGGCGATCAGGTAAAGCCGGGTCAGCTCCTCATCACGTTTGATATGCAGAGAGTACGAAAAGGAAGCAAGTCGCTTGCGACACCAATGGTTATTACCAATTCGGATCTGGTAAGCTCCTGGAGCTTCGCCCCGTTCAAAGGGGTTAAGAAGGGTCAAGCTTCCGTCATGTCAGTTGTTCTAAAAGAGAGAAGCGGTGGAGGGGAAACAGCGTGATTCAAGGAATTGGGGCATCACCAGGCATCGCAATCGGGAAGGCGTTCGTCCTGCCGAATTGGGAATGGGATTTACCGGAGCAAAAGATCGACGTTGGCGACTTGGCACGTGAATTTGAAAGGTTGTATGAAGGTATTCGCACCTCCAAAGTCGAGATCGAGCAGATGAAGGATGAGCTGCGCGAGGTAGTCGGCCCAGAGGAAACGAGCATTTTTGACGCCCATATTGCTATTCTGGACGATCCCGTCTTTATGAATGAGATTCAAGGCATTATCCAGCGGCAATACAAAGCGGCAGAAGTTGCGGTGAAAGAAGCGATTGACCACTTCGTGACCATGTTCGACCTGCTCGATGATGAATATATGAAGGAACGTGCGCTCGATATTAAGGATGTCGGCAATCGACTGCTTAAGCATCTGCTAGGTGCGCCTGAAATTACGCTGCCTTCGGATACGCAGCCATTCATTCTTATTGCGAAGGAGCTGTCTCCTTCACAGCTCGCTCACTTGAACCCGAACCATGTTCTTGGCATCGCTACACTGGCAGGCAGCACGACTTCGCATTCGTCTATTATGGCGAGAGCGCTTGGCGTACCGCTCGTGGTCGGCATTGAATCGAAGCTGGAAGAAGCGATTCAGACAGGCGATATGCTCATCATTGATGGTGAGCTCGGCATCGTTATTTTGGAGCCGGAGCAACTCGCCGTGGAGCAGTATACAGAGAGGCAGCAGCTCCATCAGGAGAAGAAACAGCAGCTGCGTGGAATCGTTGGCGTGCAGCCGGTGACTAAGGACGGTAAGGAGCTGGAGCTGAGCGCGAATATTAGCTCGCTCAAGGAGCTGGAGGTCGCTCTGGCGAGCGGCACGAGCGGTGTTGGCCTGTTCCGTACCGAGTTTCTTTACATGGACCGCAGCAGGCTTCCGCGGGAAGAGGAGCAGTTCGAAGTATACCGCGGCGCTGCTGAGAAGCTCGATAATAAGCCGCTCATTATCCGTACGCTCGATATCGGCGGCGACAAGCAGCTGGATTACTTCGAGCTTCCGGAGGAGGAGAATCCGTTCCTCGGTTACAGGGCGATCCGAATCTGCCTCGATAAGCCATCCTTGTTCAAGACGCAGCTTCGTGCGATTCTACGAGCGAGCTATTATGGCAATGTGAAGATCATGTACCCGCTGATCTCATCTGTAGAAGAGGTTAGAGCGGCGAACAACTTGCTCGCGCAATGCAAGCAGGAGCTGCGCAATGAAGGGATCGGGTTCTCGGAGGAAATCGAGGTCGGCATTATGATTGAGCTTCCGGCCGCCGTCGTCCTCGCGGATATGCTGGCTGAGGAGGTCGACTTCTTCAGCATCGGCACGAATGATCTTATTCAGTTCACGCTCGCCGTCGACCGGATGAATGAACAAATTTCATATCTGTATGAGCCTTTTCATCCAGCCGTACTGCGTATGCTGAAGATGACGATAGAAGCGGCGAAGCGCGCAGGCATTCACGTTGGCGTCTGCGGCGAGATGGCAGGCGATCTGAAGGCGCTGCCGATCTGGCTGGCGCTCGACGTCGATGAGCTTAGCATGTCAGCTCAAGCGATACTGCCGGTCAAAGAGAAGTTGCTGACGCTTACTCAGCAAGCGAGCCGAGAAGTATTTGACCGGCTACTAGCGTGCAGAACAAGCCAGCAAATTCATGATATCCTTTCACCGCGGGCGATGAAAGCGGATAGTGAGAATAAACAGGCAGCTGAGCGCCAGCCAGCAGAGCCAACCAAACTGACCAAATAAAGAAAGGCGGCTTCCCCGATCATCGCGATCAAGGGAGCCGCCTTTTGTCTGTTATTGATTCTTCAAAGCGTCAACGAATGCTTTCGCATACGGAGGCAGATCCGGCGGACGCCGGGAAGAGATGATATGTCCATCCACGACAACAGGTGCATCAATCCAAGTTGCGCCTGCATTCTCCATATCGTCGCGAATGCCAGGCGTAGAAGTGACGTTGCGGCCTTGAAGGATTTTTGCTGAGATCAGAACCCAGCCTGCATGACAGATTTGGCCGATTGGCTTACCTGCCGCGTCCATTTCCTTCACGAGCTGCAGCACCTTCGGATAACGGCGGAGCTTGTCCGGCGCCCAACCTCCCGGAACGAGCAAACCGTCGATCTGACTGCCGTCAACCTCATCGAAGCTTAGATCCGCAGTTGCGGGAACGCCGTATTTGCCAATATGAGTCCGGTTCTTCTCCGGTCCTGCGAATAACACTTTAGCGCCTTCTTCACGAACGCGATAGACCGGATACCACAGCTCCAAATCCTCGAATTCGTCATCAAGCAAGCAGATAATCATTTTACCTTTTAATGACACATTCTTTCCTCCTCTAGCATGTGTAAAAGCTCCTACTTATTGTACCCTCCGGCGGTTCTGAGAAGCAAACCACACTGGTTGTAACATCCGAATGATGCAAAAATTACAACCTGCCGTAAAGCAGGACTTTTTTTGCAATAGGTCGAATATCATATTCGTCGAGTAACGCCTTTGAAACGTTAGCTTTTGCCTCCGAAGGTCGGACGGCGACAGCCGGTTTCACTTGAAATCCAAGAAAGTATTAGTTTTGAATATACTTTGCTTAGATTTCTCCGCGAACCGAAAGCTATTGCCGGAAAGACGGCGACAGCGGTTTCACTTGGGTGTTCTACTTGTTTAGGAGAAGGAGTGGACGATCTTGCTAAAACGCTGTTCTTGCGGCGACGATATGCCAATGAAGCTGCGTACTGTTGTATATTCGAATAAAGTTGAAATTGATAATGTACCGATATTCTCTTGTCGTTCCTGCAATCGCAGCGAAGTGTTTCCTGAAGTGAAGCCAGACCTTACGGGACTGATCGGCAAGCTAGGCGCTCACCCTGCAAAGCAGACGTTTCTGTTTAACGAGTGGAATGAATGGGCAAATTTGTTAGTAGAGGCTTACCATGATAAGAACGTGTCTGATCCGGTCATCATGCGGCGCATGACGGAAGAGCGCATCGATATGCTGCTTGATTTGTTCCAGGTTGCACAAGCTGCAGGTGATGCAGAGTGGACAGCAGATATACATAAGCGGCTTGCACAGCTTAGCCGGAGTCTGCTTCAATATGGAAGGCGATAGAGGAAGGGAGCGGGGACTAGCTTATGGAGCTGCCCTCACCAATCACAACGATCGAGCAGTGGGAAGCAGCTTACGCGGCTGCTGCTACAGAACCGCTGCTCATTTTTAAGCACAGCACGACCTGTTCCATTAGTAGCGGTGCTTATGAAGAACTGTCGAACTGGCTAGAGGATGCAAAGAAGATATCCTTCCACATTATTATGGTGCTCGTACCAGAGAGCCGCCAAGTTTCGAATGCGGTTTCAGAGAAACTCGGCGTGAAGCACGAGTCGCCTCAGCTTCTCTTTGTCCAGGATGGAAGTGTCTCCTGGCATGCTTCTCACTGGCGGATTACCTACTCAACATTAGATGAGCATCTCGGGACACATTGCGAAAAGTAATATTTTGTCGTATCATTACGGTAAAGTAGTGCGGTGCGAGAACAAATTTGAGTTAATGGAGAGAAGGACCGTGACAGTAACCATTTATGATGTAGCAAGAGAAGCCGGCGTATCGATGGCGACTGTTTCCCGGGTTGTGAATAACAATCCGAACGTAAAGCCACAGACCCGTAAGAAAGTATTTGAAGCTATTGAACGTCTTGGCTATCGTCCAAACGCAGTAGCGCGCGGACTTGCAAGCAAGAAGACAACGACAGTTGGTGTCGTTATTCCTGATATTTCGAATGCAATCTTCGCCGAAGTTGCACGCGGCATTGAAGATATCGCGAATATGTATCATTACAATATTATTCTTTGTAATGCTGATAAGAAGAAAGATAAAGAGATTCGCGTTATTAACACGTTGCTTGAGAAGCAAGTGGACGGGCTGTTGTTTATGGGCGGCGCTGTAACGGAAGACCATCTGCAAGCATTTAAGACAGCGAATGTGCCGATCGTTCTCTGTGCGACTACAGATGAGCAAGGCATAATTCCTTCGGTTGATATCGACCACGAGAGTGCTGCTTTTGATGCGGTACAAGCTCTTATTCGGGCTGGACATACACGCATTGCGATGATTTGCGGCACGCTTCAGGATCCGGCGAACGGCTATGCGCGTTTCCAAGGCTACAAGCGTGCGCTTGAAGTTGCTGGCTTGCCATATGATGAGTCACTCGTTCGTATCGGCAATTACCGCTATGAATCCGGCGTAGACGCGATGAAATATTTTTTGGAGCTAGACGAACGTCCAACAGCTGTATTCTCCGCGACGGATGAGATGGCAATTGGCGCGATTCACTGCATCCAGGATGCAGCACTTAAAGTGCCTGACAATTTCTCCGTCATCAGCGTGGATAACAGCCGCATGGCGTCGATGGTGCGTCCGCAGCTAACTGCTGTTGCGCAGCCAATGTATGACATCGGTGCGGTATCGATGCGTCTATTGACGAAGCTAATGAAGAAGGAAGCGGTTGACAACGCGCGCGTTATTCTACCGCATGAAATTGTGAACCGTCAGTCGGTAGGGAGCATATAAGCAATTATGACAACGAAGTATCACAAGATAGGCATTATCGGTGCCATGGTGGAAGAGATTGAACTGCTGCACAAGCATGTTGATAAGACAGGCTCGTTCGTGAAAGCAGGTATTGAATATGTAGAAGGCACGCTGCACGGTCGTCAAATTGTATTCTGCAAATCAGGCGTTGGTAAAGTCAATGCAGCTGTTTGCACGCAGCTTCTAATTGATGCGGGTGTGGAATGTGTGTTGTTCACTGGTGTTGCAGGCGCGGTTGACCCGAGCTTGAACATTGGAGACATCGTTGTGTCGACGTCTTGCTTGCAGCATGATATGGACGTGACAGCGCTTGGCTTCGCTCGCGGTCAGATCCCGTTCCAGGACGTTTGGGAATTTGAGGCGGCTCCGAATCTGGTCGAGTTGGCTACGAGTGCGGCGGAGAAGCTGTTCCCTGGCCGCAGCGCAAAGGGTAAAGTGCTCTCCGGCGATCAATTCGTATCCTCGAGAGAAACGGTAAAAGCGCTGCATGATGAGCTAAGCGGTGCATGTACGGAGATGGAAGGCGCGGCACTTGCGCAAGTCTGTGTCATGAATAAAGTACCGTTCGTCGTCATTCGCTCGATGTCGGACAAGGCAGACGGCTCCGCACATGTGAACTTTGCGGAATTCACGGTACAAGCTTCGGTGAATTCACATTCCATTATTGATGAAATGATCCAACATATGTAGGGAGCGGCTTACGAATAATAAACCGCTTGATTAATGATAAAGGCAGCTGTGCATCTTGTTCCTATCCGGAACGGATGTGAGCTGCCTTTTGGTTTACTTCAGAGCCCCTGAATCGCGAGTGAAGCGACATCGCGGTTACGCGCTTCAATTTCGCTTCTGCGGGGGATCGGCTGCCAGAGGTGTGAATCATCCAGCCAATGGGTCGGCAGCTCTTCAGGGCTGCTTGCAGACCAGCTATCGAGCCAAGCTTGCGGTAGTGGCTCATTGCCAGTCTGCTCGCGAAGCTGTTTAGCGATGGGATGGTCGGTCATCTCGAGCCATACGAGCGCCCAAGCGCGCGGAACGACACGCCAGATGTCATAGCCGCCGCCGCCGACTGCGATCCAGCGTCCGTCTGTGTAACAGTGAGCAAGCTGATGGATAAGTGCAGGCATAGCTTGATAGATTCGCATACTGCAGTGAATATGCGATAACGGATCATAAGCATGAGCGTCACAGCCATGCTGGCTGACGATGACATCCGGCTTGAATACTTGAGTGACCTTCTCGATCGTTGCGGCGAAGCTCGCAAGCCAAGACTCATCCTCAGTGTATGGCTCAACTGGCACATTAATGGTTGTTCCGTAGCCAGCGTCGATGCCGCGCTCTGAGACGAAGCCCGTGCCAGGGAATAAATATTTGCCTGTCTCGTGAATGGAATAAGTACAGACGTCAGGATCGGCATAGAACGTCCACTGAACGCCGTCGCCATGATGGACGTCAGTGTCGATATACAGGACGCGCGCTCCGTACTGCTTGCGAATGTGAGCGATCGCGATAGCCGCGTCATTATAAACGCAGAAGCCGGCACCACGCTCTGGAAAAGCATGATGCAGCCCGCCAGCCATATGGTACGCGTGATTGGCTTGTCCGCTCATCACGAGATCGGCAGCTAGCACTGAACCTCCGACGATGGCTGCCGTTGCTTCGTGCATACCGGGGAAGAATGGTGTATCATCCGTATTCAGCCCATATACAGCAGCTCGATTGATGGCTACCGCATCAGGCTTCTCTGCGCTTAACAAGCGCACAGCGTCAATATAATCAGGGCGATGGACCAGCTTCAGCAGCTCGTCATCCGCAGTGGCAGGGTATCTGTATTGGGAATCGTTTAGCGAATTCGCCGCCTGGAGAAGGCTATGCGTGAGCGTTAAACGCATCGGGTCGAACGGATGGTCCTTGTTAAATTTGTACCGGCTTGCATCTTGATGATGGATATAAACGGCGTTGTCCGTCATAATGCGTCTTTCGCTTCCTTTCTACGGTCTGCTGCACAGTTGCTAATACATAAAGCGCTGTTTGAAGCGGACACGGTCGAATTGTTCAATGGAGCTGAGCGGTACTTCACGGCCGATTCGCACCATCAGGCAGTTAGCCGGATGGGCACAGATCTCAGGATCATCAGTCGCCACCCATTCCATGTTTACAGACTTCATCAGCCGCTCCATCATGGAGCGGTATTCCCACACGCTGAGGCCTGTTCCTTCCAGATCCCAGTGCCAATAATACTCCGTTGTATATACAATGACATTTTCTAACTGATCATAGGCAAAAGCGTTCTGAATCATTTTCTTTCCAAGGCCAAGCGAGCGGTAATCATCAGCAACTTCTACGGCACCGAGCTCGACCAAATCCGTCATGCCGCCTTCTGACCAGCGCTCCAGTTCGTCTGGATAGTGGAAGGTGACATAGCCGACGATGACTTCACCGTCTCTTGCCGCGATAATGCGGCCTTCCGGAAGCTCCGCGATCTCGGTGAGAGCTTTATGCTGCTCAGCCGGTCTGCGGAATGCATCGAGCTGCGGATGAAGAGTGAGACCGCTGATCGCCTCAGCGGGGAGCGGCCCTTCTATGACAATATCGCGTTCGATGTTCGGGACAATCTGCGCATGAATCCTTTTGCGATGTTCTAACAAGTGATGGCTCCTTTCCCGTTCTACACTACTTATAGCAAAAAAAACAAGACATGAAAAGAATGGTTCAAGCGCAGCAAGCGTGATATAATATGTAAGCGTATTCCTAGTAAGAGCGTCATTACGGGGGCTGCTCCCGCTAGAAACGGTTGTTGTATATTGGGTAGGAGGATGATGGAAATGTCAAACATGCATCAAGAACGGATTCCGGCAACGGCATCTGGCTCCAACATGACAAGCTATGAAGAAACCTATAATGCGTTTAGTTTTGATCAGCTTGAACAGCAGTTCTCCTGGCACGAAACGGGTAAGGTCAATATGGCTTATGAAGCGATCGACCGTCACATTGCAGAAGGCCGAGGCGATAAAATCGCCCTCTACTATAGCGATAACAGCAGAGACGAGTCTTATACGTACCAGGAACTATCCAAACAATCGAACCGTTTCGCGAATGTGCTTCGCGGACTCGGAGTCGAGAAGGGCGAGCGCGTATTCATCTTTATGCCGCGTACGCCAGAGCTTTATTTCAGCTTAATCGGTTCGCTCAAAGTCGGTGCCATCGTGGGACCGCTATTCGAAGCGTTCATGGAAACGGCGGTTAGAGACCGTTTGCTCGACAGCGGCGCTACGGCGATCGTTACGACGCCTGCACTTCTCTCACGTATTCCGCGCAGCGAGCTGCCTAATCTGAAGCATGTCATCGTATTCGGTGACAATGTGGAAGCGGGCGAAGGCATCGTTGATTTCAAAGCCGAGATGAATACAGCTTCGGATGAAGCTGAGATTGAATGGCTCGGACGCGAAGATGGTTTGCTGATCCACTACACATCCGGATCGACAGGCAAGCCGAAGGGCATTTTGCATGTGCAAAATGCGATGATTCAGCACTATTTTACAGGGCGGGTCGTGCTCGATCTGCAGCCTGATGATATTTATTGGTGTACGGCCGATCCAGGCTGGGTAACAGGAACGTCATACGGTATCTTCGCACCTTGGCTTAACGGTGCGACGAATGTAATCCGCGGCGGTCGCTTCAGCCCGCAGGATTGGTATTCGACAATTGCACGTTATGGTGTAACGGTATGGTACAGCGCGCCAACCGCATTCCGCATGCTGATGGGAGCAGGCGACGATGTCGTGAAGCAATTCGATCTGTCGAGCCTTCGCCACGTGCTTAGCGTCGGCGAGCCGCTTAATCCAGAGGTTGTACGTTGGGGTCTTAAAGTGTACAATCAGCGCATTCACGATACGTGGTGGATGACGGAGACTGGCGCTCAGCTGATCTGTAACTACCCGAGCATGGACATTAAACCAGGCTCGATGGGCAAGCCGATTCCAGGTGTGAACGCAGCTATTATCGACGATAGCGGCAACGAGCTTCCGCCATACCGGATGGGTAACCTCGCCATCCAAACGCCATGGCCTTCTATGATGCGTAAAGTATGGAACAACCCGGCGAAGTACGAGGAATACTTCCGCATTCCAGGCTGGTATATCTCTGGCGACTCTGCATATCGCGATGAGGATGGCTACTTCTGGTTCCAAGGACGTATCGACGACGTCATTAATACGGCAGGCGAGCGCGTAGGTCCATTCGAGGTCGAGAGCAAGCTGGTCGAGCATCCGGCTGTTGCTGAGGCAGGCGTAATCGGCAAGCCTGACCCAATGCGCGGTGAAATCATCAAAGCTTTTGTCGCGCTTCGTGAGGGCTACACGCCATCCGAGGAGCTGAAGGCGGATATTGCCAAGTTCGTGAAAGAAGGGCTGTCCGCGCATGCTGCTCCGCGTGAGATCGAGTTCAAGGATAAGCTGCCGAAGACACGCAGCGGCAAGATTATGCGCCGTGTATTGAAAGCTTGGGAATTGAACCTCCCGACAGGGGATTTGTCGACGATTGAGGACTAATCAGCGTTAGCTGATTAGGAGATGGAGCGTTAGCTGATTAGGAGATGGAGAGGAGGCTGTCCCGAAAGTAGGTAAGTTCACTACCGAGACAGCATCCTTATTTTTCGAAGATGGCTATTTTAACGCAAATAGTGGTGCAGAGGTTAACTCTGTACCACTATTTTTTTGTTTACGAAGTTATAGGCTCCCTAATTTTGAGGATAACCGAGAAGAAATTTCGCACATCCATGCCCTGATAATGGAGTCCTCTTTCGTCATGCAAACTCAGGCAAAATCACCGAAAATGTTTCGTTGAGAGCGGATAAACCCTCTCAAAGCGCTTAACGAGACCCGAATGATCACACGAGAGCGGGAAAGCCTCTCTCTCGATGCAAATTCAATCACGTCGTCCTGGGTTTTGCTAGTTTACGATTGGGGAGCTATTTCCTTATCTGCGAGTGCTGAATCTGTACTCTCAGAGCTTCAATCAGCCGAATATTGTGCTGAGAGTACGTAATATGGACTCTCAGCTCCGCCAAGCTGCCGATTTCGGTTGTTCCTTATCTGCGAGTGCTGCTGAATCTGCACTCGCAGAGCTTCAATCAGCCGAAAATTGTGCTGAGAGTACGTAATATGCACTCTCAGCTTCGCCAAGCTGCCGACTTCGGCTATTCTTATCTGAGAGTGCTGAATCTGTACTCTCAGAGCAAGTATGAAGTGCAGCGCATTTCCCGGTTAACCAGGTTTGCCAATGCATAGAACGAAAGAGAGGGCTTTCCTAAAAGTTATCTATAGATAACTTTCGGAAAGCCCTCTCTGTTAAGCAACCAAACTATTGCACACTTGCCGTCGCAGAGGCAGCGGATTCGCCGACCTCATTGACTGCAGTGACGCGGAAGAATCCGCTCGTCATTGGTGATACATACTCAAACCTGGCTTCATTCGTTGAGCCGATTTTTTTGTATCTGCCTTTCTCGCTTGTACTGAAATACACATCATATTGTGTAACCTGTTCAGAGGTCGCATTATCGAGCCATGTCAGCGTAATGCCGATATCGGTTCGTTCGATCCCAACATTCATTGGCGCACTCGGCGGCGTGAGTCCTGTTGCCTGCCCATTCGACGGTCCCTGGTTCCCGTTCGAGCTGCTGTTCGAACTACCATCATTACCAGGCAAAATGATGCCTGTGTCATCACCCGTATTCTGAGCGCCTGACTGTGAATTTGAATCACCAGGTAGATCTGTAACGTTCTCCGCTGGCGGCGGTGTGCCGACACCGTTTGTGACAACTAAGCTAGGCGCGGATTCCTTACCCGCAACGTCAACCGCTGTTACGTAGTAGCTGAAAATGCCAGCACCAACATAATTAACGAATCTTGTTTCCTCGCCTGTAAGAACGGGCTTATTCGTATTGACGAATTGGCCGTCGTTCACCTTGCGGTACAACCGATATCCGACAACATCCTTCTGAGGGGACGCTGTGTATGTAATTCGATATGCACTTGACCCTTCAACAGGCACAAGACGTACATTGGAAGGCGGTGAAGGGACCGCTCCATCGTCTACACGAGGGTCAACGATAGAAGGGGCATCCTGCGCTGCATCCGGCGGCAGGTACACAGACATTGGCCTGCGGCTGTCCGCTGGTAATTTCGACTGTGCGGCTTCGATCTCTTGCATGAGCGCATCGAGCGGCTTCTCGCGTTTCACAAGCGTCAGCTCTTTGATCATGTCAGCAGGAGTCGTAGGCTGCGGAATATAGTTGACGCCATTGAAGGAGATGATTGCCATCTTCACAAGCGCGTCGTCCGATTCCTTCGGAATGAACTTGCTGTTGAACCAGTCCGTCACAAGCTTGCCGCTTGCTCTTGTCAGCTCCGTCGGCAGCTTGCCGCTTACGCTGGACACAGTCGACTTCACGATACCCGAAGGCATGGTGAATTGCTTCGTTGGGAACAGCTCCGGCCGTTCATCCGTTATTTCGTTCATTATTTTCGACCAAATTTGTTTCGCATGATTGCGGCCATCTTTGGACAAGGAATTGATCTGCTTCTCGTAACCGACCCAGACACCTAGTGTGATGTCAGGAGTATAGCCCATGAACCACACGTCACCGTAGCTTTGTGTAGAACCTGTCTTACCGACTACCGGGATTTTGCCATATTTCTTGAACAACGTTGTAATCATATGACCAGAGCCGTTCTTCTCTGAAATAACCGTTCTGAGCATATCCGTCATCAGGAATGCCGTCTGTTCGGAGAAGACACGAAGAGGTTTCTTCTCATGCTCATAAACGACGTTGCCATTCGCGTCGGTAATCCGACTGATCATATAAGCGTCATTGAAAACGCCGTTGTCTGCGATCGCGCCATATGCATTCGTAAGCTCTTCAACGGACACACCGACGCTAAGTCCTCCAATAACGCCTGTCTTCGCACCGTCATCGATTGGTTTAAGCGTCGTAATGCCGAGCTTCTTCGCGAACTTCCACGCCTCAGGGATTGTCACCATATTGTTGAAGATCTTGAGCGCCGGCAAGTTTAAGGAGCGGTTCAGCGCGTCGCGGGCTGTAATCAAGCCGTAAAATTTCTTCGTGACGTTCATCGGGATGTGATAGCCCTTCTGTCCATCTTTAAGTACCATAGGCGTATCGTCCACGATACTCGCTGGCTGGATGAGACCTGCTTCAATTGCAGGCAGGTAAGCCGCGATTGGTTTCATCGTTGAACCCGGCTGACGCGTCATCTGCGTCGCATGGTTCATCTGCTCGGTGTAGAAGTCACGTCCCTCGAGCATGCCAAGAATTGCGCCAGTCTTATGATCCAGCATGACGGCTGCCGTTTGCTCCATCCCTTTGGTCTTGCTGTCCGGATCAAAGTTGGACGGATCGGAGCCGACTTTGTGCATTGAATTGTAAATCCGTTTGTCTATCGTCGTATAGATATGATAACCACCGCGGAGCAGGTGCTCACGGGCTTCTTCGATTAGCGGTGCGTTCTCTTTCTTGCGGACATCGCTAATTGTCAAATTCGGATCTTCCTGCATGAGCAGGATTTCGGCAGCCTGACGCTCGGACTCCAGCATGAGGTACGGGAATGTCGAGTAAGCTTTCTCCGTCGGCTTCGCGAGTGAGGCACGAACGTCGAAATTGAGCGCTTCATTATACTGTTCACTGCTGATACGTCCTGTTTCAAGCATGCGTTTCAGCACGATATGCTGGCGATCCATTGCCAGTTTGAAGCCGGATTCATTAAACTTCCCTTTGCTTGTGAAAGCGGTATAAGCGGAAGGACGCTGCGGCAGGCCTGCCAGATAAGCGGACTGCGCAATGTTCAGCTGAGTCAAGTCGGTAATATTAAAAATCCCTTTGGCAGCGGCTTTAATCCCGTACAAGTTGTATCCGCTGTTACCCGTACCGAACTGAACTTTGTTCAGATAAGCAGTCAAAATCTCGTCCTTTGTCATGAATCGCTCAAGACGCAGCGAGAGGAAGATCTCCTTCACCTTACGGCTGTCGGTCTTGTCCAGTGTAAGGAACACTTGCCTCGCCAGCTGCTGAGTCAGCGTACTGCCGCCGGTCTGCGTATCTTCATTTAATACCTTCTGTTTAACAGCGCGAGCAATTCCGTTGAAATCGACGCCGATATGCTTATAGAAATTGTTGTCTTCTGTAGCAAGCACGGCATTGATGACTTGCGGCGGAATATCGCTCCGCTTGATGAGCCGCCGATCCTCCTGCGTACGCAGCTGGCCGACAGGCGTTTGTCCATCATTGAAATATACAAATCCCGTGATCGCATTTTCATCAATTTTATTCTCGATGTCAGTGCGTGGACGTACTGGCTCGTCCTTGACGAAGGAAGCTACATAGCCAGCGACGGTTGCTCCGGCAAACAACCCAATTAATAAACCGAAGATGAATAACCATTTCAAGGTGATGAGCGTAACGAGCCCAAAAGTCCGCCATTTGCTGTATCCTTTTGTCTTCTGCTCACGTTCTTGTTCCATATAATGATAAGCCTCCTCTGATTAACAGAGCTATTATAGCATAAATCGCCAGCCTGATTGCAGCTTCGGGAGATGTATTTGTCTAAGAATTCACTAATTTGGCATTCGAATGGCTGGACGAAATGGGAATTCATTGACTTTTATTAATTGCATATGGTATAAGAAGATCAGTTAAAAAAGTTCATATTCCAACGTGTTGACAGGCTTCAGTAGAGCTGCAGATGGAACGTTTCAGAGAGCCGGTGGTTGGTGCAAACCGGTACGCGCTGCAACTTGAATTACCGCCTCGAGCTGATCAGACGAACGACGCGCAAGGTGACTTGTGACGTGCCAGTAGTCTGTTTCCGGATAGAATCCGTTATGAAATGAAGTGAGAGCCGCCTTATTCGTGAAGGCTCGTATCTATATATAGGTACGATTGCCGGCGACTCTAACGAGGGTGGTACCGCGAGCAAATCCTTCTCGTCCCTTGAGGACAGAAGGATTTTTTGTATTTTCCGGATAAGAGAGAGGACAGTTGAAATGGTTAAATGGGAAGAGCTAACAGCTGCACAGAAGCAAGAAGTTGAGCGCCAAATGGATGTAATCCGCCGCGGCGTTGTGGAGATTGTACCGGAGGATGAGCTGAAAGCGAAGGTGGCGAATGCAGTTGCAACGGGCAAGCCGCTCAAAGTGAAGCTTGGTCTTGATCCATCTGCGCCAGACATTCACATCGGTCATACAGTCGTTCTGCATAAGCTGAAGCAGTTCCAACAGCTGGGACACTCGGTACAGCTCATTATCGGTGACTTCACAGGCCGAATCGGCGACCCGACAGGCAAGTCCGAGACGCGCAAGCAGCTGACTGAAGAAGATGTGAAGCGCAATGCTGAGACGTACAAAAAGCAGATTTACAAGCTGCTTGATCCGGAGAAGACGACGGTTTACTACAACTCCGAGTGGCTTGGACCGATGAATTTTGCAGAAGTCGTCACTCTTTCGGCTAAAGTAACTGTAGCACGTATGCTGGAGCGCGATGATTTCACGAAGCGTTACACGACAGGCCAACCGATCAGCATCCACGAGTTCTTCTACCCGCTGATGCAAGGCTTCGATTCCGTGGCGCTAGAGAGCGATGTCGAGCTTGGCGGTACAGACCAGAAGTTCAACCTGCTCATGGGCCGTACGCTGCAGAAGGAATATGGCAAGTCGACGCAAGCAGCGATTATGACACCGCTGATCGAAGGCTTGGACGGCGTCAACAAGATGAGCAAGAGCCTTGGCAATTACATCGGTATCGATGAAGAGCCGAATCAAATTTACGGCAAGTCGATGTCCATTCCAGATGAGCTGATGTTAAAATACTACGAGCTAGCTACAGATATGAGCAATGAAGAGCTGGCTGCAATGCGTTCTGGACTTGCAGACGGCACGAAGCATCCGCGTGATGCGAAAATGGCGCTAGGTCGCACATTCGTACGGATGTACCATGGTGAAGAGGCGGCTGAGGCAGCGGAGCAGCATTTCATAACGGTGTTCCAGAAGCGCGCGCTTCCCGACGATATTCAAGATGCGGTGCTCAATGCAGCGGATCTTGATAACGGTACGATCTTGATCACGAAGCTGCTGACGACGCTTGGCATGCAAGCTTCCGTCAGCGAGGCGAGACGGAGCGTTCAGCAAGGCGCTGTGCGTATCAACGAAGAGAAGATTGAAGATCCGGCTGTTGTAGTTACTCCTGCTGACGGAGATATCATTCAAGTTGGCAAACGTAAATTTGCCAAGTTAGTGCTTCAATAGTATGGAGAGAAGCTTACTGTGCAGAGATTCTGCGGCAGTAAGCTTTTTTTTTTGCCCAATTTGGCGGAAACTAGGTTGAGCGAAACTTCTCATCATATGTAGCGTAATACATAACATGAAGGATTCTTCTAATTTTTGGATTTTGTGATAATTGAAGGGAGGGAGGGCTCTGGAAGGCTTATTTATCGGCTGTTTGACTTTAGGCATCTTGTTCGCAATAGTGAGCGTAATTATTGGCGACTGGCTGAGCGCTTCTCTTGACGGGATGCTCGATTTCTTATCGTTGGATGGATACCCCATCGTGCAGCCGACCACAGTCGTGAGCGGCATTACCGTCTTCGGCGGTGCAGGGCTGCTGCTTGAGCATCACACTTCATTGCATGCTGCACTTGTGATTCTCACGGCTATCCTCATCGGAGCTGCTGGAGCTGTCGGTATGTTTTTCTTCTACGTACGCCCTATGGCTCGCAGCGAGAACTCGACCAGCTATTCCATAAAGGAATTGACAGGCAAGATCGGAGAAGTCAGCATTACCATTCCGGGGAAAGGCTTCGGCGAAGTGCTCATTAAAGTCGGAGCGGGACTTACGAATCACATTGCCTCAAGCGTGGATGGCGATCAGATTCCGAATGGCGAACGGGTCGTCGTCGTTGGCATTGACGGACATACGCTCCAAGTTACCAAGCTAGAGCTGTAACAACACTGTAACTACGGACAAGAGAGGGGATTTTCACTTGATTCCAGATTACTACATTATTCCAGCAATTGTGGTTGGCGTTCTGATTGTGCTCGCTCTTGCCTTCTGGGCGAGATACCGTACGGTTGGACCAGATAAAGCAATGATCGTAACCGGTTCTTTCCTTGGTAGCAAGAATGCGACTGTTGATGAGACTGGACGCAAAATCAAGATCGTAAGGGGCGGCGGCGCCTTCATCCTGCCCGTGTTCCAGAAGTCTGACTTCCTATCCTTGCTCTCGCATAAGCTGGATGTTACGACACCTGAAGTGTACACCGAGCAAGGCGTTCCTGTAATCTGTGACGGCGTAGCGATCATCAAGATCGGCGGCGCAGTCGAGGATGTCGCGACTGCTGCAGAGCAGTTCCTCGGCAAGCCGACGGAGGCGCTGAAAGGCGAGGCACAGGAAGTATTAGAAGGCCATCTGCGCGCAATTCTTGGCTCGATGACCGTTGAAGAAGTGTACCGTAACCGGGATAAGTTTGCTCAAGAGGTACAAGGCGTTGCAGCGCGTGACCTGAAGAAAATGGGACTGCAGATCGTCTCGTTCACAATCAAGGATTTGCGCGATAAGCACGGTTATCTCGATGCGCTCGGTAAGCCGCGTATTGCAGCTGTGAAGCGGGACGCTGACATTGCAGAGGCTGAGGCGGTTCGGGATTCGCGGATCCAGAAGGCCAGAGCAGAAGAAGAAGGCTTGAAGGCAGAGCTGCTGCGCGACACGAATATCGCGGAAGCTTCCAAAGCGAAGGAGCTGAAGGTGGCTTCCTTCAAGAAGGAGCAGGATTCGGCGAAGGCGGAAGCGGACCAGGCGTATGCGATACAAGAAGCGCGTGCGAAGCAGCAGGTCGTTGAGGAGCAGATGCAGGTTGAGCTCGTCCGCAAAGAGCGCGAAATCGACCTTGAAGGCAAGGAAATTTTGCGCCGCGAGAAGCAGTATGATGCAGAAGTGAAGAAGAAGGCGGATGCAGACCGCTATGCGGTAGAGCAAGCGGCAGAAGCCGACAAGTCGAAGCGGATGCGCGAGGCGGATGCGGCGCAGTACAAGATCGAAGCGGAAGCGAAGGCGAATGCCGAGCAGAAGCGGCTTGAGGGACTCGCGATTGCAGACGCGGAGCGGGCAAGAGGTACAGCAGAGGCCGATGTCATCCGGCTGCGCGGTCTTGCGGAAGCGGAAGCGAAGGAGAAGCTCGCAAAAGCGTTTGAATTGTTCGGCGAAGCGGCTGTTCTCGATATCGTCGTGAAGATGCTGCCGGAGCTTGCCGGTAAAATAGCGGAGCCAATTAGCGCGATTGATAAGCTGACAGTTGTCGATACGGGTCACGGCGAAGGTGCTGCTCGCGTAAGCAATTATGTCACGACACTTATGGCGACAGCGCCAGAGATGCTGAAGAGCGTGTCGGGCATTGATTTGAACGCGTTCGTTAGAGGTCTGACTTCGAAGACTGCTGCGGGTGAAGCAGCAACAGCAGCAGCTGCTTCAATGCTGCCTGAGAGCTTGCCTTCAACGAATTTCATTAAGCCTGATCAAACGAGCTAATTCCTAGTGTAACGTTTCACCAAATGATCCGAAGCAAATGCTTCGGATCATTTTTTTTTGCCCAAAAGACCATCTCGACGAATGTCCTAATTGCAGTTATACTTCATTTAGAATGGCAATCTACTAAAATTTACTAGCATAAGAAGGGGAATTGAACATGACAAAACTTACGCAAGTTCCTTGGCGAAACGTTTCGATTGGCGAAGGCTTCTGGGGAACGTGGCAGCAGACGAATTCTAGCTCTACCGTGAATGCCGTTTACAATCGTTTCTAAGAAACAGGGCGAATTCATGCGATGAGTCTCGACTGGCAGGAAGGTAAACCAGATAAACCGCATGAATTTTGGGATTCGGATGTGGCGAAGTGGATGGAAGGCGCTGCGTATATTTTGTACTATCATCCTAATGAAGAGCTGAGTCAGAAGCTTGAGAACATCATAGATCTCATCGAGAAAGGTCAGCATGAGTCTGGTTACTTCAACTCGTTCTTCTTAACGCTTGAACCACAGAACATCTTCACTGACCGTAGTGCGCATGAGCTCTATACAGCAGGTCACATGATTGAGGCAGCAGTTGCCCATTTTTACTCTACAGGAAGTAAGCGCTTCCTTAATATTATGTCCCGTTTCGCCGATTGCATTGAGGATGCTTTTGTAATTAACGGAACAGCTAAGTACACCACATGCGGTCATCAGGAGATTGAGCTTGCTCTCGTACGACTCTGGCAGGCAACAGAAGATGAACGCTATCTGGAGCTATCGAAGCACTTCGTTGATTCTCGTGGAATAGATCCGAAGGAGCGGGTGTTCTCGGTGCCAAACGGTACTCCGCCAGCCGATCCGAAGGTGCGCTGCTACGTTCACTATAACGACAGCTATGCGCAGGACGATGCACCGGCTCGCTAGCTGCCTGCTGCGGCAGGCCATGCCGTAAGGGCGATGTATTACTATTCCTCCATGGCGGATCTCTCCAGAGACTATGATGATAAGGAGCTGTACGAAGCTTGCTTGCGCCTCTGGAACGATGCAACACTTCGCAAAATGTACGTAACAGGCGGAGTTAGTGCGGATCGTTACGGCGAAGCCATCGGAGCGGCGTTTACGCTTCCGAATGCCGGGTCTTATGCAGAAACCTGCGCGTCCATCGCAATGGCATTTTTCGCGCAACGGATGTTCTCGATGGAGCCTGATGCGCGGTTTACCGATATCGTTGAACTGCAAATGTTTAATGGCGCATTGGTCGGATTGTCGCTGGACGGGACAGGCTTCTTCTACGATAATGCGCTGCAGTCATCGCCGGCTTACAATGACTTCTCGCGCGGCATTGACGATAAGCGTTTGCCGTTCCCTCACTACCGGCGCGAACGCGTATTTGAATGCTCCTGCTGCCCTCCGAACATCCTACGATTCATCGGAGCGCTTGGAGAATATGTCTACGCGACGGAGAACGATACCGTATATGTCAGCCAATATGCGCAGAGTGAGGCGAGCGTCCAGTTAGCTTCTGGCGCTTTGCAGATCTCACAGGTGACCAACTATCCTTGGACGGAGACGGTCACGGTTAAAGTGGACGCAGAGCAAGCGCCGAATTCGGTTGTTGCCTTCCGTATGCCGGGCTGGTGTACAGCTCCAACCGTTACGATTGACGGTACGGTCGTCTATGGCAACGGAACGATTGCACACGGCGTCGTTGAAGCACGAGGTTATGTATATCTTCCTGCTGCGCTGATTGCTGGCGGCACAGTTGTTCTGAACTTCCCGATGAAGGTCGTCGAGCTTGAAGCCAATCCACTCGTCTCAGAAGATTGTGGCAAAATTGCGATAATGCGCGGTCCTATCGTTTATTGCGTGGAAGCAGAGGATAATGCCGGCATCAATGTTTTTGATCTCACAGTGCTTCGCAATCCTCAATATGAGAATCAGATGGGAGAAATAGCAGGTGTTCCGATGGTGCTGCTAAATGGCAAAGCGGCGGTGCGCTCGACAGAAGGCTGGACGAATACGCTATATCGCCCCGGCAGCTCCAAGTTTACGAATGTAGACTTCACGGCGATTCCGTATTTTGCATGGGCGAATCGTGAAGCTGGGGATATGTCCGTGTGGTTGAAGAAGGAATCGATGATTTCATAATAAATACACAAAAAAAAGCGATCCGGAGCAAATGCTCTGGATCGCTTGATTTATTAACGGCTGTAGAACTCGACGATTTGCTTCTCGTCGATCTCTTGTGGAAGCTCAGCGCGCTCAGGAAGACGAAGGAACTTGCCTTCAACAGCTGCTTCGTTGAACTCCAGGTAGTTTGGCAGGAAGTTGCGACCAGCCAAAGCTTCTTTAACGGATTTCTGTGCACGGCTGCGCTCACGCAGACCGATTACATCGCCGAGTGCTACTGTGTAAGAAGCGATATCGACTTTTTTACCGTTTACTGTAACGTGACCGTGGGATACCAATTGACGAGCACCTGCACGGGAGTTAGCGAAACCAAGACGGTAAACCAGGTTGTCCAAACGGCTCTCAAGAAGGGCCATGAAGTTTTCACCGGCAATACCTTTCAGTTTCGAAGCTTTATCGAACAAGTTGCGGAATTGTTTCTCGTTCATTCCGTACATGTGACGAAGCTTTTGCTTCTCTTGCAATTGGATACCGTAACCGCTCATTTTTTTACGTTGGCCAGGACCGTGTTGACCTGGAGGGAAAGCACGTTTCAATTCTTTACCTGTACCGCTAAGGGAGATGCCGAGGCGACGGCTAAGTTTAAATTTAGGACCTGTATATCTTGACATGTGTCGTAAAACTCCTTCTTCAAATGGGATGTTTGAAAATGGGTGTTTCGCCGAGTGCTGTCGATTGCCACATTGTATAAACAATGAAGGCCTAATATGCATGTTCAGCCGCAGGCATATTAGCGACAGTCTCTTGAGGGTGACACAAAACCGTTCCCATGTATTCAACTATAAATATTATATAAATTCAGGGGTCAAAGTCAAGCGGTTTGCGTTATAAAAATGTAGGACAATTTATAACATTCTACTTTGGGTTGCAAGTCCTATTGATCGAGCCCCGGTAATAGTGCATTTACACTACTAATCGAGTATAGTAATAGAATGGTCATGACTGACAACAAAGAGGTGGCTGCTTATGGCAAGAAACAGTGACTCACAGTGGAAGATCTTATCGATAAATGTGACACACAGCAAAGTGCAGCAGCCTAATCTAGAGCTCTTTCAAAGAGATGTACGTGAGAGGGACGAGTATGACATTGATGAATTGCTGAAGGAGAGCTTCCAGCAATGGTTGGACGAGACGCAGCAGACGCGCTCGCCGCTCCTTCATTATAGTTTGGAATTATGCCAGGCTGGCGGCCAGCCGCTCGTGCAAACAGGGCAAGCCAATCCAGCAGCGCCGCATCAGGTCATAGAAGTGCCGATTACGATGCGATCAGACGATACTCAGCTGCTTGGCCTGCTACGCTTCAAGAAGCAGGACATGAGCGACGATATTATCGCGCTCTTGCATGCTGCAGCGATGCACATCAAACAAATCTTTTATCACCGGTATGATCTGGACCAAGCCGCGCAGCTGCTTAGGCAGCACCAGAGGCGTATGCTTGACGAAAGCAGCCGCGACATCTTGTTCCTCGTTGCCAAGCGTCTCCATGATCAGAATGACGTCTCCAGCGTCCTTCAAGTGCTTCTGGAAGACTTCGCGCAGCTATATCCGTACGCGGAATTTCAGCTGTATCTTTCCCAGGACCATGTAAATGTGGATCCGCGGGTAAAACCGCTTCTTCTGCGGCACGCGATGGAAGATCTGAATGCAAAGGCTTTTCTGACCGGCCAGCCGAATCAAATGGAGGACGAGCAGGGCAGAATTAAGCTCGCGGTTCCGATGTGCGGCAAACAAGCTGTGTACGGCGTACTAAGCATCGGTATGCAAGGTGAACGATGGGACGAGTCGGAACTGGACGCATTGATCATGCTTGCAGATACGGCAGGCTCGGCCTTCGAGAACGCGAAACTGTTCGAGCAATCTAATTTGCTAATTAGCGAGCTCCAGCTCATTAATGAATTAACGAAGCGGCTTAATCAATCGCTTCGGCTAAGCGAAGTGTTTGAGTTTGCCGTCAGTGAGCTGCTTTCTATATTTAAGGCGGATTACTGCAATATTTTGCAATTAAATAATGATGGGAAGTTTCAAGTTGTCGCGAGCAACTTGCCGCATGAGGCGAATGAGTCGTATTCCACTCGTTACGGATTTTGCGGAATGGTATACAGCACGAGGGAACCGCTCATTATTGCCGATTACTGGTCCACGCGCATTGTCGACTCAAAGCTGATGGACGCGACCGGCTCAAGATCGCTGATCGCCGCGCCATTAATGGCTGGACAAGACGTCGTTGGCGTTATTATGGTTTCACATCAGAATGCGAATTATTTCTCCTATGAGAATTACAAGCTGCTGCAAGTGCTGTCAACGCATATCGGGCTTGCAATCTCCAATGCATCCTTGCATGCGGAGGTTCGCCGGATGGTCATTACGGATAATCTGACCGGCTTGTATGCACGTCATTATTTGAACGAGAACATTCAAATGAAGCAGCGCAAAGATCCGTTCGGCTCACTCGTACTTGTAGATATTGATCATTTCAAGAAAGTGAATGATACTTACGGTCATTTGCACGGCGACAGCATCCTGGTGACAGTAAGCGAAGTGATCCGATCATGTATCCGTGATAGCGACATTGCAGCAAGATGGGGTGGCGAGGAGCTTGCCGTATACTTGCCTAAAATACGTACAGCACAGGCTTATCGGATCGCGGAACGAATTCGCAGCATGGTGGAGCTTCATACGACCCCGGTTGTAACGGTGTCATGCGGCTTGTCGGAATGGACGTTTGAGGATGAGAAAATTAGTGTAGAATCCCTTTTCAATAAAGCGGACGTGGCCTTGTATGAAGCGAAGAAGAAGGGCCGCAACTGCATCGTCATTGGTTAACGGATATAGAATAGCGAACGGGAGCGCCTCAGGTGCTTCCGTTTTTTTGTCGTAAGATTTTCACATAGAAATGGTGACAACCGTTTACGATTGCATAAAGCGAAGCTAGGCTACAGACGCTACAAGCAAAGTATTAATGAGGAGGGATGTCAGATGAGAAAGCTGCGAATAGTAACGTTTGGCTGTGTCCTGCTCATGCTGCCTGGCTGTGGCAACGCGGCAAACAATAGATCACCGCAAGAGCTGCTCTCCCTTTCGGTGTCTGGTCTATCTGGCGTTGATCGGTATGCTTTTACAGGAAAGACCGGCATTGGCTTCGGAAGCAGTGGGACCCAGAGCAAAGCGACTTCGTTCGAAGGTACCGTCGAGAATCATAATCAAGTTCAGCTGAAAGCAAGCGAGAACGACACGCTAAGCTCAAATGTACGCCCGCTCGAGCTGCTCACTGAAGTGCAGAAGACTGCGCAGACAACAGAACTCATCGAATCCGAGTCGGGCAACCGGACTGCTGTGCTGCGCATCAAGGCGAATGAGAAGCTTGCGAGCGAGAACTGGCGCAAGAAGCTGCGCAGTGAGTTCAGCGTGTTGGAGCAGAAGGTGCCTGCCGCCATAAGTGCGAAGATGAAGAGCAAACAAACGATTGCTGCGAGCAAGAGGTCAGATCTTGAGAAGGCATGGCAAGAAGAGCTTGCGAAGTCGAAGAGCCAGCTCGAGGACATGCTGTCCACGCTGCGCGTTCAGTCGAACTACCGCTTAATTATCGACCGGAACAAGCTGCTGCCACTTCAACTGGAGGAGCAGACGGTGCTTCGCTACAAGGCGGAAGGCGAGCAGCAGCAGGAATCGCGGAAGACGGTGGTCAAGTTCATGCGTCAGGGCGGGGGCAATCTATAGGTTCGTGCATCCGAGTTGAAAAAGTGGTAGGATAGAATTGAAATTCTTAAACTTTGGAGGTTTTATTAACCATGCGTGATCCTCGTATGCAGAAGCTTGCTCAGAACTTAGTTGGATACTCCATCAATGTACAGCCTGGAGAAAATGTCCTCATTGATATGATTGGCTCAGAGCGTGAACTTGCAAAATGCATCGTCGAAGAAGTTGCTAAAGCAGGCGGACGCCCCTTTGTGGAAACAAGCGACCGTTCGGTGCTTCGTTCGATGCTGATGAACGCGACAGAAGAACAAATCAAGCTGTGGGCTTCGTTTGATTTGGATCGTATGAAAGCGATGCATGGCTATATCGCGATCCGTTCCGGCGAGAATATTAACTCCCTTGCTGACGTGCCAAGCGACAAAATGCGTCTTTATGAGAAGTACTACCGTCATCCTATCCATTCCGAGCAGCGCGTAAAACACACGAAATGGGTCGTGCTTCGTTACCCGAACGACTCCATGGCGCAGCTTGCAAACATGAGCACAGAAGCTTTTGAAGACTTCTACTTCGATGTATGTAACCTTGACTATGCGAAGATGGATAAAGCACAAGACCCGCTGGCTGAGCTGATGTCGAAGACAGACAAAGTCCGCATCTTATCGCCAGGCACGGACTTGTCGTTCTCGATTAAGGGCATTGGCGCAAGTAAATGCTCCGGCGAACGCAACATTCCAGACGGCGAAGTGTTCAGCTGTCCGATCAAAGAATCCGTACAAGGCACAATTACATACAATGCGCCTTCGGTATACTCCGGCATTACGTTTGAGAACATCAAGTTCACGTTCAAGGACGGCAAAATCGTAGAAGCGACAAGCAACAATACCGAGAAGCTGAATGAGATTCTCGATACGGATGAAGGCGCTCGTTATATCGGTGAATTCAGCCTTGGCTTCAACCCGTACATTTTGTACCCAATGAAAGATATTTTGTTCGATGAGAAAATTTCCGGCAGCTTGCACTTCACTCCAGGCCAAGCTTATGAAGAGACGGATAACGGCAACCGTTCCGCGGTTCACTGGGATCTTGTCCTTATCCAAAGACCGGAATATGGCGGCGGAGAAGTGTACTTCGATGATCGTCTGATCCGCAAAGATGGACTGTTCGTCATTCCAGAATTGGCAGGGCTGAACCCAGAAAGTTTGATGTAAATAAGTCTTGTATGTGACTTTAAATCGGGTTATGATGAGGAAGTTAGCGATTCTAACTAAATTATGGAGGGATTCCCATGTCCAATAACGCGGCAATCGTAGATATTTCCCAAACGGCTAATAAATTCGTATCATCCATCGTACTTCAAGCCGAGAATAAATACATTGACGTTAAGAGTATTCTCGGTCTTTTCACAACATTGGTCGGCGGACTTTCCTACGAGCTTCACGTGCACGGCTCAGATGCAGAAGAAGCGAAAGCGGCTCTCTCTGAAGTGTTCGCGAAACATAATTTGAACGTTAAAGTTATTGAATAGTAAGCTGCTATAGTGAACAACCTGAAAGCGCCTTTGCTGAATAATCAGCGGGGCGCTTTTTTCGTTTGACCTTGTACATTCCGTTCATTTCGACTAATATAAGATTATAAAATGTTTCGTAAGTAGCGCGAGAAGGAGGAGTACGATGTCTTCATCCGATGTTCTTATTCACCTGCATCAAAAAGCGATCAATCTCCTTCACGAGGATGCCAATAAAATCGAGAAGTTAATCGAAGTGCAAATGGAAAATTTGGCAACGAGAAAATGTCCGCTATACGAAGAAGTGCTGGACACTCAAATATACGGTTTTTCCAAAGAAATCGATTTTGCAGTTCGAGCAGGACTTGTTTCCGAAGTGGCAGGCAAAGAGATGATTAGCAAACTCGAGCGGAACTTGGCACAGCTCTATGAAGCTCTAGGCAACTAACCGCTTAAATAGTGCGATGAATAACAAAGACGCTCCCTCATGCGAGGGAGCGTCTTTGTTATATATCTTTAGTTCGGCTCGTCTACACGAGATAGAACGAGATGCCGAGAATAATGTAGACTATGAGGAGAAGAGCGCCTTCGTACCAGTTCGTCGTTCCGTCCTTGGAGATCGACTTGGCGATAAAGACGGATACGCCGATGGCCGCAAGCTCGATCGGGCTGAAGACGATGTCCATCGTCTCTCCGAACAGTGCGCTGACAAGAATAAGGACTGGTGCAACGAATAGCGCGATCTGAAGGCTGCTGCCAACCGCGATTTCAACTGCAGCACCGATCTTGTTCTTCATCGCCAGCATAACTGCCGCACTGTGCTCTGCGGCGTTACCGACAATGGCAATGAGGAATGCACCGACGAACACTTCCGAAAGCCCGAACTTGGCTGTGAAGGAGTGCAATGTGCTAACTAGCCATTCAGATACAAACGCGGTCATTACGGTAGCCAAGACGAGATACATAATCGACTTGCCTTTGGACCAGGCAGGTTCTTCGCCATGATCCGGCGTCGTTTCTTCTTCGTCGGCCAAAATATCTTTATGTGTCACCATCGAGAAGACGAGCCACAATATGTAGGCGACAATCAGAATGCCAGCAATCGTTAAGCTTAGCATATTCGTCTTGTGCGTCGTGAAATGCTGTGTGGAGATAAAGATTGCCGGGATGCCAAGCGCGATAACGGCTAGAATCATCAAGGATGAGTTATGGCTGGCAAGCTGTACATTGAAGCGCTGCTCTTTATATTTCAGGCCGCCCAGCAGGACGCTGGCACCAAGAACAAGCAGCAAGTTACCTATGATGGAGCCGGTGATGCTCGCTTTTACCATATCGAACAAGCCTTCGCGTACAAGGAAAATGGCGATAATGAGCTCAGCTGCGTTACCGAACGTGGCGTTCAAGAATCCGCCAAGCCGTTGTCCCGCGTAGTGTGCCACGCTCTCTGTCGCTTTACCGAGAAAACCGGCGACGAACAAAATCGCGGCTGCGGAAATAATAAATTCAATAATCGTTCCGAAGTGGGCGTAATGGCTTATACCGCTGAGTACAAATAAAGATAGAAGCAAGGTGAAAAACAATTTCTGGTTCAACGAAGCAGCACCTCTCTTGAGCATTTTGATGAAAATGGAAATCTGTTAACACTATAGCTGAAAAAGGGTGTTGTGTAAACTTGTCGTCTCATCGTAACGATACCTTGATTCAAAAGTTGTGTTCTATTACAATGGAAACATAAGGTGAATAAGGAGTGAGTGGCATGACAGAAGAACTTCAAACAGGCATTATTCGTATTTCCGACGACGTAGTTGCCACGATCGCGGGATTGGCTGCACTTGAAACTCCAGGTATTGCTGCGATGTCCGGAGGGATCTCTGAAGGATTAGCTAAGCGTCTGAGCGGAAAAAACGCACAAAAAGGCGTATCTGTTGAGGTTGGCCAGTTGGAAGCTGCAATCGATCTGCGCATTATTGTGAAATATGGCATCCCGATTCAGGAGGTATGCCGCCAATTGCAGGAGAATGTCCGCGAGACGGTAACGAATATGACAGGCCTTCATGTCGTTGAGGTCAACATTAAGGTAGAAGGCGTTGCTTTCAAGGAAGACGAAGCACCGGAAGAAACAGCGCGTCTGAAGTAATCGACTCGGTCCAAATGTCAAAAGGCATGCTCATGTGAGCATGCCTTTTGTTTATTTACGAGCAGAGTGCTGCGGTCGTAATGTTTGGGTATGTTTTGCAGTCGTTCGTGACTGCTGTGGCTTCTCTGGACGATTGTACTCGCGAGAGATGCTGAGCAACACGCCCATGCCAAGCAAGGAAACGATCAACGACGAACCGCCATGGCTGATGAACGGAAGCGTAACACCAGTTAGCGGGATTGCGCCAGTTACACCGCCGATATTGACGAGTGCTTGTACCGCAAACAACCCGATAATGCCGACGCCGACGATGGTGCCATACGTGTCCGGACACCTCAGCGCAACGAGCAAGCCTCGCCACAGGAAGAACAGATAGAAGAGCAGGAATAGCAAACTTCCAATAAATCCGAATTCCTCGGCTATGACGGAGAAAATAAAATCGCTGTACGCATAAGGCAAGTAGTGGAGCTTCTGAACGCTGTGGCCGAAGCCTGCGCCGGTAATGCTGCCATGTCCAAGCGCCTGCAGGGAGCGGGACAGTTGATAGGTGCTGTTCTGCTCGTCCGATGTCGGATCCATAAAAGCGGTAAATCGGTTAATCCGGTAATCCCAGCCCGTCGGATCTTTCATGATGGAGATGCTTGCCCATGCACCAACAAGTGACGAAATAATAATGCCTGCGAGAAACAGCTGCTTCAGGTTGGCGCCGCCTGCAACGATAATAATAATTGAACAAGCGCCAATGACGATACATGCGCCAAGATCGGGCTGCATCATAATAAGCCCGCAGATGAAACCGATGATGATGAAGACGGGAACGAGCCCTTTCTTGAAGTCCCGAAAGTTATCGCCTTTCTTGGAGATCAAAGAGCCTAAATAAAGGATAAGTCCAAGCTTTGCAAATTCAGTCGGTTGTATGCCAAGAGAACCGACGCCAAACCAGCTGCGTGCGCCGTTCAATTCTTTCCCTATGAAAGGAACGAGAATGAGCATAATCAGGACGGGGATAAAGTAGAGGATGAACCCTTTTTTAAAAACCGTGTAGGGTATGTTCATGATGACGAACATGGAGACGATGCCCATAACGGCCCACATCAACTGGCGCTTCGTGAAATACAAGGCATCAAAATTGGAGCTTTTGGAAATGACCGCTGTGTTCGAGCTGGCGCTGAATACCATTACAAGGCCGAAGCCGACGAGCAGCAGCGTAAGAACGAGTAATAAGAAATCCGGCCTGCCGCGCAGGCCGGTTATCTTCTGTTTCATTGGTTGTTGTGGACTCATCGCCCATTAAGCAAGCAATTTCTTCAATTCTTGCAAACGTTGATTAGCGGAGTTAAGAATCGCTTGAGGTACTGGCGACTCATAATCCAAGCCGTGCGGGAAAGTTGCGCGTCCGATATAGACGGTTTCCACTTGAAGCACAGCGTGCGATGATTCCAGCTTGCCCTCAATTGCGCGGACATTGAAGCGCAGGAAGTAATCTTCGCGGTTAGTGCGGTCTTCCAGCTTCAAATCATAAGTAGCGCGATAATATTCCCATTGCCAGCGAACGAAGCCAAGCTTCTCCGAGGACTCGTCAAGATGCGCAAGGTCACTAGTCATGCCATTCAGGCCTGTATTCTCAATAATCATGTGGGGTGCGTCCTCCTTCAAGCTTCAAAACAGGTTTTCTTCTTATCCATGATAGTATTTTTCACCTGCTAGTGCAAGCCTTCCTCTTGCGACAACCATGCGCCAAAAGTGACATTTTATCGAAAAATGTTCCCATTATTTAACCAAAACGTATCTTTCGGTAACTTCTATCATTCTGCTACAATAGGGAGATAAAGTCATTAGGGCGCAAGGAGGTTTGTTAGCGTGGAGATTACAGCAACAACAGAAGCACAGCTGCAAACTGTATACCCTCAAATGGTACAGTGGCGTCGTTATTTGCATCAGCATCCGGAGGTTTCATTTCACGAAGTGGAAACATCGCGCTGGATTGCAGACCGCCTGAAGGAAATGGGCATTCATGTGCAAGAAGGTGTTGGCGGAGGCTACGGGCTGATTGCGACGATTAAAGGCGACAAGCCAGGTCCTGTCGTAGCGCTGCGCTGCGATATCGACGCTTTGCCGATTCAGGATGAGAAGAAAACAGACTATATCTCGACCGTTCCAGGTGTCATGCATGCATGCGGGCATGATGCGCATACATCGACGATGCTCGCGATTGCGAGCTACTATAACGCGAATAAAGAAGCAATTGCCGGCGAGCGCAGGCTGATCTTCCAGCCAGCGGAGGAAGTGTCGCCAGGAGGCGCGAAGAGTATGATCGAAGCAGGCGCGCTTGATGGCGTCGATGCGATCTATGGCGTGCATCTGTGGACGCCGATGCCTTATGGAACGGCGGCGACGAGGCCAGGACCGTTTATGGCAGCGCCGGATGAGATCTACATTGATATTGCCGGCAAAGGCGGGCATGGCGGGCTGCCGCATGAGACCATTGATGCGATTCTAGTCGGCTCGGCAATGGTACAGGCTATTCAAACCGTCGTAAGCCGCAATGTCAATCCGCTTGATCCAGCTGTTGTATCCATCGGTTCGTTTCAAGCTGGATCGACTGCAAATGTCATCGCCGAGCGATGCAGGATGATCGGGACAGTTAGAACGTTCACGGAAGAGGTTCGCGCCTTTATTAAGGAGCGGCTGTCGGTCATCGTGAGCCAAACGGCGGCGATGTACGGCGCTACTGCGACTTTTGAATATCGGGACGGGTATCCGCCGGTGGTGAATGATGCGAATGAAGCGGCACGGTTCTTCAAAGTCGCGCCTTCCGAATTTGGAGAAGCTGGTGTATCGGAATCGCCGCTCATTATGGCAGGTGAAGATTTTACGTATTATCTTCGAGAGGTTCCCGGATGCTTCATGTTCGTCGGAGCAGGCGGTGAAGCATGCGGTGCGACATACCCGCACCACCATCCGCGATTCGATATTGATGAACGAGCGATGCTGCGCGCTGCCAAGCTAATGATTGCAATGGCGGACGATTACGCGTCGGAAGCGACTTCTGGCGTCTGAGGCTTGTGATGCATGAGGGAGTCACCTCAAGGCTAACCTAACGGATGAAGCAATGCTGCAAACGTCGTGCGGCTACTTCATTAAGAAGGGAGCAATAGTGAAGTGACGAGACTTGTAAAAGATCTGATGTCCACCAATTGTGTGACAGCCACACTGCTCGATAACGTGTATGAGCTTGCTGTTTTGATGAAGGATCACGATATTGGTTTTGTGCCCATCGTTGACGGAAAGAAGCTGATCGGAATTGTGACGGACCGGGATTTGGTCGTCCGCGGCTATGCGGAAAAGCATTCCGGTTCGACAGCGGTTTCGGAAGTCATTACGACCGATATTCGAACGATTGATTCGAATACGACCGTCGATGATGCGGCTCGGATTATGGCCGATCACCAGATTAGGCGGCTCCCCGTTGTGCAGGATGGTAATCTTGTTGGGATCGTGTCGATTGGAGATTTGGCCGTACGCGAAATATTCGTGAACGAAGCGGGCGATGCGCTGAGCAGCATTTCGCAGCAGCATGGCGGGGATATACAGCATCAAACCGTACACTAAGAGAAACGCGATTCAGCCCTTATCGGCTGGATCGCGTATTTTTTTTGCAATATCAGAAAGTATAAATTTAAATTAATCATTATCTCATCTGATATCTCATCTGATATCTCCGCACAAAACGGTTTCGCCTATTTAGTCAGGCGAAGCCGTTTTTGCTTGCATAATTTTGTTGCTTTCATTGGATACTTGAGTAATAGGCACATTAGGGCAACTATGGACAAAATGCTTGTGATTCAGGGGGGTTGATGCAGGTGATGAAACGTGAAGACAAGCCCTTATGCGTACAGGCAGACTTTTCTGTACTGCTGGATGACCGGCACGCGGATGCAGAGGCTGCCCGTGTGAAGCTGAGCCGCTTCGCGGATTTAACGAAGCGGCCGGGTCATATCCATACGTACCGGATTACGCCAATGTCGATATGGAATGCAGCTTCGGCAGGCATGACGCCGAAAGAAATGATTCGGACGCTCGGCGAGAATAGCTGCTACGAGGTGCCGCTCCAGGTGACGAGCGGCATTCGTAAGCTTGCAGAGCGCTATGGAAAGCTGATGCTTCAGCTGACCGCGGAAGGCAAGCTGATGCTGCTCGGCGAAGAAGAGCTGCTAATTACACTTCGGGCAAATAAGACGATTAGCGAGCTATTGCGCGGAGCTGACCTCCACGGTGAAGGAAGCCTGATCGTCCGTCCTGAAGCAAGAGGGCTGCTGAAGCAGGAGCTGACCCGGCTTGGCTACCCGGTGTTAGATTTGGCGGGATACCGGCACGGTGAAGCGCTTGACGTCTCTTTAACAGAGCGGACGGCTGCAGGAAGATCGTTCGAGCTGCGTGATTATCAGCTGCGGGCTGTTAATTTATTTTATCTAGAGGGACAGGCTGACGGCGGCAGCGGCGTGCTTGTCCTGCCTTGCGGTGCAGGCAAGACGGTTATCGGAATTGCGGCGCTTGCGCGGCTGCGCTGTGACACGCTTATACTGACCTCGAATGTAACCTCCGTGCAGCAATGGAAGGCGGAGCTTCTCGATAAGACGACGCTGACTGAGGATAAGATCGGCACCTATGCGGCGGATTCTAAGGATGTTAGGCCGGTAACGATCGCGACTTATCAAATATTGACGAGCCGCAGACAGAAAACCGACGAATACAGCCATATGCGGCTGTTTCAGGAGCGGAACTGGGGACTCATTATTTATGATGAGGTGCATTTGCTGCCAGCACCTGTTTTTCGGATGACGGCAGATTTGCAAGCGACAAGGAGATTAGGCCTTACGGCAACGCTTGTCCGTGAGGATGGGCGGGAAGAGGACGTCTTCTCGCTCATTGGACCGAAGCGGTTCGATTTGCCGTGGAAGACGCTGGAGCAGCGGAAGTACATCGCTTCGCTGACTTGTACGGAAATCCGGCTGCCGCTCGCGCATGAGGAGCTCGAAGGCTATGTCGCTGCAGAGGAGAAGGCGAAGGTGCGTATAGCCGGCGAGAACTCCGCCAAGATCGAGGTCGTACGCGAGCTGCTGCGATATCATGCAGACAAGCCTGCACTCGTAATTGGTCAATATCTGACGCAGCTGCACCGACTCGCAGAGGAACTGCAAGCGCCTATCTTGACAGGCGAGCTGCCTCATGAGGAGCGGGCGAAGCTGTACGAGCAGTTCAAGGCGGGTGAAATACCGGTGCTCGTCGTCTCGAAGGTTGCGAATTTCGCCGTTGATTTGCCAGACGCAGCCGTTGCGATACAAGTATCGGGCAGCTACGGTTCCAGACAGGAAGAGGCTCAGCGAATTGGACGCATTCTAAGGCCGAAATCTGGTGATAATCAGGCGTGGTTCTATACGGTAGTTTCAGATCATACGAAGGAAACGGAGTATGCGAGTAGACGCCAGCTCTTCTTGCTTGAGCAGGGCTACCGGTATTTCCTGCGCGTGTGGGACGAGATGAAGGAAGAATTGTCCGATGAGGATGAAGAAGTGAGCCGGGAGGCAGCACAGTGAAGCTGGATGAGATTGCTGGGAAGCTGACGGAAGAGCAGAAGCTTGATTTTGAAGCGCATCCTCCGTGGCGAGGTATGAGTGGATTCAAATGGCCGATATCGCTGACCACGAGTATATGCGCGAGAGAAGCATGGCTTAGGCTGAATGATCCGGATCATTATGTGCTTGAAGTGATCCTGCTCGGTTTCGGGCTGTCGCTGTTCAGCGAGGAGCAGCTCCTTCAGGCAGCGAAGCCGCGGCTTGCCGGGTCCGAGCTGCGAATTGGACTGCTTCACCTGCAAGAAGCAGGCATTGTGTTCGCTGTCCGTAGAGGTTGGGGCGAGAAATTGTACGGAGTCCCGAGTGACATGTATACGGTCTGGTATCATGCCATGCAAGATGGGAAGCGGCTGCCTGGGATGCCGGTGATAGATTCATATGATATTGTCCCATTAGTTGGCAGTGAAGGCTATGTACCGCCATTGAGCGTTCAGCTTCTTCATGCGATGGCTGCAATACAACATGCGGGGATGAAGCGGACAACGCGTGGTGTGCTCACGAAGCGCGCAATTGAGAGTGCAACGGTACAGCTTCATTACGACAGCGAGCGGCTGCTTGGTGTTGCGGAGCTGACGCAGGCGGACGCTGCGCAGCTGTATCCGCTGCCGCTTGCGATTATGCTTCAGCTCGCTGTGCAAGAAGGTTGGCTCATCGAGCGCGCAACCGCCTATTATGTAAACCAAGCAGTATGGGAGAACTGGCTGGAGCAGCGAGCTCCTAAACGTGAAGAGAGGCTGCTTCTGCAGATCATTGAGCTGCTCAGCAGCCAGAACGCGGCTGCTGCAGTTGGCGCAGCCCAGTTGCGTACGCAATCGGAAGCATACATCTGGTACGGTGCCGCCGATGTGGAAGAGCGGCTGAACCGTGCAAGCAGCGCTGTTTTATCGAAGCTGCCACAATCAACAATTGCGCCATGGTGCCGGCTGCTTCGCACGTTAGGCTATATGGAACTCGCGGAGGATGAGTCTGGGACTGCCGTCTTTCGATGGTTGATTCAACCGTTCGAGCTTGGTGGCGTAAACGATGACGCCAACTCGAACTACAACGACAACTTCGAGGACGAGTACAACGACGACGACGATGATGTCATGAAGCGCTTCGGAGCAGCTGCGATTCAGTTTACGCCAGACGGCGATATCTACGTACAAGAGGATTGCCCTTATTCCGTCAGATGGCAGCTCGAGCTCATTGCGGAGCGGCGTAGAACGGATCGCGTTACCGTCTACCGGATGACGGAGCGCAGTTACAAGTGTACCGTTGAACAGGGGATAGGTGCAGATAAAGTCATTCGTATGCTGGAAGCAGCAGCAGATGAGCCTTTGCCTGAGACGATGAGGGCAGCGATTTCAATCGGGATGAGCGCTCATGATGCGGCGCTACCGCCTGCTCCAGAACCGTTATCGGTTACGCTGCACGGTTCAAATCCGAGCGAGTGCGAGCCGTCTCTTCTAGTACTTGGAAGCCAATCCTACGAGCTAATCGTCGAGCACAAGGCAGTCCGTTCATTGTTTGCAGGCATTGAATCCGTTCCCGCGATGTGGATGAAACAATTCCGCAGCTATCATCTGTCTACGCGAAGGGAACTGATGGAACAGGCGTTAAGCTGGCGAGCGGCGGTTAAACTAAGCTGTGAAGGCCAGATCAAGCCTTTTATTCCCGAACGAATCGTCGATGAAGAAGGCAAATGGGCGGTTGTCGGCCATTTGCAGGAGGGTGATAGCTGCCTGCCCGTCAAGCTTCAGCCGGACATGTGGCAGGAAATGATGCTCGTGCTGCCAGAAGGTACGTTCAATAACGCTCAATAATTAGGTTCTCCCGTTTCTTCTTATCTATCGTTATGATATGATGTTGAAAGTAGGCGCTAGCCTACAAGTTCATAAAGGGGCGGATATGTTTGAGAACGATATCATTATCAGACCCTGGCAGCCTAGAAATGAACTTGCCTACCTATGAAGCATTCAATGCTTATGGAGGAAGTCAAGATTCAACGCTGGATATGGGTCAGCTGCTGTTAAACGCCTATGAAATTGGCGATATGATAAACCAGTCGGCTGAAGTAGCCGAATTCGCATATTGGAAACAAGTTGTCGACCAGAACGATCAGGTGCATGAGCTTGTGAAGCAGTTCAATAAAGCGAAGGAGCTGTTCGTGGAATGTGAGCGCTTCGGACGCTTCCATCCCGACTACAACTCGGCGAAGGATAAAGTTGTAGCAATCGAGCATCAGCTCGGGGAGATTGAATGTGTGAGCAAGTACAAGGCAGCTGAGCAGGCTGTAGATGACATGCTGCATGAGATTGCGAAAGAAATTGCGTTCTCGGTTTCCGAGACGATTAAAGTGCCGAGCAATGATCCGCTGCCTAAGGGCGGCGGCTGTGGAAGCGGCGGGTCTTGCAGCTGCGGGAGCGGCGGCTGCGGTTAGTTTTACAAGAGGGGAAACGGGGGGCTTACATGTTTTCGGAACGTGTCGGTTATATCGTGTGGGTCAGCGATCTAAAGGCAGCCCGCACATTAGAGAAATACGGCACCGTTCATTATATGTCGCGTAAGATGCATTACGTCGTCATGTATATGAACGCGGATCGTGCAGAAGAGGTAATTCGCAATATGGGCCGGCTTCCGTTTGTGAAGCGGATAGAGCGCTCATTCCGCAATGAAATCAAAACCGAATACACACAAGGTGTTCCAGATAAAACTAGGTTTTACAGTTTATAGTACAGCATGAAAGTCTCGCCATGATGGATGGCGAGGCTTTTTTGCAGCTTACGAACCCAGTTAGTCCCATAATTGGATCGGCGTTATTTTAATCTTGAAATATCAGACAGGCATGCTACAATAAAATGGAAAGTACATATAGATAATAAGTCCTACTTCCAAAGGAGGGGTGGATTGCGATGAAAGACAAGATGACAGAACGTTGGAGCACCTATGAGACATTTCACATCGCACTTGGTGACAAGAAAGTTGCGGATATCGTCATCACGAACCACGCCAAGAGCCGATGGGGTGATCGAGTCGAAAGCGAGAAGACCGGCTTCGAGGACATCGCCGATTTTATGTGGCAAACATTGAAGCAGGGGCGTGTTGAGCCTTATTATCGCAATGAGCAGGATGTGTACTTAATTGATGACGATCTTGTTTTCGTCGCCGAATTTACGGTTGTTGAGAATGAAACCGATCTGGCTGGCGGACCGCTCCACAAGATGATAGTCGTCACCTTTCTAGGGCGAATGTCTGAGACTATAGAACTACGTGATTTGAAATCGTATTATTCATGGCTAAGGCATTCCAGAAGAATGACATTAATTAAAAATAGCAGGAAGCGGAAATAATAACTTACATTAATTGGCTAAGTTAAAGCATGGGCATCAGAGGCTCATGCTTTTTGCATTATAAAGGCGATGACAGCTTCTCGGATTGTTGTATAATGGTTCCAAAGAGAAAGGAAGGGATGCCCTTCATGGCGCTTAATTTTCATCAGCTCCATATCTTCTATACAGTTGCGGAGCGGGGGAGTTTCTCGGCAGCTGCGCAAGCGCTCCACATGACTCAGCCTGCCGTGACGATGCAGATCCAGTCGTTGGAGGATTATTTTGGCACGAAGCTTCTGCAGCGTTCCACGAAACGAATCGAGCTTACTGAAGCTGGACGAGCTCTCATGCCTTATGCAAGGCAAAGCATTGAACTCATTCGGGATACGGATATACAAATGTCCAAATTCACGAAGCAGCTCAAAGGCAGGCTGCAGCTCGGGGCCAGCTTAACAATCGGTGAATATATTTTGCCGCGGTTGCTCGGTCCGTTCGGAGCAGAGTACCCGCATATCGCCATCAGCATGAAAGTGATGAACACGGCGCAGATCATGGAAGATATCCTCAATCATCAGCTGAACTTCGGCCTCGTTGAGGCGCCTGTCAATCATCCTGACATGCACATGGAAGCCGTCATGAGCGACGAGCTGAAGCTCATTGTCGGCAAATCTCATCCGCTCGCAGGGTCGAAGGAAGTCGAGCTTGAAGACGTAATGACTTATCCATTCGTGCTGCGCGAGCAAGGCTCAGGTACCCGTCTTGTGATGGAAGACGTTCTGCGAGCGAAAAATATTGATCTGTCTACGATGAAGATTGTAATGGAGCTGGGCAGCACAGGTGCAGTCAAGTCGGCAGTTGAGGCAGGGCTTGGAATCTCCTTTGTTTCGAGTTCATCGGTAAAGCATGAGATAGCGCTTGGCCTTATTCAGACCATTCCGATTCGGGATGTGCAGTTCAAACGGCAATTCTATTCCATCTTCTTGAAGTCAGCGCTGCTGCCGATCTCGGCGGTGACGTTCCTAACCTTTTTGAGAGAGAGGGATTTGCACCAATGGCTGTAACAGGGAATGGAAGAGCTGATTTGCATTCGCATACAACGGCGTCAGATGGTACGATGCGGCCAGCAGAGGTCGTAGCGCTCGCGAAGGAGCGAGGGCTTGGCGCTGTCGCGATAACCGATCATGATACGGTAGACGGAATCAAGGAAGCGCTGGAGGCGGGCGAGCGGTTAGCGATAACCGTCGTACCCGGCGTTGAAATTAGCACAGTTGCAGATGGCCGCGATATTCATATGCTCGGCTACTATATCGACTGGCAGAACGAAGAATGGCGAGCGAAGCTGGGGACATTGGTTGCAGTGCGCGATCGCCGCAACGATATGATCGTCGAGAAGCTGCGTGAACTCGGCTGCTTGATTACGATGGACGAGGTTTTTGCGGAGGCGCGTGCTAAGGGCAAGGACAGCGGATCGATCGGACGGCCGCACATCGCAGCAGTGCTGGTGAACAAAGGCTACGTCAGCTCGATGCAGGAAGCTTTCGACCGGTATCTCGGCAGTGATGGCGCAGCATACAGGAACCCGCCGAGGCTGCATCCCTTCGATGCGATTGCTTGGATTAAGGAAGCGGGCGGTACTTGTATTATCGCCCATCCGGGCTTATACGGTAACGACGAGCTTGTTGAGCAGATCATCGCAGCAGGGGTAGATGGCATCGAAGTGTATCACTCTGACCATTCCGAGGCTGATGAGACCCGTTATCTGGAGCTTGCGCAGCGTCACGGCTTAATTGTGACAGGCGGCTCAGATTATCATGGCGAGCGTCATGGACATGTTTTTCACGGCGAGCTTGGATCGAAGTCAGTTGGTATCGAAGTATTGGAGCAGCTGAACCGTAGATAAAAGAAAGACACGAGTTATGCAGCAGAGATCGATCTGCTGCGCGACTCGTGTCTTTTTTATTTATTGCTTGATTACAGAAGGGAGTGCCTTAATGCGCGGCTCGTCCGGCGTAATGAACAGCGTCTTCTGATTGTCATAGATAACATAGCCGGGTTTGGCCCCGCTTGGCTTCTTCACATAGCGAATCAGCGTATAATCGACAGGTACGGAACTGGACGACTTCGCTTGGCTAAAGTGCGCGGCAAGCATCGCAGCTTCCTCAAGCGTCTCATCGCCGAAGCTTGTCCCCCGAATGACGACGTGGGAGCCAGGAATGTCCTTTGTATGCAGCCAAGTATCATTCGGCGCTGACGATTTGTTCGTTAGAAAATCGTTCTGCGTATTGTTCTTTCCAACGAAGATCGGCACACCTTCGGAAGACGTATAGCATAGCAGTGCCGGCTGCTTCGGTTTGCGCTTCTTGGCGCCGCGTTTCTCGCGGGATCGCAAGTAGCCTTGCTCGATAAGCTCATCGCGGATCTCGTCGATGTCAGATAACGAAGCGCTCTCCAGCTGCTGAAGCAGCGACTCCAGATAAGCCATCTCTTCCGATGTGCGTTCCATCTGTTCCGCTACAACGGTTAAGCTGTTGCGATACTTCGTATACCTTTTGAAATACCGCTGTGCGTTCTGCGATGGGGTTAGAAGCGGATCGAGCGCAATCTTAATGATCGGCTGCTCTTCGTCGTAGTAATCGATGGTCTCGACAAATTCGTCTCCGCGCTGGATGGTATGCAGACTCATCGTGAGCAGCTCGCCGAGACTGCGGAACTTATCCGCATCCTTCGCTTCCTGCAGCGTTTCCTCGAGCTTACCTTGCTTCTTCGCGTTCTTGTTCCGCTCGTTTTGCAGAAATTTAATGAGATCGTTCGCACGCTGCTTGACGGTATCGCGCTGCGCCTTATCGCCGTAGAAGGCTTCCAAGCAGAGGCTCACTGTCTCAAATGTGACTACTGCGCCATCTAGATGTGTCAGCGCCGTTACGGAGAACGAAGGCTTGGCGCTAGACGATGCTGCGATCATCTGCGGCTTATACTGATTCGAGCGGAACTGTTCCATCATTTCGCGGAAAGCCGGCCAAACCCGCGCTGCATTCACATCGATGTGGTCGGCGCCGTTCAGGAGCGGACCGGACTCATCGGCAGTTGTGCCCCGGTGCATGATCTCTTTCGCCAGAAGTGGGCTTAGACCGCTGAATGCTCCGACAAGCAGTTGGTTCAGCGTAATCGAAGCCGGGTCCGCTGCCTTCGGCACCGATCCGAAATGAATGCTGTCCTCATCCGGAATCGGCGGGTTGATGAGCGCGTCCGCAGTTTGCCTCAGCGCTACGGTGAAGGTCGCTTCATCGAACATAGCCAGCGGATCGTCCTTGCCTTGTTCCGGCGGTGCGACGTATGTCGTGCCCGGCATGATCACCCGATAGCTGCTGATCATCGGCGTTACGTGATGAATGCCGTCGTGAATCATCTCCGTCGCGGCATCGACCAGAATGATGTTGCTGTGCTTGCCCATTAGCTCAATAATAATCCGTTTAAAGGACATGTCGCCGAGCTCATCGCGCTGCCTCACATCCAGATGAATAATGCGCTCATTGCCGACTTGGCGCACCGCTTCAATAACCGCGCCCTCGCAATGCTTGCGAAGCAGCATGCAGAACATAGGCGCTTCCATCGGATTAATGAACGCTTGCTCCGTGAAGTGAATGCGCGGATAAGTCGGGTTCGCCGATATTAGCAGCTTCCCTTGCACACCTCCGCCGCGAATTTGCAGCACCAGATCATGGGGTCCTGGCTGATGTATTTTATAAATGCGTGCGCCTATACAAGCTTGAAGCTCGTGCGTTATGGCACGGGTAACGATTCCATCCAAAGCCATGCTGATCTTCCCCTTTATATCTGATTCACTCTCTATCATGCCATAACTTGTACAAAAACTTAAGTGCTTGCTGGGATATTTTGCAGTTTGTCCGAATACAAATAGCCCATAGAGGCTGTCCGTCAGGCGGCAGGCTAACGGGAGGGAGACGGGGCATGGAACAAGGGAAGTGGCATCAAATGGAAACTGGCGAGCTGGCGCATTCGCTTGGAGTGAAACTAGATACCGGTCTTACAGCAAGCGCGGCTGCGGAGCGGCTCGTACAGACAGGACGCAATGAGCTGACGGAGGGGAAGAAGGCTTCTCCGATTATGCTGTTTCTTGGCCAGTTCAAAGATTTTATGGTGCTCGTGCTTATGGGGGCAACGCTTATATCCGGGTTGCTTGGCGAGTATCTCGATGCAATTACGATCATAGCCATTATCGTCATTAACGCTGTGCTTGGATTCGTACAAGAATTCCGTGCGGAGAAATCGCTTCGAGCGCTGAAAGCATTATCGGCGCCCTTAGCGAAAGCAATTCGCGGTGGAGAGACGGTCATTGTGCCGGCTAACGAGCTCGTGCCTGGCGATATCGTTGAGCTCGAGAGCGGAGACCGCATTCCGGCGGACATCCGGTTTATCGAAGCAAACAGCTGCTATGCGGAAGAATCAGCGCTGACAGGTGAATCGGTACCGGTTGGGAAGCATTGCAACCCGATTAGAGAAGACGAGCTGCCACTTGGCGACATGCGCAACATCGGCTTCATGGGAACGATGATTACTCGCGGTACGGCCAAAGGGATCGTTATTCGTACGGGCATGTCGACGGAGATGGGCAAAATCGCCAATCTCATTCAGCAGACCGAATCGATGGAAACACCGCTTCAGCACCGACTCGAGCAGCTTGGCAAAATACTCATTATTGTGGCGCTGGCGCTCACTGTCATGGTTGTACTCGCAGGTATTTTACACGGACAGCCACCATATGAAATGTTCCTCGCAGGCGTAAGCCTCGCGGTAGCCGCCATACCCGAAGGACTTCCAGCAATCGTTACAATTGCGCTTGCCCTTGGCGTACAGCGCATGATTAAACGGCGAGCAATCGTCCGCAAGCTGCCTTCTGTTGAGACACTTGGCTGCGCTTCGGTCATCTGTTCCGACAAGACGGGTACGCTCACGCAAAATAAAATGACTGTTACAAAGCTATGGATCGGCGGGCACAACATGGACGTCACAGGCGAAGGCTACGAGCCTGCCGGCGGCTGCTTCGAGAACGGCAAAAACGTCGATGTGAAGCACGACCAGTCATTACGCAGATTGCTGCAGGTTGCAGCGCTTTGTAATAACGCGGTTGTCTCTAAAGTAGACGACGAGAGCGAAGCGGCGAAACGGAAGAAAGGAAAGTCCACTTTCATTCAGGACGAATGGGTATTAAAAGGCGACCCGACAGAAGGCGCGCTAACGGTGCTTGCATCCAAGCTCGGTGTATCAGCGAAGTCGATGGAGGGCATTTATCAACGGGTGAAGGAGTATCCGTTCGATTCCGAGCGTAAGCGCATGTCGGTGCTCGTGACGCATCAAGGCGGACGGCTGATCTGCACGAAAGGCGCACCAGATATGCTGATGGAGCAGTGCTCCTACGTTCTGTGGGATGGCAAGGTCGTACCGTTCACGGCAAGCCTTAAGCAGAAAGTGACGGATTCGGCAGAGGCGATGGCGCAAAATGCACTGCGGGTGCTCGGCTTCGCATACCGCGAGCTGCGTTCGCATGATGCCATTGAATCGGAGTCGGATGTCGAGAATCAGCTCATCTTCGTCGGCCTCTCGGGCATGATTGATCCGCCTCGCCGTGAAGTGCGTGAATCGATTGCAAACTGCCGCCGTGCGGGGATCAAGACCATTATGATTACAGGCGACCACCAGTTAACAGCGGAGGCTATCGCCGGACAGCTCGGTATAATGCCGCGAGGCGGCTTGTCCATAAGCGGACAGCAATTGAGCGGAATGAGCGAGGAGCAGCTGGATCGTTTGATCGACAATATCTACGTTTACGCTCGCGTATCTCCAGAGCATAAGCTTCGTATCGTAAAAGCGCTGCAGCGCAAAGGCCATGTCGTGGCGATGACTGGCGATGGCGTGAATGACGCACCGGCGATCAAAGCGGCGGATATCGGTATCTCGATGGGCATTACCGGCACGGATGTCTCGAAGGAAGCTTCGGCGCTTGTCCTCAGTGACGATAACTTCTCCAGCATCGTCGCTGCGATTGAAGAGGGCCGCGGCATTTACGAGAATATCCGCAAATTTATCCGGTATTTGCTCGCTTCCAATGTCGGCGAAATTCTGACGATGTTCCTTGCGATGATGGCAGGCCTTCCGCTCCCGCTCGTCCCGATCCAGATTCTGTGGGTCAACCTTGTAACAGACGGACTGCCGGCAATGGCGCTCGGCGTTGACCAATCCGAGAAGGACTTGATGCAGCAGAAGCCGCGCTCGGCGAAAGAAAATATTTTTGCAAGACGGCTTGGCTGGAAAATCATTAGCCGAGGCATTCTGATCGGCGTCTGCACGCTCGGCGCATTCTGGATAACGCTGCAAATCGCACCGAAGAGTCCGGGCAATCTCGTGCATGCGCAAACGGTTGCTTTTGCCACACTCGTAATGGCTCAGCTCATTCACGTCTTCGACTGCCGCAGCTCGCGCTCGATTTTCCATCGCAACATCCTGCAAAATAAATACTTGCTCTTCGCGGTGCTCTCATCGGTGCTGCTCATGCTCGGCGTGCTCTATATCGATGCTCTGCAGCCGATCTTCAAGACGGTGCCGCTTGGCTTCCGCGACTGGTGTCTTGTCCTCGTAGCCGCAGGCATTCCGACGTTCTTAATGGGCATCGGCAGCGTGCTCGGCACGACAGAGAAGAAGAAAAAGTCCAAATGGCCGCTTTCAGGGCCGAAATCAGTTACAAGATAATCAAGGGCAAGAGGAAAGCCAGTGCTGGTCGCTGGCTTTTTTCGTTATTTGAGTATCTGTTACACTTAACCTTCACCTAAGGTTATAGTTTATAATTGGTGTATAGGAAGGGAGGAACGGGCCATGAAAATCAATGAATTAGCACAGAAGCTGCATCTAACGCCGAGGGCGATCCGTTTATATGAGTCAAAAGGTTTGCTTAGTCCAGCACGGGGTGAAGAGAATGGTTACCGCTACTATTCGGATCATGATGCATGGCGGCTTCAAACCATTGCGTCACTGCGTGAAATGGGACTGAGCCTTGAACAAATCAAAAGATTGATGGAGAAGCAAGATCAAGGCGACTCTGCTTCCGTCCATCACTATTTGGAGCTGCAGCGAATGGCGCTCTACGAGAAATGGACCAGCTGGAAACACGTAATTGGTACGCTAGACGAGCTTATCGAACGACTAGAGACGAAGCAGACGTTAGTGCTCGATGATTTGTTTCAGCTGTCAGGCGAGTTGCAGCACATCCATGAAAGTGTGTCGACATGGAAGGATGCGTGGGAATTCGACCGAATCGCGCCGAGCTTCGATGGCTCGCCAGCATTACTGTCTAGCGGATCATCATTATCTCAGAGTGAATATGAGAAAGTGCTTGATTTTATCGTGCAATGGGTCGCGCCGAAGCAAGGCGAGGAAGGGTTGGATATTGGAACAGGTACGGGTAACTTGGCGGGCAGGCTGCTGCATGGCGGAGCGTTAATGTCGGCGATCGACCAGTCGAAGGAGATGCTCGCGCGATGCCGAGACAAGTTCCCGTCCATTGCGACCAAGCTTGGTAATGCGCTCGCGCTGCCTTTTCTGGACAAGCAGTTCTCGTTCCTCGTATCAGCGTTCGCGCTTCACCACTTGGATGCGAAACAGCTGGAGCTGGCTATTGCGGAGATGGATCGTGTGCTGAGACCGAACGGTCGGATCTGCATGGCAGGACTTATGCACGAAGGTGCTGGCGACGGCGAGATGTATGCGAAGGAAGTGTCAAACGGCAAGTATCCGATAGATCGAGCGAAGCTTCTTAGTTGGTTCTATGAGCATGATTACATAACGGTGCAGCATGCGGTGAATGAATGGATTCACGTTGTTTATGCAGTGCGCAAACATTAGGGGAAATCGGATATTGACCTTAACCTTACGTCAGCTCTTATGGTGGTGTTGGAAGAATCTAATCTGATGAAATCGGAGCGTGTCAGCTATGCCAAATTATGATCAAATTTATAAAAGTGAAGCGGAGCGGTACGATCAGCTTGTTTCCCGTGAAGATGTTTCGAATAACTTGCTTGAGACCATTCGGAGAATAAATCCCAATCTGTCTGACCTTCATACAGCGGATCTAGGAGCGGGTACGGGGAGACTGACGACGATGCTCGCACCTCTGGTACGCTCGATTATTGCCATTGACTCATCGGAGTCGATGTTGGAAGTGGCAACTGCGAAGCTTCGCGGGATGGGGGCGGAAAATTGGTCGAAGAAAGTCGGCTATCACGATGCAATGCCATTGCCTGATAACTCGATTGATTTACTTACGGCTGGTTGGACCATCTGTTACTCAACGAACTCGAACAATGCGGACTGGCGTGAGCAGTTACAACGAATTATAGTTGAAATTCAACGCGTGCTACGCCCAGGCGGTACAGTTATCCTATTCGAAAATTTCGGCACAGGAACAGAACAGCCAAGTCCTCCGGATTTCTTAACAAGTTATTACTCTGCTTTGGAGCAAGACTTCGGATTTGAGCACGCAGCGATTCGAACGGACTTTCAGTTCGAGTCGGCCGAAGAAGCGATTGAGCTCATTCATTTCTTCTTTGGCGAAGCGTTTAGCAGCGGAATAGAAGCAAGCGGCAAGACGACTTTCCCGGAGTGGACGGGGGTTTGGTGGAAAAGGTTTTAGGTTGTTGGAATTAAGCGGCGCAGCCGCAAAAGGTGGCGCAGCCGCTCCCGGGTAGTCCTCAGATTACCAGGATTGGCGCAGCCAATCCAAGGTAATCACTGTCTCCGGTCTACCAACTAACATATCCGCCAGTAATACGAGGCGGCCCCCAGATTACCGGGAGTGGCGCAGCCGCTCCCCCTGGTAATCATCCATCTTTCCCACGCGCCAAAAGTAAAGTGTGTCCCACGGGGACGAAAACGCTCCCCAGCACACCACCACCACACCTGTGCCTCTGTAGCTCCGATCGTTCCCATGGTCCCGCGAAGGCGGGACACCAGGTAGCTCGCGAGCGCCAAACGTCAAAGTGGGTCCCGTCAGGGACGTAAACGAGGACTAGCGCGTACGATCTCAACCGCGCTTCTCTCTAGCTCCATCGTTATCCCATTCGGGTGTCCAGAGGGTGAAACCCCCTAAATCCCCCTTCGGGAAGGGGGATTTAGGGGGAAGCATAAAGTGCAAGGAAGTGTTCCAAAAATGCAAAGATTAAAGTACACTAAATAAATTATAATGTTTGCAACAATAGTTTTCAGGGGAGTGCGAGCAAATGAACTTTACAAAGATGCATGGACTAGGAAACGACTTTATCGTCGTAGCAGGGGAAACACAATTACCGGATAACGCAGCTCAGCTCGCAGAACAGCTCTGCAACCGCTTCTTCGGAATCGGCGCAGACGGTCTTGTTTATATTTTGCCTTCAGAAAAAGCAGACTTTCGGATGCGCATTATCAACTCGGACGGCTCGGAAGCGGAGCAATGCGGCAACGCAATTCGCTGCGTAGCGAAATACGTCTATGATAATGGCCTCACAGATAAACAATCGCTCACAATCGAGACGCTCGGCGCTGGCGTGCAAGAAGTGCAGCTGACGGTCGACAATGGCAAAGTTGTACTCGTTCGCGTTAACATGGGTCAGCCTATTCTCGAAGGTCTCAAAGTGCCGACGACAATTGATGCCAACCCAGTCATTAACCAATCCATCGAAGTAGATGGTCGCGAATTCAAGTTCACAGCTGTCTCGATGGGCAACCCGCACTGCGTCATCTACGTCGACGACGCGGTTAATTTCGACCTTGCAGTATGGGGTCCGAAGCTCGAAGTACATCCGCTCTTCCCGCGCAAAATCAATGTAGAATTCGTAACGGTACGTTCGAAAGACTTCACGGATATGCGTGTATGGGAGCGCGGCGCAGGCCCGACGCTGGCATGCGGAACGGGCGCTTGCGCGACAGTTGTAGCATCCGTGCTGAACGGCTACACGGATCGTACGGCAACGGTATCGCTTAAAGGCGGCGACTTGCTGATCGAATGGAATGAAGAAAGCAACTTTGTATATATGAGTGGCCCAGCAGCGGAAGTGTTCCGCGGTACAGTATAAGCTAGCTCAGAAGAAAAGGGAGTTTTGAATATGAAACCGGATTTTCGAGAGGCGCTCACGAAGCGCATCTTGACCGGGGACGGCGCGATGGGAACCTACCTGTATGGGATGGGGTTCCCTGTCGGCGTTTCATACGAAGAATTTAATTTAATTCGTCCCCAAGTCATCGAAGACGTGCACCGCCGTTATTATGAAGCAGGGGCACGCGTGATTGAAACCAATACATTCTCAGCTAACCTTGCGAGTCTATCGAACTATGGCTTGGACAGCGAAGTCGAAGCGATCAACCGGGCTGGCGTTCGAATTGCACGGGCAGCCGTCGGCAGTGACGCTTATGTTGTCGGTGCGGTAGGTTCGATACGGGCAGGCAAGCGTAAAAATATCTCCGAAGCACAGCTAGAGCAGCTGTTCCGTCAGCAAATGGACGCCTTGTTGCAGGAAGGTGCCGACGGACTGCTGCTCGAGACGTTTTATGATCTGGAAGAGGCTTTGCTTGCACTTCGTATCGCACGCTCGCTATCGGATGTACCGGTCATCACTCAATTTGCGGTTGAGAAGGATGCGGTTACGCAAGACGGCGTGCCGCTCGCTGCGGCATTCGAACAGCTGAAGCAAGCTGGAGCAGATGTGGTCGGTTTTAACTGCAGAAGCGGACCGAACGGCATCCTCCGCGCGATTGACGCAATCGTAGGCGACATTCCATTGCCGTTGTCGGTATTCCCGAATGCAGGGATTCCGGATTATGTTGACGGGAAATATACGTTTACAGCATCGCCGGAGTATTTTGCCGATTCAGCACGGAAGTTTGCAGATCGCGGAGCACGCATCATCGGCGGTTGCTGCGGTACGACTCCGGAGCATATTTCGGCGATCTCCGCTGCGCTAAACGGATATGTACCACAGCAGTCAACAGGAACACGCGAAATAGAACCAGCCTCGCAAGCAGAATCTATTCAAGTTAGAGAAGCATTCGTGCCGCCTGCACAAACGGAACCGAACATCGTCGACATGGTTAAGGAGCGACATACCGTTATCGTCGAGCTGGACCCGCCGCGTGATTTGGATATTCAGAAGTTTATGGCAGGAGCCAAAGCGCTCAAGGAAGTAAAGGCAGATGCCGTCACGATGGCGGACAACTCCTTGGCGGTCACGCGTATGAGCAATATTGCGCTTGCCGCACTCGTTCAGCAGCAAGCCGGCATCCGGCCGCTTGTCCATATTGCATGCCGCGACCGCAATCTAATCGGCACGCAGTCGCATATGATGGGTCTAGATGCGCTCGGGATCGACCATGTTCTTGCTGTAACAGGCGACCCTGCAAGATTCGGCGACTTGCCGGATTCCAGCTCGGTCTATGATCTCACCTCTTTCGAGATGATTCGTATGATCAAGCAGTTGAATGAAGGCATTGCCTTCTCAGGCAAACCGCTCAAGCAGAAAGCAAGATTCGTTACAGGTGCAGCATTCAACCCGAACGTCAAATATTTGGACAAGGCGATTCAGCGTCTGGAGCGCAAAATCGAATCCGGCGCAGATTACATCATGACGCAGCCTGTCTACGACAAAGAATTGATCATCCGTGTAGCGGAAGCGACGAAGCATCTGTCCGTACCGGTATTCATCGGCATTATGCCGCTCGCAAGCGGCCGGAATGCTGAATATCTTCATAATGAGGTGCCAGGCATTCAGCTGTCGGACGAAGTGCGGAAGCGGATGGCTGGACTAGAAGGCGAAACAGGACGCGCTGAAGGCGTGAAAATCGCGGAAGAGCTGCTGGATACGGCCTTGGAACATTTCAAAGGAATCTATCTGATCACTCCTTTCATGTTCTATGAAATGACGGTCCAGCTGACGGACTATGTTTGGCGAAAAACGAGCAAAATAACGAGGTAAGCTCGTAATTTCTCTTGTTTACGCTTTAACACTTGTTCGTCTGTCCAAAATGAATTAGAATAGACCTTGGATGCACTTGCCATGCCGCCCCGATTGCGTTAGAATAGGGGACCTGACCAAGTGACTTATTTGACGGGTTTAATCGGCTGGCGTAACGTATGCTCCGGGCATTTTTCGTCAAGAATAGTGCAATATTCTGTGGTTTTCTCTGAAATTTACAGGGGAATTCGACTCCATCATTCTTGCGCTTATCTATACATCGTGTTCTTATTGCATTCTTATGCACGAGAGATACCGGAGGGGAACTTAAATGGCGATTAAGCTCATTAACATCGGTTTCGGAAACATCGTTTCCGCCAATCGGATCATATCGATTGTAAGTCCTGAGTCGGCACCGATTAAACGTATTATTCAAGAGGCACGCGACCGTCATATGCTGATTGACGCTACATATGGACGCCGCACACGCGCTGTTATTATTACGGACAGCGATCACGTTATACTATCGGCTGTGCAGCCAGAGACTGTTGCGCACAGACTATCGACCAAGGATGACGATCACGACGAATAGTGACGGGGAGCTATATGAAAAGAGGATTGTTAATTGTACTTTCGGGCCCTTCAGGTGTAGGCAAGGGTACGGTTTGCGCAGAGCTGCGGCATAAGCAGAGTGATCTTATTTATTCGGTATCTGCAACAACAAGGTCGCCTCGCCAAGGAGAGACCGACGGAATCAATTATTTTTTTAAGAGTAAAGAACAGTTTCAAGAAATGATCGCGAAGGATGCGCTGCTCGAATTTGCGGAGTATGTCGGCAATTACTACGGCACACCGCGTGATTTCGTAGAACGCACGCTAGCTTCGGGCAAAGATATTATTCTTGAGATTGAAGTGCAGGGCGCACTTAAGGTTAAAGAGAAATTCCCTCAAGGTGTGTTTATTTTCTTGGTGCCGCCGTCACTGGATGAGCTTAAACAGCGCATTACCGGGCGTGGTACGGAGAATCCCGATATTATCGATCATCGCATGAATGTTGCGGTGGAAGAGATGAGTCTTATTCATTACTACGATTATGCTGTCGTTAACGATCAGATTGATGCGGCATGTCATCGGATTCAATCCATTATTGAAGCCGAGCATTGCCGGAAGGAACGGTTTATCGAACAGCTTGAAGAAGTGAAAGAAGCTTCTGAGAAAGCGTGAGGGGTGAAGGAAATTGCTATATCCATCCATTGATGAAATGATGAAGAAGGTAGACAGTAAGTACTCCCTTGTTGTTGCAGCATCCCGTCGTGCAAGAATGCTAAGAGACGGAAGCAAAACAGAGATCCGCTCGCCGAGATCGCACAAGTTCGTTGGTGTGGCGCTTGAAGAAATTTATCAAGATATCCTTGTTGTTGAAAGCACGTTGAACAAGAAGGACTAGCTTAAGAAAGTCATGATGGTAAATCAATAACAACCCTTGAGGTTGTTATTTTTTTAGCCGTCTTGACGTATGCAAAGGCGAGAGGAGTGGTCTGCCATGCTGCAAGGCAAAACGATTGTGCTTGGCATTTCCGGCGGAATCGCGGCTTATAAGGCGGCGACAATCTGCAGCAGGTTAGTCCAGGCAGGTGCGCAAGTACGCGTCATCATGACGGAATCGGCGACGAAGTTTATTACACCGCTGACGCTGCAAACATTGTCGCGGCATCAGGTCTACTTAGATACATTCGATGAATTCGACCCTTCGGTCGTCGCTCATATTAATGTTGCAGACAGCGCGGATCTGGTCGTAATTGCTCCGGCGACCGCTAATATTTTGGCGAAAATGGCAAATGGATTAGCAGATGATATGTTGAGTACGACGCTGCTCGCTACGACGGCGCCGATCATGGTTGCTCCTGCAATGAATGTACATATGTATGCGCATCCCGCGGTTGCACGCAATATGGACATTTTGGCGGAAAGAGGCGTTCGTTTCATTGAGCCGGGTACGGGTTTGCTCGCTTGCGGTTACGTTGGGAAAGGGCGTCTGGCTGAGCCGGAAGATATCGTATTTGCGGTGCAGCAGTGGTTCGCTCAAAGCCGGGAGCTTGAAGGCAAGAAAGTCCTTGTGACCGCTGGCGGAACGATGGAACGGCTTGATCCGGTACGCTACTTGACGAATGATTCCTCGGGGAAGATGGGGTTCGCGTTAGCGGAAGCCGCAGTGAATCGAGGAGCAGATGTCACGCTAATTGCGGCGCGTACAACAGCAGAACCAGTGGCAGGCGTGAACACCGTTCATGTTGAGTCAGCCGAAGAGATGCTGAAGGCAGTGCTTGAGCGGTACGAGTCGGCAGATATCGTCATCAAAGCGGCAGCTGTGGCCGATTACCGCCCCGTGGCGAAAGCGAGCACCAAGATCAAGAAGGGCAATGAGAAGCTCGTGCTTGAGCTTGAGCGGACAACGGACATCTTGAAGACGCTTGGCGAGCGTAAACAACATCAGTTTCTGGTCGGCTTCGCGGCAGAAACGGAGCAACTGGCCCATTATGCAATGGACAAGCTGAAGCGCAAGAATTGCGACCTCATCGTTGGGAACGATGTGTCGCAAGCAGGCGCTGGATTTAACGTGGATACGAATATTGTGCACATTTTCGGCGAAGAAGGACTTGTCGAGTCATTGCCGATGCTTAGTAAACGTGAAGTGGCGAACAGGCTCCTGACGCGGATTACGCAGCGGATGAAAGCCGCCCAGGGGGCCGCGGAATGATCGCGAAAGTCATTGTTGATGTGCCGAGCCGGGCGACGGATCGGCCTTTTGACTATAAAATCCCGCAGCAGCTGCAAGGCTGGGTGGAGGTCGGCAGCCGAGTTGGCGTTCCGTTCGGCGGACGCGTGCTGCAGGGGTTCGTCATCGGCATCGCGGACTATGCGGATATAGATGTCATGAAGCTGAAGCCAATTACCGAGCTGCTGGACCATATTCCACCGCTGTCGCCGGATCTCGTCGAGCTCGCAATCTGGATCAGCGATAAATATTGCTGTACGATGACAGCCGCGCTTCAAGTGATGATCCCTGCTGCTCTGAAAGGGAAAGCGGATTCGGTCGTTACGCTCGTGGATGAGGAACTGGAGAACAGCTTCTTTGGAGAAGAAGCCTGGCTTCAATACATCCGCCAAAATAACGGATCGATGCGAATGGCTGCGCTCCAAGAGCGGTTTCCAGAAGACGCCGCTGCCATTAAAGCTGCGGTAAAGCAGGGACTTCTTACGGAGCAGGTGACGATCAGAGACCGGCTTTCTGTCCGGAAAGTGCTTACCGTCTTCCCACCGGACAATGAAGCGCTGGCGCTTGAGGCGCTGCACAATTATCCGGCAAGAGCTGCGAAGCAGCAGGAAGTGCTTCGTTATATGCTGGAACAACGCGAGCCGATTGCAATGACCGCGCTCGTTGAAGCGTTATCGACGACTTCTAGCACCGTTCGGGCAGTCGCGGATAAAGGCTTGCTAGAGATCCGGGAGATGGAACAGAACCGCGATCCATACGCAGGGCGTAATTTCAAACGTACAGAGCCGCTCTCGTTGACTGAAAGTCAGCAAGCGGTGTACGAAGAGATTGCTGATTCGCTCGATGCGGAGCAATCTCGTGTTTTCCTCCTTCATGGAGTGACCGGCAGCGGCAAAACAGAAGTATATCTGCAGACGATCGAGCACAGCTTGCAGCATGAGCGGCAAGCGATCGTGCTTGTGCCGGAGATCTCTTTGACGCCTCAAATGGTGGAGCGGTTCAAAGGTCGCTTCGGCGATTTGGTCGCCGTCATGCACAGCCGTTTATCAAACGGTGAGCGGTATGATGAATGGCGCAAAATCCGCGAAGGACGCGCGCAGGTTGTAGTAGGCGCAAGATCAGCGATTTTTGCACCCTTTGACCGTATTGGCCTCATTATTATAGATGAAGAGCATGAGTCCTCTTATAAACAAGAGGAGACGCCAAAGTACCATGCGCGCGATGTCGCGGTGAGAAGAGCAAGGCAGCATGGCGCAGCCGTTGTACTCGGATCGGCAACGCCATCGCTGGAGAGCTTCGCGGCAGCTTCGCGCATCGTTACTGCAAGTAGCGAGCCAACAGGCGTGTCCGCTGCCAAAGCGTCAGGAGGCGCAGCCTTATTACCGATGCCGACTCGGGTCGGCGGCCGGCCGATGCCGAAGGTGCATCTCATCGACATGCGCGATGAACTGAAGAACGGCAATCGCTCGATGTTCAGCCGGCAGCTGCACGAAGCGCTGCTTGATCGGCTTGAGCGCGGTGAGCAGTCCGTGCTGCTATTGAACCGCAGAGGCTATTCGACGTTCGTCATGTGCCGCTCCTGCGGCTATACCGCGCAATGTCCGCACTGCGATATATCGCTGACGTATCATCAGAAGTCGCGCGTCCTGCGCTGTCATTATTGCGGTCATGCCGAGCAAGCGCCGGAGAAATGCCCGTCCTGTGAGAGTGAGCATATTCGCTTCTTCGGCACAGGCACGCAGCGGGTGGAAGAGGAGCTTGCTAAGCTGTTCCCCGGCATCCGCGTCATACGGATGGATGTCGATACGACGACCGAGAAGGGCTCCCACGAGAAGTGGCTCACCATGTTCGGCGAGCGCAAAGCCGATGTGCTGCTTGGCACGCAGATGGTAGCCAAGGGGCTCGATTTTCCATATGTTACGTTAGTCGGTGTTATTGCGGCGGATACTTCGCTGCATCTCCCGGACTTCCGTGCTGCCGAGAAGACGTTTCAGCTGTTGACCCAAGTAGCGGGACGCGCGGGCAGGCACGAGCTGCCTGGCGAAGTTGTCGTACAAACTTACAACCCCGAGCACTACGCCATCGTAACCGCACAGCATCACGATTACGCGGGGTTCGTGCAGGAAGAGCTAAAGCATAGACGCTTCATGGGCTACCCGCCATTTTGCCGGCTTATTGTGGTGACTCTCTCTGATGAGCAGCTGCCGCTTCTTATTACGACAGGCGAGAAATTGGCATCAGCTCTGCGCCAGCTTGCATATGAATCAGGCATAAAAGGTTCCATTGATAGTGACGGCACACGATTTATGGATATTCTGGGGCCAGTCGCTTCCCCGATTCCGCGCATGAAGGATCGATATCGTTTTCAATGTATGGTAAAATATCGGGGAAATGTGAACGCAAACGAGCTGCTGAAGCAGGCGATCAGCATGCTTCCGGGGCCGCAAGGGCAGCCTCCGGTTCAAATTAGCGTGGACGTCGATCCGCAAATGATTTTATAACATGACTGTTTATTAGGGGGACTATAGTATGGCGATCAGATTGATTGTTCAAGATCCAGATCCGGTTCTGCGCGAGAAAGCGATGAAAGTGACGAAATTCAATTCCAATCTGCATAAATTGCTGAACGATATGGCGGAGACGATGTACGATGCGGATGGTGTCGGCCTTGCTGCTCCGCAAGTAGGAATCTCCAAGCGAGTCATCGTAGTGGATATAGGTGATGAAACCGGCCTTATCGAGATGGTCAATCCGGAAATTATCGAAGCTTCGGGCGAGCAGCTCGGTCCGGAAGGCTGCCTCAGTATCGCGAAGCTGAACGGCGACGTGAAACGCGCTCAGACCATCAAGCTCAAAGGTCAGGACCGCGATGGCAACCCGTTCGAACTCGAAGCGACGGACTTCATGGCACGTGCGTTCCAGCACGAGGTTGACCATTTGAACGGTATTTTGTTCACAGACATTGCCGTATCGATCTATGATGCTTCGGCTCGCCAGCGTCAAGACGGAGAGTGATCAGATGCGCATCGTGTTTATGGGTACACCTGAGTTCGCGGTTCCATCACTTACAGCGATCTTGGAAGAAGGACATACGGTTGAACTAGTCGTCACACAACCAGATCGGCCCAAAGGCCGCAAAAAAACGTTGACGCCGCCTCCGGTTAAGGATGCGGCGCTTCTGCGCGGTTTGCCTGTTGCGCAGCCTGAGCGTCTTCGCAAATCAGATACCGTTGACCAAATCGCAGCGATTAAGCCGGATTTGATTGTTACAGCTGCTTACGGACAAATTTTGCCGAAAGCGGTACTCGAGATTCCACGCTTAGGCTGCATCAATGTACACGGTTCGCTGCTGCCGAAGTATCGCGGTGGCGCTCCGATACAACGATCCATTATTAATGGCGAGACCGTGACGGGCGTCACGATTATGTATATGGCGGAAGGTCTCGATACCGGCGATATGATCAGCGTCGTGGAAGTGCCTATCTCTGATGAGGATACGTCGGGCTCCTTGTTTGAGAAGCTAACGATTGCGGGCGCGCAGCTGCTGCGCGAGACACTGCCGAGCATTGAAGCAGGGACCGTTCAAGCCGTTCCGCAAAATGATGACGAAGCGACATATGCCCCGAACCTGACAAGGGAAGATGAGCGAATTGATTGGAGCCGATCGGCACAGCAGATCTATAACCAGGTTCGCGGGCTGTCGCCGATGGCAGGCGGCTTTACGATCTGGAACGGCGAGCCGTTCAAAGTATGGGGCTGCAAGCCGGTAAGCCAGAGCCGTGCCGTTGTTAAGCCGGGTACGGTACTCGAAACGACAGACGCAGGCATTATCGTGCAGACCGGTGAAGACACGCTTCTACTAACGGTTATTCAACCAGCAGGGAAGAAAGCGATGAACGTCGTGGAATGGCTGAAAGGTGCGCGTCTTGAGACGGGCACGGTATTCGGCGGAGGTGAAGCGTGAGCGGGCGGGACAAGCAAGGAAGCGGCGGACCTGTTAGTGTGAAGCCTGGTGGAGGCGCTGGCACTGGAGCTTCGCGAGGTATTCGCAACAAGAAGCCACAGCAACAGCAGAAGCAACAGCAGCCTCAGCGCAAGAAGACTGCACGCGAAGTCGCGCTTGATACGCTCGTAAAAGTCGCAGAAGCCGGTGCGTACAGCAATTTGCAGCTCAATCGTGCGCTGCAAGATGCGCAGCTGTCGCGTCAGGACGCGGGGCTTGCAACAGAGCTGGTGTATGGCACGATTCAGCACCAGCGGCTGCTCGACGAGCGACTCAGTGAGCTTGTGACGAAGGGCTTCAACAAGCTGACGCCTTGGGTTCTCGTGCTGCTGCGGATGAGCGCGTATCAGCTTTTGATGCTTGACCGGATTCCACCGCATGCAGCCGTCAACGAAGCGGTTGTCATTGCGAAGCGTCGCGGTCATAGCGGAATTTCAGGCATGATTAACGGCGTACTTCGCAACATGGAGCGCAGCTTGGCGGAGCTCAAGAAGCCGCTTGAGATCGCTGATCCTGTGAAGCGGATCGGCATCACCTATTCTTATCCAGATTGGCTAGTGAAACGCTGGATTGGCAGCTATGGCGAAGCGGTAACCGAGCAAATCTGCGCGGCGGGCAATGAGCCCCCACACAATAGCGTGCGCGTGAATCCGCTGCGTCTATCTCGTGACAAGGCGATCGCGATGCTAACTGAATCCAGTGGCGGCGAAGCATTAGCAGAGCCTTCGAGGCTGTCCGAGCATGCGCTTATTGTAAGCGGCGCGGGCAACCTGGCGGGAACCGATGGCTATCGCAACGGGCTGTGGTCGCTGCAAGACGAGAGCTCGATGCTCGTCGCAGAAGTGTGCGCGCCGAAGCCGGGCATGAAGGTGCTCGATTGCTGCGCTGCTCCTGGCGGGAAGACGACACATCTGGCAGAGCTGATGGAAGACCGCGGACAGGTCATCGCCAACGACGTGCACCCGCATAAGAAGCAGCTTATCGAAGAGCAAGCGACGCGGCTCGGTCTGACCTCCGTGCAGGCGGTGACTGGCGATGCGGCTGAGCTAGCGACTAGATTCGAGCAGAGCAGCTTCGATGTGGTGCTTCTTGATGCGCCTTGCTCTGGCTTTGGCGTCATCCGGCGAAAGCCGGAGATCAAATGGACGAAGAGCGCCGAGGATGTCCAGTCAATAGCCGCACTTCAGGAGCAGCTTATAGATGAGGCGGCGAAGCTCGTTCGTCCGGGCGGCACGCTCGTGTACAGCACGTGTACAATCGAGCGTGAAGAGAATGAACACCAAGTGGCGAAGTTTCTGGAGCGCCATGCAGATTACAAGCTCGACGCAGAATGGCCGGCGCAAGTGCTTCGTTCTTTGCAAGAGGGGAATGCCTTAGCTGAGCCGTTCAGCGGCATGTTGCAGCTGCTGCCGCAGCAGTTCGGCAGCGACGGATTTTTTATCGCGCGAATGACTCGTCAGTTGTAGCAAGCAAATAACGCCCATGACAGCACAAAGTGGTCTGTTATGGGCGTTTGTGGTAATATAATCGAAAGGCGCGAACCTCGCAGCTTCATGCTTGGCAGCGTCAATATTTTCTAAAGAAACAGGTGTAACCCGATGAAACCAATCATCTATGACTATACGCTAGAGCAAATTCAAGACTGGATGAAAGAAAACGGCGAGTCCGCATTCCGCGGCACTCAGCTGTTCGAGTGGCTCTATGTGAAACGCGTGAAGAACTTTGAAGAGATGAGCAATCTCTCGAAGGGTCTTCGTCAGAAGCTCGACGAGCATTTCCAATTCGTCACGCTAACTGAAATTACCCGCTTTGAATCGAAAGACGGAACGATCAAATTTCTATTCGGTTTGCATGACAACCATGCGATCGAGACCGTTATTATGCGGCACAGCTACGGCAACAGCATCTGCGTCACGACGCAGGTCGGCTGCCGGATCGGCTGCACATTCTGCGCATCAACCCTCGGCGGCTTGAAGCGTAACCTGACAGCAGGTGAAATTGTCGCTCAGGTTGTCGTCGCACAGCAGCTGCTTGATGCAACGAATGAACGTGTTTCGAGCATCGTCATCATGGGCTCTGGCGAGCCGTTCGAGAATTATGATGCTACGATGACATTCCTTCGTCTCATGATCCACGACAAAGGGCTCAACATTGGCCAGCGCCACATTACGGTATCGACAAGCGGTATCGTGCCGAGCATGTACAAATTCGCTGAGGAGAACACACAGATTAACCTCGCGATCTCGATTCATGCACCGAACGACAAGCTTCGCTCTAAGCTGATGCCGGTTAACCGCCGCTTCCCATTCGAAGAAGTGATGGAGGCTTGCCGGAACTACATCGCGAAGACTGGACGACGCATCACGTTCGAATACGCTTTGATCGGCGGCGTGAATGATCAGAGCGAGCACGCCGAAGAGCTTGCGCAAGTGCTCAAGGGCATGCTTTGCCATGTAAACCTCATTCCGGTCAACCATGTACCGGAGCGGGATTATGTGCGTACACCGCGTGAACAGATTTTTGAGTTCCACCGCATCTTGGAGAAGAACAAAATTAATGCAACAATCCGCAGAGAACAAGGCCATGACATCGCAGCGGCATGCGGACAGCTTCGTGCTAAACATATGGAGTCTACGGCGGGGTGATGAGTTGTGATAATCGCTTATCGAAGTGATGTTGGGCGAATTCGAACAATTAACGAGGACACAGCGTGGTCGGAACATTTGGTTGATTCCGGCCTTGCCTTGGCGATTGTTGCCGACGGCATGGGCGGCCATAAAGCTGGCGAGGTTGCCAGCGGGCTCGCTGTCGATACATTCCGGGAAGCTATGGAAGACATTTCTGCCTCGCTTACGCTGGAAGAGCGTAAAACATTAATGAGCCAAGCGATTTTGCAAGCGAATGAAGCTGTTTATGAAGCAGCTTCGAGCAACGAGCAGTACCATAATATGGGTACGACGGTCGTTGCAGCACTTATTCAAGATGATAATGCAGTTATTGGTCATATCGGCGACAGCCGGGTTTATAAATGGCGGGACCAAGTGCTTACACAATTGACAGATGATCATACCCTTGTCAATGAGCTTGTGAAGTCCGGTCAAATTACGCTTGAAGAAGCGGCAACACATCCGCGCCGTAATGTCATTACGCGAGCTCTCGGTACAGATGAGCAAGTGGAAGTAGACATTATTTGCACAGGCTGGCGTGAAGACGATGTGCTAATGCTGTGCAGCGATGGGTTGACGACGATGGTCAGTCCTTCCGAAATCATAGGTACCTTGGAGCAGAATGAATTAAGCTTGGATCAGAAGGCTGATAAGCTCTTACAGCTTGCACTGCAAGCCGGCGGAGACGATAATATCACGGTCATTCTGCTGCATCATGCCGAAGACACAAAGCAAGAGGAGTGATCGACATGATAGGACATGAACTCGGCGGACGTTACGAAATTATTACCCGTATTGGCGGGGGCGGCATGGCGCTCGTTTACAAGGCGCAAGATATTCTGCTGAACCGCAACGTTGCTGTAAAGATATTGCGACAGCAATTTGTGCATGACGAAGAATTTATTCGCCGTTTCAGACGCGAGGCGCAATCGGCTGCCGCGCTGTCTCATCCCAATGTCGTCAGTATTTACGACGTTGGGCAGGAAGACGATACGCATTATATCGTCATGGAATATGTTGAAGGCAACAATTTGAACGAAATGATTAAAGAGCGGGCGCCGCTTCAGGCGGATGAGGCTGTTCGGATAGCGACTCAAATTTGCGATGCACTTGATCATGCGCATCATAACCAAATTATTCATCGCGATATTAAGCCGCATAACATTCTCATAGGCAAGAACGGTCGCGTCAAAGTAACGGACTTCGGTATTGCGCGTGCAGTGACGTCCTCGACGATTACGCAGACGGGTTCGGTAGTAGGATCGGTGCACTATTTCTCGCCTGAGCATGCAAAGGGTGTCGTTACCGGTGAGAAGTCCGATCTGTACTCGCTCGGTATCGTTCTTTACCAGATGGTTACGGGAAAGCTGCCGTTCCTTGGTGAGAGCCCGATCAGCGTCGCGCTGAAGCATTTGCAGGAAACCTTTGCGGAGCCGCGAACGCTTAACCCGTACATACCGCAAAGCGTGGAGAACGTTATTCTCCGGGCGATGCGTAAAAATCCGAATGAGCGTTACTCTTCGGCCTCAGAAATGCTGAGCGATCTCGAAACAGCACTTCAGCCAGAGCGGCTGACAGAACCGAAGATTACGTTCGGCAATCCGGATTTCGATGAAACGCGCGTCATGCCTGCGATCCGGGGCAGCATTGCAGACAAGCTCGCTGCTCCCTCTGCAGCTTCGAAGACGGAGCCAGTGGAGACCGCACAGATTTCTGCGAAATCGGATGAAGACGGCGATAAGGCTGACCGCTGGAACTCCGATGGACTTGGTGAACCACGTAAGAAAAGATGGGTCAAGCCTGTCGTTACCGTACTCGTTACGTTCCTCGTTATTGCTCTGGTTTATTGGGGAGCAATGAAAGTGATCAGTTGGTTTGACATTAAGGAAGTCGACGTGCCGTATGTCGTGAACATGACGGAGACAGAGGCGCGGACGACACTTGAAGCAGCTGGCCTGAAGGTTGAGGAGCCGTCGATTTACACTGATAAAGAAGACGTGGCCAAAGATATTGTTTACGAGCAATCGAAGCCGAATCAGCGTGTGAAGGTTGGTTCGTTTATCAAGCTCTACGTCAGCAAGGGGCCGAAGCTCGAAACGGTCAGCGATTATAAAGGCAAGAGCTACGAGGATTCGTATAATACGCTCGTTAGCCTTGGTGTAGCTGAAGAGAATATTGAGAAACATGAAGTGTTCAGCGATGAGACGCCGGGAATCATTCTGGAACAAACGCCGGCTTCAGGTGAGCAGTACGATCCGAAGACTGCGAAATTCAGCTTCACGGTAAGCCAAGGCAAAGAGACGTTCCCGATGCCGAAGCTGCTTGACTTGACCGAGAAACAAGCGATTGCTCTCTTGAAGTCGAAGGATCTCAAGATCAATGAAGCAGACATCGTTCGGGAGCCAAGCTATAAACCGGAAGGAACGGTTATCGCACAGTATCCGTTTGATCCGCAGGCGCCAGTATCAGCTGGGGAAGCGATCACGTTGACTGTCAGCTCCGGCTTGCCGCAGGAAGCGCTCGAATATACGTTCAATATCGTCATTTCGCCAGCAGTTGCGGGCAAAACGAGCGAGATTCGGATTACGTATACCGATGCGCGCGGCGAGAATATTGAATGGGGCAAACGCAAAATCAAAGATACTCAGACGTTCCCGGTTAAGGTCGTTCTGAGCCCGAATACAGAAGCAAGTGTAACAATCTATCGAGATAAGCAGTTTACCGATACGTTCTCCAAGACGTATGAGGATGTGAAGTCGGGAGCTGATGGGGCGCCGGAAACGGTTCCAGGTACCGAAATGCCGCCGGCCGATCAGCCGGCACAAACCGAGGAGAGTCCAACTGATGGCAATACGACCACCACAAACGAGCAGCCAGCGAAACCAGAAGACGAGCAGCCGGCTAACCAAACAGCAGAGCAATAATAAAGAACAAACAGGGCGAATTGTCAAAGCATTAAGCGGCTATTATTACGTTCGGCCAATTGATGCAGCTTCGGATGAGCCGACGATACAGTGTAGAGCACGCGGCATATTCAAGAAGAGGGGCGAATCGCCCCTCGTAGGCGATATCGTGGAGTTCGAAGAGACGGAGAACGGCGAAGGCGCTGTGAATTCGATCTCGACTCGTACTTCAGAGCTTATTCGCCCGCCTGTTGCGAATATTGATCTGGCTGTTCTCGTTTTCTCGGTGACCGAGCCGACGCTTAATCTGCAGCTGCTCGATAAGTTCCTCGTTCATATTGAGCATGCCGGCATTAACGCGGTGCTATGCCTCAGCAAGCAGGATTTAACGGAAGATGGCGAAGAAACGGAAGAAGCGCGTCAAGCATTAAGCGACGTGCTGCGCGTTTACGAGCCGATCGGCTACGAAGTGCTTGTGACCAGCTCCAAGCAAGGCGAAGGGACGACAGCCTTATCTGAGCGGCTGAAAGGGCATCTTGCGGTGTTCGCGGGCCAATCCGGTGTAGGCAAGTCGTCGCTCCTCAACGCTCTTGTTCCGGGTCTGACACTAGAAACGAATGAAATTAGCAACCGGCTCGGCCGGGGTAAACATACTACACGCCATGTAGAACTTATTGATATTGGCGGCGGCTATGTTGCAGACACACCTGGCTTTAGCCAACTGGATTTTGCCGAGCTTGGCATTGAAGAGCTGGGCAGCTGCTTCAGAGAAATGAAGGAGCTGTCCTCTTCATGCAAATTCCGCGGATGCACTCATCTGCATGAGCCGGATTGTGCCGTGCAAGCTGCACTGGAGAGAGGCGAGATCGCTCCAAGCCGCTACAGCAACTATGAGATCTTCATGGCTGAAATGAAAGATAAAAAGCGGAGGTACTGAAATGTCTATCATTGCACCATCCATTCTGTCGGCGAATTTCGCGACACTTGCAGAAGAGATTAAAGACGTTGAACGTGCCGGTGCCGATTGGATTCACATTGATGTCATGGACGGTCATTTTGTACCGACCTTAACATTTGGGCCGCTCGTCATCGGAGCGGTTCGGCCAGCAACGAAGCTGACGTTCGATGTTCATCTTATGATTGAACGCCCTGAGCTGCACATTGCTTCTTATGTCGCGGCAGGCGCGGACCGGATTACGGTTCATGCGGAAGCTTGTGTCCATTTGCACCGTGTCATCTATCAGATCAAGGAAGCAGGTCTTCCAGCTGGCGTTGCGCTTAATCCGGCGACACCGCTAAACGTGCTGGATCATGTTCTGGACGATCTGGACATGGTACTCATCATGACCGTGAATCCGGGCTTCGGCGGGCAGCAGTTCATTCCACAGTCGGTTCAGAAGCTTCGTCAGCTGCGCACGCTGCTGGAAGCGCGTGGATTAGGCGATATGCTTATCCAGGTGGATGGCGGCATTAATGCGACTACAGCACCGCTTGTGACTGAAGCAGGAGCGAATGTACTCGTGGCTGGCAATGCGGTCTTTTCTGAACTGGACCGGGCAGCTGCTATCGCGGCATTGCGCTAGAGGAGGGACATCGTGGGCGATAATATGAAGAAAGGGCTATGGTTGACCCTATACAGCGCAGGCTGTGGACTCATGCTCTCCATCTTTCCCTTTATGAAAAGCGGCATTAATATGATTTTTTCAGTGCTTGCAATCGTCATAGCCATATTCTATTTCAAAAGGTTCGCATCACTGCGCTCGCGTATCTTTTTCGTGATCTTTGCGCTCTTCTTCTTTATCTTCTTTACTCTTGGCATTGCCGTCATACTCTACACCAAGAATCACTCGCTGCCGTCAGCAGCTTGACCTTGGAACTACTGTCCCGTTATGGAATAGGACAGTTATATTTCGCATAGGATGGTTACATGAACGAACGTTCTTGTAACCTTTTTTATTTGGAAGGTGAGAGAGCTGTTACGGATGGAGTGAACAGAAGTTTTGCTTTGCTAGCAAAACTTTTAGGAGGGGTGGAGCATGAAATTTTATACCATCAAGCTGCCGAAGTTTTTGGGTGGCTTTGTGAAGGCGATTTTGAATACGTTTCAGAAGAACTGAGGCAAGCGCCATCTCGAGGAACGGATCAAGTGGAATGAATCAAGACGAAGTGGCAAGACAAGCAAAAAAGCACCTGATCGAATCAGGTGCTTTTTGTCCATGGCTTTATGCCGTTATACACGAGTAACTTGTCCGGATTTCAGAGCACGAGTGCTGACATAAACGCGTTTTGGCTTACCGTTAACGAGAATTCTAACTTTCTGTACGTTAACGCCCCAAGAGCGGCGGGTTTTGTTGTTAGCGTGCGAGACATTGTTACCTACCCCTGGACCTTTGCCCGTAATGAAACATTTGCGAGACATGGAATACACCTCCCTTGAAGATTCACTGCAAACAAACAGACTCCAATATAATATCACATGTCTATACATTCATCAAGCATTAGCTGAAGACGAATAAAACCTAAGAAAACGCTTATGATGTAGAATATGGTCGAAAAACAGGTGCTGGACTTCAAAAACGTCGTTATTTATAGTACAATGCTATTTAGTCCATAATAATAACGGTGAAGGAGTGGTATCCATGCCTCTGCAGATCAATTCGGAAATCGGAAATGTTTTCATTACGGACCATGTCATCTCCGTCCTGGCCGGTTCGGCGGCTATGGATTGTTATGGACTGGTAGGTATGGCTTCAAGAAAGCAGTTGAAAGACGGCATCGCCGAGCTGCTTGGTCGAGATAACTTGTCGCGCGGTGTGGAAGTCCACCGAGAGAACGATTACTTACACATTGATTTGTACATCATCGTGAGCTACGGCACAAAAATATCCGAGGTCGCACATAACATTCAATCAAAAGTGAAATATGTGATGAATGAGGTTCTCGGCGTCAAAGTAGACGTCGTCAATATTTTTGTCCAAGGCGTACGGGTATCTCGGTAGGAAGGGGTAATTTCGTTTGACTAAACGCTTTATTAACGGCTCGGACTTTATGGGAATGGTACTGAGCGGAGCGGAAAACTTACAGAACAATGTAGAGCGCATTAACGCGCTAAATGTGTTCCCGGTTCCTGATGGCGATACCGGAACGAATATGAATTTAACGATGACCTCTGGCAAACGGGAGCTGCAAAGCAAGCCTTCTCCAGCAGTAGGCAAAGTTGCGGAAGCGCTTTCTAAAGGGTTGTTGATGGGTGCTCGGGGCAACTCGGGTGTTATTTTGTCACAGCTGTTCCGAGGCTTCTCGAAGAGCGTAGGCCAGTTGGAGCAGATTGATACGAATCAGTTTGCCGCTGCTTTGCAGAACGGTGTAGATATGGCGTACAAGGCAGTCGTGAAACCTGTTGAAGGTACGATTCTTACTGTAGCCAAAGATGCAGCGAAGCATGCAGTCTTCTACGCGAAGCGTACGAGTGACATGACAGAGCTGATGACGGAAGTGCTGGAGAAAGCGAATGAGTCGCTTGCCCGCACGCCCGACTTGCTGCCCGTGCTGAAGCAGGTAGGCGTCGTTGACTCCGGCGGTCAAGGTCTTGTGTGCATCTACGAAGGCTTCCTTCGTGCCATGAATGAGGAGCAAGGAATTAATGCCGATTATTCGATTGGAACGGAAGCGGCGTCTCCAGAGCTGTTCAAAGCAGAGAACCCGCTAGCGCCAACTGCAGCTGCACCGACGCCAAAACGTCCGGGTCATGCCAATGCTAGCGCGCAAGCGCGCCTTGAGACCGAAGATATTGAATTCCTGTACGATATGGAGTTCTTCATTAATCGCAAGCTGGGAGAACGCAGTAAACTTCGTTTCGATGAAGCGTTGTTCAAAGGTATGCTCAGCAGAGACGGCGATTCCATTCTCGTTATTGCCGATGATGATATCATTAAAGTTCATGTTCATTCCCGTAAGCCGGGAGATGTACTTAACTACGCACTTCCGTACGGCGAGCTGACGGACATTCACATCTTGAACATGCGTGAGCAGCACCGTGATCTGCTTCACGAAGAGATGGCTGAGCCCAGCAATACAGCAGCTTCCAGCGACACGCTACCTGAGACGGCGATCGTAGAGGAAGCAGCGCTTGGGTTAGCAGTATCCGAAGTGCTGACCGGGACTCAGGCAACTTCTCTCTCCGCAGAGCAAGCGCATGAGTGGGCTCCGTTCGGCATCATCGCAGTGGCGATGGGCGAGGGCATAGGCTCGATCTTCCTCGATAACAATGTTGACGTTGTGCTGTCTGGTGGACAATCCATGAACCCGTCGACAGAAGATTTCGTTAATGCGATTGATTCGCTCGCTGCAGAACATATCTTCTTGCTGCCGAACAATGGCAACATCGTTCTAGCTGCTCAGCAAGCTGCTGAATTGTCTGGTCGTAACGTGACGGTCATCGGGACGAAGACGATTCCTCAAGGTCTTGCCGCTGTGCTGGCGTTCAAGGAAGAAGATACAGCCGAGGAGAATACGGAAGCGATGAATACTGCATCCAAGCATGTCCGTTCCGGACAGGTGACAAATGCGGTTCGCAACACGGAGATTGACGACATAACGATCCAAGAAGGCGATTACATCGGCATCATGGAGAAGTCGATCGTAGCCTCTTCTGCAAGCTTGCAAGAGACATGCCAAGCGCTGCTGACTCGAATGCTTGAGGATGGCGGCGAGCTCGTCACGATTCTGACGGGCGAGCAGGCAAACGCTGCGGAGACGGCGGATTTCATCGCATGGGCGAAGGAAACGTTTGATGATGCTGAGTTTGAAGTGCATGCTGGCGGTCAACCGCTTTATCCATATCTTATTGCAGTGGAATAGGGGGCATGTAGGATGAGCGCAGTCAAAGTCAAAATCATTACGGACAGCACGGCCGATGTGCCAAAACGTGTTCGTGAGCAACTTGGTATCGAGATGGTACCTTTGAAAGTATTGTTTGGAGAAGAGTCGTTTCTTGATACGGTGACGATTACGAACAATGAATTTTATGAGCGTCTGGCAAAGTCAGAAATGCTGCCGAAGACGTCGCAGCCGTCTCCGACGGAATTTATGGAAATGTACGATCGGCAGCTTGCCCAGAAACCGGATCAATCCATTATCTCGATTCATCTATCTTCAGCGCTTAGCGGCACTTATCAGTCCGCGCTTCTGGGCTCGACGCTGCTTGAAACGGCTAATGACATCACTGTGATCGATTCCAAGTCGGCATCTTATGGCTGCGGTATGCTTGTCGTGACGGCTGCCGAGATGGCTGCTGCCGGCGAGTCGAAAGAGCGGATTCTCGCGAAGATTGATGAAATGATCAAGAATCGCAAAATATACTTCTTGCTCGATACGCTAGATTACTTGCAGAAGGGCGGCCGCATTGGCAAAGCTGCTGCATTGTTCGGCTCGATTCTGAACATTAAGCCGATTCTGACGATCGATCAGGAAGGCGAAGTGTCTGCGGTCGATAAAGTGCGAGGCACGAAGAAAGCGATGCAGCGCATTGTGGATCTGTTCAAGCAGGAATACGGCGATGATCCCGTTGAAATGACGGTTGGCTGGACGCACAAGAGCGAGCTAGCGAAGGAGCTTGCAGCTCTTGCGCAGACGCAGCTCAAAGTCGTTACGATAAGACAGACGGAGATCGGCTCCGTTATCGGAACGCATGCTGGCCCTGGCGCAGCTGCGTTATTCATTACGCGAGTGTGAGGTTTGGGAGATGAAGCTGGATGAACTTACAGTCCGGCAAATAAAAGGCGTGAGTGCTCAGAAGGAACAAGAGCTCCACGCCTTTGGCGTTCATACGATCGCTGATTTGCTGGATTACTTTCCGTTTCGGTATGAAGATTACCGCATTCGGAACATTGGGGAAACGAAAGACGGAGAAAAAGCGACGTTCGAAGGCAAGATCATGGGAAATCCGCTGCTTCAGCGCTATGGGAAGGCGAAGACGAGGCTCACTTGCAAAATTGCCATCGAGAACGTGCTTATTACGGCAGTTTGGTTTAATCGGCATTTTCTTCAGGAGCAGCTCATTCCTGGTCGTGATATCATCATAACCGGCAAATGGGAGCAGCACCGGCTGCAGATGACAGTGTCAGATTCGGAGTTTCCCGATAAAGGGAAAGCCAAGTCGGGGACGCTTCAATCGGTCTATTCGGTTGGAGGGAGCATCACGCAGCCATGGATGCGCAAAATGATTAATCAGGCGCTCTTGCAATACGGTGCGATGATTGAAGAGATGCTGCCGGTTGAGCTAATAGATAAGCATGGGCTCATGCCTCGCGTCGACGCAATAATGCACATCCACAACCCTGAGGATATCGCAATGGGGCAAGCGGCAAGGCGCAGGCTCGTGTTCGAAGAACTGTTCTTGTTCCAGCTGAAGCTGCAGGCGTACCGCACGATTAATCGTAAACGGCAGGACGGCGTCGCGCATGTCGTTGACGGAGAGTCGATTCGCGTCTTCGTGCGTACGCTGCCTTTTGAACTGACGGATTCGCAGAAGAAGGTGGTCAATGAGATTCTCATTGATATGCGCAACCCATCTTGCATGAATCGGCTGCTGCAAGGCGACGTCGGCTCGGGTAAGACGGTAGTGGCGGCGATAGCGCTGTTTGCCGCGGTGAAAGCGGGCCATCAAGGCGCTCTCATGGTGCCGACGGAGATATTAGCGGAGCAGCATTTCCGCTCGTTACAGAAGCTCCTGGGCGGCGTAGGGCTGCAGGTAGGCTTATTAACGGGCAGCCTGACAGAGAAGCGGCGGCGAGATGTGCTAGCTGGACTGCAAATGGGGCTAATTGATGTCATTGTCGGTACACAGGCCATAATTCAAGAGGGCGTTAATTTCCGCAGCCTTGGTCTCGTCGTTACCGATGAGCAGCACCGATTCGGCGTCAACCAGCGAAGCGTGCTGCGCCGCAAAGGAATGAACCCGGACGTGCTTACGATGACAGCGACGCCGATTCCGAGAACGCTCGCGATTACGGCATTCGGCGATCTGGATGTATCGACGCTGCGCGAGCGCCCGCAAGGACGCAAGGCCATCCAAACGAATTGGGTCAAGCACAATATGCTGGACCGTGTACTTGGCTTTATTCGGCGGGAGGTAGGGGCGGGGCGTCAATGCTACTTCATCTGTCCGCTCATCGAAGAGTCGGACAAGCTCGATGTCCAGAATGCGATTGACCTGCACATTCAAATTCAACAGGCGTTCCCTGATCTGCGTATCGGCTTATTGCATGGCCGACTTACAACGGCGGAGAAAGACGAGGTCATGCGAGCATTCAGCGAGAATGAAGTGCATGTGCTCGTGGCGACGACGGTGGTAGAGGTCGGCGTAGACGTGCCGAATGCGACGCTGATGGTCATTATGGATGCGGAGCGGTTCGGACTCTCGCAGCTGCACCAGCTGCGCGGGCGAGTTGGCCGCGGCTCTCATCAATCGTATTGCGTGCTCATTGCTGATCCGAAGTCGGAGAATGGCCGCGAACGGATGAAGATTATGACCGAGACCGACGATGGCTTCGAAGTATCCAGGAGGGATCTGGAGCTGCGCGGACCCGGCGATTTCTTCGGTACGAAGCAGAGCGGCGTGCCAGACTTTAAGCTGGCCGATATGGCGGCTGACTTCGGGGTGCTTGAGGACGCGCGGGATGATGCGGCAGAGCTGACCGCACGGCCGGATTTTTGGAGTGCGGCGGCATACGCGAGACTGCGCGAGGTGCTTAGGCGCGAGCAACTTTTTCAGGGAGAGCTGTTGGACTAGTTTCTTAAAAGAGCTGGGGCGGCATATAGTACATCGTATGGCTTTTAGAAGCCGGACGGAGGTGCTATATCGAAGATGAGTTACACGAAATACGGCATACGGCCGGATCTGGTCGAGCGTGTGAAAGTAAAGATGAAGAATCCTGTCATCAAGGATCGCGTGAAGATGCTGATCGATGGTGTGACCAAATACGATTTGCAAGACCGGCTCAAGGTACGCAAGCTCGTACGAGCAGCAGCCGGAGTATTGCAGGAGCCGCTCACGGAGCTTCAAGAGGAGCAGCTCATCTCGTTCGTGCTCGGTCAGAAGATCGACCCGAAAAATACGCTGCACTTAATCAAATTATGGGCAATGTTCCGCTAATCTTCGGATTGGCGGTTTTTTTTATTGTCAGGGAGTGTGTATTAGCTCGATAACGGTTCGATGCAGGAGGGGTCGTCATAGCTGACGCTGCCAACGGTCTTCGCGACGGGATAGGCATCCATCAGCTCCGAAGGGAAAGGAATGAGCAGCTTATCAAGCTCCGCACGGGTCTGAATGCGCCGATTCAGCCAGAGGGGCTCGTCCTCTTCTTGAAGGATGACAGGCATCCGATCGTGGATCGGTTCCATTAGCTCGTTCGGCGTTGTCGTCAGGATGGTGCACGTACTTAGCTTGACGCCTTCCGGTGAAACCCACGTATCATACAGCCCTGCCATGCTGAATAGTTTGCGGTCACTTCGCACAATCCGCATCGGCTGTTTACCAGCGAGCGAATCCTGCCGCCAGTCGTAGAATCCGTCTGCTGGAATGATGCAGCGCTTACGACGGATCAACTCACGGAATGCTGGCTTCTCCCAAGCCGTTTCCGCACGTGCGTTGAGCATCTTAGGACCTTTCTTCGGACTGTCTGCCCAAGAAGGGACAAGCCCCCATTTGAGCTCGCCAAGACGGTTCTGTTCCCCATCATTGATAATCGCCATGACCATCTGGCCCGGAGCTACATTGTATTTAGGCTTATGAAAAGGCACATTTGTCTGAGATATGAAATAACGTAGCATAAGCTCTTCCATCGTTATCGTTATCGTATACCGTCCGCACATACGGCTGCACCACTTTCCTCGTTATGTTCGCTTCTTTTCTTCAAGTATACTACGTGCGGCTAATTGAAGGTAGCCAAGCAGATACTACCTTTTAGGCAGATAAAAAGAAGGAGGGAGAGGGAAATGAACCGCCTGCTCAAGATGTTCAAGCTGCTCGCGCAGCTGCCTGCAAAACTGCTAGCGTATGTCGCGATGAAGCAGCGAGCCCGAATGAAGTCCAAGCAGCAATTGCTTCATGCGGAGGCACCGAAATTGCGTCACGAGCTCGTGCGCGAGCTGCGGCATTCGTGGGAATCGCAGTCTAATGAGCAAGTCAATCGCGTGCAAGAATATACGAAGGACGAAAGAGCGCTCATCCATCGAATCCTTCACGAGACGGAGAAGGCCAACCGGAACAACGTAACTCGTACGGAAGCGTACCGGGAAGTTTATTTTCGCTGTCAGGAACTCCATTGGGCGCTGCTCGCACATGTGGTTTCCCGCAATGGCGGCTGGAATATGACGGATTTGCAAGGGGATCTGCTGCCGAGGCTGCTCGATGACGGTCATCGGAAGGATACTTTTCTTCTGCTCGAGCGCGCGAATTCGCTTATTTTTCAAGATGCCTACCCGCAGCTGCTGCTCTATGAAGCGTCATGCAAGGCAGGAAGGGAGCTATTCGATCTGCTGCCTGCTTTTCAAGTATCAGCGTTCATGAAGCCGGTATGGTCGCAATTCTGGCGGCGCAAAAACTCGGCGCTCCTTACGACAGCGCTTATCGTCAATGAACAGCATGTGATAGAGGAGCCGATCATTCAAAGTCCATACTTCAAACAGCATGTGCTTGGTCAGCCTTCCTTTCTGTTTCAATCCCCTTTGCAGACGAATGCGGTGTTCATGCCTTATTGCACGCCTGGCGGTTTAGATAAGAAGCTGGCTGGTCTTATTCTGGAGGACTTCAGCAGCTTGCGTGAGCGCATTGAATTCGGTAAAGGATTGTATGCCATATTATTTGGCGTACCCGAGGTATCGGAGGGGGTTCATGCCTTCGTTCGCGCCGTACCGCACACGGGATCGCGAGCGGATTACGCGCCGCAGATGTTCACGAAGGAGCAGAATACGGCTGTATCATCAGCACCATATACGGAGAAGCTGGAGGGCTGTGGGCTGCGTGCAGGTGCATCGAAGCTAACTAGCCTGGAGCTTGCAGCAGCGTGGGAGGATGTCCCGCTCGCGGTAGCGGATCGGGAAGATTGGTTCGATCAGGTGAAGGATCGTGTGAATCCATATTTCGCCGCCGAGCTGCAATTGCCGGATGTCTTCGAGATGACCGAGGAGCATTGCTATGCGCTGAACAAAATCGAGCTTGCGGTACTAGCTGCTGAGCGGCTGCGGATCGCATTCCAAGAGAGAAGAAAAGGCGATAAAACCAGCTGACGAATGAACGTGCAGCCGGTTTTATCGCCTTTTGTGTTGTTCATTTGCTACTTGCTACGCTCTGCGTTGGAGCAGCTCCCAGCGGTAAACATACTCGAACAGGAATTCGAACGCTTCCAGATGGCGCTTCGCTTCGAATGCGTTCGCGCCCCAAGCGTAGATGCCATGCTTGCGCAGCATAATGCCAGGAATACGAGGATCAAGTCGCTCCGTTACTTCTGGCACGATACTTGGGATATGCGTGAAATTCGAAACGATCGGAATGTCGATATGCGCTTCCTCGTCCCAAATGTTGAATGCTTTGATCAGCTCCACGCCGTCAACAGGGATTGATTTGCGCTCCCAGAACAGCTCTGACACGATGCTATTGAACACGGAATGAATGTGGAAAATTGCACCGGCGCCTGTTTGCCGATAAATCTCACAGTGGATAAGCGTCTCCGCGGAAGGCTTTAACCGTGTTGTCTCGCAAGGCTTGCCCGCTTGGTCAACGAACAGGAAGTCCTCCGGTGTCGAGAGCGACTTGTCCTTACCGCTCGCCGTAATGGCGAAGTGGAATTCGTCTTGTGTGTAATCGCCGACACGAATGGAAAGATTGCCGCTCGTGCCAGGGAACCAGCCGCGGGAAGCGAAGAGGCTCTTCACTTCAGTAAGCTCTGCAAGCGCGCGCTGTTTATCTTCTGTAGCAATTCGTTCAAATGACATCGTTAAGTTGTCGCCTCCTGCAGTTTCAGTACCTGTATAACATCATGGAATGTCTCGAACGGATGGAAAGGAAGTCCGAGCTCCTTGCATTTCAGGATGAGATGAGATCGTGCGAATACAGTATCAACAAGCTTCGCGCCTTCAAAGTCCGTTACGCTGTCGCCGATAATGATGCGCTCATATCGCTCGTCCGGGAAACGGCGGATGATCGTGGGTTTGCACATGCCGCAATCGGTCTTGCATTCGCCTTTGCAAGGATGCGGCCAAGTGATCTCAATCTGTTCGCCAGAGAAATCGCTGCCGTTGCAATAGATATGCTCCTCCGGAATGCCGAATGGCGCAAGCAGTGGATAGACGAAGAAGTCGATTCCCCCGCTCGTGACGTAGAATTCGATGTCGGCAGCTTTGCAGAATTGCAGCAGCTCGGCGAAACCGGAACGAATCTTCGCATTCGAGATTGCGTAGTCCACAACTTCACGCTTCATCGAAGTAGGAAGCAGGCGGAACATTTCGCCAACCCCTTCTCGGATTGTCTTGCGCTGCGCGACGATATCGTTCACAATCGTCTCCCAGCCGGGAGGGTTGAAATGGCGGATAATCGCGACAATGTTATCGTTCTCGGTAATCGTACCGTCGAAATCACAAAAAATAACACGTTTCATTACTCTTTATACCCCCACAATTCAATCGCAGCCTTGAGCGCTTCATTGCCAGGCTGTGCTGCCGCTTCAGGCAGCGTTACGCCTGCGCTTGCCGCTTCAATGGCTTGACGGAACGCATGACCGCCGGCTGCCGTACCCATTGGATGTCCGTGGATGCCGCCGCCTGCGTTCACGACAACCTCTGTGCCGAAGTCGCGCAGGATGAGCGGGACGAGTCCGGGGTGAATCCCAGCCGAAGGGACCGGGAAGCTTGTGCGTACAGGCAATACTGCATCGATGAGCGCGGCTTGAACTGCAAGATTCTCTTCTCTTGGCATGACGACCGAGCCGTATGGTGAAGGGAAGAGGGCGAGATCCGCGCCAGCAAGGCGCATCAGCTTGCCAAGCAAGAGCGGAGCTGCAATGCCATAATGCGGCGATGGATAGAGAGCGCCAGCCATCGCAGGGTGCGCGGCAATCGGCACTGAAATTTCCGGATCGCTGCTTAGCTCATGAAGCACGTCGTAGCCGTAAGCTAAGACGTTGAAGAGCAAGGCGTTGGCGCCTGCTGCAATTGCTCGTTTCGCCTGCGAAGCCAGCTTCGATGTCGGTCCAGTCAAATTCACCGCATAGAGCAGCTTCTGGCCGGTTTCGGCTTCCGCTTGACGTGCTGCTTCCATGCAAGCTTCCACACGTTTCTCAAGCGGTGTCAGCGGGTTCTCGAATAGAATCTCGTCATCCTTGATCAGATCGACGCCGCCGAGCGCTTGCTTGTAGAACTGGTCGCGCAGGTTATGCAGGTCATGACCGATAACGGATTTGAAGATACTCATGAGCAATGGACGCTCATAAACACCAAGCAGATCGCGAATGCCGGAGATGCCGAACTTCGGTCCTGGGAAGGCGGATACGAACTCATTCGAGAAATCTAGATCAAGCAGCTTGATCTTGCCGTCCATGGACAGCTTGCCGAACACCGTTACGAGCAGGGCAGGGAGATCGCGGCTGAAGTTGACGTCAGGGTAAGCGATGCGGATATCCGCATAACGCTCGCCTGGCGCAGCATCGGCTGGTTCATGTGCTTCAACGGAAACGACTCGGCCGAGATGCTTCTCCATCTCTGCTTTGCGTGCTTCGGGAAGCTCCGTCCAACTACCGACTGTAAGTCCTACGGCAATACCAAGCGCTTTTTTCTGAAAATCTGCTTTATCGTCGTGTAGACGATAGGTTGCTATACAAACTGCACCACTACTCATGATGTCGCATTCCTTTCGATTTCTGCGCCCATTTCTGCAGCACGTTCCGCAGCGCGGGCTATTGCGCTGATTACGCCGCCGGAGAAATTGTTCGCATCCAATTTTTCAATTGCCGCATGAGTCGTTCCGTTCGGAGACGTTACTTTGCGGCGCAGTTCTGCCGGATTCTCACCTGTAGCTTTTACCATATGGGCAGCTCCTAGTACGGTTTGAATCGTCAGCTCACGAGCTGCATCCTCCGATAAGCCAAGCTCAGTTCCGGCAGCAATCATTGCTTCCATCAAATAATAGACATACGCAGGGCCGCTGCCCGAAAGTCCAGTGACTACATCTAGCTTTGGCTCCTCAACGACAGCAGTTAAGCCGACAGATTGGAACATCAGCTCCGCGAGCTCACGTTGTGATGCCGTAACAGACGAGGAGAAGCTGACGCCTGTTGCGCCAAGCCCAATCGTGCTTGAAGTGTTCGGCATGGTACGCACGATCGGCATCGGTTTGCCGACCAGAGTCTCGAGCGTCTTTATCGTCATCCCTGCAATGATCGACACGATCATTTGTCCAGGATGAAGCAGCTCGCGGATATTTGAGATCGCTTCTGCTGCGTCCTTAGGCTTCATCGCGAGGAAGACAATATCGGCTTCCCGCAGCATGTCGGCTTTCGCCTCATCATGTGCAGCCGTATGCACGCCATATCGGGAGGAGAGCTCATGAAGCCGGTCAATGTTCGAGCGATTCATCATGCTAACCTGCTGCGGCTCTGTTAAACCGCGGTCCAGCAAGCCTCTTACCATGGCTTCGGCCATTGAGCCTGCGCCGTAGAAACACATTTTGAGCGAGCTGATTTCCTGCACTGCTTCTGCATTCGAAAGTGTTGTCATTGCTTTATGCTCCTCCTATCCTTATCCGCGAATTTGTCCGTTGCCGTAAACTCGAAACTTCGTCGAAGTGAGCGCAGGCAGACCCATCGGTCCGCGTGCATGCAGCTTCTGAGTGCTGATGCCGATTTCGGCGCCATAGCCGAATTCGAATCCGTCTGTGAACCTTGTGGAAGCATTATGGTAAACGGCCGCAGCATCAACCTGCTGCAAGAATGCTGCAGCATTGTTGTCATTGTCCGTCACAATACATTCGGAGTGCATCGTGCCATATTTGCTGATATGCTGGATCGCTTCGTCCACGCTTGCAACGATTCGAATGTTCATGATGTAGTCATTGTATTCTGTGGCGTAATCGGCTTCCGTTACCGATTTGGCTTGTGGGATAAGCGCCAGTGTCCGGTCACAACCGCGAAGCTCTACGTTTGCCGAGAGGAAGCGGTTAGCCAGCTCGCTCAGATGGCGATCAGCCCATGCTTCGTGGACGAGCAGCGTTTCCATGGAGTTGCAGACGGAAGGGCGCTGCACTTTGGCATTGAAGGCGATGTCTACTGCCATTGCTGTCTGTGCGCTTTCATCCAAATAAGTATGACAAATGCCTGCACCGGTTTCAATGACAGGGACGGTCGCATTTTCAACAACATTGCGAATTAATGATGCTCCGCCGCGAGGAATGACAACATCGAGCAGGCCGTTCAGTTTCAGCATCTCATCGACCGAGGTGCGGGATGGATCTTCGATGAGCTGTAATGCATCAGGCGGTAGGGCAGTGGTTGAGAGCGCTTCGCGCAGAACCTCGACGATGCGGCGATTCGAATCAAGCGCTGCGGAGCCGCCGCGAAGCACGACTGCGTTGCCTGTCTTGAGGCATAGTCCAGCGGCGTCAACGGTCACGTTCGGACGCGCTTCGTAGATCATCCCGATGACGCCAAGCGGCACCGATATTTTCTCGACGCGAAGGCCGTTCGGACGCTCGAACGATTCGAGTGTCTTTCCAACGGGATCGGGAAGCTCCGCTACCTGGCGCAGGCCATCCGCAATATCTGCGATACGACTCTGCGTTAAAGTGAGGCGATCGAGCAGAGACTCGCTCGTGCCGTTTGCACGGCCGCGATCAATATCGATATGATTGGCTTCAATGATGGAATTCTGCTGTACGATGAGCTGGTCAGCCATCACTTGCAAAGCTTTGTTCTTCTCATTCGTTGTCAATCGGTTCATGACTGCCGCAGCTTGTTTCGCTAACGCTGCTTTTTTCCTCACTTCGCTCATAAGGCTCTCCCTTTCCATATCCGTTATCTGTTATCTGTTATCTAAGCTCTAAGTGTGACCCATTCATCGCGGTGGATAACTTCAATCCGTGATACCTCGACACGTCTGCGCACTTCTTCCGTGCTGAGGCCAGCGACTGCTTGGACCTGCCATGCCGCATAGTTGACGACGCCGCGTCCGAGCGATTGCTGATGCGCATTGAACACTTCTACGACATCGCCAGGGTGAAAGTCGCCATCGATTGCTTGAATGCCTGCCGGGAGTAAGCTCTTCCCGCCGAGCACAAGTGCCTTTTCAGCACCTTCATCCACAATAATGCGGCCTTGCGGCATCGAGTGGAAGCCGAGCCATTGCTTCTTGGTCGTCAAGTTATGTTCATTGGTGTCGAAATAAGTGCCTTTGCCGTCATCCTTCACTGCGAGCATCAGATCACCCGGTTCCATAACGCGACCGATAAAGACCGGAACGCCGCCGCGCATCGCGATTCGCGCCGCTTCGATCTTCGAGCGCATGCCGCCGGTTCCAACGGATGAGCCTGCGCCGCCCGCGATGCGAAGAATGTCATCCGTAATGTGATCGACGCGGTCGATCTTCACGGCATTCGGGTTTTTGCGCGGATCTTCTGTATACAAGCCGTCCATGTCGGTGAGAATAATAAGCCTCTTCGCTTTCACGAGATTGCCGACGAGCGCGGACAAAGTGTCATTCTCGCTGAATTTCAGCTCGTCAGTTGCGACGGTATCATTCTCGTTGACAATCGGCAGCATCCGCCGATGGAGGAGCTCTTCAATGGTCATGAGCGCATTGTTGATCCGTTTACGGTTGGAGAAGTCTGCGCGCGTCAGCAGAATCTGAGCAACGCCGATGCCTCCGTCAGTCCCATAGGAAGCGAACGCTTCTTGGTACGCTTGCATGAGCAGCGCTTGACCGACAGCCGCCGCAGCTTGCTTCTCATGAACGAGCTTGGGCCGCGAAGCGTAACCGATCTTCTTGAAGCCTGCGGCAATAGCGCCGGAAGTGACTAGAAGCACTCGATATCCGGCTTCATGCAGGGAAGCGAGCTCATTCGCGAAGAAGGCAATACGTTCCTTGTTAATGCCGCCTTCCTCGGAGGTTAAGGAGCTGCTGCCGATTTTGACTACGATGGTATCTGTCATCATTCACCTCAAGCCCTTTCTATGTAAATAAAATAAAAAAAACTTCCATCCCTTGTAGTTATACAAAGGACGAAAGTTTATGACTTCCGCGGTACCACCTTTATTAACGGCGATGTAGCTCCAATCGGTTGGAGGCATGCCGTTCCGCTTAAAGACCTGTTAACAGCAGGCCGCTGTCCGACTCATCGCCGGCCGTTCCGGGGTAGGTTTCTGCAGCAAATGCTGTAAATTCTCTCAGCTAATGAATTTACTCTCTGATCGCACCTGCGGGCTTGCATACTGAGCCCCATCAATACGTTCTCGTTATTTAATTAACGCTAAGCATACCATGCTGAGGCTTGGGCTGTAAAGCATGCAAAAACCCGTAAAGCTGAGCTCTACGGGCGGGAGTTGCCTATTAAAAAAGATTCAATTTGCCTATGCGGTGAATCGCTTCCTGAAGCCGTTCTTCCGGTGCAAGCAAGCCAAGGCGTACATACGATTCGCCATGCGTTCCGAAGCCGATGCCAGGCGCGAGTACGACATCCGCATGCTCAAGCACGTGATCGGAGAACGATGCAGATGTGTGGCCTTTCGGCACAGGCAGCCAGCAGAAGAAGGAACCGCTTGGCTTCGCGGCTTGCCAGCCGATCCCATTCATCGCTTCGAAGAGGGCATTACGGCGGCTCTCGTATGCATTGGTGAGATCTGTGACGCATTGCTGCGGGCCGGTTAAAGCTTCCGCTGCTGCGGCTTGAATGCCGCCAAACAGACTGCAATAGTAATGATCTTGAATGAGATTGATGAGCGAAATAATTTCTGGGTTCCCAAGTGCAAAGCCGACACGCCATCCAGCCATGTTATAGGTTTTGGACAACGTATAGAACTCGACGCCGACTTCCTTCGCGCCTTGTGTCTGCAAGAAACTGACCGGCTGCTTGCCGTCGAATCCAATTGCGCCGTAAGCGAAATCGCTTGCCACGACAATGCCATGCTTCGCAGCAAATTCAACCGTACGCGAGTAAAATGCAGGATCAGCCGTTGCGCCGGTCGGGTTGTTCGGATAGTTAATGAACATGAGCTTTGCCTTGTCCGCAATGTCCGGTTTTACGCGATCATAATCGGGCAGGAAAGCATTGTCTGCTGTGAGCGGCATATATTCCATGCGGCCGCCTGCAAGCGCCACTCCGGACCAGTAATCGGGGTAGCCGGGATCGGGTACGAGGCAGATGTCTCCAGGATTGAGCAGGCATTGCGAAATTTCAATTAGGCCGGTTTTGCCGCCGAACAATATGGCAACTTCCTTCTCCGGGTCAAGCTCAACACCGTAATCTTCTTTGTACCGCTGCGCGACGGCTTGCTTCAGAAACGGATAGCCGCTGAACGGAGGGTAGCGATGATACAGCGGATTCGGCGCTGCTTCTTGAAGTGCTGCGACAATATGCTCGGGAGTAGGCCGGTCTGGATTGCCTTGTCCCAAGTTGATGACATCGCGGCCTTTTGCCGTTTGGGCATTCGCTTTACGAACGAGTCCTGCAAAAAATTGTGTAGGCAAACCGGTCATCCGGTTTGCCGGGTTGATTTGAAATGTTTTTGTTACATCCATAGTCATCACTCCACCGTTAATCTAAGCCTAAATGTAGCATAGGAGAGCTCGCTGCATCAATGCGTGGGTTTCGCAACCTTTTCAGCTTCGCTTCGAAAAGGGATCCTGTTCCTACTGTCCACTACCGGCTCCGCCTCGAAATTGCGATGATTGCTAACGTTGTGCAGATCTGCTTCGCCTCGAAATTGCGATGGTTACTCCCGTGGTGCTTTGCACCAAAGTCGAAGCCATTCGCAATTTCGATTGCTGCTCCTCCTTGCACAAAAGTCGCTTTCATTCGCAATTTCGATTGCTGTGCCTCCGTGCACCTAGTCACTTTCTCCTTTTTCAAACCATCGCCTCAACTCAAATCACGCTTGATTCGCTCGTTGGTGGGAGAAAGAAAAAAGAAAAGGGAAGACTATAAATCGATTGTTTTTAGGAACGGTTTAATATTGCCTTTGAAATTGAGCAAATACGGCTTGCGGTTCTCATCGAACACGAGAAGGAGCTGCGGCTTCTTCGGGCAATAGAACAGGAATACATCTTGTGTCATCACTTGCGTGCCGCCGGCATTGACCGCTGTTGGCTCATCTAACGGGATACGGAACACATAGCCGCATTTGTCGTCGGCGGTGAGTTTGGGTGACAGGCCTGTTACGCCTTTCAGCCATGACTTGGCGTAGCCTTGATACTCGGCGCTGTTCGGAACGGACTTGACGACTTTGCCTTGTACGACGTCGAATGCTTGGACAGGACGTTGTGCTGCGCCGCCGTCATCTTGCTTTGCTGCGCCTGCTGCATTCGGAATCATTAAACATAAGAATAACGCGATAATGGCAATGAAGTGCCTGTGGTACTTTTTCATCATGTTCATCAGAATGGTCTCCTTTAAGTCGGTCATGGTGGTTTCTCAGTTACGATACCCATCTTGACAGCGAAGCATGAGACGTTATGATAAGGTAAAACTGAGCAGATAAGGTCGGTTCAGCTAGTGCTTGAGGAGGCAAAACTTATGACAGATACGAAGCTGCGCATCGCGCTTGTTCAGATGCATGTTGATGCAGGAAATCCAGATGCCAATTATGAACGGCTTAAGGTAAAGCTGGAAGAGGCGGTTCAAGGTACCGACAAACCGGATTTGATTATGCTGCCGGAGATGTGGAATACCGGCTATGCGCTGGAGCAAATCGACCAGCTTGCAGATCCGAACGGAGAACGCACGAAAGAGATGCTGTCTGCTTTCGCGCTCGAGCATCACGTTCAAATTATTGGCGGATCAATCGCGGAGAAGCGGGATAACGGCGTATACAATACGATCTACGCATTCAATGAGCAGGGGGAAGTAATCGCGGATTACTCGAAAATCCACTTGTTCCGTCTCATGGACGAGGAGAAGCATCTGCTCGCTGGCGAGAAGCTTGGGCAGCTCCAAGTGGCTGGTGCGGACGCCGGTATGATGATCTGTTACGATATCCGGTTCCCGGAGCTTGCGCGCAAGCTGGCGCTTGGCGGAGCAAAGGCGATGTTCGTGCCGGCACAGTGGCCGAATCCGAGATTGCATCACTGGCGTACGCTGCTGCTTGCAAGAGCGATTGAGAATCAAATGTTCGTCATCGCTTGCAACCGCTGCGGTACTAGCGGCACGAGCACGTTCTTCGGCCACTCGCTTATCATCGATCCGTGGGGCGAAATTATTGCGGAAGCTGGCGAGGAAGAGACAATTCTGCGTGCTGATATCGACCTCACCATGGTGGACGCGGTTCGGGCAAAGATCCCCGTATTTGAAGATCGCCGTCCATCGCTGTATTAACAGCAAACGGCTAACCGATAGCTCTAGCCGCCAAAATGCTGCTCCGTCGTCTGCTTCATCGTTTCAATGAACGCTTCGGCTGCTCTCGACAGATAGCGGCCTTTGCGGCTCGCAATGACGAGCGTACGAATCGGTGAAGGAGAGGCGAGCGGTAAGTAGACAGGGGTGAGCGCATTTACGCTTGATCTCGTAATCATCTTTGGAATGAAGGTGATGCCCATCCCGGCGGCTACGAGCGACTGAATGGTCTCGATGTTCGTGCTCTCGAAGACGATGTTCGGCTCGAAACCAGCTTTTTCGCATATTTCCAATGCATTTTGACGGAAGCCTTGTCCTTTCTTCAGAACAATGAATGGTTCGTTCCGTAAGCTTTCGATCCGAATCGGCCCAGACTGCTTCGCCAAGTGATGCTCCGGCGGTACGGCAAGTACAATTTCTTCTTCTATAATAGGGACCCATTCAAGCGATGGCTCGAACAGCGGCAGCGCGAGCAAACTGAGATCCGTTTGGCCGCTTGCAGTAAGCTGCTCAAGCTTGGAAGGAGTATCCTCGACGAGGACAATTTCAATCTCAGGATACTGCTCGGCGAAGATCGGCAGCACGATTGGAAGCACATGTGAGCCCGTTATCGAGAGGCTTCCGACAACAAGCTTCCCTTTGCGCATATGGGCGAGGTCATCAAGCTCTTGCTTCAGCTGCTCGATGTTATCGAGGATGCCTTGTGCTTTCTTAACGAAGACAGAGCCTGCATGCGTGAGTTCGACCGAGTTCGTTGTTCGGCGAAACAGAAGGACGCCAATTTCCTTCTCTAGCTTGGATAGCTGCTGGCTGAGTGATGGCTGCGCGATGTGAAGCTTCTCGGCGGCACGGGAAAAATTCTTCTCTTTGGCAATTTGTATGACATATTGGAGCTGGCGGAATTCCATATTTTCTCACTCCATAATTTATGATGAATGGTCAGGTATGCTCATTTATGCTTTAGTCGAAAGGACGGCTACAGCCGTTTTAACTTGATAGGTTAAACCTATTGCTGTTATAGATATTATATCTTAGATCAATGAAGAATGAAATGTTATGATTGCATCAACGAACACAATGAATTGATTATCGAACGAAACAAATGAACTTATGAGGTGAATTCATATGACAAAAAGAACGATGTTTGAGAAAATTTGGGATAATCATGTCATTCATTCAGAGGCTGACAAGCCAAGCGTCATTTATATCGACTTGCACCTAGTGCACGAAGTAACTTCTCCGCAAGCGTTTGAAGGTCTTCGCATGACTGGCCGTAAAGTTCGCCGTCCGGAGCTGACTTTCGCTACGATGGATCACAACGTTCCGACGAAGGATCGTTACAACATTACGGATCCAATCTCCAAGCAACAGATTGATACGCTGACGCAGAACTGTAAAGACTTCGGCGTAACTTTGTATGATCTGGACAGCCTTGATCAAGGCGTTGTTCACGTAATGGGTCCTGAGCTCGGCCTTACGCACCCAGGCAAAACTATCGTATGTGGTGACAGCCACACTTCAACACACGGCGCATTCGGTGCACTTGCATTCGGTATCGGAACTTCCGAGGTTGAACACGTAATGGCTACTCAATGCTTGCAGCAATCCAAAGCGAAGACGATGGAAATTCGTTTCATCGGCAGCCGTAAGCCAGGCGTAACGGCGAAGGATTTGATTCTTGGCGTTATCGCAAAATACGGAACAGACTTCGGTACTGGTTATGTTATGGAGTACACAGGCGAAGCAATCCGTACTTTGTCGATGGAAGAGCGTATGACCGTATGCAACATGTCCATCGAAGCCGGCGCTCGTGCTGGGCTAATCGCTCCAGACGAAACAACGTTCGAATACCTCCGCGGCCGCGAATATGCTCCGCAAGGCGAAGCGTTCGATCGTGCAGTTGCAGTTTGGAAAGATCTTCAAACGGACGAAGGCGCTGCATTCGACACTGTACTTGAATTCGATGTAGACTCCTTGATTCCACAAGTAACTTGGGGCACAAGCCCAGGCATGGGAACTGACATCACTTCAAATGTACCTGTACCAGCTGAGCTTCCAACTGAGAATGAACGTAAAGCTGCTGAGAAAGCACTTGAATACATGGGTCTTACACCAGGTACACCGATGAACGAAATCGACATCGACTATGTGTTTATCGGTTCCTGCACAAACGGTCGTATCGAAGACCTTCGCGCTGCTGCCGAAGTTGCACGCGGCTACCAAGTAAGCGATCGCGTAACGGCAATCGTCGTTCCAGGATCAGGCCGCGTTAAGATTCAAGCTGAGAAAGAAGGTCTAGATAAAATCTTCACAGAAGCAGGCTTCGAATGGCGTGACGCTGGCTGCTCCATGTGCCTTGCGATGAACCCTGACGTGCTTGAGCCAGGTCAACGCTGCGCATCGACATCCAACCGTAACTTCGAAGGCCGTCAAGGCCGCGGCGGACGCACGCATCTCGTATCTCCGGCAATGGCTGCAGCTGCTGCAATTATGGGTAAATTCACAGACGTTCGCGATTGGAAGATCAAATCCGAAGTTCTGAACTAGTATATATTTGAGATTCGAGAGGAGTTCATCAACATGGAAGCTTTCAAACAACTAACGGGTCTAGTTGCCCCGGTAGACCGTGTAAACGTAGATACAGACGCTATCATCCCGAAACAATTTCTTAAGCGCATCGAGCGCAGCGGATTCGGCCAATTCCTGTTCTTCGAATGGCGCTGGGACGAGAAGGGCAATGTCATTGACAGCTTCAGCCTGAATCAACCGCGTTATCAAGGCTCGGAAGTGCTGATCTCCCGCGCAAACTTCGGTTGCGGTTCATCGCGTGAACACGCACCATGGGCGATTTTGGACTACGGCTTCAAAGTTGTCATCGCACCTTCGTTCGCTGATATTTTCTACAATAACTGCTTCAAGAACGGTATCTTGCCGATTCGCCTGAGCGAAGAGCAAGTTGAAGACTTGTTCCAGCGCACGACGAAGACAGAAGGCTACAAGCTGAACATCGACTTGGAGAACAATACGATTACTGATGATGCGGGCCTTAACATCGCATTCGATCTCGATGAGCACCGCCGTCAATTCCTGCTGCAAGGTCTAGACGATATCGGTCTTACGCTTCAGCACGAAGACAAGATCTCTGCTTATGAAGCAAGCCGCATCGCATTCTAAATCAACGAATTTATGTGAATATCGAGAGAAACTCCGGTACCGGTGTACCGGGGTTTCTTTTTTTTTGTCTATTTCATGCTACAAATTTCCTCAAAACGCAACTTTTTCTGTCAAAATGCGTCTAATAAGCGATAAAAAGTCATCGAGGTGAAAGATGAAGAAGTTTGTAACCGCTGTACTATTGTTGTCGTTCCTCATCTCTATGTTTCCGGCTCTTGTAGGAGCAGCAGAAGCAGCGCCAAAGCTCTATCTGAATGGCAAGCAGCTGCAAAGCGGCGCAGAACCGCAAATTGTCGGCGATACCACTTTTGTGCCTATTCGCACGGTAACCGAAGGTCTTGGATTTGATGTATCCTGGACGTCGCCCGTAGTCACGATCTCGAATGGCAATACGAGCATGCTTCTAACGATTGGCGATAAAACGGCAATCGTGAATGGTCAAGAAGCGTCGCTCGAGAAGCCTGCAATCATTAACACGGGTTCGACATTAGTACCGCTTCGATTCGTAGGTGAACAGTTTGGGTTACAAGTTTATTGGGACAAGCTGTCACGTTCCGTGCACTTGTACACCGAATCCGCTCCGCCGGATGCTCCTGTTGATCAAGGTACCGGTAATGGAAGCGATAACGGCACTGAAACAGGCGAATCTGGTACTCCAGGCAGTGATCCATCAACCAATGAGCCAAATTCGACTACGGTCTTGAAAGCAATCGAGTATAATGGACTTGGCAGTATTTCACTCCCGTATGACGGAAGCTTCGGCGACGTGCGCACTGAAGTGCTGCACAGCCCTGAACGGATCGTCATTGATTTGCCGAATATGAACTTCGCACCCGATTTCACGCCTGGATTCACGAGCATTGCGGCGAAGCTCGGAGAAATTCTCGTCGATTCGCATCCGACTCTGAAGAAGATTCGCTTCTCTTATTACTCGGACAAGCCTTCGACCGTTCGTGTTGTGCTGGACTTGTCCGCGCCAACCATTTACAGCGTCGTGAAGGAAGAGCAAGCCATCCGCATTGATGTGCTGGAGCAGACGGGACCGCCACCTGTTGACACGCCGCCTGTGACCGATCCGACTCTGCCGGTAACACCTCCGGTAGTCAAGCCGGAAACACCGACGGACTCGCCATCTGGGCCGACCATTTATAAAGTCGTGCTGGATGCCGGACACGGAGGGAAGGATCCAGGTGCCTCTAGCGTTAACGGGCATAAGGAGAAAGAGTATAATCTAGCGATTACTTTGAAAGTAAAAGCGCTCCTTGACAAAGAAACAAGAATTAAGCCGTATCTGACAAGATCGAATGATACATTTATTGAGCTTGATGATCGTGCTTCTTTCGCAAACAATCTAAAAGCGAACTTATTTATTTCTTTCCATGCGAATAAAGCAGAATCTGCATCCGTTACCGGTTCAGAGACGTATTACTATCATGCGAATAGCAAAGCTTTCGCGGACATCATTCACAAGCATCTGATAGCTGGTACCACACTAAAGAATCGCAGCGTTAGAACGGCTGCATTCCGTGTCGTGAAAGCTACGACGATGCCAGCCGTCTTACTTGAAGCGGGATATCTGTCGAATAGTAACGACAGCTCGGTATTGTTTAGTGATCAGAAGCAGAACAAAATCGCAGCTGAAATCGTCAAAGGAATTAAAGAGTATTTGAAGCTTAGCTAGGAGGATGCAAGATGAAACGTCATGTCACGACTTCTTTATTTTCAGTTCTCATAGCCGCAACGATGATTGTCCCTCTTAGCGCCTGCGGAAGCCGAGCCTTGCAGGACGAGCAGCAGCAGACAACGCAAGCGGGCTCCGTGAAACAGCAGAACACGAACCAACCGATCTCTAGCGGTACGAATTCAGATCAGGCTGCCGCGAATGAAGAGAAGGATCCGCCGAAGCCGGAGGTAAAGAAGGAGCAAATATCGCTCTACTATACCGATGACGAAATGTTGGACTTGCATGAGCAGAAAGTCGAGATTGAATACACCGACAATAAACAGAAGCTGGAAGCGGCTTTCGCTGCCATGAAGAAAGATGATGCCAAGGGTGAGCCTTCTCTCTGGAAACATGCCGAGCTTCGGAGCGTGAAGCAGGAAGGCGCTGCAATTACACTTGATCTACATCTGCCTGATGAAGCGAAGCTCGGAGCTCCGGGTGAAATGCTTGCGCTAGAAGCGATCGAGAAGACGTACTTCCAATTTAATGACGTCACTTCCATTGATCTGCTTGTCGACGGTGCTTCTGTGGACAGCCTCATGGGTCATATGGATTTGGATCATCCAATTACTAAACAATAGAAGGAGCTTACAGACATGCCGCAACAGAAGAAATGGGTCAAAGCAGTATCGTCGATTATGGTGTTCTCACTGCTCACAGGTTTCACAGCAGTAGGCAGCACGCTTGCACATGCAGAAGCTTCTTCAGTCGTTACTAAATTCAGCGATGTACCATCCGGCCACTGGGCTGAGAAGCATATCGCGAAGCTCGCCATGCAAGGGATCATCAAAGGAACGAACGGCGCGTTCAAGCCAGCTGATAATGTATCGCAGCAGGAAGCAGTCGCACTTGCGATCCGATTCATCGGTAAAGAGCAAGAGGTAAAGACAGATGATGCTATCGTCTTTCCGGAAAATTTTGAAGTCAGCACTTATTTCAAACCTTATATTATTCTCGCGTTCCAGCTTGGATTACTCGACCAGACCGAAGAATTCAAGCAAGCGGCAACAGATTCTAATTCACAGTGGGGCATCAAGAAAGCGTCACGTGAATGGATTACGAAGCTGATCGTAAAAGCAATTGAGAAGCAGAAGACAGCGGATGAGCTAGCTTCATCGCCAGTTTCCTTCAAAGATGCGAGTAAAATTGACGATGGCTATGCGGGATATATCAATGCAGCCGTATCACTGGGACTCATTAAAGGAATGACGGCAGATACGTTTGATCCACAGGGCTTCATTACACGCGCATCTATCGCAACGATCTTCAGCAGAGCGGAAGTGCAATTCCCTGTGAGCTACAGTGGTCAATACACAGCGATTCTGACTAGCGCTGACGCAAGCGCTCTCCATCTGTTCGCAAACGACAAGGACTCGACGCTTGATTTGACGCCGGATACCTATGTTTATCGCTTTGATTCCGAGAAGCTGGCGACAGTTAGTCAATTAACTCCGAATACGAAGCTGCTCGTCATCGCAGACGGCACGAAGCCGCTTTACGTAGAGCAGCTGGATGATAAGGCGCAAGTGGCAACAGTGTCAGGCACTGTAGACCGTCTACTGCCGAATGATAACAAGATTTGGATTTGGTCTAACGATGAGCCGATTCCGATTACATACAATAGTGCAACGAAAGTGACAGACGGATCGGGCAATGCCATTGCGGTATCAAGCTTAACTGCTGACAGTCAGGTTGAAGTTACGCAAGATACGTACCGGGCGAAGCCAATTGCAATTGCAATTAAAGTAAAATCTGCACCAATTAATAAATCAGGACAAGGCACAATCGGCGCTATTTCGTCGTCGCAGCTTACGATTCAAGACAATGATTCTAATACGGCTTCCATGTATCAAGCAGCACCGCAAGTCGATGTCATCTGGCAAGGTCAAATTTTGGATGGCGGCCTATCGGCTCTGCGTGTTGGAGATGTCGTCACGTATGAAGTGAAGAACTCGCTTATTACGAAAGTGACTATTCTTAAAACATCTGCGAAGCTCGTTCGCGGTGAATTCTATACCGTGAGCAGCGATGGCAAAATCATTTCTTATATCAGCACAAACGGTTCTAGCAAGCCGGAAGCGAAGTTTGTTTCCGCGAGCGTTGACGTGACAATTGACGGGCTATCAGACACTACTCTTTCGGATCTCGTAAAAGGCGATGTGCTCGACATTACGCTCAATGATCAGGACGAGGTCGTTGCGATTAAAGTTGTAAACCGTAAAGTCGAAGTGCTTGGCGGAGCTACCGTAGTTAGTTATGATGCCGATTTGAAAGCTCTGTTGTTAAAATCTTCTACAGGCGCACTCGTTTCCGTGTATCTGTCAGACGAAACAAAGTTCGAAACGAACGGCACGCCGCTTACATTAAGCGCAGCCAGCACGCTGTTTGTTAAGAATAAGAAGCTGACCATTGGATACACAAACGATAAAGCGATATTTATCCAGTTCGTATACAAATACAGCGGTACAGCTACAAGCATTAATACTAGCTTGAAGCAAGTTACGCTTGCCCAGTCGAACGGTCTTACCGTGACGCTGCCAATGGATACGGTAAGCTCCGTAGAAATTAACGGCAAAGCAGCAGCTAGCTTAACGGATGTCACGGCAGGCGATACGGTTACTGCTGTCTTGAATGCGAACCAAGACAAAATCATTTTGCTGCAAGTGCATACGACGAAGCAAGCTCAGGTAACTGCTGTCGATACAGCCGGCAAGAAGCTCATATTGAAGTCAACCGACGGTACTGTATATAACATCGGTACAGCTGCGCTCGATATGACCAATGAGGCTGGAGATAAGCTGACGCTGGCAAGCTTCAAGGCCGGACAGACTGTGAACCTTAATTACGTAGGTGCTTCCATTGCTTCAGTGAAGATTGTCAATGTGACGACTGGCCGCGTTACTGCAGTTACGTCCGATCTTGTATCAGTGATTGACTACAGCGGCAATGCTGCAGACGTTCAGCTTGGCACAGGCTTCTCCGTTCTGAAGAACGGTTCGACAAACAGCAGTACATCTGTACTTGCTGTCGGTGACCGCGTTGAAGTGAAGAAGAATGTGAAGGGTAATGTAGTCGTTACCGCTTACAGCGGAGTAAGCAAAACGTTCTGGAAGTATAACGCGACAAACGGAGAATTGTCTGTTAAACGAGCGACATTGGATGATTCATACACGTATACGGTTACGGCTGCGACGAAGGTGATGCAGGCTGGTTCTGCAATCCCGATCTCGCAATTGGCGGACGGCGATTCGGTTATGCTCTATGTTTATCAGAACACAATCATTGAGATTGAGAAGCTATAATTTCGTTCAACCTTGTCCTGGCTGAGAGGCCAGGACTTCTTTTTTTCAATTCTGTGAAAACAGCCGCAAAATAGAGCTTCTTTGGCTAGTTGACGCGGGTTAGCGGTTGATTAATGCGACATTATTCGCTACACTTTAGGGCAATGGTCTAAATAGGAGTGAGTAATCGGTTGAAGGCGAAAGAGAAGATGGATCATTTTTTGCGTGTCATTGGCGAGATGTTTCCGGATGCCCATTGTGAACTCAATCACCGCAATCCGTTCGAGCTTACGATCGCTGTCCTATTGTCCGCTCAGTGTACGGATGAAACAGTCAACAAAGTAACGGTAGATCTGTTTCAGAAATATCAAACGCCGGCGGATTATTTGTCCGTGCCGCTCGAAGAGCTGCAGCATGACATAAGGCGAATAGGTCTATTCCGCAATAAAGCACTGTTTATTCAGAAGTTATGCCGGATTCTAATTGATGAGCATGACGGAGAAGTGCCAGAGAAGCATGAGCAGCTGACAAAGCTGCCTGGTGTTGGGCGCAAAACGGCTAATGTCGTTGTTTCCAATGCGTTTGGCGTACCAGCGATTGCAGTAGATACACATGTCGAGCGTGTTTCCAAGCGACTTGGATTCGCCAAGAGCGATGATAGCGTGCTTGAAGTCGAGAAGAAATTGATGAAGCTTATTCCTCGCGCACTGTGGACGGAGACGCATCATCGGCTTATTTTCTTCGGACGATATCACTGCAAAGCTCAGAATCCGCAATGCGAGGTCTGCCCAGTGGCAGAACATTGCAAAGAAGGCAAAGGACGTATGAAACTTGCCGTAAACCGAAAAGCTAAGTAGTAGCTTGCGGATCACCACAACTAACTAATTAAATGAGAAGGATGATTGAACAATGAAATGCATCTCCGTATACACGAAAGATTTTGCTCTATTCTCTGACATTTATGAGCAAATTATGGAATCACCTCCAGAAGAAAATGAAGAAATTATTGTGGAAGGCGTTACAGTAAGCGGCGCAGGCGACGTGCCTGATCAATATATTGAACGTATGAGATTGAAACCGGAATGTGTCGTCATGAAGGAGAAAGAGCGCAACATTACAATTCTCCAGCACGGTGAAGTGTTTGAAATTTGCGTGCCAGCCGTTCAATTGGTGTAAGAATAGAAGTGTAATTTAATAGGACAAAGCGAAAGGGTCACAGGGGGTTGTTCTTCTTGTGGTCCTTTTGTTCAATAATGCTGTATAATGACATGATGAATGGGAAGCAGATAGGGAGAGAGAGAAATGAGCCAAACGATTGAGAAAGCCGCTCATTCGCTAGACAGTTCACTTGCTGAGATAGCGCCGATTATGGCAGGGCAAGGGGATAAAGCGGATGCGGCAAGACTGCTGGAGCTGCGAGAAAAGCTAGGGAACGGTCAACTGACTGTCGCTTTCTGCGGACATTTCTCAGCAGGGAAATCAACACTCGTGAATCGGCTGTGCGGTACTCAGTTGCTGCCATCGAGTCCGATACCAACGAGCGCGAACGTCGTCAGCATCGTCAATGGTGATGCGAAAGCGACGATTAAGAAGCTGGTCGCGGGCGAAGAACAAACGATAGAAGTTCCGGTTGATCAAGTGAATGCTTATTGCAAGGACGGAGAAACGGTGCTATCCGTCAGCTTGTCCTATCCGATCCCGCGTCTTGGCACACATACGGTGCTGCTGGACACGCCGGGAATTGACTCAACTGACGACGCGCACCGGATGGCGACCGAATCGGCGCTCCATTTGGCAGACGTCGTTTTTTATGTGATGGATTATAATCATGTCCAATCGGAAATTAATTTCACGTTCGCGAAGCAATTGAAAGAGTGGGGAAAGCCGCTTTATTTGATCGTGAATCAAATTGACAAACATCGGGAGCGAGAGCTTTCGTTTGAAGCATACAAGCAAAGCGTTGACGAAGCGTTCAGCAATTGGCACTTGGAGCCGAGCGGCATTATTTATTTGTCCCTGCGCGAGCCAAATCATCCGCATTCGGAATTGCCCGCGCTTGAAGGCTTGTTCGAGTCGCTTGCCGCGATTCGCGGGCCACTTGCGGTTGGCAGTGTTGACGCATCAGCTCGTTATGTCGTTCGGATGCATGGAAAGTATATGGAAGAAGCCTCGGAAGCGGAGCGTGAGCGTCTGCTAGCAGAAGCAGGCGGTGAAGGCGAAGCAGATCGCCTTCGCGATGAAATTGCGGGGCTTGAAGAGGAGCTGCGCGTATTTGCTGCGGAGAGCGAAGGGCTGAAGACGAAGCTGCGGCTTGAAGTCCAGAGCATTCTTGATAATGCGAATATAACACCAGCCCCGACAAGGGACTTGGCGCACACTTTCCTGGAGAGTCGTAAGCCAGGCTTTAAAGCAGGGCTGCTATTCGCAGGCGCGAAGACAGCGGCAGAGCAGGAGCGTCGATTGAATGCGTTCTTCGAGGACATCGATGATCGCGTTCGCGCCGGGATTGAGTGGCATGTCCTTGACGTGCTTCGCAAAGCAGCAGATGCGATCGGCTGGCGTGATGAGTCGCTTGAGCAGGAGCTGAAGAGCCAGTTCAGCGGTTTGCTTACGCCAGAGGTGCTTGTGAAGCTTGTGAATACCGGAGCCGTGTTCGGCAATGAATATACGATGACTTACAGCCGCGATTTAGCCGCGGAAGTGAAAGGGCTCTTCCGCAAGCGCGCGCTCGAATGGATCGACGCGTTTGGCAAACGTGCTGCAGAGGTTGGCGAAGCTGCCGCTGCACCGCTGCGCGCGCGGCTTGCTGAGCTTGCGCAGCAAGCCGGCGCGCTCGCGCAGCTGGCCGCGCTCGAACAGCGCGCGGCTGCGCATCTCGCGCGGCTGGCGGCGCTGCTGCCTCCGGCGCCGCCACGCCCTGAGCTGCCGAAGCCGCAGACAGCGGCTCTCGGCAGCGGGGCGCTTCGCGCCCCTGGCGCCGCGCCAGCGGCGGACGGCGAAGCCGCCGCTGGCACTGGCGCAGCCGCGCTCGCGGGCGGCGATGCGCTCGCCCGCGAAGCGGCAGTGGCGCCAGCGGCGGCGAACCTCGCCGCCGGCGCTGGCGCTGAGGCGCCGCACGCGCTAGCGCCGCAGCGGCAAGCCGCGGAACGGCTAACGCGCGCCGCCGAGCTGCTGGCGGCGCAGCCATCGCTTGCCTCGACAGTTGCCGGCATGCGCGAAAAAGCTGAGCGGCTGCGCAGCAGCCGCTTCACGATCGCGCTGTTCGGCGCGTTCAGCGCGGGCAAATCGTCGCTCGCGAATGCGCTGCTTGGCGATTCCGTGCTGCCCGTGTCGCCGAACCCGACGACGGCGGCGGTTAACCGAATTGTGCCGCCTACAGAGGCACATCCGCATGGCACGGCAACCGTTCTTATGAAATCGCGCCAAGCGATGCTCGATGATCTGCGTTATTCGCTCGAGCTGCTTGGCGAAGATGCACAATCCCTTAGCGATGCTGCTCTGCTGCAAGCAATTGTCAAGCTGACGCCGGATGGCGTGCACGCTGGCGGCAGACCCCATTACAGCTTCCTGAAGGCGGCTGCCAAGGGCTGGGCTGCTCATGAAGCGCTCCTCGGTCAGCAGCTAGCGGTTAGCGGAGAAGAGTATCGCAGCTATGTAGCCGATGAGTCGCGCTCCTGCTACGTCAGCGAGATTGAGCTTCATCACCGCAATCCGCTCACCGCGCAAGGCATTGTCCTTGTTGATACGCCGGGGGCGGATTCGGTCAATGCCCGGCATACAGGCGTTGCGTTCAACTACATTAAGAATGCGGACGCGATTCTGTTCGTGACTTACTATAACCATGCGTTCTCCCAAGCGGACCGCCAGTTCCTTATGCAGCTGGGCCGTGTGAAGGACCAATTCGAGCTTGATAAAATGTTCTTTATCGTCAATGCGGCTGACCTCGCAGCAAGCGAGCAGGAGCGCGACGATGTGCTTGCGCACGTAGAGCGCAACCTGCAGCAGCATGGCATTCGCTTCCCGCGGATGTTCCCCGTTTCCAGCCTGGAGGCGCTGGATGGCAAGCAGAGCGGCAATGCCGCGCTCGTTGCAACATCGGGCATTAGCGCATTTGAAGAATCATTCCTCAGCTTCACGCAGAATGATCTCGGTGCGCTTGCGGTTAGCTCAGCCGAGCAGGAGCTTGAGCGCGCTCGCCGTACAATTGCGAACTGGCTTGAAGCTGCTTCCGGCGATGCTCTCTCCCGTGAGCAGGCGCGTGCAGCGCTGCAAGCAAGCGCAGACGAAGCCCGCGCATTGGCAGTGGCAATTACGGAATCGCCGAACAACCAGCAGCTGCAGCAGGAGCTGAAAGAACTTCTCTTCTACGTGCTGCAGCGTGTGCAGCTTCGCTTCGGCGATCATTACAACTTTGCCTTCAACCCATCCGTCCTGCAAGACGATGGCCGGGATTTGAAGAAAGCGATGCTCACTTGCTGGCTTGAGCTTCAGCGTCTGCTGCAAATTGAGCTTGCGCAGGAGCTTGAAGCGACTTCGCTTCGTCTCGATAATGCGCTGAATAAGCTTGCTGCTAAGAAAGCTGCGGATACGGCGGAAGAATCGGCAAAGCTGCTTCCTGGCTTCTCGTCTTCCGGCTACAAGCCGCTTGAGATTGCGACGCCTGAGGAGCGCACGGCTTGGCAGGCAAAGAACATCGACATGAAGCTGCTCTGGAGCAAGTTCAAGTCGCCGCGCCATTTCTTCGAAGGGGAAGGCAAGGCAGCGCTCCGTTCCTTGCTAGAGAACGAGCTTGCGGCGCCACTGCAAAGCTGGATTAGCGAAGCAGAAGCTGACTGGAGCGAACGATATGCGCAGCTGTGGCAGCAGGCAATGAATAACTCTGGGTCTGCGCTGCAGCAAGACATTAGCTCCTTTAGCGAAGGCAAGCTGAGCTCGATGTCAGACAATGCGAACCTGGAAGAGCTGCGCAGCGTCTATGCTGAATTGCTTGCAATATAATGTTTTTAATTCTTTGCAGCATTTAGCCAGAGCGGCTTGCGATATAAATTCTCAATTGTTCGTTACTGTTCGTTACTGTTCTTTACTGTTTTTACTTGTTCTTAACAGTTCTTAACTGTTCTTAACAGCTATTAACATTTATTAACTGTTTTTAGCTCTTCACAACTGTTCTCAATTGTATAAATAAACAAAAAGAAGCTTATACGCGAAGATGCATCTTTCGTGTATAAGCTTCTTTATTTTTATACGATGAGATCGTGCAAAAAAAGCGGGTAAATGTGCAAAAACGGAGCATTACGGACCTTTGTAGGGTGATTTCAGACGATTTAGGAGAATACCCCCTTCCTTTTGATCGAGATGGAAGAGAAAGCGAAAATTGTCAACTATATGCCCCTGCACTCTGTTTGCCGTACCGGACTCATGCTGTTAATATTCACTCATATTCATAAAAAAAGACAAAAACGCTGTAGGGAGTGGGTTACCCATTGGACGTCTTTAGGCAACTAAAAGAGTTTTATTGGGTCGAGCGGAAGAACCTGTTTGCTTCAATCTTCTGTTTGATCTGTGCCACCGCGCTGGGGCTTGTGTATCCGAACTTGCTCAGAATTCTGATCGACGACGTCATCAAGCCAAGAGATTTTGATCTCGTACCAGCACTTTCACTAACCGTAGTAGGGGTCGTAACACTGAAAGGAAGTCTACAATTTTTGAGCGGTCTCTTCGGAGGACGGCTCGGCAACCGGGTCGCGTTCCGTCTGCGCAACGCATGTTACACGAAGTTGCAATCGCTATCTTTCCAGTACTATGACACGGCGAAGACCGGTGACCTGATGTCCCGTCTTACAGCTGATCTGGAAGCAGTCCGCAACTTCATCGGCTTCGGCTTTGCGCAAATTTTCAACATGGTACTCATGGTTGTCTTCGGAGCATCAATGATGTTCTCGATTCATTGGCAGCTAACGCTCATCACGCTAGTCACGATGCCGGCTCTCGTGCTTGTCGCATTGAAGTTCGAGAAGCTCATTCACCCGGCATTCCGCGAAATGCGTCAAGCGATGAGCCATCTGACGACGGCTGTGCAGGAGAACATTACTGGCGTTCGTACCGTAAAGTCTTTCGCCCGTGAATCGTTCGAGATGGATAAGTTTTCGTCTCGCAGCGACTCGTACAAACAGAATCAGATCGCTGCTTCGGGACTATGGGGCAAATATTTTCCGGTCATGGAGCTGCTCTCGTCGCTGTGTGCGGTCATCCTGCTCGTAGCAGGCGGTACGCTCGTTATTCGGGAATCCATTACGCTTGGGCAAATGGTCGCGTTTTTCAGCATGTTGTGGTACATCATCGGTCCGATGTGGTCCATGGGCTTCCTCATCAACAACTTTACGCAATCCAAAGCATCCGGCGAACGTCTTGTTGAGCTGTTGAACGAGTATGTACATGTGAAAGATGTCGAATCGGCTATCGTGCTTGACGACAAGAACGTGAGAGGACATGTCGAATTTCGTGACGTTACATTCAACTTCGCGGATAAAGCGCCAGCAATTACGAACGTCAACCTGGATGCGAAGCCGGGCATGGTTATCGGTCTGCTTGGAGCTACAGGCTCAGGCAAATCGACCATTATTCAGCTGCTTATGCGCGCTTATAATGTGAAGACTGGCTCGATTACGCTGGATGGCACGGATATCCGCGATATCTCAATTGAAAGCTTGCGTTCACAGATCGCGACTGTTTTTCAAGAGACATTCTTGTTCTCTTGCTCCATCAGGGACAACATCGCATATGCGATGAAGAGTGTCAGCATGGACGACATCATCAAAGCATCGAAGCTTGCGAAAGCGCATGACTTTATTATGGAATTGCCTGAAGGCTACGACACGATTGTCGGCGAACGGGGAATGGGACTCTCAGGCGGTCAGAAGCAGCGGATCGCGATTGCCCGCGCTCTGATCAAAAACCCGCGCATCCTCATTCTCGATGATGCGACAAGCGCTGTTGATATGGAGACGGAGCATGAGATTCAAGCCGGCTTTAGTGAGCTTATGGCGGGACGCACAACGTTCATTATTGCGCATCGGATCTCATCGCTGCGTCATGCAGACGAAATTATCGTCCTTGATAAAGGAAATGTTGTTCAGCGAGGCCAGCATGAGCAGCTAATCGCTCAAGAAGGACCGTATCTGGATACGTACAACATTCAATATGCAGATCGTCCCAGCACGGCTAATTCGAATTTGCAAGCAGAAAGAAGGGTCGCACAGTGAGTGAGCAGCAGAAAGGGCAGCCGCGCGCGAGCCATGAACGGTTCATCTACAAGGATGACGATGCGATTGAGAAACCGTTTAACTGGGCTCAAGTAGCAAGGCTGTTCACCTATATGAAGCCATACCGCAAGCAATTGCTGCCGGTCATCATCATTACGATGGTGCTCGGCACGCTAACGCGGCTCGCAATTCCAGCCATTATTATTATGGCGATCGATCATGCGATTCAGCCGAAGAACGGCGCGGATGCAAGTCTTTCGAAGCTGTATCTGTACGCTGGATTGATGCTTGCTCTCTATGTTATTCAATGGGCAGCTAACACGTACCGGATTAAGTATACGAATATTATCGGACAGCAGGTCATCTATGATCTGCGGGCAGATTTGTTCAAACATATTCAGAAGCTTTCGTTCCGTTTCTTCGATAAACGTCCGGCAGGCTCCGTTCTCGTACGTGTAACCAACGATGTCAACGCGCTGCAGGATCTGTTCACGAACGGTGTCGTCAACTTGCTGATGGATTGTATTCAACTAGTCGGTATCGTCATCATTCTGCTTCTTTGGAACTGGAAGCTTGGCCTTGCGATTATGGTTACCGTTCCACTCATGTTCGTCATCTCGACTAAACTGCGCAAACGGATTCGTTTCGCTTGGCAGGACGTTCGGATGAAGCAGTCTCGTATTAACGCTCACTTGAACGAGAGTATCCAAGGGATGCGAGTAACACAAGCGTATACGCAGGAGAAAGCGAACTTCAGCTTCTTCACGAGCGTTAATGGCACGAATATAAAAGCGTGGAACAAAGCTTCGGCGATGAACCAAATGTTCGGTCCAATTATTGAGATTACGTCAGCTTTTGGCACGCTCATTCTATTCTGGTATGGAGCACATCTCATCCAAGCCGACGAGATTACAGTCGGTGTACTGGTCGGTTTTGCGAACTATGTGGGCAACTTCTGGGACCCGATAAACCGTTTGGGCCAAATGTACGCCCAGCTGCTCATTGCGATGGCATCCTCCGAGCGGATCTTTGAATTTATTGATGAGGAGCCAACGGTTGGCGAGCTTGAAGACGCGGCAGAGCTTCCGCGCATTCGCGGGGATGTCTCCTTCGATTCGATCATCTTCGAGTATGAGAAGGGGCGACCGGCGCTTCGCGGCATCAGTCTTGATGTGCAGGCAGGCCAGACAATCGCGCTTGTCGGCCATACCGGCTCTGGCAAGAGTACGATTATGAACCTGCTCTGCCGGTTCTACGATCCGGTTCAAGGTGCAGTACGCATCGACGGTATCGATATCCGTAATGTAAGCATCGAGAGCTTGCGCTCACAGGTAGGCGTCGTGCTGCAGGATACGTTTATTTTCTCCGGTACGATACGTGAAAACATCCGGTTCGGGCGGCTTGGCGCAACGGATGATGAAATCGTGAAAGCAGCAACGGCCGTCGATGCTCATGATTTCATAATGAGCTTGCCAGACGGCTACGACACCGAGGTGCAGGAGCGCGGCAACAGCCTCTCGATGGGGCAGCGTCAGCTGTTATCCTTTGCACGCGCACTGCTTGCAGATCCTCGTGTACTCATACTTGACGAAGCGACAGCGAGTATCGATACGGAGACGGAGCTGAAGATCCAGGAGGCGCTGAAGAAGCTGTTGAAGGGCCGCACGTCCTTCATTGTGGCACATCGTCTATCCACGATCCGTAATGCAGACCGCATCGTCGTGCTCGATCACGGACAAATTGTTGAGCAAGGCAGCCATGATGAGCTGATTCGCCAGCAGGGCACCTATAATGGACTTATCGAAGCGCAGTACCGCTTTTTATCGGCATAATTCTTGATTTTTCGCGAGAGAACCTCCACAATGGAAGAAAACATTTCTTCCAGGAGGTTCTTTCTTTTTATGTATGGATCACCGCTATCTTCAAACGCTCGCAAAATTATGCTGCTTGGTTCCGGCGAGCTCGGCAAGGAAGTCATTATTGAAGCACAGCGCCTCGGCATCGAGACAATCGCTGTCGACCGTTACGGCAATGCACCAGCGATGCAGGTTGCACACCGTTCTTATGTCATTGATATGCTTGATCCAGCTGCGCTCCGCGAGCTCATTGAGAAGGAGAAACCGGATTTTATCGTTCCAGAGATCGAAGCGATTGCAACTAGTGCGCTTGTTGAGTTGGAGCAGGAAGGCTTCCGCGTTATTCCAACTGCACGTGCTGCACTGCTAACGATGGACCGCGAAGGCATTCGCCGACTCGCTGCTGAGACGCTGCAGCTGCCGACAGCTCCATACCGTTTCGCAGATACGCTTGAGGAGCTTAAGGCTGCTGTTGCAGAGCTAGGCACGCCTTGCGTCATTAAGCCGATTATGAGCTCGTCGGGTAAAGGGCAGAGCGTCTGCAAGACTGAGGCTGATACAGAGAGCTGCTGGCAATATGCGATGGATGGCGGACGCGCCAAGAAACAACGCGTAATCGTCGAGGGCTTCATTCATTTTGAGTCGGAAATTACGCTGTTGACCGTTCGCTCATCATCCGGCACGACGTTCTGTGCGCCGATTGGACATGTACAGAAGGACGGCGATTACATCGAATCGTGGCAGCCGCATGAGATGACGCACCAGCAAATCGAAGAAGCGCAGCATATTGCTCGCGCTGTAACGGACGAGCTAGGCGGTTATGGTATCTATGGCGTAGAGCTGTTCCTGACGAAGGACGGCGTACTGTTTAGTGAAGTATCGCCGCGTCCGCATGATACGGGCATGGTTACGATGGTAACGCAGGATCTATCTGAATTTGCTCTGCACGCGCGTGCGATTCTAGGCTTCCCAGTACCGACAATTCGCCTGCTGACGCCTGGCGCGACGTATACGCTCAAGGCAGACCGCGATTCCGAGAGCTTCCGTATTGGCGGTTTGAACGAGGCGCTTGCGCTGCCGAACACGCAAGTGCGCGTCTTCGGCAAGCCGGTGACGAAGCCTGGCCGCCGAATGGCGGTAGCGATGAGCTCTGCGGATTCCTGCGATGAAGCACGTAAGCTAGCGAAGCAAGCGGCTGAGCAGCTGAGCATTTCATACGAATAATGGCTTGTAGAGGGCTGGCGCTCATGCGCTGGCTCTTTTTTCTGCTCTTAGGACTTTCGTTGCTGTTTCTTTGGAGAAATTTGCAAATTGATCCCGAAAGCATTACTTTAAAAAGAAAACGTGTTTTTAACATTTGCATGAAAGAGAGAGGAGATGCTGCCGCGATGACAAGGTCAACATCGAATGTGCTATGGCGGTCCATTGGCATAAGTGCTTTGGTATCGACTGTCGTGCTGCTTGCCGGCTTCGGCTATGCCGTCAAGGATATGATTGCGCCAGAAGCATCTACATACGAAGGTAAACAAGCTGCCGAGCCTGCTCCGAGCAAGCAATCCCCGTTAAGTCAAAGTAAACAGATCACAGTTGCTGCAATTGGCGACTCCTTGACGAAAGGGACGGGCGATTCAACAGGGCAGGGGTACGTGAAGCAGGTGGTCGGTTTGTTGAAGGCCAAATATCCGACAATACCTGTCAAGCTCGGCAACAACTTGGCTCTGAACGGGCTTCGCGCGGATCAGCTAGCGCATTTGCTTAATACAGACAAAGGCTATCGCTATGCGCTGCAGCAAGCGAATCTAATCGTCTTCACAATTGGCGGCAATGACTTGTTCCAAATTGCGTCCGGTCAATCCTCGAATCAAGCGACTGGCGATATTAGCCTTGATCAGGTGAAAGCTGAGCTGCCGAAAGGGATTGAACGATTTACGAAAGTAGTGGGTCTGCTGCACGACATTAATCCGAACGCGCAAGTCGTCTATGCCGGCCTTTATAATCCGTTCTTCGATCTTCAAGGGTTGCGCGATGGCAGCCTGCAAGTGCAGAAGTGGAATGAGGAAGCGTATGCCATTATGCATCAATATCCGAATATGACGATGGTTCCGACGTTTGATCTATTCGAGCGGACGATCGGCACCTATTTATCGAATGATCATTTTCATCCCAACCATGACGGTTATGGGCAAATCGCGGAGCGAATCGTACAATCGCTAGAGTAGGAGTGCAAGCCAATGCGCACAAGTGCATCAGCAACTGATGAAGTCGTGCTTTCCGTGAAGGATGTAAAGAAGCGGATTAGCGGCAAAATGATTATTAAAAATGTTTCTTTCGACGTCAGACAAGGTGAGATCTTCGGCTTCCTCGGCCCGAATGGCTCGGGAAAAACAACGACGATCCGCATGCTCGTAGATCTTATTAAACCGACCTCCGGCGTCATTCGCATATGCGGTCATGATGTGCAGCGAGACCCCGAACAGGCGCTTAGAAATATTGGCTGTATCGTAGAAAATCCCGAAGTTTACAGCTATATGACCGGATGGGAGAACCTGGAGCATTTTGCCCGGATGCAAAAGGGGATTGACGAGAAGCGAATTGCTGAAGTCGTCAGCATCGTCAGCATGCAGCAGCGCATTCACGATAAAGTGAAGACGTACTCGCTGGGCATGCGACAGCGCCTCGGCATTGCGCAGGCACTGCTCGGGCGTCCGAAGCTGCTCATTCTCGATGAACCGACGAACGGGCTCGATCCGAAGGGAATTAAGGAGCTGCGCGAGTTCGTGCGGATGCTGGCGGATCAAGGGATGAGCTTGTTCATCTCGAGCCATCTGCTAAGCGAAATCCAGCTCATGTGCGACCGGGTTGCGATCATTAGCCATGGCGAGGTGCTGGCAGTCGGCACAGTCGACGAGCTGGTAGGTCAGGCGGGCAATTACGTGCTTTGGCAGTTCGATCAGCCGGAAGCCGGCAGACAGCTGCTGACCGGCGAGCCAGGCTTGAAGATAATCGGCCATGACGAGCACCACATTGATGAGAGCATTCTTGCAGGCATGTCGGATCCTATTATTACAACGATGAATATAGACCTGATCGCTGCGATTGTGGAGAAGGCAGTCCACTCTGGCATCGGTGTCCTGTCGGTGCAGAGGGTCGCACCAACGCTGGAAGAGTTATTTTTGCAAATGACGGAGGGTGAAAGCATTGGATAGTCTGCTCCCGCTCATTCAGAATGAGACGCTCAAGGTATGGAAGAAGAAGCGGTTTTTCGTAGTGGTGCTCGTGCTTCTCGTTCTTATTCCGATTTTTACGTATGCACAAATGAAGATTGCGGAAACGAATAAGAAGAACTTCAACGATTGGCGCAATCAGCTCGTCCAACAAATTAATGAGTATCAGAACATGCTCTCAAGCGACCGGATTCCGGAGGAGTGGAAACGTCAACGCCGAATTGCGGTTCAGCAGCTTCAATACTATCTGGATCATGATGTCAATCCGAATTCTCCGAATGGCGTTACGTTCACGCGCAGCTTCATGTCGAATGCGGTAACATTGTTCTACCCACTGCTCGTTCTTGCCGTTGCATCGGACCTTGTCTCGGGCGAACGATCTACCGGTACGATCAAAATGTTGCTGACAAGACCTGTCCGAAGATGGAAGATCTTGTTTAGCAAGCTCATCGCGCTCACCTTTTATGTTTCTTTAACCGTTGTAGCGAGCGCCATTCTCTGTTATCTTATATCAGGCGCAGTATTTGGCTATGGCGGCTGGCAGATGCCAGTCTTCACTGGCTTCGTAATTAACGGCTCGAGCGTAGAAAGCACTTATGTGCATGCCGTGCCGCAATGGCTCTTCGTGCTTATGGAAGGAGGACTCATCTGGGTATCGTCGATGACAGTCGCGATTCTGGCGCTGATGGTGTCCGTGCTCGTTCGAAGCACAGCCGCAAGCATTGTAACGATGATGGCAGCGATTATCGCAGGGACGATTTTGTCGAGTATGTCGTCCTCTTGGGAGAGCGCTAAATATATTTTTGCGGTCAATTTGCAGCTTACCGACTATTTGGCAGGCTCTCCGCCGCCGATACAAGGGATGACGCTTTCTTTTTCACTGCTGATCCTTGCGATTTGGGCGGCTGCGGGACTGTTCGTCTCATTTCGAGTCTTTACGAAACAGGACATCATGAATTAGAATTGCTTGAAGTGAAGAGCGAATGCGCGTAAGGCGTTAGAAGATAGCATGAAGAGTATAGAGGAGGAGCCTATGACTGAGCAGATCAATCTGTTTACGGGCGAAGCGAATTCGGCTGCTGGCCATTATGATGCAGACGACATTCAAGTGCTGGAGGGACTGACCGCAGTCCGCAAACGCCCCGGTATGTATATCGGCAGCACGAGCACATCCGGCCTGCATCATCTCGTCTGGGAGATTGTCGATAACGCGGTGGACGAGCATCTTGCGAAGTTCTGTTCCGCGATTGATGTGACGATACATAAAGACGGTTCAATTACCGTTCGCGATAACGGACGTGGAATTCCGACGGGGATGCATAAAACCGGCATTCCGACGCCGCAGGTTGTGTTTACGATGCTGCATGCCGGCGGTAAATTTGGCGGCAGCGGATACAAGAAGTCCGGCGGACTTCACGGCGTTGGCGCTTCGGTAACGAACGCGCTGTCCGAGTGGCTGGAAGTAGAAATTTACCGAGATGGCAAAATCCATAAGCAGCGCTTCGAATATTGGGTTGATGATAACGGCAAGGAGCACGTCGGCGAGCCGGTGACCGGTCTTGAAGTCATCGGCAATACGAACCGTACGGGTACGAAGGTGACGTTCAAGCCGGACGTGCGCGTGTTCCACGGCAACATATCGATCAACTATGATACTTTGTCCGAGCGCTTGCAAGAGATTGCTTTTCTAAACTCGGGCCTTAAAGTGACGGTGAACGACAGCCGCAGCGGCAAAGAGGATCAATTCCACTATGAAGGCGGCGCGAGCCAATTTGTCCAGTTTCTGAACGAAGACAAAACGGTGCTTCACGATGTCATTCATTTTATTGGCGAGAAGGATGAAATTGAGCTGGAGGTTGCGCTTCAATATAACGATGGTTATACGGAAACGATGGCTTCCTTCGTTAACTCGATTCCAACTCGTGGCGGCGGTACGCATGAAACAGGCTTCAAGACGGCTTACACAAGAGTCATGAACGATTACGCTCGTAAGAACAGCCTCTTGAAGGAGAAAGAGAAGAATCTTGACGGCAACGATCTGCGCGAAGGCATGATGGCGGTTATCAACGTTAAGATGGGTGAGGTTGAGTTCGTCGGACAGACGAAGGACCAGCTCGGCAGCGCTTCTGCACGAAGCGTAGTGGATGCGATTGTTTCGGACAAAATGCAGGTGTTCCTTGAGGAGAACCCGCAAGTGGCGCAGATGCTGCTGAAGAAAGCCGTGCAGGCTTCGAAAGCTCGCGAAGCGGCGCGTAAAGCCCGCGATGAAATTCGCAGCGGCAGGAAGAAGAGCGAGAGCTCCAATCTCGGCGGTAAGCTGACGCCCGCGCAGTCGAAGGACGTTACGCGCACGGAGCTGTTTATTGTTGAGGGTGACTCTGCAGGCGGTTCGGCGAAGCAAGGCCGCGATTCGAAGTATCAGGCGATTCTGCCGCTAAAGGGCAAGCCGATGAATCCGGAGAAGGCGAAGCTGCTTGATATATTGAAAAACGATGAATATAAGGCGGTTATCGCAGCGATCGGCGCTGGGATTGGCCCGGAATTCGATGCGGAATCGTGTAACTATAGCAAAATCATCATTATGACTGACGCGGATACCGACGGTGCTCATATTCAAGTGCTGCTTCTGACTTTCTTCTACCGCTACATGAAGCCGCTGATCGATCTTGGACGTGTCTTCATCGCACAGCCGCCGCTTTATAAGATTACGCGTAAATCCGGCAAGCTGGAAACGGTACGTTATGCTTGGACTGATGAGCAGCTGCAGAACTACTTGAAGGAGTTCGGCAAAAACTTCGAGCTGCAGCGGTACAAAGGACTTGGCGAGATGAATCCGGAGCAGCTGTGGGAGACGACGATGAACTCGGAGTCGCGTACGCTGCTGCAGGTTCAGATTGAAGATGCCGCGAAGGCGGAACGCCGCGTATCGACGCTTATGGGCGATAAGGTTGACCCACGTAAGCGTTGGATCGTGGAGAACGTTGATTTTACTGAATATGTAGAGTAGATTCACAAAAACTTTTTAGGAGAGTAAGGGCATGAGTATGTTAGAACAGTTTTTGCCCGCGTTTCTGGAAGAGGTTGTTGGCGACCGCTTCGGGCGCTATTCCAAATATATTATTCAAGACCGCGCCATTCCCGACGTTCGCGACGGGCTGAAACCGGTGCAGCGCCGAATTCTATACGCCATGTATGATGCTGGCAACACGCCTGATAAAGGCTACCGCAAATCCGCGAAGACTGTCGGCGACGTTATGGGTAACTACCATCCGCACGGCGATTCTTCGATCTACGAGGGCATGGTGCGGATGGCGCAGCCTTGGAAATTGGCGCATATGCTCATTGACGGCCACGGCAACTGGGGGTCGATCGATGACGATCCGGCAGCAGCAATGCGTTATACGGAAGCGCGCTTGTCGCCGATTGCGATGGAGCTGCTTCGCGATATTGAGAAGAGAACGGTCTTATTCAAAGACAATTTCGATAATACAACGAAGGAACCGGTCGTACTGCCATCCCGTTATCCTAACCTGCTTGTGAACGGGGTAAGCGGGATCTCGTCCGGTTTCGCAACGGAAATTCCGCCTCATAACTTGCGAGAAGTTATTGATGCTTGTAACGCGATGATGGAGAACCCGGACATTGAGCTTGCACAGCTGATGTCCATTGTGAAAGGGCCGGACTTCCCGACAGGCGGCCTCATTATGGGTGAAGAAGGCATTCGGGATGCGTACATGAGCGGTAAAGGGCGGATCTACCACCGTTCTAAATCGACGATCGAAGATTTGAAGGGCGGACGCCAGCAAATCGTCATTACGGAGATTCCGTTCCAGGTCGTCAAGTCGCGTCTCGTTACCGCAATGGAGAACATCCGTATTGAGAAGAAGGTCGAAGGCATCGCTGAGGTGCGCGATGAGAGCGGTCGTAACGGTCTGCGCATCGTCGTAGAGCTGAAGAAGGATGCGGATGCAACGGGGATCTTAGCGTTTCTGCTGAAGAAAACCGACCTTCAAGTGGCCTATAGCTTCAACATGGTTGCGATTGTCAATAAGACGCCGAAGCAGCTCGGTTTGAAAGAAATGCTGAGCGCTTATATCGCGCATCAGCGGGAAGTGGTGACACACCGCTCCCAATATGAGCTTGAGAAGGCAGAAGATCGTGCGCATGTGCTGGAAGGGCTTGCGAAGGCTCTTAATTTGCTGGATGAAGTCATTGCGACCATTAAAGCTTCCAAAAATCGCCAAGATGCGCAAAATAACCTGGTAGCAAAGTTCACGTTCACCGAGCGTCAAGCCGATGCGATTCTAACACTCCAATTGTACCGTCTGACGAATCTGGAAATTACTTCGATTGAGAAGGAATTGAAGGATATCCAGAAGAAGATCGCTTATCTCAACTCCATACTTGGAAGCGATAAGAAGCTGACAGGCGTTATTCGGGAAGAGCTTCTTGAAATCCGCGAGAAATTCGGCATTGACCGCCGCTCCGATATTCAAGGCGAGATTGAAGAGCTGAAGGTAAACCTTGAAGTGATGGTTCCAGCTGAAGATGTGTTCGTGACGCTGAGCCAAGAAGGCTACATCAAGCGGACTTCGAAGCTGTCCTTCACGCGTTCCGGCGGTGAGCTTGATAACGCTGGCGTTAAAGAAGGCGACGTCATTCGCACGCTGCTCGATGTGAACACCATTGACCAGCTGCTGCTCTTTACACGCAAAGGCATGTATTATCAGCTGCCTGTTCACCAGATTCCAGAGTTCAAGTGGAAGGATACAGGTACAGCCGTCGTCAACGTGGTGCCGCTGCCTAAAGATGACAGCATTATAAGCGTCATCACGGTGAAGGATTTCGAAGCGATGAATCAATCGCTCGTGTTCGTCACGCGTCGCGGGCAGGTGAAACGTACGGAGCTGAAGGAATATAAATCGACGCGTTCAACTGCAATCGCAGCCGTGAAAGTTGCGGACGGCGACGAGGTATTGCGTGTTCTGACGAGTGACAATAGTATGGAATTGCTGCTCATTACGAAGAACGGCCTCAGCATTCGTTTCCCTGAGAATGAAGTGAATCCGATGGGACGTGTTGCGGCAGGCGTTCGAGGCATCGTTCTGAAAGATGGCGACGAGCTAGTCGCCGCAGAACGTGTTCAGGGCGATGAAGGAGAAGTGCTAGTCATAAGCGAGCTTGGCTTTGCGAAGCGGTCGCTTCTGCTGGATTATCCGATCCAAGGACGCGGCGGTAAAGGAGTTGCAACGTTCGAGTTCAAAGTTGGCAAAGGCGTTCGGACGAACGGCAATGAGCTGATTGGCGGGTTACACTGCAAGGAAGCTCGCGAGCTTGTCCTTATTTCTTCGTCGGGGACGAATACGATCGTATCTACGGAGAAAGCGCCGATTGATGATCGCAAGTCAACAGGACGTGCGCTCGCACCAGTAGATAAGAAAGATGTGCTTATTTCATTGTTCGTTCGCGCTGAGTTGACGCGGGAAGGTTAAGATAAGTACAGTAAAGATACGTAAAGCTAATTTTAATTTAGCTTAGTCGAATGGCAGATGTGGTGGTTCCTTCCGTTCTACCATCTGCATAATAAGATCAAGCACGACCCATAATGGCGCAGGTTCATCTAGTCGATCCAGCCATCTTGGGTCTTTTTTTATGCCGAGATCCGCTAATTTACGTACGAGTTCAGCTTTGCGCTCATCCATAATTGGTCACGCTCCTTTAACGTACTGCTTAAACAAGAAAACAGGTTTTATCAGGTCATGCAGGTGTGGCTTAATTCGAGCCGGTACAACAGCCTATAGCACCAATGTATGTCTAAAGCTGTCAAATGGTTCTCTTTTGAGGCGATTAATGAGACAAAATATTAACCGGGTTAACCTTATATTCGACAATATCGCATGCTATAATAAAGCTAAGAATACTCGGACAGAAAGCAGGTGGAGACAATCGTTTCTACGGAATTTGCCCGGTTGTGGATGAAGATGACGAAGGAATGGAAGTCGCATCTCGAGGAAGCGCTGGCGCCGAATTTAACGGAAGGTCAGCTCAGCGTGCTGGAGTTGCTCAAGCAGCATCAACCGATGAAACCGTCTGATTTGCTAGTGTATTTGGAGACGACACCTGCCGCGATTACGACACTGCTGGACCGTATGGAGCGGGGCGGACTCGTCGTGCGCAATCGCGATGAGAGCGACCGCCGTATCGTATGGGTAACGACGACCGAGAAGGGACAAGCCGAGACCGTGCGCGGCGTAGCAATCCGCGACGCCTACATTAGCGAGGCGCTGGATCGGATCTCGTCGCACAATCAGCAATTGCTGGTGTATTTGCTTGGGAAAGTAGCTAATTCATAAATATAGGGTATGGCAGCAGCGCAGGAGTGATCTTGCGCTGCTGTTTTTGTGTTGAGCGGGTAGCTCTGGGTTGAGGCTGAGTGAGAGAACCTATATGCGCTCACAGCATCAAAAACACTTCGAGAGTAAGCTGAGAGAACCTATATGCGCTCTCACCACCAAAATCCAACCATGTAACCAACAATCGGCTTCTGAGAGATCACATGAGTGCTCTCGGCAAGGAATAAGCGTTAGTTTGGTGCTGAGAGTACATATACGTGCTCTCGTGGTTGCGAGAAGGATCGAGCCTGAACTATCATGACCAATGATCCAAGAGCCTGCAATTTACATTCAGCATGTGGAGAGCGATTAGTGGAGCCGAGAGCGGGAAAAGCCTCTCTCGTAGCGGAACGACTGCTGAGAAAGGCTAAGGTTGGATGCAGGATCTATAACAAAGAAACCTCCAGCTCAACAATAAGCTGGAGGCTTTGCAAATCTCATTGACCAAAACGTTACCCGGCAGCGGGCAGTTTGAGCAGCTTGCCTGACATTGCGTGGATGCGCTTGGTCAGTTGGCTGTACATGCTGGATAAGCTACTGTAATCGGCAGAGGTCAAGTCTTTGAGCGACTTGGAGTCTATGGTTTGTTTCAGCGGAACGACCGAGAATTTGCTTGTGCCACGCGTAGTTACGCGGTGGACCCAGGTCGGGATCGCTTCAACATCTTTGATCGTCGTTATGTTGGACGGGCCGTCTTTGTGAATATGAACCTTGTAGATGACGCCATAGTCCTTCGACTTGCCTTGCTGACTGGAAATGAAATTTCCCATCGAATAAATAATGAGTCCCTTGTGCACGGTGCCGTCCGGCTGAGCGGCTTCGACCATCTCATAGGGCTGGACAACGTGCGGATGAGAACCTGCAATAATATCGGCGCCTGCGGCGATTAGCTTGCGTGCCAAATTCTTCTGCGTATCATTCGGCGCTGTTTGGTACTCGATGCCGAAGTGGAGGACCACCGTGATGAAATCTGCTCCTGCAGCACGGATCTTCTTTATGTCCTGCAGCATCTTCGCTTCGTCAATTAGCGAGACGGCGTAGGGCTGATCCTTCGGAAGAGGAATCCCATTCGTCCCGTACGTGTATGCGAGCAGCCCCATCTTAATGCCTTTGCGCTCCACGATGGTAATCCGTTCGGATTCCGCTTTCGAACGAGCGGTGCCTTTAATATCAAAGCCGAGCTTCTCAAGCTTCGCCAGCGTCAGCGAAATGCCTTTGGCGCCACGGTCGAGCGCATGGTTGTTTGCATTCGTGACCGTTGTGAAGCCGGCATATTTGAGCGCATCACCGAGCTCGGTCGGGGCGTTGAATCTCGGATAGCCGGAGTAGCCTAGCGACTTGCCGCCAATCGGCGTCTCCAAGTTCGCCAAGGACCAATCTCCCTGTTCCAAAATCGGCTTAACCGCCGTGAAAAACGAATTGAAATTATACGTCTTCGTCTTCTCGTTATACGCGCCAGGAAGCTGAGGCATGTGCATCATAATATCGCCAACGGCTACCCATGTCGCATCGGCTGAAGGCTCCGGCTCAGGAGGAGGGGGAGTGTCGGTGTTCGCCGATCCTTCGCTTGACGACGAATCCGGCTCAGCCGTGCCATCCCCAGTTCCATCATCACCAGTTCCTCCATCGCCGTTCTGCGACGATGTATCATTCGACGACGGATTCGGCGCAGCTGAACCATCCGCAGTTCCACCGTCCCCATTCGCAGAAGGATCGTTATCGTCAGATGGCGTTACCGAATCCTTCCCTTGGTTATCCACCGTGTTAGTAACACCGGAATCAGGTTTATTCGACTGTCCATTATTAACCGACGGTTCCTTGCCGCAGCTGCAGAGCAGCAAGATGAGCAGCGGCAGCCATAACCATCGAGCTTGCTTGGTCATGAGCCGTCAGTTCCTTTCTGCGGCAGTATTGTTCGCGCTCGTGCGTAATCCTCATCGCTGAATCGGCTCCATGGCTCCGTCTTCGGCGGGGCAGCGTGCAACGTCAGCCACTCCTTCGTAACAGGGTGAGCCACGCCGACCATCGCGGACCATAAGGCAATGTCCTGTTCGCCCTGCACCGCAGGAGCGCCGTACTTGCGGTCGTAAACGAGCGGACAGCCAATCGCCGACATTTGGGCGCGTATCTGATGCGAGCGCCCCGTCAGCAGCTTTACGGCAACGAGAGAGTAGGCGCCGTGCCTCGCGACAACCGCGTAGTCGAGAATCGCTTCTTTGGCATCCTGGACCTGCTTCGTATGAACAGTGACGATATTACGTCCCGCATCTTTACGAAGAAAATGCCGTAAACGCCCTGACGAAGCTTCAGGCGCCCCATGCACAACAGCAATGTACAGTTTGTCGAAAGAACGGCTGCGAACCGACTCTGACAAGCGTCCTGCTGCCTTCGACGTCTTCGCAAACAGCATTGCGCCGCCAACCGGCCTATCCAAGCGATGTACCAGACCGACAAAGACATTTCCAGGCTTCTGATAACGCGCTTTCAGATCATCTTTCAATAAAGTTACCATATCCATCTCGCCGGTATCGTCGGCTTGCGATAGTATCCCAGGCGGCTTAATGACGGCGAGCAAATGGTTATCTTCGTAGAGAACTGGCAGGAGCGGTTCAGCGCCTTGCTCCAGGCCTGTTCCCGCTTCCTTGTCCATTGTCATCTTACTTGCCCTCCCAGCGGCCAAGGATGCCGCATGGCAGTGTTAGACCGGATTCCGTAATCGGCAGTCCAATCTCCCCGCAATGAATCGAGCCTTCAAACTTGCGGCCAACCGTCATATGCAGCATGTTATGCAGCACAGTAGGGGAGAGACCAGTCGTATAAGAGTTAACCAGGACAAACAACGGGTCTTCCGACAGAATCGTCGTACAGAAATCCAAGAACGGGAAGAGGTTCGTCTCCAGCTTCCACATTTCGCCGTTTGGTCCGCGTCCGTATGAAGGCGGGTCCATAATGATGGCATCATATTTCTTGCCGCGGCGCTCTTCGCGCTGGACGAATTTGAACACATCATCCGTAATGTAACGAATTGGAGCAGATGCAAGGCCTGACAGTTCAGCGTTTTCTTTTGCCCACTGGACCATACCTTTAGCCGCATCGACGTGACATACCTCAGCTCCAGCTGCAGCGGCAGCGACAGTTGCGCCGCCCGTGTACGCGAACAGATTCAACACCCGGATCGGACGACCTGCATTCCGTATCTTGTCCATCATCCACGACCAGTTCACTGCTTGCTCAGGGAACAAGCCTGTGTGCTTAAAGCTTGTCGGTTTAATGTGAAATTTCAGTTCACCGTATTCAACAGTCCAACGTTCCGGCATTTTCGTGCGGAATTCCCATTCGCCGCCGCCTGAGGAGCTGCGATGATAATGGCCGTCAGCCGTCTTCCATTGCTCCGTCTCATTGGCAATCGGCCAGATAACTTGCGGGTCCGGTCTGCGCAGGACGTAGCGGCCCCATCGTTCTAATTTTTCTCCGTTCCCCGTATCGAGAAGCTCGTAGTCTTTCCATAGATCAGCGTTGTACATGAAGATTTCCTTCCTTGACGTTAAATTTGTAGCCTACACCCCGAACAGTTACAATGTAGATCGGGTTTGCAGGATCAGGCTCGATTTTTTTGCGGAGATTGCTGATATGCACCATCAGAGTGCGTGTATCACCCATACTGTCATGGCCCCAAACGATCGTATACAGATCATCGAGTGCAAAAGCGCGATTCGGCGTCTTAGCGAGTCGGACGAGAAGCTCAAACTCCTTAGCGGAGAGGAACACTTCCTTTTCCCTCACATGAACCGTTCGTGCCGGCAGGTCGATCACAAGCCCATCAAGCTGAAGCACTTCTCCGGTCATGCGCTCGATGGAACGTTGCTCGTTAACCGATTGGCGGCGCAGATGCGCTTTCACGCGCGCGACGAGCTGGCTAGGACTGAACGGCTTGGTCATATAATCGTCGCCGCCTACCGTAAGACCATGTATAATGTCAGTATCGTCGCTCATGCAGCTGATAAACAATATGGGAACGTTGGAAACGGTACGTATTTGCTTACAAACCTCGTACCCATCCAAATGCTTGAGCGAAATATCGAGCAATATCATGTCCGGAGAGATAGATTCCGCCATGTGGACGGCATCTTCACCGTTGTCTGTTGTATGTACAGCGTAGCCTTCGCGTTCCATATAAAGCGTTATGAGCTCGGTAATGTCAGCTTCATCGTCTACAACTAATATTTTGCTCCCACTCATCTTCGTTTCTTCCCCCTCTTCCTAGGCTATTATAACGAAAGGAGACAGGGGTGGGCAATCCGCGTTTCCAGGAGGTTAGCACAATTCGGCGTCATTTATGTTATTTTCTACTTCTCGTGATACCGCTTCTTGGATTAACTAGCTGCTCCGTCGAGAGCGAGCAAGTCGAGCCTGCAGCAAAGCAAGGGATTATTGACCTGCGCAGCTGGCAGTTTGAAACAGACGGTCAAGTTGAACTGTCGGGACAGTGGGCGTTCTTTGCAGGTAAGCTGCTTCAGCCGGGCGATCCTGTTCTAGAGCAGCGCACGGCGACCGTGCGTGTGCCCCGGTCGTGGAACAGCTATCGGAACGTTCAAGGCATTGACGAAGGCCAAGGCTACGCGACGTATAAGCTGACAGCGCTTATACAGCCAACGGATCATGTGCTTGCGATGCGTCTGCCGAATATTTTTAGCAGCTATAAGCTTTGGGTGAATGGCCAAGAGCTCGCAGAACTCGGGCATGTCGGTACAAGCCGGAGCGCCTCGAAGGCAGAGCAGTTTCCGAAGATCGTCTCGTTCAACACGAATGCAGACAAGCTTGAAATCGTCATCCAAGTATCCAATTTCCAGCATCGAAAAGGCGGTATTTGGGTTCCGATTCAGCTCGGCGACAGCGACTCGATTGTTGATGCGCAGATGAAAACGACCGCCAAGGAGATGCTGATCCTCGGCAGCCTTATTATTATTGGCGTCTATCACATTGGTCTGTATGCTTTTCGGCGACAGGAGCAGTTTACCCTGCATTTTGGATTGCTCTGTCTGTTCGTTGCAGCAAGGGCAAGCGTGACAGGGGAGAACTACCTGCTGAGGCTATTCCCGATTTCGTGGGAAGCAGGACTTAAGATCGAATACATCGCTTTCGCGCTTAGCGCGGTAACGGGTTTTCTCTATGTGTACAAGCTATTTCCGCTGGACGCCTCGAAGCGAGTCATTCCGTTTGTAACTGGAATTGGGCTATCTTTATGCATGTTTGTGCTACTAAGTCCTGCGATCACATTCTCAAAGCAGCTCGCGCTTTTTCAGCTATTCGTCGTCATTGTAGCGATCTATTCGCTTGCAGTACTCATTACCGCTCGTATACGGCGAAGAATCGGCTCTACATTCGTCCTCACGGGACTTGCTGTCTTCGTCGTGACCGTGCTGAATGACATGCTGTTCTTCAATGAATGGCTCGTCTACGCACAGCTGGTTCCATTAGGCTTATTCTTCTTTATGCTGATGCAATCATTTATTATCTCAAGGCGCTTCTCGAACGCGATGGTGCGAGTGGAGCATGTATCGAAGGAGCTTCGCGAGCTGAATACCCATCTGGAAGAGCGAATTGAGGAGCGCACGGTCGCACTCAGTGAAGCGAACGCAACGCTGGCACAGACTAATCGGGAACTGCAACGGTCAGAGATGTCCCGGAGACATCTGATGACGAACATCTCGCATGATTTGCGAACGCCGATTACGCTGCTGCAAGGGTACTTGGAAGCTTTCCAAGATGGATTAGTACAGACGGAGGAGCAGCAGCAGCGTTACATTCGGATGATGCTCGGCAAAGTAGGCGGGCTCAACCGGCTCATCCGCGATCTGTTTGAGCTGACGAAGCTGGAGGCGGGTCAGACGCGGTTTGATTTTGCGAAGGTGCCGCTTGGACAATGGATCCAACAGCTGCATGACATGTACGAGATCGACGTCATTAGCAGCGGTTTGCGATTCAGCTGCGACTTCCACAGCGTCAGCTCCACAGAAGATGGCCATGCGCATGAGATGGAGCAGCAGAACCGCATTCTGCTTAGCCTCGACCTGGCAAGAATGGATCAAGTGCTGGCGAACGTCGTGTACAATGCGATCAAGCATACGCCAAGAGGCGGCGAAATAACGCTCTCCTTCTTCTTCGAAGAGCATACCAGCCGAGTAATCGTAACCGTGAGCGATACAGGCAGCGGGATTGCGGATGAACATTTGCCATACATATTCGATCGGTTCTACAAGAAAGACGTGTCACGTAATTCTGCGGATGGTGGAAGCGGACTTGGACTTGCAATTGCAAAAGAAATTGTGGAGGCGCATGACGGCGCGATAGGTGCGGTGAGTACGGTGGATAAGGGGACGATGATCTGGTTCATGCTCCCGGCGGAAGTGCGTATGGTGGGCTAATCGACTTGTTTGATAACGGCCATCATGCGGTCAATGGATGCCTTGCGCTTCTCCTGATCCATAGTGCTCAGCAACCTAAAAATTTCCATCGTCTCAGGTGTTAGTGTTGGCGTTTCTCGTCTTGATGACTCTCCGCCGATAATATAATCGAGTGAAACGCCGAACAAGGTGGCAAGCTTCCGCAATGTGTCATAAACAGGCTGTCTATTGTTAATCTCATAATGGCTGTAGGCGGACCGGGTAATTCCGATCTGCCTTGCCACCTCATCTTGCGAGTAATTGTGGCGCAGCCGCAGTTCTCGCAATCGATCTCCCATCGTCATCATCGAAAACTCCTTACCTCTTGTTAATTTATCTAATTGGATACAGAATGTCCTATTATGTAATTTATGATACAAAGTGTATCGTTGTCAAGTTATTTCCTCTACAGGTGATTCTAATTGGTAAAAGTTTGCAAAACAGTGAAACGAGAAGAGAAGGACCGGACGCCGTTGACTCTCTATTGTCAGTAGGCATTCAGTCCTTTTGTACATGCATATTAATGCAAAATATATCTTCGTGCACCGATGCTCGCATTCACCGTACCACTCTCAAGTCTTATTGGGATTATGCGGCTTGGTCGAATGTCTGAGGGGGCGTACTTCGATAATGTAGAGAAGTCCGGGTAGATGAACTGATCCTCCAGATAGGCAGATTCTGTAGCGTCAGGTGCTCGGTGCTTGTTTAGCGCACGGATAATGCCTTCACCACTCTCCATGCCGATTCCATGCCCGAAATAATGATCATCTCCCATCTTGATCACGTTCTCGCCTTGCCAGATTCGTTCCTCCGGATTAACCTCCGGATTCTTGAAGTAAAGGACGTCGCCGGGCTTAGAGTTCGAGCTAGGCGCATCTTCTCTTGTTAAACCGAGATTGTTATCGAATTGCCATGAGTGCAAATATAGCTTCGGAAAGAGCCGGTTGAACGTGTCTTCGCCGAGCGTCTCTAAGACCGCTTTGTATTCAATGATCATAACGGCGGTCGCACACTCAAATCCATATTTACTCGCGCTCTCGAAGATGTCTCGGATCCCATCCGACGCTGCGACGTTCCGTTTCAACTCGAAGCCGCCCTCGCTAGTCAAATTCCAATATTCCGAATTACAGTACGACGTCCGAAACGTCGCGAAACCCACTTCGCTATTGCGCATGGCTCTGGCCGCAGCCAATATATTCGACCGTAATACAGGTTCGAAATTCATCTTATTTCCGCCTTTCTTGTGCAGCTCGCACGCCTATTCCAACATTGTATGGGCAAAGGATAATGCCTGTGCATTTAGTAAACCCTGTAAAGGTTGAAAGTCAAGTTTTCTACCATCTGTACTCGTTTGAAAAACCGGTTATATTATGTCGAAAATGAAAGAAGGGAAGCGCGATGGATAAGAATCAATCACCAGGAGTAATCCTTCCTCAATATCCGGAATCTTTATGGATTGCTTCTTCAAGCATTCCGAGTTTTCCTAAGCTGACAACTGATATCCAAGTAGATGTAGCAATCGTTGGTGCCGGAATCTCTGGTATAACAACCGCATATTTGCTTTCAAAGCAGGGACTTAAGGTCGCATTACTTGATGCCGGACGAATTCTTAACGGAACTACAGGACATACGACGGCAAAGATTACTGCACAGCATGATCTGATCTATGACGAGTTCATTTCGCATTTTGGCAAAGAACAAGCGAAACTATATTACTTAGCCAACCATGAGGCCTTGCATTTCATTAAGAAAACCGTTCAGGAGCATCAGATATCGTGCGATTTTACGGAGGAAGATGCTTATGTTTATACGAATTCAGTCGATTTCAAGAAAAAAATAGCCGATGAATTCTCGGCATATGAGGCATTGGGTATACCCGGTGCTTATGTAGAACAAACACCTTTGCCTTTTCAAACCAAAGCCGCTGTTGTCATGAAAGATCAGGCCCAGTTTAGCCCAATCCCGTATTTAACGCATTTAGTAAATCATGCGGCGCAACAACAAGGATGCCAAGTTTATGAGCAAACGACAGCCGTAAGGATTGAAAAAGGAAATCCTGCAACAGTGATTACGAATGAGGAACATCGGATTACCTGTAATTTTGCCATATCGTGCTCGCATTTTCCGTTTTATGACGGAGGTGGATTTTATTTTGCTAAAATGCACGCAAAAAGAGCATACATTCTGGCAGTGAAAACCGCCAAAGAATTCCCAAGAGGCATGTTTATCAGCGCTGAGGAGCCCAAACGATCCCTTAGGTCAACGACGGTTAATGGAGAAACGATGGTTTTGATCGCCGGCGAAAGCCACAAGACGGGACAGGGAATCTGTACGTTTAAACATTATGAAGCTTTGCAAATGTTCGGAGAAAAACAATTGGGCATTCAAGAAATCTATTACCGATGGTCAGCGCAAGACCTGGTTACTCTGGACAAGCTTCCGTATATCGGACAGACCAATTCGGATTATCCTAATATTCTCGTTGCCACCGGATATAAAAAATGGGGGATGACATCTGGAACAGCAGCGGCGTTACTGCTCGAAAAGCTGGTCACAGGAAGAGAAAGTCCTTACCAAGAGCTCTTTAAACCCGGAAGATTTCACGCGGATCCGAGCCTGAAAACATTCATCGTGCAAAATGCCGATGTCGTTAACCGTTTTGTTTCCGGAAAGCTAGAAATGATCTTCAAGAAACCGGAGGAATTACAGAATGACGAAGGAGCTGTGGTAAAAGCAAACGGAAAAAGAGCCGGTGCCTATCGGGATCAACAAGGTCAATTATATATCGTAGATACAACATGCACGCATATGGGATGCGAAGTCGAGTGGAACCATGGAGAACGAACTTGGGACTGCCCATGCCATGGTTCAAGATTTTCATTCAAGGGGGAAGTGCTTGAAGGGCCGGCAAAAATTCCTTTAAAACCAGTAGAACTACCTACATAATTAGCTTCACTTTGCCAAAGGCAGCTCTAAATCAGGAGCTGCTTTTTGCTATGACTTTATGGTTTCCTTCATAACGATCTGAAAAACGAATACATATGATTAAAGCAAGGTGCATGTCCGACCATTATATGAATTGCGCGAAGGGATGAAGATAGAAGATGAAACAAGCAGATTCAGTCATTGCAATTCTGGGAATTGGCACGGCTGTGCCGGAATACCGCCTCGATCAAGCTGATACATCGCAGAGATTAGCTCAGGCATTAAGCGAGATTCCCGATACTGCACGCTGGGTAAAAAGAATATTCAAGCAGTGCGGGGTAGAAACCCGCTACACCTGTGAGCCGAATCTGCTGGAATCCGCCGAAGATTGCCGTTATTTTTCACAGCGGTCAAATCGAGTCATCCCTTCAACCGCCGAGCGAATGGAAACTTATAAGAGAGAGTCCGTTCCGCTCGGATGGAGTGCTGCGAGAGAAGCGCTAATAGATGGGAAAGTGGAAGCATCTGACATTACGCATCTGATCACAGTTAGCTGCACAGGGCAGTTTCTCCCGGGTTTGGATGCTGAATTGGTTGGGCAGCTGGGACTAGCTGCCACTGTTAATCGGATTCCGTTAAACTTTCTAGGGTGCGCAGCTGGATTAAAGGCTGTTTGCTTATCACGGCAAATCGTATCAAGTAATCCCTCCGCAAAAGTATTAATTGTGTGTGTTGAGTTATGCACGCTTCACATTCAGCCCTCTAGCCAGCGCGAGGACTTATTCGGTGCATCTTTTTTCGGTGATGGGTCCTCGGCGTGTATTGTAGGTTTATCCGGCCCTAACCATCTTGGCATTTTCCAATTAGGGAACGAACACTCCATTCTCCTGCCGGACTCTGCCGAAGAGATGGTATGGGAGGTTGGTAATTACGGGTTTGATCTTTATCTGTCGACGAACATACCTAAACTGATCGGCAGATTTATTCCAGAACAAATCGAGCATCTGATCAGCGGAAGTCAAAAACCTGATTTATGGGCAATCCATCCTGGAGGCAAAGGCATCATAGACACGCTGGAAGAGTTGTACGAACTCACCCAAGAACAAGCCCGGCCCAGTCGCAATGTATTGCGCAATTATGGAAACATGTCCTCTGCAACAATATTGTTCGTACTAAATGAAATGAGGAAGGAACTTATAGGCCGAGACTCCGGACCGGCTAATGGTGTAGCTGTGGCTTTCGGGCCAGGCCTCACCTGCGAGATGATTCAAATTGCTTACCTCCCATCCGTCATTACTCAGGAGCAGCTTGTAGATGATGTCCGTGTTTAGAAGGTTCAAGCAGCGAGCTATCGAACATGAGTTGATGGATGACCTTTCGACAGGAGGACCAGAACTTAGGGAAGCCTTGCGGCATCTTCGCATTCTTAATCGGGTCTTCAGTGCTGCTGCTCCTACGCTTTACGGCGTACAGCGAATATGGAAGGAAGCGGGGAAACCTAGCCGCTTTTCGATCTTGGATATTGGTTCAGGATCTGGGGATGTGAATCGCCACATCCTGCGGTGGGCAGATGCGAACCGGATCAATCTAAGAATCACTTTGGTAGACATTACGGAAGAGGCTTATGAAGAGGCAAGAATGCTTTATCTGAATGAACCTCGGGTACAAGTGATGCGAAATGATTTGTTTAAACTTCAAGAAGACGCCGTGGATGTGATTACCGGTACGCAATTTGTTCATCATTTTGCAACAAACGAACTACCCAAGGTTGTAGAAAGTATGCTTAAGGCATCTCGATTCGGTGTTGTAATCAATGACATCCACCGGCACTGGATTCCTTGGGCCGCGGTGTGGCTTACGACGCGAATCGTCTCCAAAAACCGGTATATCGTTAATGATGGGCCTCTTTCCGTGGCTAAAGGTTTTCGTTCGGAGGATTGGAATAATCTTAGGAAAGTCTTGGGTGCACCCAAGATGTTCTTTGCCTGGAGACCCTTGTTTCGGTATGTGGTCATTATTTGGAAAAGCAAGGTCTAATTCGAGGCCTCGGAGTTGAATGTTATGAATCGAATCCAGGATGTAGCGGTTCTTGGAGCAGGAATCGCTGGCAGCAGTTTGGCTAAGTCTTTAGCGGATCGGGGCTACGAGACTGTTCTGATTGACCGTAACCATTTCCCGCGGCATAAAGTCTGCGGAGAGTTCCTTTCCCCTGAATCCCGGAGCATGCTGAATACACTCGGATTGCATGGCCTTGTAGAATCGCTGCAGCCTAGCTTGATTAATCGGACACGTCTGATCATCAGTTCTGGAGATAAGCTAGAAATTCCATTGCCGAGTGCCGCTCTTGGGGTGAGCCGATTTCTGCTTGATTCCACTCTGCATCGCGCAGCCTCGAGCTCGGGAGTTCAGGTACAAACCGCAACAACGGTAACGTCCGTCTTACAAAGCGACAGAGGATACATCATTCATGCGAAACAGGGAGAAGTAAGTCAAACCTATCAAGCTCGAGCCGTTATTGCTGCGTGGGGCGCTAATTGTCGTTCTGGTCTTCCAGGTCATCAAACTAGTGCAGGCGTAAAGAATGCATATATTGGCGTGAAATCCCATTTTAGCGGGTTAGACATGGAACCCGTTGTAGAGCTCTATTTTTTTAAAGGCGGATATTTAGGCATTTCACCAATTGAAGGCGGACTAGTTAACGTTGCGGCGCTGTTGAATCGGGAAGCTTTCCGTAATGCTGAAAAATCGATCTTAGGCCTGATTGAGGCTGCTTGTGACCGGAACCCTAGCCTTTATCGAAAGCTAAGAAATGCCGTTCCTGTCCACAGCACGCAAACAGCAGTTGCCCCGGTTAATTTAAATCGAAAGCCGTTGACATGGGATATTGTCCCGAACGTAGGAGACGCCGCTATAATGATACCGCCGCTATGTGGAGACGGGATGTCAATGGCGCTTCGGTCGGCCTTATTGTGCTCGCCTCTTGCAGACCAGTATTTGCGTGGCGTGATTTCTCTTTCTAAGTGGAAACAAGATTACTCGCAGTCCATTCGGCGGGAATTCAAGGGTCCCATGCAATGGGGGCGTCGTCTACAGTGGCTGTTCGGCATACCGATCCTACCACGAATCCTGCTTAACGCAGCACAACTTGCGCCGGGATTGGCATTTGGATTGGTAAAAGCGACAAGGTTAAAAGAAAGCGATGTATAGGCAACGAATAGGTACATAAAGGAGCAAGACCATGGGTTTTCAAAAGCTTACGGCAATCACCTATCGATACCCAATCGTAATTATCCTGTTTTGGATTTTATTTTGGGTCATTTTTGGCTTTTATGCGCCTAAGTTACCCTCGGTATTAAAAGATCACGGCTTATTGCCAAATGGGGAATATGTTAAGGTGGAGCATATATTATCATCCGAGTTTCACGTCCCCGAGGCACCTGTTATTCTTGTGTTTGAAAAAAAGGAGAAAGTCTCCCTCAAACAATTTCAATATTTCATCCAGAAAACGTTGTTTCTGCTGCGGAGTGTTGATGGTCTAAGCGAAATGGTTTCGCCGCTGGATATGGAGGGGATGCTCAAAGGGAACTTCGCCTATGCGCTGCTTTCCTTTAAGAACAATTCCTACGAAATGGAGCCGGTGCTCGGAGAAATACAAAGAAGTCTACCGAAAAATCGTTATATCTCGGTGACAATGACAGGTAAATCGGTGGTTCAAGCCGATGTGAATCGAGCAAGCCGTGATGATTTGAAAAAAGCAGAAAGAATAGGACTACCAGTTGCCTTCTTCATTCTTTGGTTTGCGTTTGGTGGAATCGTGCCTGCTTTGATTCCTATCGCAATAGGGATGATTGGGGTTTCCAGTACCATGGGAATCATGTTTTTGGTAGGGACGCAAATCGAGTTGTCTAACTTTGTATTGAATGTCATACCCATGGTAGGGCTAGCTCTTAGCATTGATTTTGCTTTACTGCTAGTCAGCCGGTTTAAAGAGGAGTTAAGGAAAGAATCGGTAGAGCTAGCATTGAACAAGACAATGAAGACTGCAGGAAGAGCCGTTTTTTTCTCAGCAGTTTGTATTTTCTTAGGCTTAATGGGGATCTTATTCATTCCGCTTCCTATGTTTTCTACGATTGCGTTAGGAGCGATGACGGTACTGACGGTTTCTGTATTGTTAACCTTAACATTAGTTCCTGCTCTATTAGCTTTCTTGTGGCCAGCCATTAAAGCAGGGAGCAATCCATTGCATCCCAGTGGAAGGAATCTCTGGTACCAAATATCGCTCTTTGTAATGAAAAGGCCTGTCCGAATGGCGCTGTTGGCTTCCTTTATGTTAATGGGGTGGTTGCTGCCTTTAAACCATATGAAAGTAGCCATTCCGGATGCAGCTTCCTTACCGCAAAGGTATGCTTCCCGTATGGCCTTCGAGGCCTATCAAACCCATTTCGTTTCATGGAAGAGTTCCAATGTGTATATTATTGCTCAAGGAGAAACAACCAAATTGAAAAAAGAGGATTGGTTGAACGCATATATGCTTATTCATAAATTGGCGATCGATCCTAACGTACAGAGAGTGGATTCCTTGTTTTCGAGCTTGCGAATGCCGCCCGAACAGCTGTACCTCTTAGCTCAAAAACCTCTGTTAAAAGCATCATATGAGCCGGTCATTCAGCAATTTGTTCATAAAAACAGAATGCTTATACAGGTTACTTTAAAGGGCGAGCCTTCTTCCAAACATGTAATGAGTTGGCTTAGGCTTCGGGAACTTGAAGGGAAGTCCTCAGATATCCATTATTTGTTAGGGGGAGAAGCGAAGTACCAGCAGGAAGTGTTTGATGCCATATTTCACAACATCAAGTTTGTGTTTCTATTTATCCTAATATCCAATTACTTATTGTTGTTCATCGCTTTTCGATCCATTCTTATCCCCTTAAAAACGATTGCGATGAATCTCTTAAGCCTAGGGGCGTCGTTTGGAATACTGGTATGGATTTTTGAAGAGGGACATTTCGGAATGGAACCGAACAGCATTGCCATCATGATTCCTGTATTCATCTTCGGACTGGCTTTTGGTATCAGCATGGATTACGGGGTGTTCCTGGTATCGCGAATATTCGAGGCCTATCAGCAAACGCAAGATAATCGTCAAGCGGTACTGGCAGGATTAGCCTCGATCAGCAGGATCATTAATTCAGCTGCCGCCATCATGATTGCGGTTACGTTGCCGTTTGCATTCGGAGAAGTTGTCGGGGTGAAACAATTGGGGATTGGCATCGCTGCAGCGATTTTTATTGATGCAACGGTCATAAGAATGGTTTTGGTTCCATCAATAATGAGAATGCTTGGCAAATGGAACTGGTGGGTGCCGAGATGGCTGAAATAAATATAGATAAATCGTACACTCGTAAAATGCCTAGATATGATGCCACTAAGATACGGTTGTTGGAGTCAACCAACGTCGTAGAAAATGAATTACGGTCCCTGTTCCGTACGACAAGTTTGAATTTAATCAACTATTGCCTAGTAGGGTACAAGCCGTCTATGCCCTGATGAACCTGTCGCGGCATGCGGCGTATCCATTCAGAAAGGGTGACTCCGATGAATGACAACCTGAGCATCGCAACCGCTACGATACGGAGGGCGACGTTAGCGTAACCCTCCTTGCACGCTAACTATTGCTGGGCCAGTCTCAACGATATCGAGGGAGGTCATCAAAATATGCAGCGCCCCCACTACCCCAGCGCTATAGGACGATATTTGCCTGCGGGGTGATTGGTCTCGGTGGAGAGCATCGTCTGACTATGCAGGCCATGCAGCGCTGCCATGAGCATCTACGTTCAGGCGGCACGTTCGCATTCAACTATGCGGTGCGGTGGAACGATCCGCCCGCTTGGCTGTCGAGGTTGCCTGAGTACAGGCAGGCTGAACCCCAGGGATGGCCCGCATCAAGTGAGCGCCAGCGCCTGGCCGACGGCATGGAGCTGGAAATGGCCGCCAGGTCACTTGAGACAGATCCTTTGGAGAACGTCGCCACCCGTCAGATGCGAGTCCGGCTGTGGCACGAAGGAGTCCTTATCAAGGAGGAAGTTCAAACGCAAAGGTTGGATGACTATTCGAAGAACGAGTTGGTGTTGATGCTCGAGCGCGCAGGCTTCAGCGACATACAGATCTTTGGAGATTTCAGCGACGAACCGGCTGCCGCAGACCATAAGGAACTGATCTTTATCTGCCGAAAGTAAAATCGCATCCCAGCCGGAACTCTTATATCGTAATCGCTAAGCTAAAGCCTGCCGGCATTGCCGGCAGGCTTTTTCTACGTACGAAAAGAATTATCTATGACGATTCAACCCAATCTTCCTTGCAGTCAGCAATGATTAATTACGACTCATAACGGAATTGCGGAAGAATATTCCACATCATGCGCGGAAACACTATGCCCACGTTAAGAAAGAGACAAGTTGAAGAGTGGTGGAGGAATGTCATGCGCAAAGTAATGTGCATCTTGCAAGCCGTCTGTCTCCTTGGGATCGGCATCATGCTCAGCTGCCAGCGCATCGAAGCGGGAGATGTAGGGGCAAAGCTGCGCGTGGCCGCGAGTCCGGAATCGGTCAGAACGACGGAGCTTACAATCGGAAGCGATGATGCGATATCGAAAATGTTAAGCAATGGCGTACGCGTCCGACTTTATGCGATTCCTGTCACGGACACATATATGACGCTCAAGAAAGGGAGCGAAGATCGCTCTCTTCCAGTCGATCGATACGGTGTCGTATACGACACTGTTTCGGATGAGAAGGTGATCCTGCAAGAATCGGATCGGAGACTTCTCTCGCAACGGGTTCGTGAGCTTCGAGGGGTGTACTATGGCCGATTGCTGCCTTGGGAGGAAGCGAAGGTTTATGTTCCGAACATGTCGAGCTTCTCGCTCACTGATCTGGAAACCGGCTTAACCTTCAATGTACAGCGGCGGGCTGGCAGCAGTCATGCCGATGTTCAGCCTCTGACGCGTGAGGATACCGAAATTATGAAACGCATCTATAATGGCAAATGGAGCTGGAAGCGGCGAGCGATTCTCGTTCAGGCAGACGGCGAGGTGCTCGCAGCATCGATGCACGGAAAGCCGCACGGAGGAGATGGAATTCCGGACAATGATTTTCCCGGCCACTTCTGTGTGCATTTCCTAGGGAGCACGACGCATAAGACTCAAACCGTCGATCCGGAGCATCAGCTTATGGTGTTCAAGGCTGCTGGCAAGCTGCCTGAGTATGTTGGTGCGATGAACCCGGACAAGATCGTCGCGACCTTCTTCAAAGCCTTTAATCTGAAGGAAATCCAAGCTGCTCGAATGCTGTTCGAAGACCCTTATAACGACAAGCTTGAACGTCTAATTGCGCACGTGGAACGGATCGCTGCCGAACAGAAGAAAGAGATCGCGGTGAACGCGCCGGAAGACGAGCTAATAGCGGATCTCTCGCAAAATGTTAGGATGCTAGCTGAGAACAAGAAGGTGCTGAAGCTGAAGCTGGGGCTGATTCTCGTTCGGGAATCGCCGGCAGAGCCGTGGAAGATCGAGTCAATTGCCGCGATAGACAGTAAAGGCAGAGATGTGCTTGATGCGGTTAAAAAAGAATAATAGGCTTTTGTCAACACCTTGCGAATTGAAAGACGCGCCTGTTTAAAGGGAGTCTGCACGCAAGGTGTTTGCTGTTTCGTTCTTCGATTCGTTCATTCGCTATATTTGTTCCGATAATGGGCAAGCGCGAGCAGCGGCCAGATGAGCGGATAGCTCTCGTAGCAAGTATAGATATAACCGGGTAGGCCGGCGCCATGCGGGTAGCGCGAAGCAAGCGACTGCTGCTGCATATGCTCGCCAGGCAGCTCGCGGAGCAAGTAGGTGCAGGCACGCTGCATCGCTTCGGTTGGCGTCTCATGGACGGCAATGAGTGCGTCGAGCGCCCAGGCGGTATGCACGAGAGTGGAAGCGGGGAGAGGGACGAACCTCTTCACCTCGTCGCTCCCGCAAGATTCGCCGAAACCGCCGTCATCGTGTTGAATGCCGTGCAGCCAATTGACTGCGCGCCGGATTCGCGGATGCTGCGGCGACTCGTTGACGGAGGCGAGTCCGGTCAGCGCTGCCCATGTACCGTAGATATAACAGACGCCCCAGCGCCCGTACCAGGATCCGTCAAGTTCCTGATGGCTGTAGAGCCAGTTCGCCGCGCGCCTGATGAAATGGTGCTCGGTCGTTAGTTTGGCGAAGCGGCCGAGATATTCGAGCGTTCTGCCGGTCAAATCCGGTGTTGACGGGTCCGTTGCTGCGTCTTCCGCGCCGTCGAGCGGCACCCAGCTGATCAGCTTGTTATCTTGGTTGCGTTCGAACGCCGCCCAGCCGCCGTCGCTGTTCTGCATCGCGAGCAGCCACTTAAGTCCTCTCTCACGAGAGGTAGCAGAGGCAGCTCCGGTTAAGGAATAAATAGCTCGCAAAGCAGCCGTCGTGTCATCATTGTCGGGATTGATCGTATTGATGTTCGAGAAGCCCCAGCCGCCCGCAGCCGGATCAACGACATTGCGCTCCCAGTCGCCTAGCTTCGTATGCTGCCGCGAAAGCAAGAACTGCCCTGCGCGCAAGATAGAAGGATGTGAGGGGGAGAAGCCGGCAGCTTGCAGCGCGTGGCTGATTAGCGCAGTGTCCCAGACGGTGGACGTCGTATTTTGGAGTGTTGCGGCTCTGCTGTGCAGCGTCCAATCTGGCGCAAGGAATGTCTCAAGCCCTTGGAGCGCTCCGGCAATAAGCGAATGCTCCGCTTTGAAGCCAAGTGAACGGAGCGCATGAACCATCAGAATGGTCGCTGTCGCATAGCTATACAGCGTGCCGTCGGCTTCGATACGCGCTTGCATGAACGAGACAGCGCGATCGGTTGCTTGCTGATGCAGCTTTTGGCGATCATCGTCAAGCTGCCGCAGTTTATAATGAAAATGTCGTTGCCAGCTGCCCTGCTGCAGCCTTAGCTCCTCGTCGACGCTGCGCGTCGGCTGGAGCGGGACGATCGATGGCAGCGTGAATGACGGCTTGCGGTCGCCCAGAATGAGCATCGGCGCAATATGTACGCGCGCGTAGCCGGAGAATTGATAGAAGTGAAGCGGCGCTGATTTCGGCAGCAGCATCAAGGTGAGTGGCACAGGAAACCAGCGCGGCCAACGATATTGCCCGACAGCGGCGAGCAGAAACTTCGTTAATAAGCTGTCGATGCGGGATAGGCCGCCGAGCGCTTGCAGCGCTTCACGAGCTCTCTTCATATGCGGCTCATTCGGGGTTCTGCCGGCGAACTGCAGGGCGAAGTAGCACTCCGCTGTAGCTGCTGCACGTCCAGACGCTTCGTTCGGGTAGATGCGCCAAGCGCCGTCGGAGCTTTGCATGGCTTCGATGCGATCCCTCAATGCAGCAACCAGCTTAGGCTTCGGCACTTGCATGCTCTGCAGCAACATGATCGCTGCCGCATCTGTGGACGTCCCGGAATCAATGAAGCCTAGCCGCCAGCTGCCATCGACGCTTTGTCTTGGCAGCAGCCGATTGACGAGCAAATTGATGCCAGCTTGAATCTGGTTCAGATCTGGCTGCAAAGCGGCACCTCCTTCCGGGCTTGCATCATGCATTTGTAGTCACTACGATGCTGCCCTTCGGGTATAAGTGTATGACGCTAACGCCTTCATTCATGAGGAGTTTGGCACAAAAAAGTAACAAATCCAGCAGAACTGGCGCGCAAATAAGGAAAAGATTCGGGTAATGGATGGACAACTTGTCTGGAACTCTTTATTATGAAAATAATTCTCAATTGAAATCGAACTAGCCTTCCAGAGCTACAAGATGTACATAAGTAAAGGTGGTTTATCATTGTGCAGTCCCATTCAATCTCTAGAGCAGAACAGCCGGACGTAACGATTCAATCGCGTCCGCTCGCCGCTATTATCCTTCTCGTCGTCGGGAGCGCACTGCTCTTGCTCAGCGCGGCGCTGTCCATCGCTGTTGGCGCGGCAGACATCTCGCTTGATACGGTATGGGAGTCGCTCGTTCATTTCAATCCGGATCTGACTTCCCATCAGGTCATTCATCAGCTGCGGATTCCGCGTGTTATTGCTGGAGCGCTAACCGGTGCGGCGTTCGCAACGGCAGGCGCGCTTATGCAGGGGATGACCCGCAACCCGATTGCGGATTCAGGATTGCTGGGCATTAATGCAGGCTCGGGCCTATTGCTCTCCGTTTGCTTTGCTTTCTTCCCAGGCATGTCCTTTGTCAATTTGCTGTTCTTCTCGTTCATTGGAGCTGCATTCGCGGCTATTATCGTATTCGGTGCTGGTTCAATGGTAAAAGGTGGGCTTACGCCGGTTCGGCTTGTGCTTGCAGGGGCGGCAGTATCTGCTCTCATGCTTGCCATTAGCGAAGCGATTGCGATTCATTACAATGTAGGCCAAGAGCTCGCATTCTGGTATGCAGGCGGTATGCAAGGCGTACAGTGGGCACAGGTGAAAATCATTGCTCCTTGGATACTTGGCAGTATCGCTGCTGCTATTCTGATGTCCCGCTCCATTACACTATTAAGCCTTGGCGAAGATATCGCAACAGGTCTCGGCCAGCGCACAGGTCTTGTCAAGGCGATCGGGGCATTACTCATTCTCATCTTGGCAGGCGCTTCGGTCTCTATCGTCGGCGCAGTTGGCTTCGTCGGCTTGATTATTCCGCATGTCGCGCGATATCTGGTTGGCGTTGATTATCGCTGGATTTTACCATGCTCTGCGGTGCTCGGCTCGCTGCTCGTCGTACTCGCTGATATCGGCGCAAGGATGTTCAACCCATTCGCTGAAACGCCGCTTGGTGCACTCATCGCGATCATTGGCGTACCGTTCTTCCTCTATCTTGCTATGAACGAGAGGAGGGAGCTGTAGATGATGTCAACTTCCATGGTCGCTTCTGCGGAGGCAGCTCGCCGCAAAAGGGCTTTTTCCATTATGACGCTATTACTCGTTCTCATCGTAATTGTCTTCATCATTAGTATGGATACCGGCCAATTAAAGCTGACACCGCATGAGGTGCTGCGTACCTTAATTGGCAAAGGCGATGCGAAGCAGGAGCTGATTCTGTTCCAGTTCCGGCTACCTCGCATGGTTATGTCGCTGCTAATTGGAGCTGCTTTTGCCGTGTCGGGCTGCATCCTGCAAGGGGTTACGCGCAATGCGCTCGCAGAGCCGGGCATTCTCGGCATTAATGCCGGTGCAGGGCTCGTCGTCATCCTGTTCATCAGCGTCGTGCCGGTCAGCAGCACGGTCTTCCTGCTGCCGCTGCTCGCGCTGCTTGGTGCGGGAGGAACAGCAGCGCTCATCTTCACGCTGTCTTACCGGCGCAATGATGGGATCTCCACGATCCGAATGCTGCTTGTCGGTATTGCAGTTGCCGCGGGAATATCTGCAGCGATGCTTGTGCTGACGCTTCGACTCAATCCAGAGCAGTTCAAATTCGTGCAGGTCTGGCTAGCAGGCAGCATCTTAGGCACAGATTGGCGCTTCGTGCTCGCACTAGTCCCTTGGCTTGTCGTGCTGTTGCCGATCGTATTCTTCAAAGCGAGAGTGCTCGACGTTATGAACCTCGGCGATCTCACTGCAAGCGGACTTGGCGCTTCGCTTAGTCGTGAGCGGCTTATCATGTTTGCTTCTGCTGTCGGATTAGCCGGTGCCGCAGTCGCAGTCGGTGGTGCCATCGGCTTTGTTGGGTTGATTGGCCCTCACCTAGCGAGACGGCTAGTCGGTCCCCAGCATCCGTATTTGCTGCCTGCATCGGCGCTTGCCGGAGCGCTGCTTCTCATCATTTCTGATACAATCGCACGGCTATACAATATACCGACAGGTATTGTCGTTGCTGTGATCGGAGCGCCGTATTTTCTTTATTTGCTGATGCGGACCAAAGGCTCCAGCTAGCTTTTTTGCATCCGTCCGTATCGCACTGGTATAATATTTTGCTGAAGCTGCAACTTTAGAGGAGTGAAAATAATGAACTCATTCGAGAATCGTTTAGCCCAATATGCAGCGCTGGCAGTCGAGGTTGGCGTCAACATTCAGCCAGGACAGAAGCTGTGCATCATAACCCAAGTGGAGGCGGCGCCTTTCGTCCGCCTCGTCGCGAAGCACGCGTATGAGATCGGCGCAAGCTATGTTCACGTGGAATGGACGGATGAGCAGATCATCCGTACTCGTCTGGAGAAGTCGCCAGAGGAAGGGCTATCGTTCTACCCAGAGTGGATCGTCGATGGACGAGTTAAACTGGCAGAAGAGGGAGCAGCGTTCTTGTGGATTACGGCCGAAAATCCGGATCTGCTGAACGGCATCGAAGCGTCGCGCATCAGTGCAGTGACGAAGCCAGCTCAGACTGCGCTTCAACCTTTCCGCCAATATACGCTTAGCAATGATTGTGCTTGGTCCATCGTGGCAGTTCCAACGCCAGAGTGGGCTGAGAAGGTGTTCCCGGATCTTGGATCATCGGCTGAGCAAGTAGATGCATTGTGGGAAGCGATCTTCGCTGCGACCCGCGTGGATGCGACCAATCCGGTAGCGGCATGGCGCGAACATGCAGATGGGCTTCGCAGCAAAGCGGAACGCCTGAACGTAAGCAGATTCAAAGAGCTGCGTTACCGCTCGGCATCATCGGGTACGGATGTGTCGATCGGCTTGCCGGAAGGGCATCTCTGGGTCAGCGCTGGTACGAAGAATAAGCAAGGCAGTGTATTTATCCCGAACATGCCGACAGAGGAAGTGTTCACTTCGCCGCATAAAGGCAGCGTGAACGGCACTGTATACAGCAGTAAGCCGCTTAGCTATAACGGGAACTTGATTGACAACTTCTCGATTACATTCACGGATGGCCGCATTACGTCATATGAAGCTGAGCAGGGCTATGAAGCGCTCAAAGGGCTTGTGGAGACGGACGAAGGTTCGCACTATCTCGGCGAGATCGCGCTTGTTCCGTTCCACTCCCCCATTTCGAATACGAACTTGACGTTCTACAACACCTTGTTCGATGAGAATGCAGCATGCCATCTGGCAATTGGGTTTGCCTTCCCGTTCTGTATCGAAGGCGGGCTTAAGCTGAGCAAGGAAGAGCTGGCTGAGCGCGGCTTGAACAATAGCTTGACGCATGTTGATTTCATGATCGGCAACGCAGATCTCGATATTGATGGCGTGCGTGAGGATGGTTCGGTTGAACCGCTGTTCCGCGGCGGCAATTGGGCATTCTAATTGAAAAAAAACGGACCGAGATCATCTCGGCCCGTTTTTTTATTTTAACAGTTTCTCGTATAAGCAGAAGCCGCTTGGCGAAGTGCCTTTGTACGTATAACCAATCCCGCTGTAGAACTTGTTCAAGGTCTCATTGTTTGCAATGCAATCGAGGCGAATGCGGTCTTTGCCTGGGAAGAAAACCCCTTCCTCTGCCCATCTCACGATGTCGGTGCCAAGCCCTTGCTTAGCGTAATCACGATTAATCGCGAGGCGATGCAGGTAAACGATAGACTCATGTCCATCTGGTCCCCATAGGCTATGATCCCACTCGCCGGGCACTTGCATAAGCAAGACGATGCCAGCGAGCGTGTCGCCGTCCTTGAACATGAAGAGCTCGCCTTTCTCGATATGTCCGGTCACGTTATGGTGATCTTCGCCGCTCAGAAGTGCGCTCCATTGAGTGGAGCCTTTGCTCTGCAGCCAACGTGCTGTGCCTACAAGTAGGTTCATCACGTCTGCGGCGTCCGAGGGTTTAGCTTGTACGACGCGGATGCGGTCGTTTGCGTATTCTTGTTTCATAGTGAATGCTAGCATAGATGAGTTCTCCAATTAGATAGTGTAGTGCAGCTCTGATCTATTGTAGCATCCAACGCTTACGGCGATCAAACTTGCGGACGTTTGGCATAGTAGTGCATGCTGAGCGGCCACCAAATAACGGCGAAGATCGGATAGATTGCCCATATTTCGTCGGGTGATGAGATTGCGTTCACTGTAATGAAGAGTGCGCTTGTGAGTAGAGAGGCGCATAGCGAGAAGTCGAACCATCTGCGCGAACGTGTGAAGTAGATGGACATCGGCCACCACAAGATTGTATACGCCACGAAAATAATCCAAGGGTATTCAGGCGAGAGGAACAAATTGAGTGCGCCATACGATCCGATGATTAAAATGCTGCTTATAATCGCCATGCCAAGTGTAGCGGCGTAACGACCGGCGTACATGATGATTGGCCACCAGATGACAGCTAATGCCGGGTACAAGAACCAAGGATGGCCTGCGCCTTGTATAATATTTTCCCAGATGAGATAAATGATAAGCAGCAGTGTCGAAACGAGCGAGTAAAGCTTGATTCGTCCTGTCGCTGCAAAATACATCGCGATCGGCCACTGGATGAGAGCGAAGGCAGGGTGGACGAACCATAAGTAATCTGGCGATGTAATGATGTTCACGATCACAAGGAAGACGATGGACATGATGCTTCCGGTCACGGCAAAGTTTGCTCGATGGTTTTTCATAATGGCGCCTCCTCGATTACCAGCCTAGCCACTTGTAGAACATGACAAGCGGCCACCAAGCGACTACGAATGCTGGGTACACGAACCAGATTGTGTTTGGCGTGTAGTACATGTTTATGAATAGGAAGAAGGCGATTATGAGGCATGTCCCCCAAATCGAGAAGCCTAAGTGCAAGCCGAATCGCTTGCGTGTATCGATTACAGGCTTGGTGCGGATGACGCCGAGTTCCTGCTTGATGTCCGAAATGTCGCCGAACTCGACGATCGCTTTGTTCGTCGCATCTTCTTCGCTCTTGCCGGCACGCATAAGGTCGTACACTTTTTCTTCGAGATTTTGCGTAATTTCCTCTTGAATTATTTGTTTCTGCTCGTTGTCTGGTATATCGCGGAACCATTCCTCAACATGTGTGCTAATCTTCTTCATTCTATAATCCCTCCATGAAAATATTGACAATCTCTTTAATTTCGTTCCATTCCTCAACGGTTTCTTTCAGGTACGCGCGGCCAAGCTTCGTAATCTTGTAGTAGCGGCGCTTGCTGCCATGTGATATGTCGCCGATATACGATTCGATCAACTCTTTGCGCTCAAGCCGTTGAAAGACGGCATACAGCGTTGCTTCCTTGATTTGGAAACGGTCATCCGTCCGCACACTGATTTCCTTGGAAATCTCATAACCATAGCGGTCTTCTTCGTAAATAAGCCGCAGGATGATCGCATCGAGATGTCCGCGAATGATGTCACTTCGAATCATGCCAGGTCCTCCTGTAAATCATAATCCTAAGCCTGTCGTTCGTGACGATGATTTACTCTGTCACATAGTGCTCTATCAGGCATAGTTCTATCTGATGGAGTAAATTTAACATAGATTACTCTATGTGTCAAAGTAATCGTTAGAACTTTTTTTGAGAGCATGAAAAAAAATGTGTGGTGTCAGAATTAGTGAGGAGAGAATCAGAATTATTGAGACAAGGCAGTCATAATTGATGAGAAAATGAACTAACCTGCATGAATATGCATGCGGATGCATATAGAGTGGCGCGCTTAAGTATTTCGAGGCTTATGTAGAACGGAGATATTTGATGAAGTGGATCTTGATAATATTGAACCAAGCAGGAGAGGTTAAAACAACACGACAAAAAAAGACAATCGGCCATCCAAATTAAGTGGCCGCCTCGAAAGGAAGTCAGATCGACTTCAAGGTCGTAGGCCAACTAAACGACAGTCTGATAAGACGCTGACCGAATTCGTACAAAGCCTCAAATAATGTAATCGACCACAGACTAGCAGAAGATATTTTGTGCGTCACTGGTGCTCTTATTTGTATTCGTTATTATAGAGATAGAAAAAAGCTGCTCCGACTGGAACAGCTTTCATGATACAGTTAGCTTTGAATGATAAGTGCATGGCTTCCGATTTCCTCATAGCTCTTAAAAAAATCATCCGCATCATAAGTAACCTGACCTTCCAACGGATTCATGACGTAGACAAGATCGTCCTTATCCTCGTAGCCGTCTAGCACGACGCAGTGCAGGTTAACCGGGGCAGGAAAGTATTTTCCGGTGTCGTTCAGATACCATGCCGCCGACATATGGGGTTCGGACAGATCAAGCGTTGTCCAGATGATGATCGGAATTCCTTCGTCCAGATACTTCATGATTTGTTCTCTGGAGTCCCCGCTAATATCCGATATTCTATTACTTTGTCCTATCGATTTCAGATAGGATTTAGCCGCTGCAGCAATAGGAGGCGCATAGCTAAAAAAGGCTCCCTTGTTATCTCGGGGATTACCGACGTATGCTTTATTGGGATCAGGTCCGAATAATTTATCGTCCTTTATGGTAAACGGCTCCTTGGGCAAAAATTTATCCGCCATTTCGGTCTTCGAAACCTGAAACCCATAGTAATTTAACACGGCCGTTAATGAAACAATTTCACAGCCATTTGGAAGCTCGGGCCGTTGCAGAAGAGGGTCCATGTCCATGAACACTTTTTCAATTTCGATTTGTCCGTCCGCCATTCGCTGAACCTTCTTCACATATTCAAGCAAGCGGTTCGTCTTTTCCAGCTTCATTAGAGGCGCTTCAACTTGAACGTGAATTTCATTATTGTTGTCGTCGTAAGGAAACTGCGTCTTCTTCTCTTTGACCACGATTTTGGTCCCATAATCAATTAATGCCGAAGTTGCTTTACCTTCGGCATCTGTCTTGACGGTGTCGATCATACTGCCAGTAGCCTCATCCGAGATCGTGTATTCGGTATTTTTGATGGGGAGGCGGGTATCGGTATCTGTATCGAAGATCGTGATAGACCCTCGCATAATTTCGGACTTTGCTTGAGTATCGGCGTTCATGTTCATAACCGCTACTGCCTTTTGCGTGAGTTCGGGCTTCATCGTAAAACAACAACCTACGACGGACGCACACAGTACGGCTGCAAATAAAGCGGTTCTTATTTTCATTTCGCTTACCTCTCAAAGTTAGTATTGTTCCTCGAAGAACGTTTTATGCCACAAGAGAAATACGTAGACGGTCCAAATATACCTCGCATAATTTTGTTTGCCTTCATAATGCGAATCCAAATAACGCAGAAGCTCATCTACGTGAAAAAATTGCTTAGCTCGTTCGGATTGGAACATATCCTTAACGAGTGTATAATACTTTGCTTCTCTTAACCAGCTCTTAATCGGTACGGGGAAACCCACTTTCGGTCTGTTAGCCCATTCATCTGGCAACACATCGTTGGCGGCTTTTCGAAGCGCGAATTTCGTGTTCTTCGGATGAACTCGATATTTGGATGGAATCTTTGAGGCCAAGTCCATAACCTTCCGATCCAGAAATGGTACTCGAAGCTCGATGGAATGGGCGAGACTCATTTTATCCGCCTTAAGCAGAATATCGCCAGGAAGCCACAGCTTCAAATCAAGATACTGCATTTTCGTTACATCGTCTTTGCCCTTTACCTTGTTATAGATCTCATTCGTAATGCTTTGAACGGATGGCCCATTCTTATAGTCATCCTTCAGTACGTTCATTGCATCCGCCTCGTCAAACACTTTGGCCTGTCCGATAAAGTGGTCCTCAACCCGTTGTCCGCCCCTAACCAAGAAGGAGGTGATGCGATTGTGAGGCAATTTCTTGGATAAGAAGCGGATTGAGCGTCTAATGGCTTGCGGAATCTTCTTATATTTCCTCATTGCAGGTGAAGTCTCATACCAAGCATAACCGCCGAACAACTCATCCGCGCCTTCTCCAGATAGAACGACAGTCACGTGTTTGCTCGCCATCTCGGCTAGAAAATACAACGGGACAGAGGATAGGTTCGAGTGCGGCTCATCCATATGATATTGAATCGTAGGTAGCTTATCGAAACATTCATCTGCGCTGATCATACGCTTATGGTTATCGATTTCGAGCAAATCCGACAGATCTTTAGCCAGATTCGTCTCGTTGAAGATGCCGTCATGACCCTCGAATCCGACCGAAAACGTTTTTTTCGGCTTTAATAGTGTGGTGATATAACTGGAGTCAATGCCTCCGGACAAAAATGAGCCGACGTTCACATCGCTAATTTGGTGGTAATCGACGGATTCGCTAAGCGTGTCCTTAATAGCTTCTACATAATAGTCTAAACTGTTCCGTTCTTCAATGTAATTTGGTTCCCAGTACGGCTTAATCTCGATTGCGCCTTTCTTGAAGCTCATGTAATGCGCCGGCTTCAGCTTATACACGCCTTTAAAGAAGGTTTCATCCAATACGGAGTATTGGAAGGTCAGATAAGGCTTTAATGCATCCTTATTGAGTTCCTTCTTAAATGAAGGATGCTTCAGAAACGATTTGATTTCCGAGCCGAAAATAAGTGATTTGTCAAGTGTATTGAGCGTATAGTATAGCGGCTTTATCCCGAAAGGATCTCTTGCCAAGAATAAGGATTGATCTCGGCTATCCCATATAGCGAAGGCGAACATTCCTCTTAAATGTTGTACGATATCGACGCCGTATTCTTCATATCCGTGGATAATAATTTCGCTGTCCGTGCTGCTTACGAAGGTATGACCTTTCGCGATCAGCTCTTGCCGCAGCTCTTGATAGTTGTAGACTTCGCCGTTAAAGGTAAGCGCACAGCTCCTGTCCTCATTGAACATCGGCTGGCTTGCCGTTTCGGACATGTCGATAATTTTGAGACGTCTAAATCCAAGCGTAATGTGTTCATCCGAGTAAACGCCGCCGCTATCGGGGCCTCTGTGCACGATTGTATTGATCATGTCATGCATGGTTTTCGCCTGATCAATGCCTAAACGAGTTCCTGTAAACCCTACAAAACCGCACATGAATGGCACCTTCCATCATTATATTGCTAATTGAACTAGTCTGAAGCCGGCTGTTTCAGCCTTCATCCGAGAGAATAGCACCAAATCATTAAATTTTAATAAACTCCAAATTCCCACCTATATTAACCTGCAGTCAACCGTGTTATTCAACTCAGAAACAGGCTAATATAACCTGCTTCCTATCCGTAATCGAAGGTGTACGAAGAGATCATAGACAAATTGCGCTTTTATGTGCTTTGTTAAAGTTAACATCCATTTATTGGGGGAATCGATAATGTCGATGAAGAAATCGGTCCTCACGCTCCGCGGTGCAGCTCGATGGCTTGTCACGACCTGTATCACGTTTGCATCCGCGGCAGGTGCAACCGTACATCCGGACATGTCGTCCGATTCGTATTAAAGACGGGAGAAACGATGTATTATACTACGGACGGAACGACCCCGACGACAGGGAGCACGAAAGGAACAATGGTCATCATTCCAGACAAGCCGAATTCGCAAGCAACGATCAAAGTGCTCGTGACAGCTCCCCATTTAACCAGCGGTGTATTGATTTATAAGTATCCGGTTGACGACCTGACGCTTGCTCCGACCGCATCGGTGCCGACTAACTCCCTTTTCGCCCCCAACTCCGTTGTCACTTTCAAAACCGCCACGTGAGGTGCTAGGATCTTTTACTATTCGAACGATGTAGGCGGCGTTAAAAGCATCAATTCGATTCAGTTCCCTGATAAGCCGGGCCAAAAATACCTTCTGTACGTCTAAGCGGAAAAAGACGGCTATAAAAGGTCAGAAACCGACTACACCTATCAAGTGCGTATGAAAGCACCCAAAGGGCTGCCTGCAAGCGGTTCGGCCGTCGCTCCAGGAAGTAAAATCAATCTGTATAAAACGCCTCTGGATATGAACTAATTGCCTATATATGAAGCGGCGGTGACCCACTATACGACGGATGGTTCGACGCCCAAGGCGAGCAGCCCCTCAGGCGATACCGTTACCGTACCGTTTAATTACATAACGGCGCCACGTTTACAGTAAAAACCTTAATAGTAAATCCAAGGGGCGACTTTCCGGACAGCCTTGTCACCACCTTAACGTATGCGGTACAAGGCGCCTCATCGCCGGACCAGCCTGCAGCGCCTACAGCGTACCCGCCAAGCGGTTCGAAAGTGCCGCTAAACGTCACGATTGCGTTGAACACCGCGACGTCGGGTTCCACCATTCACTACACGACCGACGGCAATACTCCGACCGCGATAAGGGCGAGCGGCCAAGGCGTTCTCGTAAAAGGGGTGCCGGGTCAAACGCTAACCGTCAAAGCGATCACGATGGTGGCGGGCAAACCTTCGAGCGCGGTTTCAACCTTTACGTACACGATCGTTAAAGCGACGACGGTTCCCACACCAAAGGGACGCCAGGTGTCTATGCAGTCGTGCCGAGCGGCCAGATCGTCAATTTTACCGGCGCCTCGACTCATACGACCACCTATTATACGACAGACGGTACAACGCCCGTTCCGATCAGCGAAAACAAGCACGGCAACTCGGTAACCATTACTGGTGCGCCTGATGATACGGTAACCGTCAAAGCCATTACTGTCGATAACGGCGTATCTCGCCCGATGGCGACGTTCATTTACAAAATACGCAGCATGGTCAAGGCACCTGCGGCACTGCCGTCAAGAGGGGCGCTCATCACGAGCGACTCGACGGTCACGCCGTCCTCATTGTCAAATCGAGCGCGGGAGGCAACACATACTCGAGCTCCGTTATGACTTACACGTATACGATCAAACTCGCGACGACGAAAAAAATGGGATAACTTTTAGAGGGACAAAAAACGGTGCATCCGAATGTGGATTGGGATGCACCGTTTTTTCTTTGACGGAGTTCTTATTACATGGGCGCCCGTCTGCGGAGCCAAGAGATGACCATAAAAGAAAAGCCCAATATTAAAAGTTTATGAGGCGAGCATTACATAGAAATGCGTTCATTCGTAGTCATTTTCAAGACTGAATATAACCATAGAAATACAACCAAATTTTAGGGTAAAATAACCCCCGATAGACGATTGGGGGTTATTATGTATTTTTGGTACATGGGCTTAATTTCTATGTATTCATTTCATGTATAAATATACAGATGACCACTTTGAAGAAATTGTCATTAATTATGAAAATCATTGCTCTTTCGATCTGCTACCCTTTAAAGTTTATCAGTAATTATGAAAACGCCCCTTGATAAATCAAACTTTTCCGCTGCTGTTTTCTCAGTAATTTTGACGTCACACAAAAAAGCTTATGTCATTAATAGCTGTAAGTGTTTCATAATAGGCTGTAGTTACTGTTTCATAAATATGGCCGATCACTGTAGTGATTATTTATACAAACTCACGACGATGCACATCGCAAACGAAATTTGGAACAGACTGAGGATCGTTTAGGAACCCGAATAATGAGATCCAATCGATCAAGCACACAGGCCCGGGATGAAATTCCTGGGCTTTTAGTATGTGAGCAGAAGGCCAGCTTTGCTTTATTGATAAGGGTCTAAGCGATTATTAGGATAACACTAAAATTATTAATAACAAAACAACTAAAATTTTCAAAACGGATATACTAATTTTTTACTGTTTGCTATAGTAGAGGTGTGGAAATGAAATCGCTTACCGAAACAATGCCGCTTGACGGAGGGGGATTGGTTTTGCGTGAATTAGAGGCTTCACGGACTCCGATAGTGGATGTCCAAAACGTGACGCGCGTTTTCGGAAGAGGGGAAACACAAGTTTTTGCATTAAGAGGTGCCACACTCAGTGTCGGCACGGGTTCATTGATTGCATTGAAGGGGCGATCCGGCTCAGGCAAGACGACCTTGCTTAATATTATGGGCGCTTTGGATGCTCCGAACGAAGGCTCGATCTTCTACGGCGACAGGGACGGAAGCCGAATGAGCGAACAACAGAAAAACGAGATGAGAAAAAAAGAAATCGGGCTGATTTTTCAATCGTTTGCTTTGGTGCCGTACTTGAGCGCCTTTGAGAACGTCGAACTGGGACTTCGGATAGCCGGCGTGCCGGCTTCCGACCGCAAAAGGCTGGCCGAGGAAGCGCTTAGCTTCGTCGGGCTGGCGCAGCGTATGCACCATCGCCCGCAGGAGATGTCCGGCGGCGAGCAACAGCGGACAGCGATTGCCAGGGCAATCGCCCACAAGCCAAAGCTGATTTTGGCGGATGAGCCGACGGCCGAATTGGATTCCCGCATGGGCAAACAAATCATTGAGGTATTCCGTGAACTGGTAGGCACCTTAGGCGTTAGCGTCGTGCTCACAACCCACGACCCGCACATCATGGATCTTGTCGATCAGGTTCATGCACTGGAGGATGGACGAATTGGTTCGGAAATCATCAAGCATGTATAAATCCCAGGCGCTTGCGCTCGGCGTGCTGCTCATCGCGAGTTTAGCGTCGACAGGCTGCAGCCTGCTGCCGAAAGAGCAATCGCCGTTAAAGCCTCCGCTAGTCAAGCCGGCGCAGGCCGAGGTTCGGACGATCGACGCCAAGAGCGGAAGCATCGTGAAGCAGGTTGCGGGCTCCGCGATCTTCATGCCAACGAAGATTGAATACTACCAACAGCAGGGCGCCGGCGTTATTCATTCGGTGGACGTCAGGGCCGGCAGCGCCGTGAAGAAAGGCGACGTGCTCGTAACCCTTGAGAATAACGGGTCCGACATCGAACTGCTGGAGCGCCAAATCGAGTACGAACGCAAGAAACAGGCGTATAACGATGCTGTCAAAGCTGGAGACGCGGAGAGCGAGCGTATCGCCAAACTTGATTTCAAACTTTCCGAGATGCTGTACAACAAGGCGAAGTCGAAGGCTGACAGCAGCGTCATACGCGCCAAAACGGACGGCGTCATCTCCTATTCGACTGATTTGAAGCCAGGCGATCATTTCGACGCTGAGCGGGTGCTGGCGGCGGTCGCACAGCCAAGCGGAATGCGGTTAGCTCTCGAGGTGACCGCTAATCCGGCGCTTGCCGATATTAAGATCGGAATGGAAGCGGACGTCACCTATAAGGATAAAACCTACAAAGGCAAGGTGACGCAGACGCCGGCCTCCGCTCCGGAAACGGCGGATGAACGGCTGCGCGATGAATACGGTAAGACCGTCTACATTGAGCTAGACAAGCTACCCGAAGGTGCCTCATTCGGTTCACATGCGGAAGTGACAATCGTCGCAGCCCGTCGTGATAACGTCATCGTGCTTCCGAAGAGCGCGATCCGCGCTTATTTCGGTCGTACGTTCATTCAGGTGCTGGAAGGTGAGCGGCGCAAGGAGATCGATATCGAAACAGGTCTCACAACCGCGACGGAATACGAGATCGTGAAAGGCGTTCAGGAAGGAATGAAGATCATACTTCCATAAAGCCACCGGGGGGAATCGAGGGAATTATGTCCGTTCTCATCATGCTTCTGCGAAAGATGGCCAGAAACTATTGGCTCGTCATCTGCTTGTTCAGCGGTATGCTCTTATGCATCGCGCTGACGTCAAGCATGCCGATATATAAGAACGCCGTGCTTCATCATATGCTTGTACAGGACTTGGAGCGGAGCTACGAACTAACCGGGGATCACCCAGGCATGATCGCCGCGCAGTTCACCATGCAGACCGACAACGCTAAGGTGCAGGCGAACGTTTTGAATCGGTTTGACGCTTATTGGTCCTCGCATATCTCCGGCAGCCCGCTGCTCCATGTTACGCAGGATCAAAGGCTGGTGGAGACGGTTCGGTTCAAGCTTACGCCAGTCGATCCTTCACGCGTTGATCCGAAAGTGAAACGCAACGCCAAGCTGGCCATGCGCTCCGGCATCGAAGACCATGTTCGGCTGATTGATGGCAAACTACCTACGGTGGCGAGGACGAATGGCGTCTACGAGGTCATGGTCACAGACAGCGCACTCGGACAGCTAGGCATGCTGCTTGGGCAGGAATACGTCATTAAGGATCCGAAGGTGAAGGATCAAGCGATCCGCATCAAGCCGGTAGCGGTCATCGTGGAGAAGGATCTGAACGATCCGTTCTGGGGCATGCAGAATTTGAAGAACGACCAGAACACACTCTTCCTGCCTGATCGGCTGTTCGAACAGGATTTCATCGCGAAGCATCCGATCATCATCGGCAAGCTCGGCGGGACGGCGATCGGGGATTATTCCCAATTCGACTTAGATACGGCTGCTTACGTCCTGCAGCTGAAGACGAACTTAGCGCCGGACATGATGGGGGCGTACAACTATTCGGTCAGCTCTTCCGTCACCGTGCCGGGCAGCGAGGCGATGACGGCATACAACGAACGGGAGAAGACGCTGCGCACGCTGCTCTGGTCGCTTAACGTGCCACTGTTTATACTCATCACTTTCTATTTTTACATGGTGACGAGCATGCTTGTCGAGCGCCAGCAGTCGGAGATATCCGTGCTTCGCAGCCGCGGCGCATCGCGATTCCATCTCGTCTTGATGTATGCGGCCGAATTCGGACTGCTCGCCATCGCGGCCTTCGCCATTGGTCCCTGGCTCGGTGTCTCCTTTACTCGCATTCTCGGATCGACGAGCACGTTCCTGAACTTCGTCGACCGCGGATCGATGAAGGTGCAAATGGATGCCGAGAGTTGGAAATACGCGGCAGGCGCGGTGATCGCCGCCTGGGTGCTCAATCTGGTTCCGGTCTTCATCGCAACGAAAAATTCGATCGTCGACCAAAAGCGAGCGAAGGCACGCGAAGGCAAACGGCCCATTTGGCAGCTCTTCGGCGTCGACATCGTGCTGATTTCCGTAGCGTTGTACGGCCATTACATGTTCCGCCAGCGGATGTCGGACCTCGTCAAGCTGGGGCTTGACGGTAAATCGCTGTCCGCCGATCCGCTGCTCTATACGATCCCGACGCTGTTCATTCTCGGCTTCGGCCTTCTGATGATACGGCTATATCCGTTGTTCGTGGCACTCTTCTACCGGATGGGACGCAGACTGTGGGCGCCGCAATATTACACGACGCTGCTGCTGGTCATTCGCCGGAACCGCATCTATCACGGACTCATGCTGTTTCTGATTCTGACCGTCGGCACGGGTATTTATAATGCCAATACGGCGCGTACGCTGAATGTGAACATGGAAGACCAAATCTGGTATGCCGCAGGCAGCGACATCGTGCTTCGCCAGTACTGGGAGAGCGATGCGCCTGCGAACGCCTCGCCGATTCCGCAGGCGACTCAGCCGGTGCAGTCGGCGCCGCCGCCTGACATCATCCACTACTTGGAACCGCCGTTCGAATTGATCGAATCGCTGCCGGGCGTCGATACAGCCGCGAGGGTGTTTACGAAGGATGAAGGGGAAGCTTGGCTTGGCACGAAGAGCGGCAAGGTTAAGTTGGTTGGCATTGATACGGACGCATTCGGCAATGCCGCGTGGATGAAGGACAGTCTGACGCCGTACCCGTTCTATGAATATATGAATTTGATCGCCTCGGATACGCATGCGGTGCTGCTCTCGAAAACCGCGGCCGATTATTACGGCGCCAAAGTCGGCGATACACTGGATGTCGGTTGGGAAGGGATTCGTCCGACGCGCCTCATCGTGTATGGGATCGTACCGTATTTTCCGGCATTCAACCCAAATCCGGTCGCTGGGCCTAAGGAAGGCGACGATAAGCTTCAGAATCCCATGCTGATTGTCGGCCACCTGGACACGATCCAGAACGAGCTCGGCATGGAGCCGTACGACGTTTGGCTGAAGCTGAAGCCCGGCGCGAACAGACAGGCACTGCTTAACGAGATAGGCAAGCGCCAGATCAAGCTCGAGAAGTTCGATGATACGATCGGCAAAATTTCCGAGAGCCGCATGGACCCGTTCCGAATGGCGATCAACGGCGTCATGACGCTCGGTTTCATCATTTCGCTTGCGATCAGCTTCCTTGGTTTCATGCTCTTCTGGCTGCTCTCGCTCCAGGGACGCATGCTGCAGTTCGGCATTTATCGCGCGATGGGAATTTCCTTCAAGCAGCTTCTCGGCATGATGACGCTGGAGCAGCTGCTGACGACAGGGGCTGGCTTCTTCATCGGCATTGCGACCGGTTTCGCTGCTGGGCAAATTTACGTTCCGTTGTTCCAGCTTTCCTTCGATCCAGGCCGGATCGTGCCGCCGTTCCAAGTCATTTCCGACCACGCGGACGTCTTCAGGCTCGGCATCTCAACCTGTTTCATGCTTGCCGCCGCGCTTGTCATACTGATCTGGCTGCTAAAACGGATGAATATTCACCAAGCGGTCAAGCTCGGGGAGGATTAACTATTGATTACATGCGAAAATCTAGTTAAAATCTATAAAACTGCCGAAGTCGAGGTTGTTGCACTACAAGGATTGAACCTGCAGCTGAACCAAGGCGAAATGGTTGCTGTCATCGGCAATTCGGGCAGCGGCAAATCAACCCTTCTGAACATGCTTGGCGGCTTGGACCGCCCTTCGGCAGGCCGATTGACGATCGCCGGCAAGGATATGCTGAAGCTGACCGACAAGGAGCAGAACGTCTATAAACGTGAAACAGTCGGGTTTATTTGGCAAAATAAATCGCGTAATCTCGTACCTTACTTGACCGCGCGAGAGAATGTCGAAATTCCGATGCTGCTGCATGATCGGAAGAAGAAACGGCTCCGGGCGATCGAGCTGCTCGAAGCGGTTGGGCTCGGTTCACGGACCGGCCACAAGCTTCAGCAACTTTCGGGTGGCGAACAGCAGCGCGTGGCCATCGCTATCGCGCTAGCCAACCGACCGAAGTTGCTGCTTGCCGATGAGCCGACAGGGGCACTGGATACCCAGACGTCGGACCAAATCATGGCGTTGCTCCGCAAACTGAATGCGGAGATGGGCCTCACCATCGTCATCGTGACGCATGATTTGGATCTGGCCAAGCAGGTGCAGCGGGTCGTACTCATCCGGGACGGCCGGACTTCTTCAGAGATGATCCTGCGAACGGACGAGCGCGAGACGGAGTACGCGTCAGGCGAAGAGACGGAGCTCGATACCCATATTGAATATGCCGTCATGGATCGTTCTGGCCGGATTCAAGTGCCCGAGCGTTACTTGGAAGCCGTTGGCGCCAAAGACGCGGACAAGGTACTGCTGCGGCTGGAAGAGGATCATATCGTTTTACGGCCAATTGCGCCGGCGGGCAAAACGGGGGGCTGAACGCTTAAACGAAACGACGGCTAATCTAAAAATAAACAGAGAAACGGACGGGTCATCATGAGAGCAAAAGTGAGAATTCAAGAAATCGCCGATTTAGCAGGTGTATCCAAGTTCGCTGTTTCTCGAGCATTGGCTGGGAAGAGCGGCGTGAGCGCCCAAACGCGGGAGAAAATTCTGCGCGTCGCCGGCCAGCTGGGTTACTTCAAGAACAACGAGCAGCAGCAGCAGCAGCGTTTCACGGGCGAGCTGCAAGAATTCGAAGAAGTCAAATGGGCCGGCACGATCGTGGTCATGTTTCCGAACTTGCGGTATCAGAACCGGGAACACATTTACTGGGGCCCTGTATTTGAAGGTGTGTCCTCACGCCTTCGCCAGCGTGGGCTCGATATTATTACGATAACGGAGCCTTCTGACGATAACGTATTCAAATTGCTGAATCCGGAGGCGATTCAGGGCATAATTACGATCGGGACCGTCTCAACGCAAATTTTACTCAAAATCAAGCAAATGGACATTCCGGTCGTTATGGTCGATCATAGCGATCCCGTCTTTGCGTGCGATACGATCTTCACGGATAATTTCAATAGCATGCAGCAGATGATGATGAAGCTGATCAGCAAAGGCTACCGCAAATTTCAGTTTGTCGGGAACATCAAGGATGCCCAGAGCTATTTCGACCGTTGGCTTGCGTTCCGTTCCACACTCGAGAGCTGCCAGATCGAACTTCAGCAAGACCCTATGCTGATTGGTTCCGAAGCGCACGATATCTTTCTCTTGTTCAAGCAGTATCGACCGGTCGATCTGCCGGAAGTTTACGTATGCGCACATGACGTTAATGCGAAGTTCTTCATCGAGCATCTGGGATACCTGGGAATCGAAGTGCCATCGCGCTGCGCAGTAACCGGCTTCGACAACACCTGCCATTCCCATCCGATTCTTGCGACAGTGAACGTTAACAAAGAACTGCTCGGCATGCGAGCCGTGGATCAGATGCTATGGCGCATTCAAAACCCGGGAACCGCGCACGAGAAAAAACTTATTTATGCAGACGTTATTCTGCGGGAGAACTACGCCTACCTGTTGAATGGTGAAGTCGAGCGAGAAGAAGCCGGCACGGAAGCTCAATAGCAAACGACTGCCGACCTAAATTTTTTCTAAAATTTTGTTGTTTTTCTTCCTGTTTGTTCTTGTTTAGGTGCATCGCAAGACAGAATAACACGTCGATTTTTTCTCTGCCAGCTAATATTTGACTTTCATACTGCGTAAGCTGCTCTTTATCCACGCAACGTAGACGCTCCATATCATTACGCATTGCCCTAAACAACAAGAGTAATACTCGGTATGCACACGGTTAGATAGATCGATGGTATAGATCAGATCCAACACAGATTGTTCCTGGAGTCTCCGCCTCTCCGTTTAGTTTGTAAGCGCTACAAACTAATGCGAAGAAGCCGGGGGCTCTTTTTGTGCGCGGAAAAGGACTGTCGATTTACCTTAATAGAATAACAAAATGAAAACAAATTAGTAATAACGTTGCATAAATGTTGTTAAAGTTGCAAAAATTTTATTGACTATTTTTGGCTACCGATGCTATTATTGGCATGTAAGTCATCAAACACTTCGCAAACCGGTGGTGATGGGGGTACGGTAAAACTAAGAATGTAAACGGTTACGAAGAAGAGATACTAAAAAAAACATCTCGGAAACCGGTGGACCTTGCCGGAGCAAACAGGTATTGCTCACTAAATAGCGGGAGGTTGTTTTGCAAATGAGAAAAATGAAAGCACTTACAATTTTGCTTGCAGCAACGATGCTTACGTTAACGGCTTGTGGAAGTGGCAGTAACAACTCAAATGGCAACGCTGCCAATAATAAGCCTGCCAACGACGCGGCAACAAACACGACAACGGGCAATGACGCGGCAGCGAACACCGGCAACGACGCCTCAGGCAATAACTCGGCAGCGACGAACGATGCCGCTATCGCGCCAATTGACCTTGGCGGGCGCGAAATCCATATCTCCGCATGGTGGGACGGAACGCCAAAGGGCGACACGGCCGATTCCAAGAAAGCGCTTGATAAACTCCACGAAGTCGAGAAGAAGTACAACGTCAAGATCAAATACGACAACATCCCGTTCGACAAATACATGGATAAGTTCACGACGGCCGCGCTCTCCGGAACGCCTATGGCTGACATCTCCATCTTAGAGTTCAAGCGCGCGCTTGCCCCGATCAAACAAGGCCTGATCCTTCCTCTCAGCGAGTACACACAAGCAACTAGCGATATCAACAACGAACAAGAACACACGGTTAAGCTTCCACAGCTCCTTGGAGAAGAATACTTCTTCGGCGGCAAAGGCGTATCGACTGTAGGCATGTTCTACAACCGCGATCTGTTCAAGAAACTGGGCTTGCCAGATCCGCAAGAGCTGTACACAAATGGTGAATGGACATGGGATAAATTCCTCGAAATTGCGAAGCAAGCGACGACGGATACGAATAACGACGGCAAGCCGGATACATGGGGCTTCGCGGACTGGGCACCAGGCGCGGCTCGCGACTTCGGCGTAACGAACGGAGCGGTGTTCGTCAACGACGACCTAACCGTCGGCTTCACGGATCCGAAAATGATCGAAACGTTGGAGTTCATCAACCGGCTGTACAACAAAGAAAACGTCGTGAAAGTCAAAAAAGGCGACAAAAACAGCTGGGATGAAACGTCCACGTTCAAAGACGGCGACGTCGCTATGTCCTCGAACTTCGACTGGAACGTCGGTGGTCTGCCGTTCGAAGTCGGCGTCGTACCGAACCCGCAAGGTCCAAGTGGTGATGGTAAATACACTTACGCGAACACCGCTCAGAACGGCTGGGTCATTCCGAAGGGCGTAAAAGAACCGCAAATGGTTTACCAAATCTATGAAGAGCTGCAAGATTTGCCTTCTACGGAAGAGTACCTAGGCCAAAACGGACTGGAAGCGCTCTTCAAAAACCAAGGGGACATCGATATGGCGCTGCAGCACATCAACAATACCGGCCGTATCTCGCTTGAAGAAGGCGTTGCCGACTACCCTTGGTTCTCGGTCTTGGACGACATCATCAAGAAGAACCAATCCGTTACCGCTACAGTTGAGAAGTACAAAGCACCTGCACAAGCCGCACTTGATAAATTGAAATAATTTATTGACACTTGCTGGCATTGAAGGGAGGGGAGGCCGGATGTGCCGGTACGACCCTCCTTTTCTATGCAAAAGAAGCCTAACAATCAGCAAAAAAGTAGATAACAAATATCAAACAATATGAAATTTTGTTTGGTGTAAATATAGTTTTGTTATGTGCCAATAGGACGATGGTACGCGAGTGCGCTTTCGTCAGCGGGATGCGTGATCCGCAGATCAAGTCGCCGCCTAGGAGGGCTGACATTGAAAGGGAGAAAACTGCTTAAGAAATGGGGAATGACGGCGGCATGCGTCATTATCGCGCTTGCACTGCTCGTCGTATGGACAAGGCCGGGCAATGACGGCACGGCAGCCGCGGGAAGCCAATCGGCATTCGCCGAAGGCACCTGGTCGATGCTTCAGGATGGCCGAGGTGATTACGCGGAATATCTGTCAAAGCATGAGAAGATCGGCTTCGCCGATCAGGAGATTGTCCTAGATGCCGCTAGCTACTCCAAGACGGAGGGGGATGGCTTCGAGAAGCTGGTCGATTATGAAGGCCAGACCGGAGCGTCCCTCAAGACCGGCGAGCAAGGAAGCGTATCCTGGGATATCGATGTGACGCAAGAGGGCTTCTACAACATTAAACTCCAATACTACCCGATCGCGGGCAAGAGCTCGAACATCGAGCGTTCTCTGCAAATTGACGGCGTCGTTCCATTCACGGAAGCGTCATATCTCCAATTCGATCGCGTGTGGGACAACGAGCTGGTTCAAATGAAGCAGGACAATCTGGGCAACGACCTGCGTCCGGAGCAAATCGAGAAGCCGGCGTGGCGTGAAGCGCTGCTCGAGGATTCGGACGGCTACTACGCCGATCCGTTCAAGTTTTACTTGAGCGCCGGCCATCATACGCTCACGTTCGTCTCGCAGCGGGAGCCGATGGTCATTCATCAACTGAAGCTGTATAAGCAGCAACAGCCTGCTGCTTATGAAGCAACGCTCAAGCAGTACGAGAAGGACGGACTGAAGAAGGCGGACAGTCAGCTGATTACCGTTCAAGGCGAATCGGCTGTCGCGAAGTCGTCGCCAACGCTATATCCGCAGACGGAACGTTCCACCTCCTCGGTTACGCCTTATAGTCCGAAGCTCATTCGGGTCAATACGATCGGAGGCTATAACTGGCGTCTGCCGGGGCAGTGGATCGAGTGGGAAGTCGACGTGCCGGAAGCCGGCCTCTATAAAATCGCTATGAAATCCAAGCAGGAATTCGTTCGCGGCTTGTACTCGACGCGCCGTGTGCTGATTAACGGCGAGATTCCGTTCAAGGAAGCGGAACAAATCCCGTTCCGTTACAAGAACGGTTACCGTATCGATGTCATGGGCGGCGACGAGCCGTACCTGTTCAAGCTCGTTAAAGGGAAGAACATCATTCGCATGGAAGATACGCTCGGCGAATTCGCTCCGCTAATCCGCGAAGTGAAAGAGAGCCTATACAATCTCAATGCTATGTATCGCAAAATCATCATGATTACCGGCGCATCGCCAGATAAATACCGCGATTACCGCTTGGACAAGCAAGTGCCGAAGATGCTGGAAACTTTCCAATCCGAGAGCGAACGGCTGACCGCTGTCAGCACCGAGCTGAAACGGCTGTCGGGTGGAAGCAGCGATTCCGAGGCGCTTCTGAAGACGATGGCGCTGCAGCTGAAAGAATTAGTGAAGGATCCCGATACGATTCCGCGCCGCCTTGCCGCATTCAAGAGCAACGCCGGCGGACTCGGTACTTGGCTGCAGAAGGCGATCGAAATGCCGCTGCAGCTCGACGAAATTTACATCGCTTCGCCGGACAAGAAATTACCTTCATCCGGAGAGGGCTTCTTCTCGAAGCTGAAGCATGAGCTGTCGACGTTCGCATATTCCTTCGTGATCGATTACAACCAAATCGGCAACGATTCTGACAAGAAGAACCAGAAGTCGATAACCGTCTGGATCGGCAGCGGCCGCGACCAGGCGAACACCTTGAAGGCGATGATTGACGAAACGTTCACGCCGCAGACGGGCATCAACGTGAATTTGAAGCTCGTGCAGATGGGCACTTTACTGCCGGCAACCTTGGCCGGCCGCGGTCCGGACGTCGCGATGCAGATCAGCAACGACATTCCCGTCAACTATGCGATGCGCGATGCGGCCGCCGACTTGACGCAATTCTCCGATTATCAGGAAGTGGCGAAGCGGTTCCGTGACAGCGCGCTTGTTCCGTACACGTACGAGAAGGGTGTATATGCGCTGCCGGAGACGCAAACCTTCAACATGCTCTTCTACCGGAAGGACGTGTTGGCAGAGCTGGGTCTGGAAGTACCACAAACCTGGGACGACGTGTATAAGCTGCTCACCGTCCTGAGCAAGAACCGGATGCAGTTCGGCATGCCGATCACGGTTCCGCAGACATCGGTGCCGGTGCCTGGACAGAACATCCCGCCGAACTCGATCTACGGCTCGCTGCTGATGCAGAATGGCGGTCAATTCTACCGCAATGACGGCAAAGAGTCCGATCTGGATTCGAAGATCGGCGTAGAAACGTTCAAGACATGGACGGACCTGTACAGCGACTACAAGCTGGAGCGCGAATTCGACTTCGCGAATCGGTTCCGTACAGGTGAAATGCCGATCGGGATCGTGGATTACACCACGTACAATCAGCTCACCGTATTCGCCCCGGAAATCCGCGGCATGTGGGGCTTTGCGCCGATTCCGGGCACGAAGCAGCAGGACGGTACCGTGCGCAGAGATACACCGAGCACGGGTAACGGTACGCTGATGATGGGCAGCGCGAAGGACAAAGACTCCTCCTGGGAATTCATGAAATGGTGGACCAGCGAGAAAACCCAAACGAATTTCGGCCGGGAGATGGAAGCGCTGATGGGAGCATCCGCGCGTTATCCGACGGCGAACATCAAAGCGCTCGACAGTTTGCCTTGGCCGGTCGCCGATTACGATAACCTTAAAGCACAGTTCGAATACGTTAGAGGCGTTCCCGAGGTGCCTGGCGGCTACTTCACCGGACGTCATCTGCAGAACGCGTTCTTGAAAGTGGTTGTCGAGAAGAATACGGAAGCACGCGAATCGATTATGGATTATACCCAATACATTCAAGACGAAATCAAAGCGAAGCGCAAAGAATTCGGCCTGCCGGAATAAGGAGGAATCCACGTGTCAACGATCGGTACACCGAGTCAAACTTCAGTGACTGTAGTCGCCGGGAAGCCAGCCGTAGAAACGACAAGCTGGTGGGCGATCAAATGGAAGGAAATAAAGGCGAGGAAGCATTCCTATATTCTGATGTCACCCTATATGCTGCTGTTTGCCGTCTTCACCGTGCTGCCTGTAATAATGTCGGTCATCATCAGCTTTACGTACTTCAACATGCTTGAATTCCCGCGCTTCATCGGGTGGCAGAACTACTCCCGCCTGTTCCTGGAAGACGATGTGTTCTTAATCGCAATTAAGAACACCATCCTCTTCGCGGTCATTACCGGACCGCTCAGCTATATGGCTTGTTTCGTCTTCGCCTGGATCATCAACGATCTTCGCCCGAAGCTGCGCGCGTTCATGACGCTGATCTTCTATGCGCCTTCCATCTCGGGGAACGTCTACTTCCTCTGGCAGATGATCTTCTCGGGAGACCGTTACGGCATCGCGAACGGTTTCCTGATCAAGATGGGCGTTCTGCTCGACCCGATTCAGTGGCTGAAGACGGAGCAATACATCATGCCAATCATCATCCTCGTGCAGCTCTGGCTCAGTCTTGGAACAGGCTTCCTCGCCTTCATCGCGGGTCTCCAAACCGTGGACAAAACGCTGTATGAAGCTGGCGCGGTCGACGGCATCAAGAACCGTTGGCAGGAGCTCTGGTACATTACGCTTCCTTCGATGAAGCCGCAATTGATGTTCGGCGCCGTCATCCAGATCACCTCGTCTTTGGCGATCGCGGACGTGTCCATCTACCTAGCCGGCTTCCCTAGCGTCAACTACGCGGCCGAAACCATCGTAACGCACTTGATCGACTTCGGAACGATCCGATTTGAGATGGGCTACGCATCCGCGATCGCGACCGTGTTGTTCACCTTGATGGTTGGAACGAACCTGGTCGTGCAGCGACTTCTCAGGAGAGTGGGGGAATAGACGATGAGGTTAGCGCTTCCTATTCGCAAAAAACGAGTGAACCGATCTTTCACCGGAACGTTCTGGATGTTCGTGTTTCTGGCTGCTGTCGCCGCTTTCATGGCGCTGCCGCTCGTATATGCAATCAACGCGGCGTTCAAGCCGCTCGACGAAATCTTCCTGTTCCCGCCGACTCTCTTCGTTCGGCATCCGACGACGAGCAACTTCATCGATCTCATGACGCTACTCGGACAATCGTGGGTTCCGTTCTCCCGTTACATTTTCAACACCTTCTTCATTACCGGGATGGGCGTGGTCGGTCACGTGCTGCTGGCTTCGGCCGCGGCATATCCGCTCGCGAAACACAAGTTTCCCGGATCGAAGTTCATCTTCACCGTCGTCGTGCTCTCACTAATGTTCACGCCTCAGGTAACAGCGATTCCGAACTACATGGTCATGTCCTGGATCGGCCTCATTGATACGTACTGGGCCGTTATCGTGCCAGCATTCGCGTTCTCGCTGGGACTGTACCTGATGAAACAATTCATGGAGCAAATTCCCGACGCGCTTCTGGAGTCGGCCAAGATCGACGGTGCCAGCGAATACCGGATCTTCTGGCAAATCGTCATGCCGAACGTGAAGCCGGCTTGGCTGACCTTGGTCATCCTTCTCTTCCAGATGCTCTGGGGAACGGACGGCAACGGCTTCATCTATAGTGAGCAGCTGAAGACGCTTCACTATGCTTCGAATCAGATCATATTCGGCGGCATTGCGCGCGCCGGCGTCGGCTCGGCCGTCGCGCTAATTCTGATGAGCGTGCCGATCGCCTTGTTCGTCTTCTCGCAAAGTCGCATTATCGAAACGATGACTACATCCGGCATGAAGGACTAGGGGGAGGTGGAAGCGTGCAATTGAAGAGAGTTTTGCTGCTGGTCGCCATTATATCGCTGGTCGCTTCGATCGGCATTCCGGCTGCGTCCGCAGCTACGCCATACGAAGCCTACACATACGATTACTACGGTGATTCATCGCCGCTGCCAGCTCCATACGTGCCGGATGCCGCAATTACGGGCGAAAGCTTGGGGGTCGGCGACTTCAAAGAGCCGAGCGACATGTACGTTGCACCGGACAATACCACGTATATCCTGGACAGCGGCAACGCGCGGATCATCGTGCTGGATTCCGACATGCACGTGAGCCGCGTCATCGAGACGTTCACGAACAACGGCAAGAAGGACGGCTTCGCCACGCCGCAGGGGCTGTTCGTCTCTGGCAAGAACGAATTATACGTGGCGGACACCGACCATGGCCGCGTCGTCGTGCTGTCGGAGAAAGGCGATCTGATCCGCATTATCGACAATCCGAAATCGGATATACTGCCGGCAGCTTTCAAGTTCGTGCCGTTAAAAGTAACGGTCGATGCGGCGGATCGCGTATTCGTCATCGCGCGCGGCGTATTCGAAGGCATTATGCAGTTCGACGACAAGAACAATTTCATGGGCTATGTCGGCACAATCAACGTCTCGCCTTCTATCTGGGACCGGCTGTGGAAGTCGTTGTCCACCAAGGCACAGAAGGCGCAGATGCAGCTGTTCATCCCGACTGAATTCTCGAACGTCGACATCGACAACAAAGGCTTCGTGTATGCGACCGCTATAGACATCACGTCGGACACTCCGATCAAGCGGCTGAATCCGTCCGGCGACGACGTCCTGAAGCGGCTCGGCTACTGGGCGGTCAGGGGTGATATCCGCTTCCGGATGTTCGGCAACAATTCGGGACCGTCCAAGTTCACCGACATCAAGGTGCTCGGCGGTGGCATGTACGTCGCGCTCGACTCCAACCGCGCACGGCTGTTCACGTACAACGATGAAGGCGATTTGCTGTACGCCTTCGGCGGCCGGGGGAACCAGCTCGGGGTCTTCAATACGCCTGTAGCCGTCGAGCAAATCGGCGATAAGCTTGCGGTACTGGACAGTGGTAAGAAAAACCTCGTCATCTTCCGTCCGACGAGGTTCGGAGCCCTTGTTCGGCAAGCCACGACAGAGCACTATAACGGCAACGACGATGTCGCAGTCAAGATATGGAGCGACGTGCTTCGCTTGAATACAAACTATGAAATCGCTTACCTCGGTATCGGTAAATCGCTCCTAATGCAGAAGAACAACGAGAAGGCGATGGAATATTTTAAGCTGGGCATGAGTCGCAAGAACTACTCGGTCGCTTACAAGCGCTATCGCCGGGAAGTGCTCAAGGAACAGTTCGGCACGTTCATGACCGTCGTGCTTACCCTCATTATTGCGTTCATCGCTTATCGCTTTGCAAGACTAGTCATCAGAAGGAGGGCTGTGAAACATGAAGCAGGACTTTCTTAAATTTCCGCTCCATCTTATCGTGCGTCCGTTCGACGGATTCTGGGACATGAAGTACGAGGGCAAGGGCAAATTGAAGGTTGCGCTGCTGATCTTGCTCGCGCTTATCCTGACGACGATTTTGCAAAAGCAATTTGCCGGTTTTCTCGTCAACATGGTCGATCCGCGCTCGTTGAACAGCCTGGACGATCTGGAATTCACGATTCTTCCTTTCTTGTTATTCTGCATCGCGAACTGGTCGATCACTACGCTCATGGAAGGGGAAGGGAAGTTCAAAGAGATCGTGATGGCGACCGGGTACGCGCTGCTGCCTATCGTGCTCATCAACCTGCCGATGACCTTCATCAGCCGATTCATGACGCAGGAGGAGACGGCGTTCTATTATCTCTTGAACAGCATCTCCAGCATATGGTTCGTCGTGCTGCTATTCGTAGGGATTATGACCGTCCACCAATACACACCTGCCAAGACGGTGCTGACGATGGTGCTGACCGTCGTTGCCATGGGGTTCGTTGTCTTTATCGCCACCTTGGCGTTCAGTCTAGGTTCCCAGCTCTACTGGTTCATCTACGACGTTTACCGTGAAATCATATTCCGGACCTAAAGGAGGCCGCACCCTTGAAAAGACGAACAAAATGGTATGCGGCGCTGGTCTGTATCGGGATTGTCGGCGTGGGGGCATTCGCCTATAGCTTGTATACGAAAGGCGCTCCTTCCGCCGACATAGCTGCTTTCGCACGATCGGACATAAAGCCTGCTGCGGCGACCGAACTGAAATATATGGCGGACCGCAGTAAAGCCGTCCCAGGCATGAAGCTCATCGCGCAGACGGATGCGCTTGCGCTCTACATGAATACGGAAACGACAGAAATCGCCGTCCTTAACATGGCGAGCGGCAAGGTGTGGCACAGCAATCCGGGGGATATTGGTTCGGATGCCAAAGCATCGCCATTCGAGAAGGACCGCTTGGCCGCGCAAGTGACGTTGAACTACCGCGATTCAATCGGGACGCTAGACGCAATCACCAATTTCACGGACAGCATCAAGCGGAAGCAGTTTAAGACGGAGGGGATCGAGAACGGTGTGCGGATTACGTATACGATCGGGGATACGTCTCTCGGGATCGATGCGCTGCCGAAGAGGATCAGCAAGAAACGGTTCGAGGAGAAGGTGCTGAGCAAGCTGGACGAGAAGACGGCCGCTTACGTATCGAACCGGTATTATCCACTGGACAACAATCCGGATGTACTGGAGCGGCTTGATACAGAAGTGTCGAGAGCGCTCGTGCTGAAGCGGGTGCTCGATGCCTTCGCCAAAGCCGGGTACACGGCGGAGGATTTGAAGGCGGACAATGACGAGAACGGCATGTCCGGCGGAAGCGCTTCGACGAAGCCGAACTTCACGATTCCGATCGAATATCAGCTTTCCGGAGATTCTCTTCTCGTGCATGTTCCGGTGAAAGACATCCAGGAGAGCAAAGGCTACCAGATCCGTTCCGTCGAGCTGCTCGACTTCTTCGGGGCGGCAAGCCAGGATGAGCGAGGCTACATGCTCGTTCCCGACGGTTCCGGCAGCTTGATCAACCTGAATAACGGTAAAGTGAGCGAAGAGGTCTACGTGCAGCGGGTGTACGGCGACGACGAGAACGACAATTCGAAGCGGCGCGGGCAGATCGCCGAGGCTGCACGTCTGCCGGTGTTCGGTATGAAAACGGGCGACGATGCGTGGTTCGCCACGATCGAGAAGGGCGAGGGCATCGCCAGCATTAATGCAGACATTAGCGGACGTAAAAATTCCTACAACAACGCATTTGCCAGCTTCACCATTCGCGGCGAAGACGAGCTCGAGCTGTACAAAGGCAACAAGGTGGACGAATTCCAGCTGCTTACAGACGATCGCTTCACGGGCGACATTCAGCTTCGGTACAACTTCCTTTCCGGCGATCAGGCATCGTACTCGGGCATGGCGGCACTTTACCGGAACAATCTTGTGAAGGAACATGTGCTCCAGCCGCTGAAAGCGCAAGGGCAGCTGCCTTTCTATGTCGACCTGCTCGGCGCGGTGGACAAACGCAAATCGTTCCTCGGCATGCCCTATAAAGGTCTAATGACGATGACGACGATCGACCAAGCGAGCCAAATCGCCAAGGAAATCAAGAATGCTGGCGTGTCCAACGTACAGATGCGCTACGTAGGGTGGTTCAACGAAGGGATCGACCACAAGATTCCGGAGACCGTCAAGCTCGACAGCCAGCTGGGAAGCAAATCGGACCTGTCCAAGCTGGCGGCCCAGCTGAAGGACATGGGCGGCAACTTGTATCCCGACGTCGCGTTCCAGCATGTGCTGCGCGAGAGCCATGACTTCAAGCCGGCTTCGGACGCGGCCCGCTTCGTCACGAGAGAACAAGCACTGCTGCAGCCATTCGACCGCGCACTGAACGCGATGAACACCGAATGGGGTTCCTTCTACTTATTGTCCCCGGCGAAACTGCCGTACTTCGTGGACCAATTTGTCGATAGCTATAAGAAGTACAAGATGGATTCGGTCGCGCTGCGCGATATGGGCGATACGTTGACTGCCGATTATCGCGTCAACCGGGTCGTGTTCAGGGACGTCGCCAAGAATATCGTGACCGATCAGCTCGGCATAATCCAAAAGAGTTATCCGAACGTGATGATGACCGGAGGCAACCAATACGCATTGAAGTACGCCGACCAGCTGGTGAACGTGCCGATGGCCTCCAGCGCATTCAGCATTGAGGACGAGGTCGTTCCGTTCTACGAGATGGTCGTCCACGGCTACAAGGATTATGCCGGCGCGCCGATCAACCTGGACGACGAGCAGGACCTGTCGTACCATCTGCTCCATTCGCTGGAATACGGCGCTGCGCCGCATTTCTTCTGGTCATACGAGTCGTCTTCCAAGCTCAAGCTGACAACTTACGAGTCGTTGTTCTCGACACATTACTCGGAATGGCTGGGGGATGCGGCAGCTTTGTACAGCAAGCTTAACAAAGTGCTTGCCGGGCTGCAGAGCGAGACGATCATGGAGCATGCGCAGCTGAAGCCTGGCGTCGTCAAGGTAAGTTACAGCAACGGAACGTCGATTTATGTGAACTATACGGATCAACCGGTCACCGTGCAAAACGTGCAAATCGGTGCGAAAAATTATTTTACTGTGGGTGGTGACAAACAGTGAACGTAAAACGATTAACTTTGACGCAGAAACGCGCGCTGCTCGGTATCTTGTTCATCCTGCCCTGGCTGCTTGGCTTCGTGTTTTTGTTCGCGACGCCACTGTTTCAATCGATTCATTTCAGCTTCAGCAATATGAAGATTGCCCCGGGAGGCGGGTATACGCTTGACTTCATCGGATGGGATAACTTCAAGAATGCGTTGTCGATCGATCCGAATTTCAACCGTATTCTGACTCAGTCCTTGAGCGAGATGGCATGGAACGTGCCGATGATCTTATTCTTCAGCTTGTTTACGGCGACGATGCTGAACACCAAGTTCGTCGGACGCCCGTTCGCGCGTGCGATCTTCTTCCTGCCGGTCATTCTCGCATCCGGCGCTATTGCCGCAGCCCAGTCGTCGGGTCTCATTCAATTGACCGGCAGCTCGGAGATGGCAAAGGAGCTGGGGCAGCAGCAGAACGGCTTCGACCCGCTGTCGCTCGCCTTCATGTTATCCGACGCGGGACTTCCAATGTGGTTTATTGAATACATCATCAGCGCCGTTCAGCGAATCTATGAAATCATCAAGAGCTCCGGCGTGCAGATTCTGATCTTCCTGGCCGCACTCCAATCGGTTCCCGTCTCCATGTATGAGGTAGCCAAGATGGAAGGCGCGACGGCTTACGAGACGTTCTGGAAGATTACATTCCCGATGGTCAGCCCGTTAATCTTGACGAACATCATTTATACGATCATCGACTCGTTCACGAACAGCCAAGTGACGACGACGATCTACAACACGGCGTTCCAGGCACAGAACTTCGGGCTCAGCGCCGCGATGTCCTGGATTTATACCGCGGTTATCAGCGTTGTGCTCATCATCGTCGGCATTCTCGTATCTAGAAAAGTGTTCTACTACAATTGACGGGATAGGAGGGCGAAGGCATTGAAACTACCCGATTTGCAAAACGAAGCCGTCGTCATACAAATGCAAAAGGCGCGCAACAAGACGGTATCACTGCTGTGGCTTATTTTCCGGTACATTCTGATCATCGGGATTTCTTTTATCATTCTCTACCCGATCCTGCAGCAGCTGTCGGTCGCCTTTAAGGATAAGACGGATATCTACAATCCGACGATCTACATGATTCCGGTGCATTTCACGATGGAGAATGTGCGTTATGCGATGGCCGTGCTGGATTACTGGCCGCTGCTGAAGAACACGCTCATCTTCGCGGCATCTACGACGCTTCTCCAGGCTGCTTCATGCTCGCTGGCGGGCTACGGCTTTGCACGGTTTGATTTCCCAGGGAAAAACATTCTGTTCACGCTCGTCGTACTGACCATCTTGATTCCGTCGAGCACGCTGATGGTGCCGATGTACATTCATTTCCGCTCGTTCGATTTGCTCGGTGTCATCCATCTGATCACCGGCAAAGAAGGCATCAACATGCTTAACACATACAGTCCATCGCTGATTACGGCCGCTTTCGCAAACGGCTTGAAGTCCGGCTTGTTCATTTATATTTTCCGGCAGTTCTTCCGCAGCATGCCAGGCGAAATCGAAGAGGCGGCGCTCATCGACGGCGCGGGCGGCATCCGCACCTTCTTCACGATCATGCTGCCGAATGCGGTTCCGCCGCTCATTACCGTCATCCTGTTCTCATTCGTCTGGCAGTACAACGACATCTTCTACGCCTCGCTGTTCAACAGCGCGAGCGACTTGATGTCAATCAAGGTATCCTCGCTGCCTGCCGACGTGAACCAGTACTTGCCGGGCATCATGGGCATCGGCACCGGAACGAACGTCAAGGTGGATCCGAACCAAGTGTCCATGATCGTCGACACTGGGATTCTGCTCGCGATTTCCCCGTTAATCGCGATGTACCTCTTCGTACAGCGTTTCTTCGTCGAGAGCGTTGAGCGTTCGGGCGTCGTCGGCTAAGCGCGAGGCAGCGGAAGGGGAGTACGGTATGAACAAACGAATGCTTACCTTCGTCTCCATTGGAGGACTCCTGCTAGTTGCTGCGGCGCTTCTGCTATTCATCCCGGCTATTAATGGCCGTAACGAGTCTCCCCGGTCTGAGCTTGACGCTCAGGCAGGGGAGGCTTTAACAACAGCAGGAAAAGCGCCGCTCGTTCGCAACGTGAAAGCGAATACAGCTGATGTCGGCCTCTACGAGAAATTTGAGCTTGCTTTCGAAGTGGATGGCGAGTACAACAATCCTTACGATCCCGATCAGATTGACTTAGCAATGGCGCTCACCTCGCCTTCGGGCAAGATGTGGAATATTAACGGCTTTTATGACGCGTCGGAAGCGAAGTGGAAGTTTCGATTCGCGCCCGACGAGAAGGGAATGTGGCGTTACCGGTTCTACGCCGCCGGTCATGGCGGCGCAGACCAAAGCAGTGCGGTCGAAGGCGAATTCGAAGCAGTCGCATCGGGCAGCCGGGGCTGGATTCAGCTGTCGCAGACGAACAAGCGGTACATGGAATACCGCGACGGCTCGAGTTTCTACGGCATCGGCCTTGCGTATCCGTGGAATATCACGGACGCGAACTTGGACAAAATCGCGGCAAACGGCGGCAATCTGATCACATACTGGAACGGCAATTACGACGGCGAAGGTAATGGCGGCGGGAGGAATCAACTGCAATCGTACGAAGCCGGCGTCGACAGGATCGATCCGCTGAAAGCCCAGCGGGTGGACGATCTGCTCGCAGCGTTCGAGCAGCGCGGACTGCATATGAGCTTCGTCATCTGGCCGCACGACTCTCTGACCGAACTATTGGAGGGCTGGCCCAATACATGGTCGCAAAACGGTTATTCGGCGCTTGGCCCGGCGAAGGATTTCTATGCGAGCGACAAGATGTGGCGCTATCAGGAACGGCTGTACCGGTACATCATCGCGCGCTGGGGGTACAGCTCGGCGCTTGGCATCTGGGACTTGGTCGACGAGATCAACGGCACGGACGGATGGGCGCAAAATCCAACCGATGTGACGGATTCCTGGGTGAATAAGGTGCACGATTACTTCAAGGCACATGATCCGTACGGTCATCCGACAATGGGCTCAATGGCCGGCAACCGGCAGGACTACTGGGATTACGCCTATCGCACGCTCGATATCGCCGACCGTGAAAACTACTATAATTTCGGCTACGACGCGTATGTTCGCGACATACGAAAACGTTGGGACAGCTACGAGAAGCCGCTGATGATCGGCGAAACCGGCAACATTACCGATACGGATAAATACCATCAGGCGATCTGGGTGTCGCTGACGAACGGTCTTGCGTCGATCCCGGTCTGGTGGGATTTCGATCATGTCAGCGACGATATGTTTCGGCAGATGAAGCATTTGGCAGCGTTCGCGGCGAAGATTGATTTCCACGAACCTCGCCTTCCCGTTAGCGTCAGCGTTGATCAATCCTCGAAGTCGCAAGCTTGGGTCATGCAGGGTAAGCGAACATCATTCGGCTGGCTCATGACCGAGAAGGGCGGAGCGGGCGGAAGGGCGGTAAAGTTGGCGGACTTTGCAGACGGTTCCTATGCCGTCTCGTGGTACGATCCATGGACAGGTACGACAATCGGCGAAGGGGTTGCGGAAGCGTCGAGCGGCTCGCTCTCCTTGGAGCCGCCTGTATCGAAGAAGCCGGATCTATCCTTTACGATTACGCGAAAATAACGATGGCGACAAGGAGAGGAAGCAGGATGAACGTCGAGTGGGCGCAGCGGATGAACGTTGAACCGAAACTGATTAACCCGCAGGCTGACGATTGCGCGAGGCGGCTAATGGCTTATCTGTGCGATACGTACGGCAAACGGATGCTGACCGGACAACAGATCGGCGTCCACGCAACACCGGAGATGGACGTGATTTTCCGCGAGACGGGGCACTATCCGGCTGTCGGCGGCTTCGATTTCATGAACGATTCGCCGTCACGCACGGAGCGCGGCTCCGTCGGTACCGATACGGCGCTCGCCTTGCAATGGTGGCAGGCAGGCGGGATCGTCACCTTCTGCTGGCATTGGAACGCGCCGAAGGATATGGTCGATCGGCAGCCCGACAACGGCTGGCACCGCGGCTTCTACACCTCAGCCACGACGTTCGATCTAGCCAGAGCGATGGACGATCCGTCGTCGGAGGAATACGTCTTGCTGCTTCGCGATATTGACGTTATCTCCGGCTTGCTCGTGCAGCTCCGCGAAGCCGGCGTCCCCGTCCTGTGGCGGCCGCTCCACGAAGCGTCCGGCGGCTGGTTCTGGTGGGGCGCCAAGGGATCGGAGCCGTGCATCCGGCTCTGGAAGCTGATGTACGACCGGATGACGCAGCTGCACGGCCTGCACAACCTGATCTGGGTGTGGAATGGGCAGCATAAGGACTGGTATCCGGGCGATGCGTACGTGGACATCATCGGCGAAGACGTGTATTCGCCCGCACAAAATTATCAATCAAATGTCGACCGCTTCCGGCAAGCGCTGAGCTATACGGATGCCGCGAAGATTATCGCGCTGTCTGAGAACGGACCGATTCCGGATCCCGACCTGATGATCGAGGACGGCGCGCTTTGGCTGTGGAATTGTACGTGGTATGGTAATTTCCTTCATAAACAGGAGGAAGGCGAGACGGTCGTTTCGAATCAATACACCGAAGTGGAGATGCTGAAGAAAGTTTATCGGCATCCCTTTACGGTGACGCGTGACGAGCTGCCCGATCTCGTCCATTACCCCCTGTCTCATCCCTAACAGACAGCGAACCGATTCGTACTGAGACCGACGTTCTTATTACGAGAGATTCCAATTCTAGCATAGGAGCTGATAGAAACATGAGTAGTTTGCGAGTACTGACGGCAGAACAAATTGAACAGTTCATCGACAAAGGCTATGTGCATATTAAAGGCGCCTTCTCGCGGGAAGCGGCTCTGGAGGCGCAGTCGTTCTTGTGGGGCAAGCTGGAAGAGAAGGTCGGCGTCGTGCGCGAGGATCCCTCGACTTGGCAGGAGCCGATGGTCAGCATTCGTGAGAATTACCGCCACTCCGCTTTCGACGTCTGCAATACGGCACTGTTCGCCGACGCCGTCGAGGATTTGACGGGCGCGGATCGCACAATCCATCGCTTCGTCGCCGGCGAGACGCCGGGCGACAAGCTCCCCGGCTGGGGCTGGTGGCCGGTCAACTTCTTCGTCGGCCGCGACGAGCCTTGGTTCGTGCCGACGAACGGCTGGCATTGGGACGGCATTCATTTCCGGCATTACGTCGATTCGCCGGAGCAGGGGCTGCTATGCCTGTGCCTCTTCTCGGATATCGCGCCACACGGAGGTGGCACGCTGATTGTCCAAGGCTCACATAAGACGGTCGCGCGTCACTTGGCCAAGTTTCCGGAAGGCGTCGAGCTGGGGGAAGGCATTCGCGCTCTGCATGCTGAGCACCCGTATTTCGCCAAGCTTACGGAGCGGGATGGCGAACAGCTCAGCGCAGAGGAACGGAATGCTTATTTCATGGATCAGGCATACATCGAAGAAGACGGCACGCAGCTGCAGGTCGTGGAAACGACAGGGGAGGCCGGGGATGTCATTCTGTGCCATCCGTTCCTCGTGCATGCCGCATCGCCGAACCACAGCGGGAAGGTCCGATTCATGTGCAATCGAACGTCGCCGCTGAAGGAAAGACTGACGCTGCAACGAGAAGAATATGGCGATTACTCACCGCTCGAGCGAAGCATCCGGGCATCCGTCCATAGCTAAAATGCGTGGACTGAAATCGTATTTTTATATACGGAGGGTTGTCTGGTGGAGAAAGAGATCAGATTTATTAAGGAAATGGATTATGAACAAGCGCACGCATTTCAGTGTGAGTATTTGGACAGAGAGACCTATGAGGATTTTTTGCAACGGGTGAAGAGTGATCCTGACTTGTATTTCGTAACGGTGGATGGTAGTGAAGTGGTTGGTGTTTGCTATGGAAGTCCATCTAAGAAAAATGAGGCAGTCATTAATTTGAATGGGATCGCGGTTAATCTGGATCATACAAAAAATTATGCTAGAGTTGGGCTTGGAACAAACATGCTGCTTATTTTCGAAAAAGCCGTGAAGCTAAGGGGATACAATAAAATTGGTGTAGGCTCAGCTGATGACCCCAAAGTAGAAGCTTTTTATTTGAAAAATGGATTTAAACCAACGGAATTGGTAGTCATAGGTTCAAACCATGAGGAAATGGATAGAATCCGAGTCAATGACTTTGAAAGCGGGATTTTACGAAGAGAAGAGCTAAGACTTAGTTACAATCCAAGAGAAGTCATCTTCATTTTAGAAAAATATATTGAATGAGTTTACTTCAAGGGAGTCGTGACACATGAAAAGATGGAGCATTGCGCTCGCTGCCACGCTGCTCGTGTTTGTTGTGGCAACGGGGTGTAAGGACGGCTCGCAAAACCTAGGAGAGAAGGTATCAAACAAGGCGGAGAATGTCACGCCGGCAGCGAATAAAGTGGAGAAGAATACGCCGTCTGCGGATCCGACTCCGACTGCTTTGCCCGAGACTACTCCGGACCCGAAGTTACCGAAGCGCGATCCACAGTCGGGGCCGCTTGACGTATTTCAACAGGCGAAACAGCTCGGGAGAGGCATCAATCTTGGCAACGCGCTTGAGGCACCCATAGAAGGGGAATGGGGAGTTACTTTACAGGAAAGCTATTTCAAGACGATCAAGGATGCAGGCTTCGAAACAGTTCGGGTTCCGATCAAGTGGTCGGCGCACGCGGGTATGAATGCTCCTTACACGATTGAAGCCAAGTTCTTCGAACGGATTGATTGGGTCGTCGACCAGTCGCTGAAGCAAGGGCTTAACATCGTTCTTGACATGCACAATTACGATGAAATCTATCAGAATCCAGATGAGCAAGAGGCTCGGTATCTGGCGCTATGGAAGCAAATCTCGGCACGGTACAAGGAGCTTCCCGGCAATGTGTATTTCGAACTGCTCAATGAACCAAATAGTTCTCTGACGTGGTCGAAATGGAATCGAATGCTGAAGAAAGCACTCGATGCGATTCGGAGCGAAGATCAATGGCATTCGGTCATTATCGGTTCAGTCAGCTGGAGCAATTACGCTGAACTTGTGTCGCTCGACATTCCGGATGACGAACGCAACGTCATCGTTACGTTCCATTATTACGATCCTTTTCCCTTCACCCACCAAGGGGCAGAATGGGCAGGGCCGGAGATTGGAACCACTGGTATCGTTTGGCCAGGTCCCCCGGCACAGAAGGTGGAGCCGATCGCTGGCGCCAAGCAGGTGCAGTGGGTGGACGATTGGTTCCGCGATTACAATACGAACCCGGCAGAAACGAATCCGGCAGGTCCCAATTCGATTGTGGAAGCATTTGATAAGGTGGCAAATTGGGCAAAGGAGAACAACCGACCGGTCTATCTTGGAGAATTCGGCGCGTACAGCAAAGCTGATATGCCTTCACGAGCACGCTGGACGACCTTTGTGCGAGAGGAAGCGGAGAAGCGCGGCTTCAGCTGGGCTTACTGGGAATTTTGCTCAGGCTTCGGCGTATATGACCCAGTAGCCAATCAGTATCGAAAGGAATTGTTGGAAGCGCTTATTCCTCCTAATTAGCAAAAGTTAGTGATAAGATTTATTCGGGAGTGGATGCTATGTACACGCAAGTTCCTGTTCCTGTTCCTGTTCCAGTGCTAAATATCATTGGCCCTGTTGGCATCGGAAAGTCGAGTACCGCAGATGCCATATCAGAATTTCTGGAATATGACCATGCTCTTCCGCATGCGGTAGTCGATCTTGATCATGTGAGGCGTGGATTTCCTCCGCCCGAAGATGATCCTTTCAACAAGGTGCTTGGATTTAATAATCTAGCGGCCGTCTGGAATAACTATCGTTCGTTTGGAGCCAGGTGTCTGATTATTCCTAGTGTCATGGAAAGCGATGAGGATCTGAACAAGATTCGACTATCAGTACCCGGAGCTGATCTATTCCTAGTTCGCCTAGTAGCATCACTTGACGTCAACCATGCTCGGATTCGTGGCAGGGAAAAGACCGTCGATTCATTGAATTGGCATCTAAAACGCTCGACCCAACTCGCTGATGAACTCGCCGTCAAGAAATTGGAGCATGTAGTTGTAGATACGGAGAATAAGTCTCCGTCCGAAATAGCCCGAGAAATTATCCGCAAATGGGGAATCGTTGAATGGCACGATTCAACGGTTGAACGAGGAAATTAAACATTAGAATAGTAAACCATCAAATGTCCTCAGGTTCTGACAATCATAGGAAGAATTCGAAATCCTAATCATCGGATTTGACAACGAGAACTTCGTTGCTCCCTTGGAATTACAAACGAAACCAACAATAAGGATAACTTGAGGACTTCATTGGAATTACAAAGGTAAATGGTTAAGCTAACGGAGAACATATAGCTGAACGAATAAGGAGCAGTTTGCCGATCGCAGCTGCTCCTTATTCGTTGAAGTAACATGCGGTTTAATGGGAATAATCAACCGTTGAATGAGGCTCGTTTTTGCATGTGAAATTTACTATTAGAATATTTACGTATCCTAGTTAACGACTTTCTCAAACAAATGAACATTAGTACAAGCTCAGTTTGTTCATTATCATTTAATGATTTGTTATGTATTCAATCTGCGGGATCTAAGTCAAGGATGACAATAGAATACAGAACACCAATTGAAAACGGATTTAGGCATTTTGTAATTGGCGTGAAAAGACTTATCAAGACAAATACAAAGGTTGCTTACAGCGGTGGGGAAATAGAAGTGAAGACCAATGAAATCTTAAACTATAAGCAGGCAGTAGAGCTATTTAAAGCTTTTAAAAATGAAAAAACAATACCGAACGAATACATCTTAAGAGAAACAACAGAGATGTTTAAAGAAGGATAGGCATATGATGAATACACTATGCTAAACTTATTAACAATGGGACACGATAGTTCAACGCATCTTGGAGCAGTTGCCGGCGGCAGCTGCTCCATTTTTTCGTTACGCTAACGAGCAGATTGCGTTATATGGAAGGCAAAATAGCCTGTAAATTATATTTGGTGGTACTAGAAAAAGATAGTAGTCACTTAGCAAAACGAAATAATTTATATTAGTTATGTCGATATACTGGATTATACTGCATAGGTTAAGAGCGTGGCGATGATTTCCGGCATATTGTTGTGCACACCTTTCTTGAAAAATTTGAGTAGGACTAAGGGGTGTTCTTTATGCTAATTTGGCCGAACCATTTTCGAATCATTCATTATGCAATTTCAAAAGTCTCAGGTGCAGGACTAATTTACGTCTTGATTGCAATCTTTTCACTACTCGGTCGATCTTTTAGTCACAAAACATTTCGTAAAGACTGGATATATATTTGCCATCGTTATTTCGCTTTCACTGCTGCTTTCCATGATCGATTGCACCGTGAAAAAACATTGGGTTGAAACAAAAGCCGAGACATCTTATGACGTCTCATTTGAATTGTTTAACGGGAAACACAATTGAAGCCGAACATAAGAACAACCAAAGTTATAATATGAAGATTTACGATGAAGAGGGACATGAGGTTCAGATGTCAAACAATCTCCATGAAGCTAAGTATGAAAGTGAATTCTGGACTGAATTTCCAATTGAGAAAGACGGGACGGTCAAGCTAATCATGTATGGCTCCCACTTCAGTGGCAGCTTTCATATAGAGTGGAGCTTTAATAGATCGCTAATACCAAGACTTAATTAGTACTTGTTGTACTATTGGACAGTTATCCGGAACATTGAGCTTGACGGGCACGAGCTACACAAATTGGACGTTCTACGGAGTTACAAACACACCGCTGTTTGACACTGAAACGAAAAAGCTCTCGCCGAATGCCAAGAAAGCTTTCGAGACGATTATTGGCACGGATAATGTGTCCACGAGCAATTATTTGGCTAAGTTGAAGAAATTTATGGATGTGCTGAAGAAAAACGGTTATAAGCTTACGAAGGAAGTCGATATGTTCCTGAAAGAAAACGTTAAGAACAGCCCGCATCCTTATGGATACGGGCTCTATTTACTTTATGATAAGTAACCAATTAAGAGAAAGTTAAGAATCATTTTATGGCTCGTTTAGAATTTAGGACTACACTGAGCCATGACCAACAAAATTATCGACGATCCGGTTTCACATACACCACTAGTCGTACCGTAAGGCAGGGAGAGATAAATGGATTAAGCCACCTTCAATTAGGTGGCTTTTCTTGTGTTTCCATTTTGCTTGGGAAAGATATAGTAACGGTCGTTCCTTTACCGGTTTCGCTGCATAGCATTATTGTTCCGAGGTACGCCTCCGTTATTCGCTTAGCAATGGCAAGACCAAGGCCGGTTCCTCCGCGTTTCCTTTCACGCGATGTGTCTACGCGATAGAACCGTTCGAATAGAAAAGGAAGGCTTTCCTGCGGAATACCCATACCGTGGTCTTCCACTTGAATAACAATCGAATTTACAGTGGCATGCAAGTCTAAGCGGACAAGTTTCTTCTGTTCTGAATAATGAATGGCATTGTCCATTAGTATAATTAAGATTTGCTCCAAATGGTGAGGATCCATCCTTAAAGCTAGCCCTTCAACTAATGTAGTTTCGAAGATGAAATCCGTATATAGGAACCGATAATTTCGCACTAATGTTTGTAGCACTATACTCGGATCAATTAGATTGGTTTCATTTATAGGTTCAACTTTAGGATCGCCGGACAGATCTAAGAGCTGATTAGCAAGCTTTCGCAGGCGAATTGTTTCTTGCAGTGCGGCGGCGATTGATTCCTCGCGGACACTAGGGTCATCCTTGCCCCAGCGGTCTAGAAGTTTCAAGTGACCTTCAATAATTGCAATCGGTGTTCGGAACTCGTGAGACGCATCCTCCACGAATTGGCTCTGCCGTCGAAAAGAACGTTCAAGCTCATCCATCATTTCGTTAAAAATAGCCGATAAGCGCGACAGTTCATCGCCGTTGTTATGATATACAACACGTTCGCTAAGCCCGTTCTTCTGAATCGCCGTCATCGTAACAGCCAATCGGTTCAGCGGCCGGAGTAACCGCCATGCCACGATAAACCCGCCTATTGCACTAACAGCAATACCAACTACACCAAGAGAGAGCATAAGTTGTTTCAACCGATACTTCATAGCGTCGATATTTTCCAGATTATTTGCGAATTCTATGTACCCAGTGAATGCTTCCGTTGTAACGGGGGCACGAATGACGAGTAAATGATCTTGACCATGTACGTAACTTGAGAGTGACTCATCGTTTGAAATGCGGGTAGGTACCCATTCTGCCGGAAGTCCGTTTGAAAGCACAATGACAATATTACCGCTTTTATCGAGAAGCCTGAACATCTGATTTGATTGTACAAATCGTTCCATGAATCGTTTACTTTCTTCGAGGCGCTCGGTATCGAGCGGTTCTTCCTGTTCGGCAAAATAGGCTGTGATTTGAACAGCTGTCTTCCGCATCGTATCTTTCTGAGCATCCATCATCCAACCGGAAACTACATTGTACTGTACTAGGCTGAATCCAATGAACAGTGCTAAGATCAATAAAGAGGTGAGTGTGGCCAGCTTATACTTGACATGCATGCGTTATAATCATCCCTTCATGATATAGCCTACCCCTCGAACAGTCTGTATGTATTTGTCCCCGTCTCCGAGTTTTTGCCTGACGTAGCGGATATAGACATCGACGATATTCGTTTCAACTCCGGTTTCGAATCCCCAAACAAGGTCGAGCAATTGGTCACGGGATAGAACGTTGTTGGCGTTACGAATAAGGACGAGAAGCAGATCAAACTCTCGTTTGGTGAGGGGGATTTCAACTCCGTCACGGAATACGGTCCGGGAGGGTAGGTCTACTTGAAGGTCTTGTAACCGGACTATATCATCAGTCATTTCCTCAGCTTCATCTATACGACGAAAAATCGCCCTCATGCGGGCTAGAAGTTCTTCTATCTCGAATGGCTTAGACAAATAATCATCAGCGCCGCTATCTAGACCAGTGACTCTGTCCATGACACTATTACGTGCGGTGAGCATAATAATTGGGGTTTTATTCTTCTGGCTGCGCAGTCTTCTACTTATTTCAATTCCGCTTAAGCCTGGCAGCATTAAATCAAGAAGCAGCATGTCCCATTCGCGTTCAGTGGCAAACTCAAAGCCTTTTCTACCGTCATGGCAAACCGTAACGCCGAAACCTTCATGTTTCAGCTCCAGTTCAATAAAACGAGCAAAGTTCGGTTCATCTTCAATAAGCAGAATTTGACGCAACGATCATATCCCTCCCGGTTCAAATCCAAAAAGGCAAGAACCCTTCAAGTAGTAGGATTCCTGCCCCCATGGCATTTATTCTTACTTAGTCATCATTTGTCTCTGTATCGTTATCTTCAGCATTGCTGCTGCCGTTGTCAACTTGTTGTTGATCGTCAGCTTGTTCGCCGTCACCATCTGACGGCTCTTGATCATCGGCGTATTCGCCATCACCGTCGGATTGTTCTTGATCATCAGCATACTCGCCATCACCATCTGAAGCTTCCTTGTCACTTGTTATTGCCGAATTCGTCGTCGTTGCATTATTAGTCGCAGCGTACGCGTGCAGCCAAGTTCCCGTTCCTGCAGCTATAAAGGCGAGCAGAGCAGCAGCTATTAGCCATTTTCTATTCATCACATATTCCTCCTAATTGGTTTCTTTCTCGAAGACACTTTTACTATAGCATCTGCACATGAGAAGGTTTTGTGAGGAAGATTAGAATTTGATGAGAGAAAATCTATAAGACGGCTGCGGAACAATTCGAAAATCCATGTCATGCTATTATTTATGTAAATAATCGTATACCATGTGATCATACATAATAAATCTTAATAGATAGCTCAGTTGGTTACTGATAACCTGAAGGGAAGTTGCTATGCTCGAAATCAAACAAGTTGCTAAGCGGTCGTTTCATATGAAGGACGCTAGTGCTCCATACCTTTTATCGAACATTAGCGCAACCGTAGATAAAGGAGAACGCATCTCTTTACTAGGCGCTTCCGGCCAAGGTAAGAGCACCTTACTGCGTTTACTTTCTATCCTACATACGCCGGACGAAGGTGATATTTGTTTAGACGGAGTGTCATTCCGCAATTTCAGTCCAAGCTTATGGCGAAGACAAGTATGCTATGTGGCACAGCAAGCTGTTATGCTTCCAGGAAGTGTTGAGGATAATCTTAAAGTGCCATCACAATTGCATCAGCTCCCATATGACCTGAAGTTAGCTGAACGATTATTAGAAGCAGCAAGGCTTTCGGACCTCGATCTGAAGAAAGATGCTCGTGAGCTTTCAGGCGGAGAGATGCAGCGGATCGCACTAATACGTTCTTTGCTCTTGCGCTCGGATATTATTTTGCTTGATGAAGTTACATCGTCTTTAGATGCGCCGAATACGCTTGCAGTTGAGCACTTGCTCGATGAATGGCATCGCTGTGAAGGTGCGATTATGATTGGGGTTACACATGAACTTAAGCAAGCAGAAAGATTGAGCTCGAGAATATGGTTCATGGCAGGCGGGACGATAGCGGAAGATACTTCGACTGAACAATTTTTTGAAAATCCAAGTACCGAAACCGCGAGGCAATTTATCGGGAGAGGGCAGACTGAGGTGCATTAGATATGTCACTTTTTTCGCTAAGTTTCACATTGCTTTTTGTATTTGCAACGATGCTCATTTCCTATTGGCAGAAGCTTGGGCTTGAGAAAGAAATCGCAATAGGAACGGTTAGATCAGCCTTACAGCTATTGTTTATCGGATATGTACTCCAATATATTTTTAAAACTGAAAATTTTCTTTTATTGGTACTCATCATAATCGTAATGATTGGGGTTGCCTCATGGAACGCAGCTAAACGAGGCGATGGCATGAGGGGAATCGTCTGGAGAATTGCATTCTCAATCTCTGTTATGGAGTTAATAATGATGGGTATGCTAATTGGGCTTCATCTCATAAAATCAAATCCGCAGTATATTATCCCGCTCAGTGGAATGACAATTGGTAATGCGATGATTGTTTCAGGTTTGTTTGTGAATCAGCTAAAACGAGAAGCCCAATCTACAAGAGGAGAAATTGAAGCGCTATTATCGTTAGGAGCTACTGCCAAACAAGCTTTACACCAAGTCAGGAAGCGTGCGGTGAAATTCAGCATGATTCCGACGATCGACGGAATGAAAACGGTTGGTCTTGTTCAACTGCCCGGTATGATGACTGGTATGATCATAGCTGGAGCAGAGCCAGTGGAAGCTGTACGTTATCAAATCTTAATTGTATTTTCGTTTACAGGTTCCGCGGCGATAACGAGTATTCTACTAAGCATGCTATGCTACAAGCTTGTGTTTTCAAATGATCTCCAATTGAAAGTGTTTCCTAATAATTAAATAAGGTAGTATAGTCACATTACCAACCGTAGATATTCGTGACAGGTTTTTACGCCAGCGGCTTATGTGGACCAAAACTAACGCAATTCGCAAACATGCAGCTATCGATGCCCATGTTCTGGCAGTTTTAAGAAACATCCAGATCCTCAGGTGTTTAAAACCATCATGAGATATGCGCGAAAATACCTTAAAAAGCAAGTAAAAGTGAAGGTAGCCGGATGGGTGCCTTTTTTTATTTAGATCAACTACTATTAGATAACGGATTATTATCGTCAAGAAGTGAAATCGACTAGTTAAGATTAATTTAAGAAATAGTTCACCATTCTTTTACAAGCTGCTTTTATGATGGGATGGAGAGCTGAGCGCAACAAAACGGAGGAGATTTCCTGCATGTCCATTAGAATGAAATTGCTCTTGTCCTATGCGGCGATGCTTATCATCCCGCTTATCTCCATCATCTTGATTTCTGTCCTAATGGTCGTCTTTTATCAGGGGGATCTGCAGAATATAAAGGGTCTATATGAATCAACCGAGGATAGTTTCGACCATGGAGATGTAGAACATATCGCAAAAGAAATTAGAAGGTCGGTCGAGCGCGAGCCGAATCTGTTAAAGGACCGCGACTATCTGAACGAAATGACGACTGAGCTTAAGGAAAAGGACGCAGGGTTGGTCGTTCGACTCGGAGATACGATTATTTATCGTTCGGCTAGTATCCAGCAATTACCGCAATTGTCAGAAGGACTTCCACCTTTCAAAAAGCCTGAAACATTTAGTAAATATCCAGTGATGAAGATTGCCAATGCGGACTATTTCTTCTTGCAATTTGATTTTGACTATCCCAACTTCGATAAGGGTACTGTCTTCATGATCTCGAAGATCGATCCTATGACGTTCTTCATTCGAAAATATTTCCCTTCGTTATTTATCGCTTTGCTATGCGTGCTTATATTAACGCATATTTTGCTGACTACTTTTATGTCTACACGCATTATCCGGCCATTACAGGTGCTGCGAAAAGCAGCTCGAGAAATCAAGGAAGGTAATTTGGATTTCCAGGTTGATGTCATCGGTAAAGATGAAATCGGCCAATTAGGTGTTGCTTTCGAGGAAATGCGATTAAGATTGCAGAATTCCATCGAGGTGCAAGCGCTATATGAGGCGAACCGTAAAGAATTAATTTCCAATATCTCGCATGATTTGAAGACACCTCTCACCGCAATCAAAGGGTACGTGGATGGCATTATGGAAGGGGTCGCAGACACGCCTGAGAAGTACACGAAATATATGCAGACAATCGCTATCAAGGCAGATGAATTGGATTACCTAATCAACGAATTGTTTCTATACTCTAAGTTAGACTTGAACCGAGAGCCATTTCGTTTCGAAACTGTACAACTAGAGCCTTACCTAAGTGACTGGTCAGAAGAATTGCAGTTTGAATTGGAGAAGCTGCGGGTCAGTTATTCTGCCGATATTACAATTGACTCCGAGACGGATGTTTTACTTGATTGGGATCACTTCAAACGAGTACTCAACAATATTATTCAAAACAGTGTGCGTTATACGGATAAGGACGAACCCGTAATTAGTTTAAAGGCTTATTGCGAGGAAGAGAAAGCAATTATCCGCATCTCTGATAATGGCATTGGCATAGAACCAGAGGCGCTCGAGCATATTTTTGAACGGTTCTACCGAGCAGAAGAGTCGAGAAATTCGAATACGGGCGGAAGCGGGCTAGGCCTTGCAATCGCCAAGCAGATTATGGAAGGACATGGCGGAACGATCTCCGCAATTAGCGAAACTAACATCGGTACAACGATAACGCTTCAAATTCCGATATGGAAAGGGTCGAATGTGCAATCATGAAAACCATACTGATCATCGAGGATGATATTTCGATCTCGGAGCTGCAGCGCGATTATCTTGAAATCAATGGATTTCATGTAGAGATTGCTTCGGATGGTGAATCCGGTTTGAGTATGAGCCTATCGGGAAATTACGATTTGGTTATTCTGGATTTGATGCTCCCGAAAATGAATGGGTTCGAGGTTTGCAAGGGGATTCGCGAGAAGAAAGATATTCCCATTCTTATGGTCACTTCACGCAGAGAGGATATCGATGTTATTCGGGGTCTCGGACTTGGAGCGGATGATTATATCACGAAACCATTCAAGCCAGCCGAGTTAGTTGCTAGAGTTAAGGCACATCTGGCGCGTTATGACCGTTTAATCGGGAATATGACTGCGAAGAACGATGTTCAGATCCGCGGTATATACATGGATCCAGATACACGGAAAGTGTACGTGAATGAAGTGGAAGTCATGCTGACGACCAAAGAGTTCGATCTGCTCTACTTTCTCGCGAGACATCCAGGCCGAGTATTTTCCAAAGATCATCTGTTTGAACGAATCTGGGACATCGACGCGAAAGGTGATTTACAAACAGTTACCGTTCACATCCGTAAGCTCCGTGAAAAAATCGAGAAAGATCCTGCAAATCCTAGCTATATCGAAACGGTTTGGGGGACTGGATATCGATTTAAAGACTGATGGCCACTAAACGCAGGAGGTTTAGACATGAAAAGGTTGGATAGTTTCATTACGAGGTGGTCTCACTAAGAGATTACCTCGTTTTTATGTTTAAAGTACATCCCAATACTCCTGGCCTTCAAGCGTCGCATAGAAATTTAATCTGACTTAAGAAAATGTTAAGACAAGTTTCATGATTGCTTGATGTTATCGAACTACAGTAGTAATTGCCTATATAAGGACGACAAACTAGGTAGGGAGAGTGTGTCAATCTTCTCCATGTTATTTTGGCTTGTTTTCCGGCCATGCTGCTCAGATTGATCCTGCACTCAGTTATGAAGAATTATTTATTTTCTCCTACGGTACTTGCTGGTCTAGTTCTTGGCGGTATCTTCATGCTCTTTGGTCAGAAGAAACAAGTACCCGTAGAAGCGGAGGGTATCGATCAAATTGTGCCAATGCCTCGCCCTATGGCCGGGCTTCTCCAGATATTCGCATAGTACCGGTTCGTTCTTGCTATCGTTTTCCTAGCTTACATGTTGATGACAGCATGAGAAGCATATAAGAGATCAATCAAAGGAGGGGAGAGAATAACATGCATCAGATCGTTGAATGGATATCCAATACGGCCGTTCACTGGATCAGTGTGCTTGGACTTGCTGGCGTATTTATCACCATGGTGCTCGAGAGTGCTTGTATACCGATACCAAGCGAAGTGATTTTGTTAAGCGGAGGGGCTGCAGTAGCAAGCGGCTCCATGTCATATGCAGGTGTTGTGGCGGCAGGCGTTCTTGGTAATGTCGTCGGTTCTGTTATCGCTTATTTCATAGGTTCAAAGGGTGGAAGAAAGCTGCTTGAGCGATATGGGAAGTACGTTCTGTTTAATCAAGCACACCTTGATCAGGCTCAGCGCTGGTTTGATAGGCACGGAGAAAGCACCGTATTCTTCTCAAGAAATTTACCTTTTGTGCGAACATTCATTTCACTACCTGCAGGGATTGCGGGGATGAACTTCCGAAGGTTCGCTTGGTTTACCTTTGTAGGTTGCATTCCTTGGAATATGGCATTAACTTACGCCGGCTACAAATTAGGTTCTAACATGGATGTCGTCGAAAAATACCTGCATCCGTTAAGTTATGGACTTGCCGGGCTTGCATGTTTACTGCTTCTGTACTGGCTCTTACGCAAGAGAAGGAAGACAGCATAATGCCGGTTCTAGTCGTTGTACCTGTTGCAGCCACGGCGGTAATGTCAGATCTTGTAATTGAACGCTATGATTACGTCTTTGACGAAGCGGGTCAGCCGATTATCAAACTGACGGTTCAGAATCCAGACGCTAAAGCACTGTACGGCGATATCGGCATTAACGTAAGTCAAGCTATTGAATCTGCTCAAAACGAATATGTCTACAAAAATGTATCGAAAACAAAAGGACCACGTAACATTGGGTTTCTGCCTGGCAAAGAACAAATCATATTTATCCGCAAAGGGCCATTACTAGAGCCAGGTATGTATGAGGCCGAGATTAGATTGAAAGGACATGACGAATTTAAATCTCAGCGCTATGATTTCCAAGTCTCAAAGGCAGCTTATGAACAAGCTATGGCGAGAAGGGGAGCTAAGAGAAGCGATTCTCTCCCTAAAGAACCGCAGTATATAGCCGTTCGCGATATCTCGTTCATCGTATTATCTGGATTAATTGTTCTCGTCGGAATCAAAAATTTATGGAAGGCTGTGCTAGAGAAGAAGCGGCGCCGCAGCAGTCACAAGAATCAGAAACTTGACAGTAGACATGAATAAGTCTCCGTGGCCAATTGAAGTAATCGCAGGGGCAGTGCTCGGAATCATAATCAGCCTATTGCTTTGGCTTGCTTGCGCCTGAAGAAACGGTGGCGCGTATTTAAAATCGAGTCGGTGAAGACGTAATAAAACATAATGGGGACAAATCCAATTTTTATTGCCCCATCATACGTTTCATTGATAATGAGTAGCTATATCGGTCAAAACATTTTGGAATCTTAATTCGAAGATCAACTTCGCAATAGAAATAACCCCAGTCAAGTGTGATCGCATTTGATTAGGGGTTATTTTTGTGATTAATCAAGGTCGTGAAAGGTTTTGATAGGATCAGTACTTAAATAGATTGTAGTTCCATTTAAATTTGTAATGTGAACAACATTTTCATCCATTTGAACGATTTTACCAACATTGAATACTGGGGCCCCGTGATTTAAAATGGCGACTTTGATTTCTACGAGTTTGTCCTTCAAGTGCTCGTAAGATTTACTTCATTTTTTCATGTTTATTTCAGAATTGATTGGTACATTTTTTATCTATGACGTCTTTTGCAAGGGGGATAGTTAATTATGCGAATATTACTGGCTGAGGACGATGAGACGCTAGGTGAGCTAACCGAGCATCAGTTGAAACGGCAATATCATGTTGTCGATTGGATGAAGGATGGCCACCAGGCGAAGGAAGCAATAGCTACTGGTCGCTATGACGTATATGTACTAGATTGGATGTTGCCTGAGCTGACCGGTTTAGAACTCGTAAGGGAGATCCGCAGGAAGGAAGATCATACTCCGATTCTGCTATTGACGGCTCGAGATGCAGTTCAAGATCGAGTGGAGGGGTTACGCGCAGGGGCAGATGACTACATGATTAAGCCTTTTGCATTTGAGGAACTGGAAGCAAGGTTATTCGCCTTGTTCAGGCGGCAGGATCGGGGCTACCATTCATCGGATACACTTAGCTTAGGAGATATAACGGCAAATATGAGCCGATTCGGAGTCACCCGTAGAGGAACTGCAATTATATTGACAAGGCGCGAATTCCAATTGCTCGTCTGTTTGATGCGCCATGCTGGACAAGTCCTTTCACGAGAGCAACTGCTTGATCAGGTATGGGGGCTTGCGTCGGATGTGACGCTTAACGTCGTTGACGCTACAATTAGATTGCTCCGAAAGAAAGTGGACGGACCCTATGAAACAAAATGCATTCAAAGCGTTTATGGCGCTGGATACCGGTTTATGAAAGGTGGGGAATGAGATCAATGTTTAAACGGACACGAACCCGGCTAACGCGAGAGTTCTCGCTTACGATTGGTATTATTCTGATGATATCCGCCATTTTCTCTTTATGGATGGTACAGCAAATGTTGACAACGACAGAAGACAATCAACTTAAATCTTTAAGCAATCAGTATGAAGCTGAGCTTCAGAAGCTAATCGAGTCTCCAAAAGGAAATGCGTTGTTCGATTCTTCGTTGGATAGGGAGAAGGTGAACTCATTTTACGAACCAGGAGGCTTACAGCTTAACCAAATGGCATGGTTGCTCGATCCGAACGGTGAGATGATCTTTCAATCCTCGCCATCTAACAAGAACTCATCTGGGGTGAATTTTCCGCTTGCGGCGCTCCAACCAAGCCTCCACGCGGAACCGGATAATGTTTACCGAAATGTAAGCGCGAATGGAAGAACCTTTCGAATCGGAGGCACGATACTTTCACATAGTAAACTCACGGATTATAGAATAATTGTTGCACAGGAAGTCACGAGTGATACCGATCTTTTAACGCAGCTACGATGGGCATTTGCAGGTTTCGCCTTGCTTATGTTAGCCGCCGGAGGGGCTGCCGGTTATATATTGGCGGGGCGCGCAATGGGACCGATTTCACAAGCGTTCCACCGACAGGAACAATTCACTTCCGATGCGTCGCATGAGCTTCGGACACCGCTTAGCATTTTGAAATCTGCATACGAGGTACTAGACGAGGAGAGCGATAAACTGCCTGATTTCCATCGTAGTGTATTCATGAAGACGGGGCGGGAAATTCATCATATGAGCCGGTTAGTCGATAATTTGCTCGTGCTTGCGCGTAGTGATAGCGGTCGGCTTGAGCTGGTTTTATCACGATTTTCTATGCGTCACGCAATCCGCCAAGTCATGGAACAATTAGAACCCATTGCGACTTCTAAGCATGTGAAGTTGATATGGGAAAATCGCCAAAGTGGATCTGGCGCGGAAGAAGCGATGATTCAAGCCGATGAGGTACGGATTCGTCAGCTTATCTTAATCGTCATCGAGAATGCGATTCAGTACAACAGGGAAGGCGGCAGTGTTACCGTCTCCTTGGAAACGAACCCTCAGAAGGTATCCTTTATTGTCAGTGATACGGGGATAGGCATTGAGAACGAGCATCTGCCTCGTATTTTCGAACGATTTTATCGAATGGATAAAGCCCGGACTCGCCGATCGGAAGGAACTGGCCTCGGACTTGCGATTGCGAAACAAATTGTTGATGCACATCGGGCAAAGATAGAGGTGTGGAGTACGCCTCAGGTCGGTACGACGTTTCGTGTATCTCTTCCGAGTATTTCAGATTCTTTTCAGAATGTTTCTATAACTTAAAGCATGTAGCCTCCCCATTATATGGATGGCAAATTCAAAACGAAGAAGGGATAAAACAATGAAGAAAAATTGGAAGCTCGCTGGCGCAGCGCTGCTAATCGCGATCGCAGTGCCGGTAACCGCTTATGCGGCAGACAACCTAAATGGCAAATCACAGGATGACAAGAAGGCAAGCTATGCAGATGCTCAGAAGACAAAGCCAGCTGGTAAGAAAGGAGAGAAACCAAGTCCTGGCAAAGACGATAAGTTGAAATTGGATTTGGAAACAATCGCTAAATCAAAGCTCGGCCTGGATCAAGAGGCTTTCGAACAAGCCAAGAAAGCAGGTAAATCTCTTGCAGATATCGCGAAAGCAAAAGGAAAAGCGCTTCAGCCGCTTATTGATGAGCTAACGAAGGAGATTAGTGATGCGATATTAGCGCATCTCGATCCTAAGGATCTTACAGCTCAGGAGAAAGAGAATGTGAAGAAGAAGGCATCCATGGAAGCAGAACGCATCTTCACAGAACCGCTCAACAAGGAGAGCACCAAGCAAGAAGGCAGCGACTGGAATCTAGCAGCAGCTCTAAAATTAATCGGAATCGACAAGGCTACTTTCGCTGATAAGGTCCATGCGGGTCAATCATTCGTCGATATTGCGAAGGATCACGGTGCGACACGTCAGCAGCTAATCGATGCGCTAGTGTCAGATGTGAATGCAAAAATCGATGAAGGTAAGACAAACGGTGATATTACTCAAGAACAAGCGGATGAGAAGAAGCAGGCAGTACTTAAAGAAGTTGAAGATTTCGTCGACCATACACAGACGCTGTTTAAGAAGAAAGAGAGCTTTGCGGCAGCACAGGGCAAGGATGATAAACGGAACCCGGACGAAGGAATTAGAATTGATTTTCAACAGATCGCTAATTCTAAGCTTGGTTTAGATAAAGAAGCTTTCCAGGAGGCACTTGAAGCGGGTAAGTCGTTAGCTGACATTGCGAAAGAGAAGGGTATTGCGCTTCAGCCTTTGGTTGATGGGTTAACAAAGGAAATTAGTTATGAAATTCTAGCGAAAAACTCTAAAGATCTTACAGCTGATGAAAAGGAGAATGTGAAGAAAAAGGCCTCGATGGAAGCAGAGCGCGTCTTCACTACTCCGCTTAATAAAGAGCAAGAAGGAAAAAAACAGGGGATTGGCGAATTTAACATGCATGCTGCTTTAGAATTGATCGGCATAGACAAAGCAACTTTCTCTGAACAGGTTCAAGGTGGCAAGTCGTTTGCGGACATCGCAAAGGATCATGGCGTATCCCGTCAGCAGCTAATCGATACGCTAATATCAGACTTCACCGCCAAAATTGATTCAGTAAAAGCAGAAGGTGAAATTACACAAGAACAAGCAGATCAGAAGAAGCAAGCTGTACGGAAGGAAGTTGAAGATTTCGTTGATCATACACAGACGATGTTTAAAATAAAAGAAGAGAAGAAATAGTTTGGAACAAAGGCTGCCGGTGACGATCGCGATACTCTGGAGACATAAACTTCGTTGACCATCTGCCACCGCCATCGCCCGAGAAATTCGCCTTTTCACCTCCAAGAGATGAAAAGCCTCTCTCGGCACCCTGTTCCCACGCTGCAGCAATCACATAAGCCGCAAGAAGAAGCCGAGAGATCAACCCCTGATCTCTCGGCTTCTTCTCTTTAACGTCGTTTGCGAAGGACCTTCTTGTTCACCCAAGCGCTGCTGCTGCCAGGCTGCGGATTCCGCTCGCCCGCTTGATCGTTGATGCTGCGGTTGACAGCGATCTGTCCGCCTTGGGTCGCTGCGAATCCGACGTGGCGGTTGATCATGCCGCCGCTTTCCGCTTTTTGAATGATTTTGATCCGATGCCCGTAGTGAATCGAAATGTTATAGGTGATGTTGACTACTTTTTTGCAGAAACAACGGTGTGCTCTGCCCATCTCTCATCCTCCAATCCTATTTGCTCTACGATATGAATCTATGAGAGGAGGGACTTGTGCGCATGTCCGGCAAATAAAAAAGGACAGCCAGTTGCTGGCTTGTCCTCTTCGTCCAAATACTAAACTTCCATGTTAAACTGCCACAAAATGCCGAACTTATCTGTTGCTTGTCCATAAAGCTTGCTCCAGAAAGTCTCCTGCAGCGGCATAGTAGCTGTGCCATCGCCACTAATGCGATTGTAAACACGCGTAAGCTCTTCTGCGTCATTGATGACGAGTGCAAGCGTGATGTTATTGCCCATCGTGAGCGGCATTCCCGGGAAAGTATCAGAGAACATGAGGTCGCTGCCATAAGCATGGATGCGAGCGTGCATGATATGCTTTTCAGTTCCTGGTGGAAGCGGGTAATCCGGATGAGCCGGCACACTGTCGAAAGTTGCGAGGTTCGTTACTTCGACATTGAACACTTCAGCGTAGTATTCTACAGCTTCACGTGTGTTGCCTGGGAAATTGAGGTATGCACTGATTGCCATTACGATCACGCCTCCAAGGGTTAGTAGAATTTGGTACAGAAGTACCTCCAATAGTTTATCATGTCCGAAGCCAAAAGCAAATTTGGAATCAACAGGAAATCCCTCTTTCAGTTAGCTCTCCGCGGTTTCATCCAAGTCTTCATTGTAAGCAAGTATGCCACGTTTAAAATAATGCAGCTTCTCATCGTCGGTCGTTTCCATCAGGTTCTGAATGAGCAGCTCCACGCTCTCTTTGTAGCTATTGCTGTTATATAGCGCCATGGCGAGAAACACTTGGATCGCACGGTTATCCGGGAATTCCTGCCTTCCTAGTCGCAGCGTCTCGACCGCTTTATCGTACTGCCCCCAATACCGATAAGTGCTGCCGAGCCCCATCAGACACCGTTCCCGATCTGCACCGGATAGACCAAGTCGAAGCGCGGACTCGTAATAAGGAATGGCTGCTTTGCCAAGGCCGGAATTGTCATGCGCGATGCCAATCTGATAGTTGATTTCAGCATCCTCTGGATATTCGGCTAATAATGACATTAATTGCGTCCGAACTTCGCTTAGCAGCGCCTGATCCTGTTTTGCACGGCCTTCCTCACGCATTTCGATCCATTTAGCAAGCTCTACACTTCTCATACCTGCACCATCCTAAAGTTGATAAATAGACAACAAAGATGGACTCATTTTATCATAGCGCTTGGTATCCTTTGTATAAGTTTCCAGTAGAAATTCGTAAAGGGCTGGCAACATATTTTACAATCATTTTCGAAACGATATAATCATGATAGAATTACGTGAAAATCGCGCAAGCTGAGGGAGCCTATATGAAGAAGCCCATTTTTTATTCCATCATCGGAATTAGCTTGGCCGCCTTGGCCGTTACGCTCTATTCCATGTTTACGCTATATTCCAATGACCTTGGCATGTCGAACATTGCGGAGCCTGTGCTGACGTCATCCAAGCCGCATATCGTCATCATTTCTCAGGAGCAGGGCAGCTATATGATGAACGAAATCCAGCGTGGGGCTCGCGATGCAGCGGCGTCGCACGGCATGGCAATCGAATTCTGGGGAGTCTATCGCTCGAATGTGGAAGAGCTTATTAAGCAGGTCGATATTGCAATCGCTTCCAAAGTCGACGGCATTATTATCGAGGGCGCAGATCGGCCGGATTTTGTCCAGATGGTCAATAAGGCGATATTCAGCGGAATTCCTGTCGTGACGATCAATTCAGATTCGCCGGGGTCCTTACGCAAGTCGTATGTCGGCTCGGACCATTATCAAGAAGGCATTCTGATGGGGAAGCATATTGCTCAGAAGCTGGGCGGGCAAGGGACGGTAGGCATCATTACGAACACGGAAGCGTCGGATACGGATAAGCTGCGCCAGAGAGGCTTGCATGAAGCGTTGAAGAGCTATCCAGCCATCAAGCTCGTTACTTCTTCGAAGGACAATGAGAATGCGGCTGCGAATATGCAAACCTTTGATATCCTGAATCATTATCCGGCTGCAAAAGCATTCATTGGCTTGAAGGCGGAGTCAGGCAGAAGCATTGTGCAAGCAGGAGGGACCCGCTCGCGGTCAAGCCATTATCAAGTGTTTATGTTTGATGATTCGCCGCAGACGATGAAGTTGATTCAGGATAATATCGTCGAATCTGGCTTGTCGCAGCATTATGAAGAAATGGGCAAAATGAGCGTCGATCTCATTAAGCGCTGGCTCGACAGCGATCAGCTGCCGCTAAACAACAGTTATTTTACTCCAATCAGCGTCGTCGATTCGGCGGATGAAGGAGGCAGCAGATAGCTTATGAAGACGATCCGCAGCAAAATGATGCTTTTGTCGATTCTCATATGGATCATTATGGCGCTTATCTGGCTGTCTATGAGTGCATTCAACCAGAAGACTGTCGAGCAGTACAACCAGATTCTGCAGCGCTACTTGCTTATGAATCAAGCTTCCCAGCAGAGCCAGCAGACGCTCACTTCGTTGAACAATTACCGCATTACCCCGACAGAGGCCAATCTCAAGAGGTACGTGGACGATAATAATACATTATTTCATACCAAGTCCGAGCTGAGCTGGCTTCGCAATCCGAACAATGAGATGCAGCTGGATAACTTTCAGAATATGATCGAGAGCCAGTCTGAATCGATGGATCTCGTCGTTCGGTTCCAGAAAGATAATGACGAAGACTCGGTTGCCAAGAAATTCGATGAAGCATCGAACATTTCCAAATACATTTCCGAGACCACGCTGACGCTAATCAGCGGCGAGCAGAAGACCTATGATGCGTTTTACCGCAAAATCATTAAGCGCAGTAATGACTTGTTCCGAATGGGCTTTTGGACTCTCGCCCTCGTATCATTATTGCTGCTGCTGTTCTCTTTCCGATTCGTCAACAGCGTGACCCAACCGATTTTGAAGCTGACGCAGGCGTCGCGTGAGCTCTCTCGAGGCAATTTCCAGAAGCCAATTGAGATCAGCAATAACGACGATATGGCTTTTCTAGCCAGAACACTCGACAATATGCGGCTTAACATCGGTAATCTATTCGATGAAATCCAGAGCAAGGCGCAGCTGGAGTATGATCTGCACAAGCATAAGCTGATGCTGAAGGAAAGTGAATTGAAGAGTTTGCAGAGCCAGATTAATCCGCATTTTCTGTTCAATACGCTGAATATGCTTTCGAAGGAAGCATTTCTGGCAGGTGCAGACAAAACGAGTGAGCTGATCAGCTCGGTTGCCGGCATGCTTCGTTACAATTTGCGCAGAATGGACAGCAGGGTGTCGCTGCGCGATGAGGTTGAAGTGCTAGAGGAGTACTTGACGATTCAGAAAGCGCGATTCGATGACAGGCTGACGGTCATACGCGAGATCGATGAGGATGCGCTTGATATCGAGGTGCCAATCTTGATTTTGCAGCCGCTGGCGGAGAACGTATTTATATATGTAATTGAACCATCTGAGGAAGGCGGAACGTTGACACTGCGCGTGAAGCAGGAGCAGGATCAAGTCATCGTTCAAGTTGAAGATACCGGACAAGGCATGAGCTTGGAGCAAATTGAGAAGCTGCTATCGGAAGCGGAGAGCACCACTTACAAAGGGCACTCAACAGGGATCGGCATTCGCAACGTCCTGCATCGACTTCAGCTGTTCTATGGCGTTGATGATATTATTACGATTGAATCGAAGATCGGCGAAGGAACATGCATTACGCTTACGCTTCCGAGGGGGAAACAACAATGATACGCGTACTAATTGTAGATGATGAGCCGATTGAGCGAATTGCATTGCAAAAAATAATAACCGATGGACTCGCAGAGGTAGAGGTCGTTGGACAAGCTTCTAATGGCAGGGAAGCAATCGAGCAAACGAAGCTGCTAAAGCCTGACCTCATTACAATGGACATTAAGATGCCAGGATTAAGCGGGCTTGAAGCGATTCAGGGCATTAAAGCAGCTGGCATTCGCGCCAAATTCATAATGGTGACTGCATTCGATACGTTTGAGTTTGCCAGAGCCGCGCTGCAGCTCGGCGTTAGTGATTACTTGCTTAAGCCAAGCAAGAAAGCCGTCATTCTTGAAACGATCGGCAAAGTCGTTGACGAGATTAATGACGAGCGCAAGGAGCAGGAGCGCCAGCGACTAGAGTCGGAGCGATTGCGCAAAATGCTGCCGATTGTGGAGGCTGATATCGTATCTCAGCTATTGTTCGATGATGTGCAATCGGTTCATCTTCGCGAGAATATAGAGCTGCTTGGCGTGCCAGGATCAAAAGGCGGTTTCGTCGTCAATCTGCTGCTCTCGGATACGAAGAAGGGTGAAGGAGGGCCAGGCGATCTTGAGCAGTTATACGACACGATCATCGCTCAGCTGAATGATGCTTCGGTTCATTATTGGATCGGCAAGCTATCCGGTAAGCAAGTACCGATTATCGTGTTCGTGTCCGGCGAACTGTCTTACCGCAATCATGCGGTTGGAATTGGCCGGAAATTGGTGCAGCTCGTCCAGCGGCATAGCGACTTTGAGCCATTCGCCGGAATTGGCGGACTATGCATAGACATTGGCGACGCGATGCGCAAGTCGTATCATGAAGCGCTGCTTGCATCCGTTGATCTCGCCATGCCTGCGCGTTATTGTTTGTATGAGGATTTGCCTCAGCATGAAGAAGCCCCTGCCCGGATCGAGACGCTCGAGATGGAGAAGAATGTGCTGGAAGAAGTTCGGCGCGGCAGCTGGGAAGCAGCGGCTGACCAAGCCCTTCAAATGATCGATGCCTACGAAGGAGCTGGTGAGCAGCTCGGCATGGCACAGCAGCGCATCTTTGAGGTGCTGATCATCGTAACGCGGATGCTGCTTGAGATGGGCGTCGGTGTGGATACGCCCTATTATCCTAACCAAGCGGCAAGCTATGTGCAGTTGAAAGGCGAGACGCGGGCCATCATTAACCGGCTCGCCCAAACAGCCGCATCGCTGGAGGGCGAGATGGAGTCTGATCTCTTGCTTTCGCTGAAGCGCTACATTAAGGAGCATGCACACGAGGAATTATCGCTTGAGCGCATAGCGGCACATGTGGACCGTAATCCGTTCTACGTCAGCAAGCTGTTCAAAGAATATTTCGGCATGAATTATATTGATTATTTGACCGAATGCCGTGTAGAGACAGCGAAGCAATTGATGCAGGAAACAGATAAGAGCTTGAAGGAAATTACGTTCGACATCGGCTATAATGACCCGAATTATTTCAGCCGCGTATTCAGGAAGATCGTTGGCAGTACGCCAACCGATTACCGGAAGCAGCTGCTGCGGCCGGCCGCGAAGAAACAGAGCTAAGGAGCGATGATGCGTGTTGCCTAAACAGAAACTTCATAAAGTGATTGGCGCGGCTTCGATCATCGCGGCACTTGTGTTCCTTTCATCCTGCTCGCTGCTGAATTCGGATAATGGGAAGATCGGCGCAGCACTTAAACAGCCGGAGCGGCTGGAACATGTACGCACCTCAGGAGCTGACGATCAGCTCGTGATCGGGTTATCTATAGATACGCTTGAAGAGGAGCGGTGGGTGAAGGACCGCGACTTGTTCAAGTCTGCCGTTGAGGAGCTTGGCGCCAAGATCGATGTACGGGCGGCAAACGGGGACGACGCGAAGCAAATCGCGCAAGCGGAAAGCATGATCTCAAGCGGCGTCGACGTGCTCGTCGTTGTGCCGCATAATGCTGAAGCATGTGCCGCCATAGTTGCGAAGGCGCATCAAGCTGGCATCAAGGTCATTTCATACGACCGGCTTATACTGGATTCTGACGTCGACCTGTACATTTCCTTCGACAATGAGAAGGCGGGGGAATTGCAGGCCGAGGCCATCGTGAAGCAGGTGCCGAGGGGCAACTATGTCTTGATTGAAGGCGCGGATACGGACAATAACGCGCATATGTTCAAGCAAGGTCAGATGAACATCATTAAGCCGCTCGTCGAAAAAGGCGACATTAAGATCGTATATGACCAGTTCACGAAGGAATGGATTCCGGCGAATGCGAGAGCCAATATGGAGGTTGCGCTGACTGCGAATCAAGGCCATGTTGACGCGGTAATTGCAGCCAATGACGGCACGGCTGGCGGAGTCATTAACGCGCTCGCAGATCACCATCTAGCCGGCATGATCCCGGTTTCAGGGCAGGATGCCGAGCTTGCAGCAGCCCAGCGAATTGTGGAAGGGACGCAGACGATGACCGTTTACAAGCCGATACCGAAGCTGGCGGAAGCGGCAGCTGAGCTCGCGGTCAAGATGGCGAAGGGCGAGGAAGTGAACACCGATAGGAAGGTGTTTAACAAGAAGATTGACGTACCGGCCATTCTGCTCGAACCGATCGCGGTCGATTCGAACAACATGGAGGAGACGATCATTGCTGATGGCTTTCATAAGAAAGCAGACATTTACCGCAATGTGAAATAGATGCATCCAAAGACGCTTCAGCTTATTGCTGAGGCGTTTTTCTTTGCTGTTTATCCAATATCCGCTCTGCTCGTCCCAGAATCACAAAATAGTGTAGATAGACTAAAAAATGTGCTATTGTATAGCGCTTTCAACATGTTTAGCCGGTGCTATAGTTGGTTTGTAAGCGTTTTAGAAAAACCGAGAGGGGAAACAAACATGAAAAAAGGGTTCAAAGCAGTAGCGCTTCTAGTCGTTATCATGCTGTTCGCAGCAATTGTATCGGCATGTGGCAAAGACAACAAAGTAAGCGTAGGTATCGTACTTCCGACGAAGGATGAGCCGCGTTGGGTACAAGATGAGCAGCGCTTCAAAGACGCGCTCAAGGGCACGGATTACACAACTGACATTTTGTTCAGTCAAGGTTCCTCGGCGAAAGAGAAAGAAAACGTTGAGACACTTATCAATAAAGGCATTCAAGTATTGATCATTTGTCCTCAAGATGGCGACGCAGCAGCAGCAGCTGTAGAATCCGCGAAGAAAGCCGGCGTTAAAGTTATCTCCTACGACCGTTTGATCACAAAAACAGATGCTGTAGACTACTACGTTACATTCGATAGCGTTGCAGTAGGTAAAGCACAAGCGCAATACCTCGTTGACCACGCTAAAGGCAGCGGCGAGCCATTGTACCTGTACGCTGGCGCAGCTTCTGACAACAACGCATTCTTGTTCTTCCAAGGCGCATGGGAAGTTCTTCAACCGAAAATCGCTGACGGCACATTCAAAATCGCTAACTCCAGCGAAGCCGAAGCTCTGAAAGGCAACGCAACTCTGGAGCGCGACCAAATGAGCAAAATCATCGGTCAAATCACGACGAACTGGGATGCAAACGAAGCGAAGAACAAAGCACAAACTCACTTGACTGCAGCAGCAGCTGACATGAAAGGCGACGTTGCTATCCTTGCTCCTAACGATGGCACAGCTCGTTCGATCGCAGACGTATTCGGTTCCGACAAAGACGTGAAGAGCTTCGTCGTTTCTGGTCAAGATGCTGAGCAAGCTTCCATCCAATACGTAATCGACGGCAAACAATCGATGACAGTATTCAAAGATGTTCGTAACCTCGTTAAAGACGCAATGGGTATGGCGCTTTCGATCCTCGACGACAAAGCACCAGAAACAACAGGCGAATACGATAACGGCAAAATCAAAGTGCCAGCGAAACAAACAGATGTAATCGTTGTTGACAAAGACAACGTGAAATCGGCTCTGATTGATTCCGGCTACTACAAAGCTAGCGACTTCCAAGGTCTGTAATCCATAAAAGGCATTTCGGGGAATAGTGATAGGTCATCTATCACTATTCTTCGATTAATCATTCAGCAATGCCTAGCGACAGCGATGCCAAGTTCAAGCCTGAATGATTTAGTTAAGGAGTGCGAGAACATGAGTGACTATATATTAGAGATGAGAGGCATTTCCAAAGAATTTCCCGGCGTTAAAGCTCTTTCGAACGTAAGCTTCAAAGTGAAGAAGGGCGAAATTCATTTTTTGGTCGGCGAGAACGGTGCAGGTAAATCGACGCTGATGAAGGTGCTCTCGGGCGTATATCCGCACGGATCTTACGACGGAGATATCGTATTCGAAGGAAATGTACAAAGTTTTGCCAAGATCAACGATAGCGTAAAAACAGGTATTGCCATCATTTATCAAGAGCTTGCGCTTTTCCCTGATTTGACGGTATACGAGAATATTTTTGCAGGCAACGAAATTAAACGCGGTTCGTTCGTGGATTGGAATCACACCATTATGCGGGCGAAGGAAATGCTGCAAATGGTGAAGCTGGATGTGAACCCGGAGACGCTAATTAAGGATCTGGGCGTCGGCAAGCAGCAGCTTGTCGAAATTGCGAAGGCATTAACGAAAGATGTGAAGCTGCTCATCCTGGATGAGCCGACCGCAGCACTTAATGAAGATGACAGTGAAAACTTGCTGGAGCTTCTAAGGGAGCTTCGTAATCAAGGCATTACATGCATAATGATTTCGCACAAGCTGAAGGAAGTCATTGCGATTGCCGATAGTGCAACCGTACTGCGTGACGGACAAACGATCTGTACGCTTGACGCCTCCAAAGGCGAAATTACCGAAAATGCCATTATCAAAAACATGGTCGGTCGCGAGATCGAGGATATTTATCCGAAGCGGGCAAACAAGTTGTTTGGCAATCCAATTCTGGAGCTTCAGAATTGGTCGGCATACGATCCGAATCTCGGTCGCAGCGTCGTCAAAAACGTCAATTTGCATGTTAAACAAGGCGAAATCGTCGGTATTGCCGGCTTAATGGGCTCTGGAAGAACAGAACTTGCACAAAGTATCTTTGGTAATCCGAAGTCTTATAAATTGCAGGGAGACTTGCAGCTTGACGGCAAGAAGCGTACGTTCAAGCATCCGCAGGATGCAATCTCCGCAGGCATTGCTTATGTAACGGAAGACCGGAAGGGCGATGGCCTCTTCCTCATTCAAGACATTAAGAGCAACATCGTGGCAGCGAACCTGCATGGCATCGCTAAGAACGGCTTCATTAACCAGAATGAAGAAGTAAAGATTTCGAATGCATATAAACAATCGCTAAACATTAAGACGCCTTCGGTCGAACAGCTTGTCGGCAAGCTGAGCGGCGGTAACCAGCAGAAGGTATCGCTCGGCAAATGGCTGTTCGTCGGACCGAAGCTGCTTATCTTGGATGAGCCGACCCGCGGTATCGACGTAGGGGCAAAGTTCGAGATTTATACACTTATGAACAAGCTGATCGCAGAAGGCATGAGCATCATTATGATCTCGTCGGAGCTTGGCGAGGTGCTCGGAATGAGCGACCGGATCTACGTGATGGCGGAAGGCCGCATGACGGGCGAGCTGTCCATGGAAGAAGCGGATCAAGAGAAAATTATGCAACTTGCAACGCAATAGGGGGAACACACTGTGAATTTCTTTAACGAAGGAAAATCGTTGATCAAAGTAAATATTCGCGAATACGGCATGTATATCGCATTGTTCGTCATTATGCTGACGTTCTCCATTATGACGGACGGCTTGTTCATGTCATCACGGAACATCAGTAACCTGCTCGATGCGACCGGCTATATCGCGGTGCTTGCAGTCGGCATGACGCTCGTCATTGTCATTCGTCACATAGATTTATCGGTCGGGTTCATGGCGGGCTTTCTGGGCGCAATCGCTGCGATCTTCTTGACGCAGCTGGGTGTACCGTTCTACATTACGATTCCGATCATTCTCGTATTTGGCATTATTGTAGGCTTGTTAAACGGCTTCCTGGTCGCCCAGATCGGTATTCCATCCTTCGTTGCATCGCTCGCAGGGATGTTGATCTTCAGAGGCGCGCTGCTTATGGTGACAGAGAAAACAGGTACGATCATTATTAAAGACGATCACTTCAACGCGATCGGGAACGGCTTTATCCCATCGCTCGGCAAAGTGGCCGGACTGAACGTGCTCTCCTTGATCCTTGGCGCTGCGGCTATTCTGCTTTACATTTTCGTAGAAATTTCGAATCGGAAAAAGAAGCAGCAGTACAATTTCGAAGTCACATCGAACAATATTTTTGCTGTTAAGCTTGTATTTGTTTCCGCTATTATCGCTTATATCACATGGATTATCGCAGGCTACAACGGCTTCTCCTGGACAGTCGTTATTATGGTGCTCGTCGTTGTTGTTTATCAGATTCTATCCACGAAGACAGTGCTTGGGCGTCATATCTATGCGGTTGGCAGCAACCCGGAAGCGGCTCACCTGAGCGGTATCAGCGTTAAGAAAATTACGTACATCGTATTCGGTTCGATGGGTATGCTGTCTGCGCTTTCCGGTATTCTGTTTACGGCGCGTTTGCAATCTGCGACTACAACAGCAGGTACGCTGTTCGAGCTTGATGCGATTGCAGCAGCTTATGTCGGCGGTGTATCCGCGGCAGGCGGCGTTGGTAAAGTAACAGGCTCGATCATCGGTGCGATCGTTATGGCCTCGCTCTCCAGCGGTATGAACCTGCTCGGCGTTGGCATCTCTTATCAGTACATGATTCGTGGCGCGGTGCTTGCTGCCGCGGTTATTTTCGACGTCATGACGCGCAAAAAGAGAGGTTAATTCTTCACTTGTTCAATAGTTGCTTCAAACTGCCAGGAACCTCACGTTCCTGGCTTTTTTTGACCGTAAAATCGAATCCTCCTCATGCCGATATAGTAAGAATGAGCAATAACATATAACAGGATGCTATTGTCCGAACCTATAGGAGGATTAAATAAGAGCAATGAGGACGTTAGTACCGGATTATTACGAGAAATTTACGTGTATTGGTTCAGCCTGCGAGGATACCTGCTGCTCGGGGTGGAGTATTGCAATCGATGAGCAGACATTAAAAAAATATAAGCGCGTACCGAAGCAGCAAATAGATATTATGTCAGGCGTGAATGGGAAATCATTCAAGACCATTGAAGCGAACTGCCACTTCCTAACGGAAGAGAAGCTTTGCCGGATTCAAGCTACACTTGGCGAATCGTTTCTGTCGCATACCTGTGACAAGTTTCCAAGATCAGTCAATGTGGTTGAAGGTGTAAAAGAAGCTTCCGCAACGCTCGCTTGTCCGGAAATTGCACGGCTAGTGCTCTTTAACCCGAATGGTATCGATGTGAACTATACCGAAGAAGAGATTGCGCTTCCCATTGATAAACGATTCAAACCGGATCCCTATATGAACATCGTACGAGACCTCGTTCTAGGCATCTTGCAGGACCGTCGATATTCACTCGATGACCGGATGGTCATTCTTGCGATGTATTTCAATGATCTTGTGAAATATAAAGGACTCGAGGATGAGTTCTTGCATGGCGATTTCCGTGATGTGCTGCGTGATGTGAGCGGGGAACCGGCAAGCCAGTTCCAAATTGTCCGTGACATTCTTCACATCCTGAAGGACGAACAGAAGGAAGCTGCGCGATATAAAGCGTTGATCGCTTCGGTAGACGGATATTTAGGCGGCTCCAGCAGCAACTACGCAGAAGCCTATGCGGTGCACTACAAGCCATTCATGGAGTCTAATGCGCATATCCTTGAGAACTTCCTTGTCAATTATGCTTATCGCACAGTCGATTTCTCTAAGTCAATCGAATCGTTCTTCTTGATGACCGTCCTTTACGCGATGCTGAAATATCATCTCATTGGCAATGCTGGCGCTCACAAAGGGCTGACGAAAGAGCTTGTCGTCGAGACGATCCAGCCGTTCATGAAACGGTTCGAGCACCACCCGGGTACTGCGATGATTACAAGCTTCTTCAAGGAGAACGGTTACTTCTCGCTTGCTGACTTTATTCGATTAATTAAGAATGAAGGCGCCCGCGCCTAATTGAATTTGCATCGCCAGCTCCTTGAATAGAAGGGGCTGGCGTTTTTTTCATGGGGCTTGCAGCATTGACAATTTCTTCGGCTCTCAGTTACTGTAAAACGTGGAACGAATTCGGGTTGAGAGGGTGTAGTTGATCTTGGATAATGGCATAGCTGTCATTGTAGTTGAGAAAGAGACGGACGGGCAGTTGCGGCATATTGATGAGCGGATTTGGTCGACAGCGATGATTACATCTCTTGAGCATATCAATTTCATAACGATCGGCAATCAGGAATATAAGACGATTGAAGGCCGATTGAACTTGGATGTTGGAAAACTTGAAATTTTAGTCGTTGCTGTACGTAATGAATAGAGGCTATGGATTGCAACATGAGGAGGGGTAGTATTGAAATGGGATGAAGGTCAGGCCGAGTCGCTGCGGTCTAAGCTGTTTACGAGAGATGGCAAGCCGCTCCGGATCTTATCGACATCGCTTGGTCTTGCACTAATCGCAAATGCAGCATTCGGTGCGATGGCCTATGCAGAGGGGACTACGGCGGCAGAGCAGCCGAAGCTGGTGGAATTCTCAAATGAAGCCGTGAAGCAATATTTTGACCCGGCAGTGGATTGGAATTTGCCTATGCTTGAGGATGAGAACGCCGAGGAGCAGGGTGCCGATACTGCAACAGGAAGCGGCGGCAGTGGCGGAGTTGTGAGCGACGGAGGCGGAGGTGCTTCGAGCTCCGGGGATACGATTATTATTAACAACGGTTCACACTCGAGCTTCGGCTGGGACGATCTTATGTTATATCATTTGCTGTTCAACCAAGGTTCGTCGTATTCGACGTCGCGTTATTATACGACTCATACCACCTATACATCGGGTACGCACCAGCCTTACAAGCCGAAGACCTCTTATTCGAGCGACAGCTTTCAAAATAAACCGGTTTCCGGTTCCAGTGTGCGTCCGGTCACATCGAACAAGAGCGGTTCGGTTACGCGCCGGTCGAAGTCAACCTCGTCTTCGCCAGGCGGGATCGGCGGCAAGTCCAGTTCGATGAGCTCATCCGGCAGCAGCAGTTCTTCAAAAAGTTCTTCGCATTCTATTTTTGGAGGATTCGGTGGTTGATGACGGCTGCGAATCGGTTTGAAATTGTTGGTGTGCCGCATCCGGACCGCGCGTCTCGCGTCGCACAGCTGCGTGAGCTAGGGTTCAGTTGGGCGGACCTGGCGGAGGAGCCGTACTGGATTGATCAGATCGTCACGATGCCGCGTCCGTTGTTTGAAGAATTGGAGACAGCATCTGCGAAGCTGTGGCTGATTCTGGATAAGACCGCTCGCTATATTCATGGCAAGCCGGAATTTTATGAGCTGCTCGGCATTCCCGAGGTGTTATGGGATGCGCTGGATCTTCTTCCGATGCCGCAAGAAGGGTTCATTAGCCGGTATGCTCGGTTTGATTTTGCCATCTCGAATGAGGGAGCCATTAAACTGCTCGAACTGAACGCCGACACACCGACTGGTTATGTCGAAGCTTCAATTGCGACGCCTTGGCTCTGTGACGAAGCGGGCATCGCCTCACCGAATGTCGGAATGGCGCAGCGAGTGGCTGAGGCATGGGGCTTCGAACGCCCTGAAGCGGCAGCATGTGTAGGGTACGGAGAGCATATGGAGGATTCAGGCACCATCGAGGCACTTGTGAAGCATAGCGGCTTGTCGATGCGCTGCGTGGATTGTCTTGAGCTATGGGTAGACGAAGGTGTGCTGAAGGATGGCGAAGGTCGGGCGATTCGCAGCCTGTTCGCATTGTACCCGAAGGAATGGATGGCTGTGGACGATGGCGGAGAAGCGCTCGCGTACGCGATAGAGAGCGGCAAAGTGACTTTATATAACGGCATTCATAGCATATTGCTGCAATCAAAAGGGCTGCTTGCCACTGTTTGGGGTTTGTACGAATTAGGGCTTCTGTTCGACCATAAGGAGCGACAGGCTATTAGCCGATATATGCTGCCTGCTTATAACAATCCGGTCTTCGAAGGCAGCTTCGTCTCGAAGTCCATGTTCGGACGCGAGGGCGGTTCTGTCCGTCTGTTTAATCAAACAGGCGAGCTGGAGCTTGCAGATGTGGACGGTTACGATACGAGCGAGCTGTTCCCACTGATGTATCAGAAGCGGGCGGAGCTTGCACGCATCGAGACGGCAGTCGGCGAGCTGCATCTGCTTACTGGCATGTTTGTGATCAACGGAGTTCCTTGCGGTGTGCTTGGCCGTGCAGGCGGTCCGATAACGGGTAATACGAGTCATTTTGTGGCAATAGGGGTGAGGGAAGAATGAAGAAGGCTCGAAGGTTTGGGCTACGGCTATATGGGCTGACGCTGCTCGTGCTGCTTGCAGGGCTGCTGCTTGACGCATGTGCATCGGATCAGCAGTCTGTATTCAACGTTAGCGCTGATGATATGGCTACAGAGGATTCGGCTGCAACTGGCGCTATTCCATGGGATTATCGCATCGTGCAGGGCAAGGTTGGCGATTTGGTAGGCAGCGATATGGTTATTCTGCCGGATAATACATTGATGGCGAACGATAGCAACTATGGGACGGGCGATGATATTTGGACACTGCAGTATATGACCGCTGAAATGTCCTCAGGCGCGAGCGGAAGCAATTCGATTAAGCTGTCGGCGTGGAATCCGATCAAGTCGTTCAAGAGCGAAGCTAGCGCGAAGGAGGATCTCGCGAAGCTGAAGCTGTCTTTGCAGACTGAAGTACCGCTTGTAGGCGTATATAAGACGTCCTATCAAGGAAAAACGAGGGATTTTGCCGTCATTACGCTGCCTTCGGGCAATCAGCTCAAGCAGCCGATTGATGATAAACGATATGAGAAGCTGAAGAGCTTGAAGAATGTGATGATCAACGTTGAAGAAGTTCACGACTACCTCAATTATGATCTTGCATATGCCAAATTCAGGGGGTGGGCGTAATGACCGTCGTTATTAATCTTGTCGTAAGCGTAATTGCAATTATAGGGCTTCAGCTGGCGGGCATGCTGATCTTCAGCTGGATGACGCCGTTTAAGGATATGGACGAGCTGCGCAAGGGCAATGTGGCCGTCGGTCTTGCGCTTGGCGGCAAGTTCTTGGCAACAGCGATCATTCTTGGTGTCGCTGCCTACACGAACACGTCGATCTGGCATGTGATCATGTGGTTCGGGGTTGGATATGTTTGCCTTGTCGCAGCCTACTGGATATTCGAGCTGGTAACGCCGAACTTAAACATTGCCGAGCATTTGCAAAAAGGCAACGTAGCGGTTGGGACACTCTTGTTCTGCGTGTTCCTTGGCACGAGCTTTGCTGTGAGCAGCCTAATTATTTAGTTCGATCTTGGCGTAGAGTGGTACATAGCCGCCGGTTCCTTCGTGGAGCCGGCGGTTTGTCGTTGTGTATTTTTGGTGAAAGAGAGGCTTCCGTACAAGCGCACATCGTGGAATGCCATTTACTAGTAGGAGATGACATGTAAGGGATGGCTGCTTGGGTAACGGGAGGTGAGCGGCATGGGCGACAACGGCTCGATGAAAAATGAAGTGTTTCTGGATGCTTCATTTCACCATCGCAATTATAATTTCAAATGCTCCTGGACAGGTTCGTTAAGCTGTGATGGTTGCAGAGGCGTGACTGGTGCGACAGGGGCTACAGGGGAGACTGGTGGGACTGGTGCGACAGGAGCAACGGGACCGACAGGATCTACAGGTGCGACAGGAGCTACAGGTGCGACAGGAGCTACAGGGGGGACGGGCGCTACGGGAGCGACTGGACCGACCGGAGCAACAGGTGCAACAGGTGTGACAGGTATGACAGGTGCGACAGGAGCTACAGGAGCTACAGGAGCTACAGGAGTGACTGGACCGACCGGTGCCACGGGAGCGACAGGAAATACAGGTGTAACTGGACCGACCGGTGCAACGGGTCCGACTGGAGCAACAGGTGCAACGGGTGCAACAGGAGCAACAGGAGCAACGGGTACAACAGGTCCGACCGGACCAACCGGACCAACCGGATCGACAGGTGAAACTGGCGCGACTGGGCCGAATTTTGCGGCGACGGGGTTCTCTGCTTTCTTGTCGACGCTATCTATCTCAGCAAGCACACAGCTGACGAACTGGTCCGTTGCTAGCCCATACTACGGGCACGCGAACTTCAATGCAACGACTGGCAACTTCACCGTGCCCGCGACAGGCAGGTACACGATTCTCGCCACGATTAACTACGCGACTACAGCTGCGCTCTCTGTAAGCCTTGGCGCAGGTGTCAATCCAGCGTTTGCTGTGCAGCGGACATCACCCACGGCTACGACCTTGGTGAGCGGTCTTTTTCCAATTCTGAATGTGAACATCGTACTCTTGCTTACTCTTCGAGCGGTTCTCGGGAGCGGTGTCGTCACGTTGGCAGGCGAAGTCACGTTGAATGCCGGTGATGTCGTTGGGTTGTTCTATAACGCGAACGGGCTGACGGTAGCCATTAACATCGGAACCGGCGCAACGAATGGAGTGGTTTGGTCCATGCATGAGATCACTTGAGTGAAGTTGTGCCCATTTGCCTACAAAATCTTTTTTTCAACTGACCATGCTGGAGGCTGAGGCATTTAATATACTGACCATCATTACAAGGCTGCCGCGACAAGAGGGGGGAATTCTACACGATGCCATCGCCATACTAATCCATGAATCTGTTCATCAAACTTCCTGATCCTTCATATCCCCCAAAAACCAAAGAACCGACATGTGCCAAACCAAAGAAACCAAAATGCGTCAAGCCAAAGAAGCCATGCCAACTTCATCCGAGGAAACGGCGACTTCGCCCTGTTTTCCCCTGTCCCCCAAAAAATCCTCATCACTGCGTGCCCGTAAAGGAGATGCGTTCCATCTCCTATTGCCCGTCACCACCCCTACCACCAATCGTGCCTATTGATCCGGATCCGGTAAAGCCGGTGAACAACATTATCATCGACAAGGAGTGCTGCGGTTCAATTTTGATCCAAGGAATCCAGCCTGATTTTCAAATTTGGGAAAATGACTTAATAGCGATGATCAATCTCGTCCAAATTAGCTTTAGCTCCAGCGCTAGCAGCACACAGCCGCTCGAAGTGCTCATTGAAGGCAGCGAACAGAAAAAATTGACTGTTCCGCCAGGCAGTACAATCAACTATATTGGGCAGCGAGTCCACGCGGTTAATATCCCGTCGCAGGGCGATGATTTCACCTATGTAGAAGGGCGTTATGCCATCTCGATAAGCATTAAGCTATCGGTTTGAGAACATACGCCTTCTTTATTAGATTGTATAACGAACGGTAATGCAAAACTCTCCTTGAACCGGGTCAGTAGCCACTAGGTTAATTGTATTGAAGCGGCTCACGGTAAAGGTCGTGCTTCCATTGGGAGGGACGATAATCGTTTGAACAGGCGTGACTACACCAGTCAGCAAGAAGTTTATCGTCACCCCCACAGTGCCTGTTACGATTTTGACATAGCCGGTGCCTTTAATAATTTGGGCCAAGTTGTCGGAGTAGATGGTTTGAGTGCCAGCTGCTGCAAACTGCCAGTTAATACATACTTTGTCTTGAACAGCGATGCTCTCTGAACAGCAGCTAAGCGCAGAACTTGAATCACACATGGACGGATGCCTCCTTCATGAGCGTATTAGGTAATCGGGTAGCGTGCGGTAATGCAAAATTCACCCTGATAGGTCCCGGCATCCGTACCGGGTAGCGTCAATGTGATGGAAGCGAAACGCCGATAAGTAAAAGCGAGACTCGTTCCAGGCTCAATGGTAATCGGAGTAATCATCGGAGCGCCAGCACTGTTAAGTAGATTGAGCGTTATTGCTGCAGGGCCAACATCGTATTGCACATAGCCGGTTCCTATGAGGTTCTGATTCAAATTATTCGTGAAGACGATAACGGTAACATCAGCTGCAACGACTGTGCCGCTCCAAGGTGAGCAAACTTTATCTTGAACATAGTTCTTGTCGGAACAGCAGGTTAGTGCGCTTGCGCTGTTGGAACAGGACATAGTCAGATAACCTCCTATTTAGGTTCTGCACTATTTAATGCAAGACGTTGAGGGCTCGTATGGACAGTTGCCTTTTTGCAACCGAAATAATCGAAGTAAGTTCGTTCGCTCCTAGTTATTGGGGATAGAAGCTGCCTCGTCAAACCATGCTAAGAATAGTCTCTTGAACCAATTCTGCGCAAGAAGCGTGCGGTTATCATTAAGGGGGAGCTAGCTTGACTATGACGACAGAGCAGCGCATCACGCTGCATGGCTTTAACAATTTGACCAAGTCGCTCAGTTTCAATATGTACGATATTTGCTTTACAAAGACAAAGGAAGAGCGCGAGGCCTACATCAAGTACATTGACCAGCAATACAACGCGGATCGGCTAACTGCCATTCTCAAGTCTGTTGCGGATATTATCGGAGCTCATGTGCTCAATATCGCGAAGCAGGATTACGAACCGCAAGGCGCAAGCGTGACGATGCTCGTCTCGGAAGGGCCGATCGAGCAGGCGCCGGATGAATCGTTCGAAGAGTCGCCTGGCCCTTTGCCGAAGGCCGTTGCCATGCATCTGAACACAAGCCACATTACGGTACATACGTACCCGGAATACCATCCGGACGAAGGCATCAGTACCTTCCGTGCAGATATCGACGTATCCACTTGCGGGGAGATTTCGCCGCTTAAAGCGCTCAATTACCTCATTCACTCGTTCGACAATGATATCTTGACGATGGATTACCGAGTGCGCGGATTTACGCGCGATATTAATGGGTACAAGCTGTTTATCGATCACGATATCAGCTCGATCCAGAACTATATCCCGCATGAGATTCAAGATCTGTACCATATGATTGATGTCAACGTATATCAGGAAAATATTTTCCATACCAAATGCAAGCTCCGCGAATTCGATCTGAACAATTATTTGTTCGGGTATACGAAGGATACGCTCAGTAAGGAGGAGCAGCTGGAGATTGAGAAGAGCGTGAAGTGGGAGATGGATGAAATCTTCTATGGCAAAAATATGGTGTTCACCTAAAAAGCAAAAAGACCGTCAGCAAGGAGTTTGGTTAACTCCAATGCTGGCGGTCTCTTCTTGTTATGTTATGAAGCAGATTACTTCATAACTGCGCTCATGTGCGCTTCTGTAATGGACCAGTGAGAAGCTGTCCAATATTTGGCCTTATCCTTGATGAGGATAATTTGCGGAGACTCGTGCTTCACTGAGGTATCTTCAGCGATTTGGTTAGAAACCGGTCTTGACTCGATCACTTTAACGAGCACGAAATCAGTGTCGTCTTGTTCTGGGTTGTTGTTCAAGTAGTTCGAGAACTCGGTGAATGCATTCGCACTTACCGGGCAAGTTGTACTGTGCTTGAACACAACGAGCGGGCGCGAGCTAGAGCCTTCCAAAGCTGCGTCCCATTCTTCGACGGATGTCAGTTCTTTTAATGCTGGCATAGTGAGCAGTCTCCTAACTGTTATGAAATGAGTTACAGAATAACCATCCTTAACATCATATCATAACGGGGAGCTGCCAATCCACTTTGCACGGTGCAAGAAAGTCTTATTTCTGCTGAAGCAGCATCGTCCACAAGGACGCCTGTTCATAGCCAAGGCGCCATGCAGCGACACCTGCCAGATCATATTTCTTAGCGATGGCTAAGCGAACTTTGACCGAGTCTGCTGTCTCTGCCCAGAATACATGCGTGTAGCCGTCAGCGCCAGTGTACTTGTACTTACGCTGGCCTGAGATCGGATCGTAAGTGCCAACAGCGCCTGTTTCTTGAATTAGGCTTGGCAGATCTCCCATAAGCAGCGCGCGATTGCCTACCAGGTTGCCGCTCGCGTCAATGCTCCATTCACGCACGTAGAACGGTACGCCGAGCATCAGCTTGCTGCGCGGAACGCCATATGCGAGGAACTGTTTCACGCCTTCCTCAACCCAAGACAGTTCAGCGACTGAGCCGGCTTCACTGCTGCCTTTCCAGTGCTGATCATAGGCCATAATCATAATCATATCGACGATGCCTGCAAGTGCATTATGATCGTAGGCGGTCTTAGCATCCCATGCCAAGTCGCCGCGAGGAAGGTCGATCGAGACTGTAAGTCCTGCCGTGTGAGCCGCTTTCGTAAGAGAACGAATGAATTCGGTATACAGGGTGCGGTCACTGCCGGCCATCATTTCAAAATCAACGTTGACGCCAGAGACATGGAGAGACTTCAGCTTGTTAACGAGCGTGTTAATGAAATTGGCCTTCGCCGCTTCATTACGCAAGAATGCGCTGGTCAGCTTGCTGTCGAATTGGTTGCTGACGAGAGGAGTCACCTTAATGCCGGACGATGCTAATGAGGTCATTAGCGCTGGATCGGAGTAATCGCTCAGCGTGCCGTCTGCGCTAGCAAGCTCGAACCAAGAAGGAGAATCATAATCGAGCCCTTGCGTTTGGCTGATTTGATTCATAATGCTGTCTGTACGCGCTGTGCCGTTCCAGCCAAGAAGCTTCAGCTTCTTCGTATTGTCCCAGACGACGCGGGCATCGGCAGTGGTTACTTCCGTATTCGCATATTGGCTGGCGAATTGTACGGCTCCTTTACGCGTGTGGAAGGATCGGAGCAGCTTGTCGCCTTGTATGACACTCAGGTAAGGGATGTTCGTCCACCAAGTGAGACCGTCCTTAACGACTGATGCGCCGGACAAGGAATTCGCGACAGCGATTGCTTTCGTAATGCTGTAATAGGAACCGACGACACGACCCGATTGAGTCACATCAAAGCTCGGTTTATTCGTTTGGACGATTTGTCCCGTCTGCGTGTTAACGACGTTGCTGCCCGGAAGTGCAAGCGAAGCACGGATCGCATCTAGCAGGAAGCTGTATGTTTTGTCGGTGAGCGAAGCGCCGTCTTCGGCTTCAATGCTGTATACGGGAGCCGAGGAGCGCTGAACATTTTCTTGATAAACGGTTATATTGTCCCATACCCACTGATTGGTTGATAAATCGATAATATGTATGTTGCCGAATGCTTTAGCCGCTTTCTTGGCTTCAGCGAGCGTAGCGAAAGACCAGTTTGCTAATGTTTTGTCCCCTTGGTATAAACGGTAGGCAGGGTATTCACTTTGTACGAAGCCAGGCTTCTCCAAATCGCGGATCTGGGCGAACGGAACTTTGCTAGCAAACTGCTTCGCTTCAGTAAGAGTGGCAAACTCGCATCCTGGTGAGGAAACGCCGTTCTCGTACACTTTGTAATGGGGGAAGTTGTCCCAGATCCATTCACGGCCAATAATTTTCTCGACATGCGTATACGTGAATTTCTTGGCATACGCAACAGCACTTGCGCTCGTCGTAAACTCTTTGATCGCGATCTCGTTGTGATAGACGCGATACTTCGTCGTCTGATCGCTTGATGAGGCGGCGTCGACAGTAACAGCTGTCGTTGCAAGACCGGCCTGCAGCGCGATGACCAGCGCGAATACGAGCGGTTTCTTGATTCGAATAAGCATGGTAAAACGTAACACTCCTCTCTATTATCTATTCTATTAGACGTAGAAGAGAGAGAGAGGTTGCGCGGATTTCGACAAATCCCGATATTTTCCATAGAAAAAGCGGGTACAGAGTTCGCTCTGTACCCGCTTCAACCTAACATTGTGTGCGACTAGTCTTCGATATCCGCCCAGAATTCTTCATCTGCATCCAGTGTGATCTGGGAGCGGAACTTACGTATTTGATACTGCTTCCACAAATACTGCTCAATCGCTTCGAGCAAGTTTGCCTCAATTAAATATTGGCTTCGGCCATGTATCCAAACTTCCGCTGTATATCCGTATTGCTCTTCCCATGAAAGCTGTACTTCGACGTCTGTCGGCGAGACTCCGCGACGTTCAGCCATATGGAGGCAAACGGCATTAATGATCTCGTCCGTAAAGATTCTCATTCTTAGTACGGTCTCCTATGTTGTTCAGGATTCGTAGGTTTGCGGCGATTCTTGAAGTAATGGAATATGCCGCGTATCGCGACGATTAAGATATAGATCGCCAGCACGTTAATGATTAAGCCGAAGAAATCGCCTAGGAAGCCCATTCCTCCAAACATGCCGCCGAACAGCATACCCGCCAATCCGCCGATCATAAGACCCTTCATAAAGCTGCCGCCGCTGAAGAAACCGCGTTTCGCCGTCGTATTTGCTGCTGCGCCGGACTTCGTCGTGCCTGTTGTGCTTTTGTTCACATTATCTGCAGGCTTAGATGGGGTTTGCGTGTAGCTCTTCTTTGGTGACTTGAAGCCGCCGCCCCGTGGCTTAGCGTCTGCCGATCCTACGCTGAACGCAAAGAACAGTGCAAAAGCCATCAATAATAAAATCCCTTTTTTCATCTGTAGTTCTCCTCCTGGTAGTTTGCGATAGCTGAATATATTACCTTTCAGTTCAATTACGAATAATATAGTCAATGGTTTCAGAAATATGTCGCGAAGATTATCCGGAGATCGGCCACAGCTTCAGCAAGCATACTTATATGTATATGGTTTAAAGTATGGGGAATAACATGCTCTTTAATTCCTTTTACTTCACCAGGCGCTGAAATAATTGTAAAGCGAAAAAAGGAGGAACGCGAGGTTCCTCCTTTCTCTTAGCGCATAAGAATAGGGGTTACAGCACGCCGAAGGCAAATTCCGCATCAGGGTCCGGCGAGAAGCTATTGTAATCCCGGATTGAGTCGGCGCCTTTGCTCGTGTACGAGATCGTTCCGATCTTGCCCGAAACGAGTGACGGCACTTTCAACACGATCGTTTGCCCATCAAGGAAGCCATCCGTTGGGGTGATTGGTTTGCCATCCACTACGATGCTGAAGAAATTTGTTTCATCCGCATAGCCCTTGATTGGCTCGCTGAACGTAATCTTGATCGCCGTTCCTTGTGCAGCTACTTTCGTAATAGAAGGAATGGCATTATTCGCACTTGAAACAGTAAAGTTATAGACGCTGCTGCTGTCAAAGTCCTTTAGCGAGGCCCCTTGATCGTCCACGATCCGTCCATGATTCGAATCGTACTCCAACCGGTATCGCTGATTCGACTTCAAAGGATCCAGTCGGTCTGCGTTCAGGTATACTGTGATTGCCTTACGGTCAGGGGAAAGGAGGTAGCTCGCATTACCCTTTGCTTGAATGTCGATCTCATCTCCGCCGGATCCGCTGTACAGTGAGAAGCCTCCCGCGTCTTCAAGCTTAACGGGCTCGCCAAATTGAATCTCGAACGTGTAGCGGTCCGTCGATACGATCTTCGTGACAGCAGGGGCTTGATTGGACGTCGACGTTCCCGCAAACACAACTTGATAAGGATTGGAGCCGTCCTGCGTGCGGATGGCATTCCATCCTGCCGCGTCCTTGATGCTGTCCTTGAAGCGCAGGCGATACGTTTTGCCGGACTTCACTTCATCGTCTAGATAAAGCGTAATTTCGGTCATGATGCTGTTTGTGTCGTGTAGGCTATCCGAGATGACGTCGATCGTCGAACCGTCATCGCGAAGCAGAGTGAAGCCGGATGCGCTGACGTTGCGAACGGGTTCGCTGAAAGTGACCTTGATTGCCGTGCTGTTCACAGCCGACACTTGCGTAACGTAAGGTTCGTCGTTTCTTTTCTCCGTACCTGGGAATACTTTCTGATCCGCACCATCCTTGGTGACCAAACCAGGCAAATCAGAGATGCGGCCGGTATAGACATGCCCCGCGACGAACAGGGAAGGATTGCCCGATTGCTGAGTCCTCAGCTGAACCACAACCACGTTATCCGTACCGGACTTGCGGATAACGTATTCGCTCCACCCGCTCGCGTCAACAGTTCTGTTGTTGTCCTTCAGAATCGTCAAGTCGAGAGAGGAAACTTCAGAGTTGGATAGCGCACGGCTGAACGTCGCTTGAACGGTGTTCTGATTGACAATGTCGAGCTTCTGCAGCTCGATCGTTCCGGTCGTTTCGACATCGCTGCCGACGAATTGAATGCGAGTATCCGTGGCGATCGAGTTGCCGCTCAGATCCTTCACTTGATTGATGGTGACAGAATAGACCCCGCCTGGGGTCTGGGCGTTGGTCGTGAGCGTGACCGTCTTCTTCGCGTCGTCGTACACAGCGCTCTTGACAGTGCCGAGATTGCCGCTCAGCTTGTAGTTGCCCACACGGGTTGCCGTGTTTGCATCCAGACGCTCGCTAAACGTTAAGACCGCTTGGCGCGCTGCCGATTGAATACCGACAACGGTTGGAGGAGTTCGGTCGACATAACCGCCAAAGTACAGGTTCGTCGCTTTATCCATCACGTTGCCCGCCAGGTCTGAGACCCCTTGAATCGCCAAGGTATACAGCACGGCGTCCGTCTGCTTCGTCGTCGTGAGAATAACCTTATCGCCGTCAGGATCGGCAATGACGTTGGTTACTTTGAGATTATTGTTGATCGTGTAATTCGATACTTTCTTCGCCTGATCCGCGTTGACCTGCTCGCTGAACTGCACTTCGACGGTCGAATTGCTAAGCACGGTTACGGATTGGACAAATGGCTTATTGTGATCGTTCGTACCTTTGAAAACAATATCGCGCCGCGTGTTCATGACGTTGCCGGCCAAATCGGCGATATTGCGAATCGTCAGCGTGTATTCCTTGCCGTTCTCTTGTTCACCCGTGTATAGCGTTACTGTTTTGCCATCGCTGCCAAGAGTCGCGCGGGTGACGTGCAGATCGTTATTGATGCTGTAGTTGTTCAAGTTGCGAGCGTCGCTGGCATCGATCTTCTCGCTGAAGACAACCTGGACTGTCGAATTGTTCTGCCCAGCGACGGACACGACGGTCGGTTTCGAGCCGTCGAGATCATAGATGCCGTTGAAGTACAAGTCGCTCCGGGAAGTCATCGTGTTGCCCGATAGATCCTTCACGCCGGAAACAGACAGCCGGTAACGATAACCATCCTCTTGCGTGCTCGTCGTGATCGTGACCGTGCGGCGATCGTCAGATAATACATAGCTATAGAGATTAAGGTCGCCGGAAACGATGTCGTAGTTGTCCGAATCCTCTGCCGTGGAGCGGCTAACCTGCTCAGAGAACGTCAGCCGAATCGTCCGATCTCCCAAGCTCTCGACCTTGGTGATGGTAGGACGAGTGGTGTCGCCTGTGCCGCCCGTGCCGCCCGTGCCGCCGTTGTTATTCCAAATAGAGGAATAAAGCCAGCTCGTTCCGTCCACCGTTAGCGTGTAAATGACGTTCCCGTCTTGCGGCCCTGTCGAGATAATTACGATATTGCCATTCGAGGACAGAGTCGCTGTTTTGATTGCGATAACCGTGCCTTGATTGTCCTTTAGCGAGAAGCTGGACAGATTAACCGAGGTGACGGATTCCTTCAGGGTGACTTGAATAATATTGTTCGCCAGCGGTTGAACGGTACTCACTTGAAGTTTTTGTTGGTTTGACTGCTGATAAACGGCATAAGCGGCATCGACGAGCTGTCCGCGGGTAGCGGCTGCTTTGTAATTGCTCTGGTAGGAGATAAAGCCATGATCAAGCGCGCTTCTTACCGAACCCCTTGCCCAATCGGATACGATGCCAGTCACCTGAGAGCTGTCGCTTACGTAGCCATAGGCTCGAACCAGCACGACAGCCAGCTGCTCCACCGTTACGTTTGTTGCGGGAGAGAACTTGCGCGCAGCGGTTCCCGTCATGAGCCCCGCATTGTTCACAGCCTCGACTTCGTGATAGGACCATCTCGTCTTCAATACGTCGTCAAAGCTCGCCTTTACCGGATTGGTGTCCGATAGACCCCAGAGCCGATACAATACGGCAGCGAACTGCTCACGCGTCATCGATTGGTTTAGCCCAGCGCTTCCGTCCCCGAGTCCCATGAAGATTCCTTTGTCCTTCAGCACCTCGAACTTCTCTTGCGTGGAAAGCGACTCTGCACTTGCAGTGAATGCCGGAATCGCCAGCGCCAACAGCAGCCATACAATCAGTACTTTCCGTACTAGAGTCATTACTTAACCTCCTTTTTCGCGAGCTATGAAGACCCGCTGCGTTGAATAGTTAGACGCGGGGAGGTTACATATTGTTGCGACGACAAAATCTATTAGAAAATCTGTCGAAACTTGTGAATAAGCGCGTATTTACTAGAAATAGCAAAGAAAAAACCTTTTGCAAAGCGGTTTCAAATCTATTGTCTATTCATTTTATGAAACATTATGTATCGATTTGTTGAGATTTAGAGATTATGAATTTTTTTTTATTTTTTTAAAGTGAAGAAAGCGGTCTGAGCCTTCTCATGGTAGACAAGGATTTGGCTATTCTTGTTCTCAGCAACTAATCGACATATAATGAAGTGAATTGGAATGAGCAGCCTATCAGGAGGAATTCATTCTCTTTTTTCGGAAAGCGGGGAATAACGGTGGAGAAGAACTATCCAGCGGCGTACGAAGCGTATTTATACGAATTTCATGCAACGAGAGATTATTTCGAATGCCATGAGATTCTGGAAGAATATTGGAAGTCACTTCCCGGTGATCCGCTATGTGAAACGTGGGTCGGACTCATTCAGCTCGCGGTCGGCTCGTATCATCATCGAAGGAACAATTTTCGCGGTGCAATGCTCATGATGCGACAATCCGGGCTGCGACTCACGGCAGAGCGGCTTGATGCGCTTGGACTTCATGGCGATGCCGTGCGCGCGCTTATTATGAAGAGGATGACTGCAATTGAAGCTGGAGAGCCGTTCGCGGATATCAATTTACCTATAATAGATGAAATGCTTCTAACGAGATGCTTGCAAAAGGCTGAGCACGAAGGAGATCAATGGGCAGCTCCCAGCCGGGAAGCAGACGAGCTTATTCACCGCCACACGCTTCGCGACCGCAGCGATGTGATTGCAGCAAGAGCGGAGGCAGCAAGCCGAAGAAGGAAGCAGCCGCCGGCGAAATAATAAAAGCTTAGCTCCATTAAGAGGGAATCCTCTTGAGAAGCTAAGCTTTTTTAATGAGTTATTTCGTTTCTGCTGCTGTTTCGTAACCGTCCACGATAAGATCGAGCTTGCCGGTTCCCGGGTCAATAATGAGACCGTGTACCGGTGTGTTGACCGGTAGGAGCGGGTGATTCTTAATGATGCCGACGCTTCGCTCAACGCTATCCTGCACGTTGTCGAAGCCTGTCAGCCAGCGCTCAAGGTGCATGCCGGAGTTCGTCAGCGTACGAATCGTTTCATCCGTAACGCCACCTTCGTACATATGCTGAATGACCACGTCAGGATTGAGGCCAGTCATGCCGCAGCCATGGTGGCCGATGACGACAACTTCCTCAGCGCCGAGCTCATATACAGCGATCAGAATGCTCCGCATAATGTTGCCGAACGGCTGCGTCACGATTGCGCCTGCATTCTTAATGATTTTGGCATCGCCGTTCTTCAAATTGAGTGCCTTAGGCAGCAGCTCGATCAGACGCGTGTCCATACAAGTAACGATAACCATTTTCTTCTCAGGAAAACGACTCGTGCTGTATTTCTCATACTCGCGGTTCTCTACAAACTGTTCATTGAACTCCATTATCTCTTTAATATTGTTCACAGTAGTTCCTCCTCACTCATGTCCGAGTATCTAGTGATGTTAGTATGACTTTATTAACCGCATATTAGCGGTATAAATCTGACTGTCGCTCTTCAAGCTGAACGCATTTCTGTCCTCGTTGTAATCGACCTTTAATTTCGGCTCGAAAAACACTTCATAACGAGGCTCGTACCAAACGGAATATGGCGTGCCTTCGCCGAGAGTATCATCTGCAAGCGGAGTTTCAAGTACTTGCAGGGCAGGGACGCCGCTAACGACGCAGCCGCAGCCTTCCGTATCGTACAACAGCTTCAGATGCTTGGTGCCATCCCGCATGATCGGTTCAAGCTTAGCTGCAGCGGAAGGTGTAAATGTAATATGCAAGGGTAGGACTCCTTTCGCCAATGCTTGTATACTAAAGTGAAGATGATTAGGTTGATTATAAGGGTTGCAAAAAGTATGATCAAGTAGAAGCTGGTAAACGTTATGGAAAGGTGATGACAGTTTAATGACAATTTCGAACAAAGCGCTGGACTTATTCGTTGAACGAATCGCGCTCATTAAGAGTTATGAAGAGTCGCTGGGACTGCTTTATTGGGATTTGCGTACAGGAGCGCCGCGCAAGGGGATGGATGTCCGTTCGGAGGCGATCGGCAATTTGTCAGGTCAAATGTTCAAGCTTGCGACTGCGCCAGAGCTTGGCGAATGGCTGACAGAGCTGGAACAGCCGGCTGCATATGAAGGATTAAGCGAAATTCATCAGCGTCTGGTGAAAGAGACACGTAAGGATTACGACCGCAGCGTGAAGATCCCGCCGAAGCTGTACCAAGAATATGTCGTGCTTACTTCGCAAGCAGAGTCGATGTGGGAAGATGCGAAAGCAAACAGCGATTACGCGTCGTTCGAGCCGTACCTCGACAAAATCATTACATACACGAACCGATTCATCGACCTGTGGGGCGTGAAAGGCACTCGTTATGACACGCTGCTTGATATGTATGAGCCGGGAATGACTACGGAAGAGCTTGACCGAGTATTTGGCGGCTTGCGTGAGAAGCTTGTTCCTCTATCAGCTGCGATCGCGAATTCGCCACACCAGCCAGAGACAGGGTTCTTGAAGCAGCAGTATGCGAAGGAATCACAGAAGAAGTTCAGCCTGTTCATCCTCGAGCAGATGGGCTTCGACTTTACAGGCGGCCGGCTTGATGAGAGCGCGCATCCTTTTGCAACGGGCCTTAACCCAGGCGACGTGCGAATTACGACACGCTACTTGGCGGATGATGTGACGAGCGCATTGTTCGGTACGATCCACGAAGGCGGTCATGCGTTGTATGAGCAGAATATCAGCAAGGACCTGATTGGCACAACGCTTTGCACAGGGACGTCGATGGGTATCCATGAGTCACAATCTCGTTTCTGGGAAAATGTCATTGGACGCAGCACGGGCTTCTGGAAAAGGTACTTCGGAGATTTGCAGCAGCACTTCCCGAACCAGCTGGACGTGTCGGTTGAAGATTTCTACCGCGCAACGAATGTGGTACAGCCTTCCTTGATTCGTATCGAAGCAGATGAGCTGACATACAACCTGCACATTATCATTCGCTATGAGATTGAGAAGCTGATCTTTAATGAAGGTGTGAAAGCGTCCGAGCTGCCTGCGCTTTGGAATGCGAAGTATAAGGAATACCTTGGGATTGAGCCAGAGAACGACGGTGAAGGCGTACTCCAGGATGTGCACTGGTCGGGCGGTTCGTTCGGTTACTTCCCGTCGTATTCGCTTGGCAATATGTACGCTGCACAAATGACAGATACGCTGGAGCGTGAAATGCCGAACTTCTGGGAGCTCGTCGAGAGCGGCAACCTCATTCCGATCAAAGAATGGCTGACGGATAAGGTTTACCAATACGGCAAGCTGAGAACGCCATCGGAGCTCATTACGGGCATTACAGGCAAGCCGCTTGATCCGGATTATCTGTTCCGCTACCTGCAGAAGAAATATACCGACATCTATAAGTTGTAGAACCATCCATTGGCCGCCCCCCTCGTCGCAAGACGCAGGGGCGGTTTTGTTAACATATAAGAACATACGCTTGAGGAGTCGAATATGGGTATACGTGTAATCAAAACCGCTATCGCTGCACTTGCAGCACTTTATACAGGGCACTATCTGGGGCTTCAGCCACCGCTTGCTGCTGGCTTGCTTGCCATCATCGGCGTAGAAGTGACCGTAATGCGCGGTCTTCGCAATGCTTTGGCGAGGTTCTTGGCCTCCGTACTTGGACTATTTTTTGCTTCATTACTATTCGTGCTGCTCGGCTTTCACCTGTGGACAATCTCCATCTTCATTCTGGTCGCGTTTCCGATTCTTACGAGGTCTCGGCTGCTGAAGGAAGGCATCGTGACGAGCGCGGTCATCGTCTTCCACGTGTATGCGAAGGAAGAAGTGACGACGCATCTGATCGCAAATGAGATTATGCTGCTCATCACTGGGCTTGGCTGGGCACTCGTCGTGAACCTGCTCTATATGCCGAAAGAGGAGCATAAGTTAATAGAGCTTCGGCATGAGACAGAAGAGAAGTTCGGCGCAATCTTTATGAAAATGGCACAGACGTTGCGTCAACCGACGCTGATTTGGGACGGGGAAGAGCTGCTTGATGCCGGGAAAGCGATAGAAGAAGGTATTTATCGGGCGGACGTGAGCCGGGAGAATTTGATCTGGCGCGGTCTTCGAGGCGACTATGGCGTGAAGATGCATTGGTCGAATTACTTCGAGATGCGTCAGCAACAGCTCGATTCCGTCAGCCTCATGCTGACTCAGCTGGCTCATGTTTATGAGACATTGCCGCAAGGCGAGCTGGCAGCCGAGCTGTTCGAGGATCTAGCCGGCGATCTGAAATCAGATGTGTACGAAGGCAAGGTGGAAACGAAGCGGAAGCTGCTCGGGGAAAGGTTTCGCAGCATGCCGCTGCCAACAACCCGCGAAGAGTTCGAGATTCGGGCGGCAATCTGGCATCTGCTGCATGAGCTGGAGCACTATCTCTCCATTGCGAAGAGGCTGAAAAAGCAAAAAAACAGCCTCGAAGCTGCTGTGGTGGCCGATTAAGGCAGGATGCGGCAGAGCTGTGTGACTATGAAATCAACCTTTTAAAATATAGAAAGTAAAAATTTGTACATGTCAAAAAGAAATAGTCACCGTAGACGAATGTCCTGCATACACTTTAATTGAATGATTGTATGGAGGAGGTTAGATCGATGGCTTATGCAGATAAACAGCTTAAGGCTAGAGAAATTATTACCAAAGCTGTCTGCGGCAAAGGTCGTAAGTTTTCCACAGTAACTCATAACGTTACGCCGCCTCATCACCCAACGAGCATTTTGGGCGCATGGATTATAAACCATCAATATGAGGCGGTCCGCTCAGGAGACGGGATCGAAGTTATCGGTACTTACGATATCAACATTTGGTATTCTTACAACAAAAACTCGCAAACAGATGTAGCAAAAGAGACGCTCTCTTACGTGGAACACGTGCCGCTCTCCTATCTGGATCCGAAGCATCGGGCTTCGACCGAGGAAGTATCTGCGGAGTCAACGCAAGAGCCAAATTGCATCGAGGCGAATATTTCGTCTAGCGGCAATGGTGTCGTCATTCGCGTGGAGCGCGAATTCGCGGTCATTCTTGTTGCAGAGACGAAAGTATGGGTAGCCACTTTGCCAGGCGGATCGGATGACGGTAAGGATTATGAGTATGGCGATGACGGTGATTTTGAAGATTTGGATCCGGAGCTGCTCGACGACGAGCTGTAATTAGGCGATTACAGCGGTTGTAATGTAATGTATGCGAGGGCAGTGAAAGATTCGAGGGCGAGAGCCCTCTTTTTTTTCGAAAAATATGAGCTGCAGCGCTTGTTTGCAGGTGCTGCAGTGAAATGGAGTGGCTGCGCGTGGGAGGCAGCGTATGGGTTGTTAACGGGGCGGAGCGAATGCGGATCAGCGTTTCGGGTATGCTCGAGCAGGACAAGGGTGGGGACAGGAGCGAGGACAAGTTCGGCGACCAGGACAAAGGCAAGTATGAGGACAAGTTAAGGGGCAAGGTGCGAGTTAGTAACGGTAGCTCGCATGTTCCTGTTCATGGCGATGTCATCATAGTTGGCGAGAAAGGCAATGTGGGAGTTGGGAGCAAACAACGGCTTCATGTGCTGAACGAAGGCGCAAGCGAGTTTACAGCGGAATCGGATGATTCGGTACGCAGGCGGCTGAGGCGTGCAGGTGTTTCTGTGTGGAGCGCAAGTGCAAGTGAGAGCTGGCGTGCACGCAAAAGCAGAGGTACGAGCCCCAGCACAAGCGCGAATGCGTTCGAACAGCCGGTTGTGGCGCTCAGAAGCTTTCTTGTGTCATTGTTTCAGCTGCTGCCGATTGAGGCTCGGCGGCTCCCTTTACACGGAAGCAATGTCTTGATACGGGGGAGCGGGAGGAGTGAGCAGCTGAAAGAAGAGGATTCGCGATATCGTCCTCTAACCCGGCTTGCTGCTCGGGCGCTCTACGCTTGCGGGCTTGATTGCGGTTCGGTGCTCATCCATGCGGATGAGCATGGTCGATGTTATGTTGCTTCTGTGAGTCTCCCGCCTTCTCAGCAACTTCTAGATGCTGAGAGCATCTGGGGTAGAGCGGTTACAAAGCTAGCACAGCAGCTAGGAGCTGCTGGAACTGCCGGAACTGGAAGCGAGCAGGTGCAACAGGTGCTGCTTGGCGCTGATCCTGAATTTCTGCTGCTCTCGGAGAGCGGCAAAGTCGTCTCCGCCGCCCGATATCTGGAAGGCGGGCATGGTGCTGGCTGCGATTCGGTTCTCATCGGCGGGCAGATCAAGTACCCTGTCGCGGAGCTGCGCCCTGCGCCGGCGGATTCGCCGGCTGAGCTCGCACGGAACATTCAGAAGCTGCTGCAGCAGGCTGCAAAGCGCATACCAGATCAGCCCCCGCTGCGCTGGGCCGCAGGCGGAATGCCCGCCGCAGGCTTCTCGCTTGGCGGACATTTGCATTTGAGCGGCGTGCCGCTTACTGGTCGGCTGCTCCGCTTGCTGGACAGCTATATCGCATTTCCGCTTGCGATGATTGAATCGCCAGCGGAGCATGAGCGACGTCCGCGTTATGGCAGCCTTGGCGATTTCCGCCTGCAGCCGCATGGCGGCTTCGAGTACCGGACATTGCCGAGCTGGCTCGTGTCGCCACTTGCCGCGAAAGCCGCCTTCGCGCTGGCGCTGCTCTGCGCGCGAGAGAGCGATGCGCTCGAGGCATGCCCTGCGGCGGAGGAGCGGTACATCGACGCCTACTATGCAGGCGACCGCGGCGCGCTGCGCGGCTGCCTGAATGATCTCGCCGCGTCGATGGCGCAGACGGAGTCGTATCGCGACCTCGCTGTATGGATCGAGCCGCTTCTGGCTGCGATTCGATCGGGGAGAACGTGGGACACAGGGGCAGACATCCGTGTGAAATGGGGGATTTTGCGCGCCGAAGCTCACTGACCGTAACAATGCGAACAACCCGCATCCGGATGGATACGGGTTGTTCAGGTTATTCAGGTTGTCCGTATATGACGAGAAAGCAGGGGAGTAAGCTTCAAATATAGAAAATGAAACTTTGCTCGCAATCGTGGAAAGTGCAGAATGTTATGGATAAGATTGATGATCCGTATCGCGAATCCGATACAAGCTCATTAACCTGTCGATAGGCAGAGACACCGGCAGAGCGGCGGCGCGGTCCTGATACCAGTATGCCGTTGATGCGTACCAGTAGGGCTTGAGATGCTTTGCCTCCCAAGGATTTACGAAGGAGATTCTAAGATTCTCCTTGAAGGCGATTGCGTCGCGTTCGTGGAACCGGTACATGCTGATCATGGAACGAAGCGTGTCTTTGAGCGGTACGCCATGTAGCTCGCTGTGGAACTCGCCGTCGCGGAAGTACCATCCCCCATTAAAATAATCCTCAAGCCCCGTCCCCACAATCGTCGGCTTGCTGCTCTCCGTGTCAATAAAGATGTACTCGGGTGCCTCTAAGTAAGATAAGTAGTTTAGCTCCTCGCCTTGCATGGACAACGAGCAGCCGACATAATGGCCGTTACCTTTGATGTCGAGTATCGGCAGCGGATCGGGTCCGTTCAGACGGTTCGTCTGGAACAGGCAATGGAACCGGCCTTGTCCGGCTTGCGGCTCATCGTACTCCTCATAATTGGCGTTAAAGAAGACGTCGCACGGAATGCTCTCATGCAAATTTTCAAGCTCGATCCGAACTTTATTGTAGGGCATCGGGAAGTAGCAGTAGAAGCCGCCGCTCGACATCCCCAAGTAACGGGAAACATAATGGCGGAACTCGCAGTGGCCGATGCCGAAGAAATCACCGACTGGAGCTTCTACGGATGGATGCGGCTCGCCGTCCCAGTATATGCGTAGAATAAGCTTTTTTAGCGTGGACGGATCGTTCTCGGCAGACGTGTCCCAGTGCCTCCAGAACCAGCCCGGAAAAGTAAGCCACATTCGCGTAATCATCCCCGGTTTATCACTTTCGACCAGCGTCGCAGCTGGTGCGCCAGGCTCGATCCGTTTGGTCTTGCTCTTCGTATGCGGGTCGAATGTCGTGAACTGCGCAGCTCGGATATGGTGTTCAGCACAGATATTCCACTCCTTAATGGGTTCTAATTTAATGAAAGAAAAGATGAAACCGCTTACGATTGGCTTGATTATATAATGTGATGTATAAGTTGTAAACTGATAATCAGTAAACAAAATGATGCAAATAACTATTTTTGTATTTTTTGTTTAATTACACTCTGTGATGGCTGAGTATTCTCCAAGCGGTGGTGCTTTTCTGCTATAATAAAGGTCTGTTGTTTATCGCTCATATCTATAGGAGGATCGACATGACTGCATATACCCCCATGATTCAACAATATTTAGGCATAAAAGAGGGCGCGCAGGACGCGATTCTTTTTTTTCGCTTAGGTGATTTCTACGAGATGTTCTTTGACGATGCGATTAATGCGTCGCGAGAGCTTGAAATTACATTAACGGGCCGTGAAGGCGGCGGGGATAAGAAGATCCCAATGTGCGGCGTTCCCTATCATTCCGCTGACAATTACATTGCTCGATTAATTGAGAAAGGCTTTAAAGTCGCGATCTGCGAGCAAGTCGAAGACCCTTCGGCTGCAAAAGGCGTCGTCCGCCGCGAAATCATACGCGTCGTAACCCCTGGTACGGTTATGGAGACGAAGTCGCTCGCGGATAAAGCGAATAACTTCATTGTTGCTGCTGCGATTCAGGACGGCGTTTTTGGCGTGGCAGCCTGTGACCTTACGACAGGGGAGCTGTACGTGACTTCGTTCGCTGCAACGGCTGAGTCGCTCTACGATGAGGTGAATGTGTATCATCCGTCTGAGCTCGTCGGCGATGCGGAAGCGCTAGAGATGCTTCGACCGGCTGCTTCAGCATGGAATCGACCTGTATTGTTTACGGAACGGGTACCGATGGACAAAGCTAGACTCACCGAGCAGTTCAGCCAGCTTGCGCTGGACGCTCTAGCACCAGCAAGACATCGTGCCGTCAGCCTATTGATCGGATATCTCGATGAGACGCAGAAGCGCTCGCTCGGACATGTTCGGCGCATCTCGGTCTACGAACCGAATCAATATATGATTCTCGATCCGTTCACAAGACGGAATCTTGAGCTGACGGAAACTGTGCGTGACCGCAATAAGAAAGGCTCGCTCCTGTGGCTGCTTGATCGTACACGAACTTCGATGGGTGCACGGCTGCTTCGCCGCTGGATTGATAAGCCGCTCCTGTCAAAGGCTGCTATTGATGAACGGCTGGAAGCGGTGGACAAGCTGTACCACAGCTTTATTTTGCGCGAAGAGCTTCGCCATGAATTGAATGAAATCTATGACCTAGAACGGCTAGTTGGCCGGGTCGCATATGGCAGTGCGAATGGACGCGATCTTAATGCGCTTAAATCTTCGCTTCAGCATGTCCCAGCTCTGACGGCGCTTTGTAAGGATTCCGAGTCGGAAACACTGCGTAAGCTGGTCGAAGGCGTAGATGCTTGTGCTGATCTCGCAGAGATGATCGAGACTGTAATCGTTGAAGAGCCGCCGGTTTCCGTAAGAGAAGGCGGGCTGATCCGCGCTGGCTATGACAGCTACTTGGATGAGCTGCGCGAAGCGAGCGTGAATGGGAAGAAGTGGCTGGCGGAGCTGGAGCGGCGTGAGCGCGAGGCGACTGGCATCAAGTCGCTGAAGATTGGCTATAACAAGGTGTTTGGTTATTATCTCGAAGTGTCGAAGGCGAATATCGGGATGCTGCCGGAGGGCCGATATGAGCGGAAGCAGACGTTAACGAATGCAGAGCGCTACGTAACGCCGGAGCTGAAAGCGAAAGAGACGCTCATTCTCGAAGCAGAGGACAAAATGGTCGATCTCGAGTATGCCAAGTTCGTCGAGCTTCGCGAGCATCTGACCGCGCATCTGCACAGGCTTCAGAAGCTGGCGGAAGTTATCGCAGCACTTGACGTCTATCAGTCGCATGCAACAGTCAGCGGCGAGCAGCGCTATGTAAAGCCGAATGTGACCGAGGACTACAACTTCGTTGTGCGTGAAGGTCGCCATCCGGTTGTTGAAGCGGTGATGGAAGGCTCGGCATTTATTGCGAACGATACGACGCTCGTGAAGGATGATGGACGAGCTTCAATGCTTCTTATTACCGGCCCGAATATGGCGGGAAAGAGCACCTACATGCGCCAAGTGGCTTTAATCAGCATTATGGCGCAGATTGGCTGCTTCGTTCCTGCGAAGCATGCGGAGGTGCCGCTGATTGACCGCATCTTTACGCGGATCGGCGCAGCTGATGATCTCATCGGCGGGCAAAGCACGTTTATGGTTGAGATGAAAGACATTCAAGTGATGACGGAGAAAGCAACTGCACAAAGCTTGGTCATCATCGACGAGCTGGGCCGCGGTACATCGACCGGAGAAGGTATGGCGATTGCGCAAGCAGTCATCGAATTCGTCCATCACGAGGTTGGCTGTAAAGCACTTGTGTCGACGCATTTCCATGAGCTCTCTCATCTCAGCGAAACGCTGCCGCATCTGGCGAATGCCTGCATGGCGGTGCAGGAAACTGGCGACAATGTCACATTCCTGCGCAAGCTCGTTCCAGGAGCAGCGGGTAGCAGTTATGGTATCTACTGCGCGCAGCTCGCCGGTTTGCCTGGCAGCATTATCGATCGCGCCTATTCGCTTCTCGAACTGCACACTTCGCAGGAGGATGCGGCAGCGGTTGCGGCGGCAGCAGTTGCTTGGAAATCTCCTTCGCAGGCGCCGCACCAAGCTGCTGAGTCGGCTGCGAAGTATGTAGCGCCAACACTGGAGGAGGTACTTGCGACACCTGCAGCTGTATATGTAGTTGCACCTGAGCCTGTACCTGTACCACAAGAACCTGCCGAGCTGCCATCGTCGCTCCGTGCTGGCGGCGTCGTTCAGCTCTCGATCTTCGAAGAGCCTGTTGCGAGCGCTGACACCGGCAAGAACCGCAAAGGCAGCACTCGCGCAGAGCAAATTGCCGATCAGCTGCGCAAGCTCGATTTGTTTAATATGACACCCATGCAGGCGATGCAATTGTTGAATGATATGAAATTAAAGCTTCACGAGGACAAGTAGGAGGTGCTTCTTAGATGAGCAAAATCCGCATATTGGACGAGCAGCTTGCCAACCAGATCGCCGCTGGCGAGGTAGTGGAACGGCCGTCATCTGTAGTGAAGGAGCTTGTCGAGAACGCAGTCGATGCGGGGAGTACGACGATTGATATCGTCATTGAAGACGGCGGACTTGCACTCGTGCGCGTCACGGATAACGGCTCTGGCATTGAAGGAGACGATATCGAGACCGCGTTCTACCGTCACGCGACGAGCAAGCTCTCGTCCAGTAAAGATTTGTTCCGAATCGCGAGCCTCGGCTTCCGAGGCGAGGCTCTGCCGAGTATCGCGGCAGTTGCGCGAGTGGAATGCATATCCTCGCCGGATCAATCAGGACTTGGGCGCAAGCTGGTCATCGAAGGCGGAACGATTACCGCGAACGAGGAAACGAACGCGCCGCAAGGAACGGATATTAGTGTCCGCGAGCTGTTTTATAATACGCCTGCCAGGCTTAAGTATATGAAGACGATTCAGACGGAGATCGGGCACATCGCCGATTACGTCAACCGGCTGGCGCTTGCTCATCCTGGCATCGCATTCACGCTGAAGCATAACGGCAGCTTGCTGCTGCGTACGCTTGGGAGCGGAGATCGGCTTCAAGCTTTTGCTGCGATCTATGGTACAGCAACGGCGAAGGCGATGCTCCCAGTTGAAGGCGAGCATCCAGATTATGAGCTGCGCGGCTATATCTCGAAGCCGGAGCAGACGCGCTCGAACCGTAACGGCATCACGATTGTGGTCAATGGCCGCTACATCAAGAGCTTTATCATTAATCAAGCGATCATGCAGGCCTATCATACGTTGCTGCCGATCAACCGGTTCCCTCTCATCGTGTTGGAGCTGGGCATGCACCCGAGCTTGCTGGATGTGAACGTTCATCCCTCGAAGATGGAGGTCCGTTTCAGCAAGGAAGCGGAGCTGCGAGAGTTTATCGAAGAATGCGTGAAGCGCGCCCTCGGTAAGCAGCGCCACATCCCAGGTCCTGCGCAGCCTGCCGACCGTTCAAAGCCGGTCTATATACAGGACCGGATTTCATTCCATCAGCCTGAAGCGGGCTTTGGCAGCGGCGGAGCTGGTTCGGAGTCGGCAATAGTGACGCCAATGCAGCAGCCAGCACAATCGGTGCTGTCTTCGTCGCATTCAACTCCTTCATCTGCGAACGAGATTGCAGCGTCGGTACAACCTTCGTCGTCAACGCGACCAGCTGCTTCCGTCTCCGCGAGCGATATCGCAGCAGCGCTCCAAACCGCTGAGCAATCTTTTTCAGCACAGACGGATGAAGCGGCAAGCCGCCAAAGCCATACCGCTGCTCCTCAGCGTCCATCAACCGATTATTCGCCGCCAGCGCTAACGCCAACGCCAGCACGAGGTTCTTCGTACACGATCGGCAATGCTGCAGCAAGCAGCCGTGTAACGGCGAACGATTGGCAAACGCAATTGATGAACCGTCCCGCGGTACCTCGGGACGCAACAGAGCGGCTCTACGCGCCGCCTAGCGTTCAGCGCGAGGAGCCTGTCCTGCGGGAACCATCTGCTGCGCCAGTCTATTCGGCCGACAGCAGCAACAGCAGCAGTGGGACGCAGATGAATGACCGCGGTGACGCGCCAGTGTTCCCGGAGCTTTACTGGATCGGACAGCTGCACGGCACGTACATCATTGCGCAGAATGAGGAAGGGCTGTTCCTCATTGACCAGCATGCTGCGCATGAGCGAATTAATTACGAGTACTATTTTGACAAATTCTCAAGACCGGAGCAGGCTAGCCAGCAGCTGCTCGTACCGCTGACATTGGAATTTACAGCCGCCGAAGCGAATGCGCTGAAGAACAAATTGCATCACTTGGTTGAGGCGGGAGTAGAGCTCGAGCCGTTCGGCGCCCACACGTTCCTTGTGCGCTCTTATCCAGAGTGGCTGCCTGCGGGTGAAGAGCATAATGTCATCGAAGAGATGGCAGAATGGCTAATCAGTGAACGCGGTGCGGTCGATATCGGCAAGATGCGCGAGAAATCCGCCATTATGTGCTCCTGCAAAGCGTCTATCAAAGCGAATGACAGGCTAACGCGCGAGGAAGGCGAAGGGCTGTTGAAGCGGCTCGCTGCCTGCATTCAGCCTTATACATGTCCCCACGGCAGGCCGATCGTTGTCCATATGACAACCTATCAGCTGGAAAAAATGTTTAAGCGGGTGATGTCATGATCGTCACTACCCCGCACAAACCATCTCAAGAGCAGCTTGCCTACGCAGAGCGGATAGCAGCAGAACTAGGCGGTAGACTCGTTCCTCGCAAGCAAGATTCACTCACGCTCCTTCGGGAGAAGTATGGCGATAACCGCCTCCTTGTTGCAGATGAGAGTGGCTTGCGCTATTATGAGGAATCGGAGGAGCCGCTGTATTTTCATCCCAGTATGGCTTATGTTCGGGTGAAAAGAATGCGCAAGGGCGAGAGTGATCCACTCATGACGCTCACTGGCTGCGAGCCTGGCGATGCCGTTGTCGATTGTACGGCAGGACTTGGATCGGATTCAATCGTATTCTCTTATGCGGTTGGCGCAGAAGGAGCGGTTACAGCAATTGAGAGCGAGCCCATTCTGTACACCGTCGTTCGAGAAGGGCTGCAATCCTACCATACGGAGCACGCGGATGTGAACGAAGCATTCCGCCGAATCCAGCTTCGTAACATGAACCATCTCGAATATCTAAAGCAGCTGCCGGACAAGAGCGTCGATATCGTATATTTCGACCCGATGTTCCGCAAGCCGATGCACGATTCATCCGCACTTCAGCCGCTGCGAGGTCTCGCGAATAACGAGGCGCTCAGCGGACAATCGGTGCAGGAAGCGGTGCGCGTTGCTCGCAAAGCCGTCGTGCTCAAGGAGCATGCAGCAAGCAGTGAATTCGAGCGGCTGGGATTCAAACGCCAGCATATAAACAAAATTGCTTACGGAGTGATCCTGCCAACATGATTTCAGCATCAAATGAGAGCGGCAAACAAAGACTGCTCGTGCTCATCGGACCGACTGCGGTTGGTAAGACGAGAATGAGTCTTGATATTGCGAAAGCATGGAACGCCGAGATTATCTCAGGCGATTCCATTCAAGTGTACAAAGGAATGGATATCGGCACGGCGAAGATCAAGCCAGAGGAGCGGGAAGGCATTCCCCATCATCTAATTGATATTTGCGATCCTGAGCATCCGTTCTCGGTCGCGGAATTTCAAGAGCGCTGCGCGACTCTTATTCCGGACATTTCGAGCCGCGGCAAGCTGCCATTCATCGTTGGCGGTACTGGTCTCTATGTCGAGTCGGTCGCTTTCGGGTACGATTTCGCCGAGGTCGGCGGAGACGACGAATTCCGCGAGGAGATGCGCCTGTACGCTTTGTCCCATGGGGCAGAAGCGCTTCATGAGCGGCTTCGCGCGGTCGATCCGATAGCGGCGCACCGGCTTCATCCGAACGATCAGCGCCGTGTTATCCGAGCGCTCGAAGTACATCATCTAACTGGCGGTACCGTATCTGAGCAGCTAGAGGGACAGAAAAAAGAATCTCCTTTCGAACTGTGTATTATTGGTCTTACTATGGACCGCGCGGTTCTGTATGAGCGGATCAATCAGCGCGTCGATGCGATGATAGAAGAAGGGCTGGTTGATGAGGTGCGTGGGCTTCTCTCCAGAGGTGTTCCTTCGAATGCGGTATCCATGCATGGGCTCGGTTACAAAGAAATCGCTCTCTATTTGGAAGGGCATCTGACTCTTGAGGAAGCGGTTGAGATGCTGAAGCGGGACACGCGCAGGTTCGCTAAGCGGCAGCTATCGTGGTTCCGGCATATGAAAGATATCCATTGGATTGATAGTTCGGAAAACTTTAACAAGAATTTGAACTTGATTCATGCTATAATAGCAGGAAAGTTTAGGATGAATCTTGAATATACTTTTAACCAACCTTTTGACGATGGGGGTAAAATACAATGAACAAATCAATCAACATTCAGGATACATTTCTGAATCAACTTCGCAAAGACAGCGTGCCGGTAACTGTTTACCTGACGAATGGCTTCCAAATCCGCGGTGTCATTAAGGCGTTCGACAACTTTACGATCGTCATTGACAGCGAAGGCCGTCAGCAAATGGTGTACAAGCATGCGATCTCGACCTTTACCCCACAACGTAACGTTTCGCTCATGCAGATTCAAGACAACAACGAAGCTTAATAAGCTGTAAGTACGTTTTGAAACCTTTTTAAACCATGTTACGTTTAATTGGATAGCGGCAAGAAAGAGCAACCCTTGCGCTCATGCGGGGTTGTTTCTTTTTGTTACGGTTAGCGCTGTCGTAGTTTCAATCAGGACCGTTGCCGTTTACACATATAGGGTATAAATAGAGAGAGAGGATATCTCACGGATGAACTGGAGGGGACCTTACAGATGACTGAAGGACCACGCAGCACGAGGAGTAGTAAGGCGGAGAAGACCGGGAAGCCCGGCAAGAAAGGCAAGAAGCGCATCAATCGGCGCAAAGCAGCGATTTGGTTGTTCTTTACTGGCGCAATTGCTATTGTCTGTGGCATTATCGGGTATTTGTTAATTATTTTGAACGGTGAACGCATTCTCTCTGAGAATCAAGATAAATTCGTTCTTCCTGAAGCGTCCACGATTTATGATTCGCAAGGCAAAGAGGTAACGAAGCTCTATCAGGCAGGCGGCAATCGCGAGAACGTCGAGTTCGCGGAAATTCCAGAGCTGATGCGCGATGCTGTAATTGCGACAGAGGATAGGCGGTTCGAGGAGCACTCCGGTATCGATTTATATTCGATTGGCCGTGCCATTGTAAGAGATGTCGTAGCGCGCAGCGCTGTTGAAGGCGGCAGTACGATTACGCAGCAGCTTGCGAAGAACTTATTCCTGACGCAGGACAAAACCTTCTTCCGAAAAGCGACAGAAGCATCGATTGCAGTCGCGCTCGAGCATAAGAAGACGAAAGATGAGATTATTACGATGTACCTGAACCGGATTTATTTCGGCAAAGGGGTATACGGGATTAAATCTGCTGCAAAGTACTATTTTAATACTGATTTGAAAGACCTGCAGCTATGGCAAATGGCGACACTTGCGGGTATCCCGAAGGCACCGGGCAATTACAATCCGATTAACAACCCGGATAACTCGATGGAGCGTCGCGGCGTTGTTCTTCAGCTGATGCAAGACCAGGGCTATATTACGCAAGCGCAGATGGATGAAGCGAAGGCGGTTAAGTATGTGCCTGTAGAGCATGAGAAGACGGCGAGCGATACGTATCCGGCGTTCCTCGACTTCGTCATTAACGAAGCCGAGCGCGTCAGCGGGTTGACGGAAGAACAGCTGCGCAGCGGCGGTTATAACATCTATACGACGCTGAACACGCAGGCTCAATCCGCTGCTGAGAAGCAGTTCGAGGATGACGACAACTTCGAGAAGAGCGTCGATGATCAGCAAGAGCAGGCCGCGATGATTATTGTCGACCACCGAAATGGTGCGATACAAGGGCTTGTCGGCGGTCGGGATTATGTGAAGAAAGGGCTGAACCGTGTACTTGTGCCGCGTCAGCCAGGCTCTTCTTTTAAGCCAATCACGGTCTATGGCCCGGCTATTGATTCGGGTGACTGGTATCCGTGGTCAATCTTGCAGGATACGAAGACTTGCTATGGTTCGTACTGTCCGACAGATTCGAATAAAGTCAAATATGTCGGTCCGATCCAAATGAAGCAGTCGCTTAAGGAATCGCGTAACGCATCTGCAGTATGGCTGCTCAATGAAATCGGAGTGAAGACTGGACTGAGATTCGCGGAAAAAATGGGCTTTACTCTCGACAGCACGGAGGACCGCAACTTGGCGATTGGCCTCGGCGGTTTGACGCATGGGGTAACGCCATTCGAGATGGCGAAGGCCTACAGCGCTTTTGCGAACGATGGCAAGTCGGTTGATCCGCATTCCTTAATTAAGATTACGGATAAGGAGGGCGATTCGCTATACGAGTATAGCGAGCCGAAGTCGGAGCAGCTCATGAAGACGGAGACTGCCACCTACATGACGCAAATGATGCAGGCTGTTCTCGAAAAGGGCGGAACGGGCGTGAATGCCCGAATTGACCGTCCAGTAGCAGGTAAGACCGGTACGACGCAGAACGGTATCCCAGGTCTCGTAAATGGATATAACCGTGATGCCTGGTTCGCTGGTTATACGCCAGAATGGACGGCCGTCGTCTGGATGGGCTATGATCATACCGATAAGGATCATATGATCAAGAAGAGCAGCTCCCAAGCCGCAGCATTGTTCGGCAAAGTTATGCGGGATGCGATGAAGGGCGTGCCAAAAGGAAGCTTCGCGAAGCCAAGTGAAGATCAAGCGGAGAAGCCGCCGGTTGGCATTACGAACTTTAACGCCATCTACGACGAGCAAGCGGCCATCGTGAAGCTGGCTTGGTCACCGGTTGAAGGCACAGGCATGACGTACCGTATCTATCGCAAAGAAGCGAACGAGGCAGAATTCACGAAGCTGATGGATGCGCTTGATGCGACTGGTGTAGACGATATGAGCGTAATGCCAGGGATGAGCTATCAGTACTATGTCACAGCGTACGATCCTCAGAAGGAGATGGAAGGTACGCCATCTGAGACGCTCAAGGTCGATATTCCCGAGGTGGAGATTACCCCTCCTCCTGCGGAAGAAACGCCAGGCAATGGCAACGAAGGCAATCCAGGCAATGGCAACGGGGGAACACAGCCTGGTGAGACTCCTGGTAACGGAACCGAAACGCCGGGGAACGGCGGAGTGGAAACACCAGGAAATGGTGGGACGGAAACGCCTGGCAGTGGCGGTACAACGCCTGGCGGCGGTGGAAACAATGGACAGACGCCTGGCAATGGCGGACAGCCGGCTGAGCCAGGAACTGGAAGCGGCGGTGCTACCGGTACTAACAATGGTACGGGAACGGCTCCAGGCGCGAGTACGGATAACGGTGGCGGCAACACGACAGGCGGCGATCAGACTCAGCCTACGAATGACGGCACATTACCGGTTGACAGCCAACAAGGCCAGAACGTACAGAACGGCCAGAGCAGCGGCACGACCAATCAAACAACGACTACTAACCCTTAATAAGTGGGATATTTGGAGGCAATTCCGAACATGATGAACCGAACTGCGCTAGTACTCATTCTGTCAGCTATGCTAATTGTGGTAGCTGGATGCGGCAGTAAATCCGAAAATAACACGATTCAGAACAATCAAGGCACGGTTAGCGATACGACGAACAATTCGGCTGGAAATACTACCACAGGCGGATCTTCGAACTCGAATACAACAACACCGAAGCAATGGAAAAAGATGCCGGAGATGTCCATTGATACTGCGAAAACGTACAGTGCTGTATTCAAGACGAACAAAGGCGAGTTTACGGTCGACTTGTACGCGAAGGATGCGCCGCAAACCGTTAACAGCTTCGTCTTCCTATCTAAGGAAAAGTACTATGACGGCGTTCCGTTCCACCGCATCATTCAGAACTTCATGATTCAGAGCGGCGATCCAACGGGCACTGGAATGGGCGGTCCGGGCTATAACGTTCCAGACGAGTTCAATAACGGCTATAAGTTCGAGGATGGCACTCTTGCTATGGCGAACACAGGCCAGAAGAACACAGGCGGCAGCCAATTCTTTATCTGTACCGGGGCAGACGCAGATTTCTTGAATAAGCAGCCGAACTACACGATATTCGGTAAAGTAACCAAGGGGATGGATGTCGTGAAAGAAATCGCGGCGACGCCGGTTGGACCTGGTAATGGCGAGCAGACAGACAGCAAGCCGACAGAGGATGTCCATATCGAGACGATTTCCATTACGGAGAAATAAGCTTGAATCTAAGAGGGGGCAGCGGTTGCTGCTCTCCTTTTGCATTTTGAGGCAAGCAGGGCTTGGTTTATTTTACAGGTTCGCTGGAATATGGACGTTAAGTTGTGGTAAGCTTTTTTTAATAAGGGAAATCTACCCTTCTGCAGCGTTCTGACTAAGGTGTCAGTTCTGCAGGTGTGCTTCCGCGCCGAAAGTTTTGGCGCGATCCTAACGGAAAGGTCGTTCCGTATGAAACGAAAATTTTCTGACCGAGCCAATTGGCGCCGCATTTTGCGAAGAAGCTATACGTGCCTTGCGATGGACGCAGACGAGTTTAGAGGACTTGTAACGTTCTACCGCATTCATGAATTGCGTGAACCGCTTTGGAAAGAATACAACGGGCGCAGATTATGCCTCGCTGACCGCGGATATTTATGGATGCAGCACTTTCCCCGTGGCGAACATTTTGTAGTGACGACGATGTTTGATGATAAGAACCGGGTCGTTCAATGGTACATCGATATCTGTAAGACGCAAGGACTGACGGACCAACAGGTGCCGTGGTTTGACGATTTGTATCTGGATGTCGTAGTACTGCCGAGCGGAGAAGTGTTCCTGCTTGATGAGGATGAGCTTGAGGAAGCTGTAAGTCAAGGTACCGTAACGAACAAGGACGCTGCCCTAGCTCGCAAGACGGCGGGGAGGCTGTTGTCTACGATACGCAACGGACGATTCCGATACTTCACGCTCAGTCTCAAGCATCGCAAAGCACTTGCACAGAATGGAGAACTTAGCGAATCATGAAATCAGTCCCAGCTACAAAGAAGCCCAATAAGCGCAAAGTCCGCAGTCGGTACCGGATTATTCGGCTCCTGCTGCGGATTACCGCTTTCGGTGCAGCATTCGGTGTATTCTGGTGTGCCTATTTGCTTTACCTCATTAACAGCTACGATGCCCCGAAGACCATTCCGCAGGCTGACGCTGCTATCATTCTCGGCGCGGCATTGTGGTCTGACAAACCAAGCCCTGGACTTAAAGAACGGCTCGATTATGGCCTCGGTTTGTACAAGCAGGGGAAGGTCGCGCATTTTATATTGTCGGGTGGACATGATCATAACGGCTCTGCCTTATCGGAAGCGGAAGGGATGCGCGAGTATCTGACGGCGAAAGGCGTTCCGGTGGAAGCGATGGTGCTTGAAGAGGATTCACGCAGTACATACGAGAATTTGCTGTTCAGCAAACCGCTTGCGCGTAAGCAGGGGTGGAACCATTTGTTTATCGTGACGAATGACTTCCATGCGCCGCGTGCTCTGGACATTGCGCAGTACCTTGATTATCCGAGCGATGCGATGGCGCTTGGTTTCAAGTCGCAAGTGCTGTCAATCAGTTACAATTACTCGCGCGAGGTGCTTGCTTTCACGAAGTGGAAGCTTGATGAACTGCTGCTGCGAATGGGCGTCCAGTTGCCGAATTCCTTCTGACACAGACTCTGTAAGCCTGGCTTCGAAAACTGTTAATATGGCAGATATCACTAGAATACAATGGATTATACGTGCAGCTGATGCCGATGATCCAGCGAAGGATAGGTGATGAAGCAGATGGACGATCGAGTCGTATCAACAGGAGGGGGCGGCAGCGGCAGACCTTCGCGGCAAATTAATGTGGTGCTTCGCAGCAGTGAATCTTTTGCAGCATCGACGAGCAGCTCGGCGCAAGCGCTTGACAGCGAGCCGGTAACTGCGGCAAGACCATTGTCCGCGAATGATCCATACCTCGAAATCCAGCGGGAGCTTGACCCGATGGTCGGTTTGGACAATGTCAAACTGCTCATTTATGAGATTTATGCGCTGCTGCAGATTAGCCGAATGCGCTCAGACGCAGGGCTGTCAGGCGGCTCGCATGTGTACCATATGATTTTCACAGGCAATCCGGGGACAGGCAAGACTTCAATCGCGCGGATTGTAGCGAAGCTGTTTAACAAGATGGGCGTCCTCTCGAAAGGTCACATGATTGAAGTCGAACGAGCTGATCTGGTTGGCGAGTATATCGGTCATACCGCTCAGAAGACGCGTGATCTCGTGCGCAAAGCGCTTGGCGGCGTTCTGTTTGTGGACGAAGCGTACAGCTTGGCTAGAGGCGGCGAGAAGGATTTTGGCAAGGAAGCGATTGATACGCTTGTAAAGGCGATGGAGGATTATCGGAATCAGTTCGTTCTTATTTTGGCGGGTTACCCGCTTGAGATTGAGAATTTTCTAATGACGAATCCAGGCCTTCCTTCCAGGTTCCCGATCCAGATTGATTTTCCCGATTACTCCATTGACCAGCTCATTCAGATCGCGGAGCTCATGGCGAAGGATCGAGACTACACGCTTATGCCGCAGACGATATTCAAGCTGAGGCAGCATCTTATGCAAGAGAAAGCGATGTCGATGTTTTCTTTCAGCAACGCACGGTATGTGCGCAATATTATAGAGAAAGCGTTCAGGCATCAAGCCGTTCGCCTCTTGAATCAATACTCGAGCAGTTCCCCTGGGAAGCAGGAGCTGATGACTGTTCGACCGGAAGATTTGAAATGGGATAAGTAATAGGCATGTATAGAAGGAGTTGCATGGCAAGTATGCGGCAAAGTACGTACGATACAGAAAATGAGCTGAAGGATCGCGCGGTCCTCGTCAGTCTGATAACGCCAAATATAAAACGGGGTACTGGCGATCCTGAGCATTCCTTACAAGAGCTTGTCAGCTTGGCTGAGACGGCAGGCGTTGAAGTGCTCTCCACGTTGACGCAGAATAAAGAGTCGGTTGATACCAAATGGTTTATTGGCAAAGGGAAAGTCGAGGAGCTGCGAGCAGTCGCTGAAGAGCTAGGCGCAACGACGGCAATCTTCGATCAGGAGCTCTCTGGTGCGCAGGTGCGCAATCTGGAAGCGACGCTAGATCTGAAGATTATTGATCGGACGCAGCTCATCCTCGATATCTTCGCGCAGCGGGCTAAGACACGCGAGGGTATTATTCAAGTTGAGCTGGCACAGCTGAGCTATTTGCTCCCGAGGCTGTCTGGCCACGGCAAGAATCTGTCCCGTCTAGGCGGAGGGATCGGAACGAGAGGTCCCGGTGAAACGAAGCTGGAGACGGACCGCCGTCATATCCGCGATAGAATCTCTGATCTGAAGCATGTCCTCGACGAAGTTGTCCGCCATCGGACGCTGCACCGTGAACGCAGACGGAAGTCGGGCGTGCAGCAGGTTGCTCTGGTTGGCTATACGAATGCAGGCAAGTCAACATTGCTTCGCGAGCTCACAGCCGCGGACGTCTATGTCGAGAACCAATTGTTCGCAACGCTCGACCCGACATCAAGAACGCTGGAGCTGCCGAGCGGTAAAGAAGTAATACTTACGGATACGGTTGGATTTATTCAGAACTTGCCACATGACTTGGTAGCGGCTTTCCGGGCAACACTGGAAGAGGTGAACGAAGCAGATCTCGTTCTGCATGTCATCGATAGCTCATCCATTATGCGTGAGGAGCAAATTCGCGTTGTTGAGCGGATTCTCAGCGAGCTTGGGGCAGCAGGCAAGCCGACGCTAATGATCTATAACAAGATCGATATGTGCGAGGATGTTGACTCTGAGCTAATACCGGCGAACGGACAAGATACGCTCGTCATGAGCGCGTACAACACAGACGATTTGCTCCGTTTGAGACAGGCGATCCAAGATCGGATGACGGGGGATACGAAAACTTTTATGCTGCCGGCTGAACGCGGTGATTTGATCGCTCTTGCGTACCGAACAGGTGATGTCATCGAACAGACCGTTGATGGCGATTATATGCGACTGACCGTGCAGCTGAGCAAGCAAGAATACGAATTGCACGGGTATAAACTAGAAGCATTCGTAGAAATGGCATAACGAAGGAACTATTGAGGAGAGACATCTATCGTGAGGCAGCATGAAAGTGAAAGTTGGCTGGAATTAACCAAGTGGGCGGAGGCTGCGGAGACGCAGGCCGCCCCTGTTTTTCGTTCTATCGATGGGATCGCGGAGCGCAATCAGTGGAAAGTTATCGCTGCATTTCAGAAGCACAAAGTAAGTGATTTTCATTTTAATGGCTCGACTGGATATGGATACAATGATACAGGTAGAGAAGTTCTCGACCTCGTCTATGCGGATGTGATGGGGGCGGAAGCTGCATTAGTGCGTCCTCATTTTGTGTCAGGTACTCATACAATTAGCTGCGCTTTGTTCGGCTTGCTGCGCCCAGGGGACGAGCTTCTCTACATCACTGGCAAACCTTACGACACGCTGCATAAGGTCATTGGCAAGCCTGGTGACGGGCAAGGCTCACTGCAGGATTTTGGCATTCAGTATGGGGAAGTTGCGCCGCTATCGGATGGCTCGATTGATTGGGAGACGGTAGGGGCTCGCATAAATGAACGCACGAAGGTCATTGGTATTCAACGCTCTCGCGGCTATGACTGGCGTTCCTCGTACACGGTTGCTCAAATCGGAGACATGGTTAAGCGTGTCAAAGCGTTGAAACCGGATGTGTATGTGTTCGTCGATAACTGCTATGGGGAATTTACAGAGGAGCTTGAACCGACGGAAGTGGGCGTAGACTTAATGGCTGGCTCGCTGATCAAGAATCCAGGCGGTGGCTTGGCGCCAACAGGCGGTTATGTAGCCGGCACTCAGAAAGCGGTAGACTTAACCGCTTATCGGCTTACAGCGCCTGGTATTGGAGGCGAAGTTGGTGCAACGCTCGGTACGCTTCGGGCGATGTATCAAGGGTTGTTCTTGGCACCGCATCTTGTGGGACAAGCGCTTAAAGGAAGCGTGTTCGGCGCAGCGATGTTCGAGCTGCTAGGGTTCGAGAGTAATCCGCGCTATGATGCGCCGCGCACGGACCTCATTCAAGCGATCCGTTTCGACCGCGCGGAGCAACTGATCGCTTTCGTACAAGGCGTGCAGCGCGCTTCGGCGGTAGATGCGCATGTCGTGCCTGAGCCGTGGGACATGCCTGGTTATGAGCATCCTGTCATCATGGCGGCAGGTACGTTCATGCAAGGCGGCAGCTTGGAGTTATCTGCGGATGCGCCGATTCGTGAGCCTTACATTGCTTATATGCAAGGCGGTCTCACGTATGCCCATGTCAAATATGGTGTTCTGAATGCTTTAACTGTACTCGCTGAACGAGAATTAGTTGTAATTAAACCTCACACAACTTGACACGTTTTTGGCATGGCGGTACAATGTAAGTATATATCAGATACTGGAAGGTTGATGCGACATGGGTGACGAAATACGCAGAAATATGGCGCTTTTTCCAATCGGCATCGTGATGAAGTTGACCGACTTGACCGCTAGGCAAATCCGTTATTATGAGCAGCATGAATTGATTGTTCCGGCTCGGACAAGCGGGAACCAACGGCTATTCTCTTTCAACGACGTAGAGCGGCTGCTGGAGATCAAATCATTGATTGAGAAGGGCGTCAACATTGCAGGCATTAAGCAAGTGATGAATCCTGTTTCGAAGGAATCCGAAGACGCGACAGTCGTCAGCGAGCTGTCTGAAGTGAAGAGGCGCGAGCTGTCGGACGCGCAGCTGCACCGTTTGCTGAAGCAACAGCTGCTTGAGAAGAGACCGGGCAAAGCTTCGATGATTCAAGGTCAGCTGTCCCGTTTCTATAACAAGAAATAAAACAAACATTCGTCTAAGGAGATGATTTTGAGTGAGTTACACAAAAGATGACATCAGACGTATCACCCAGGAACAGAATGTCCGTTTTATTCGTCTTCAGTTTACCGACTTGCTTGGAACAATTAAGAATGTGGAAATTCCAGTCAGTCAGTTGGAAAAAGCACTCGATAACAAAATGATGTTCGACGGTTCTTCGATCGAAGGCTATGTACGGATTGAAGAATCCGATATGTACCTATACCCGGACCTTGACACTTGGGTTGTATTCCCTTGGGTAGCGGAAGATCGCATTGCTCGTTTGATCTGTGATGTATATATGCCAGACGGTACACCGTTCGCGGGCGATCCGCGCGGTATCTTGAAACGTTCGCTTAAAGAAGCTGAAGAGCTTGGCTTCACAGCGATGAATGTTGGTCCCGAGCCTGAGTTCTTCCTGTTCAAGACAGACGCGAAAGGCAATCCGACGACAGAACTGAACGACCAAGGCGGTTACTTCGACCTTGCTCCAATGGATCTTGGCGAGAACTGCCGCCGCGAGATCGTACTGACTCTGGAAGAGATGGGCTTCGAGATTGAAGCATCTCACCATGAAGTGGCGCCAGGCCAGCACGAAATCGACTTCAAATATGCGGATGCGATCAAAGCAGCTGACCAAATCCAGACGTTCAAGCTCGTCGTTAAGACGATTGCACGTCAGCATGGTTTGCATGCGACATTCATGCCTAAGCCGTTGTTCGGCGTAAACGGTTCCGGTATGCACTGTCACCAATCGCTGTTCCGTGGCAACGTGAACGCATTCTACGATGAGAGCGATAAGCTTGGTCTTAGCCAAACTGCTCGTTATTACATGGCTGGCGTACTTCGCCACGCTCGTGCGTTCGCAGCGATTACGAACCCTACCGTTAACTCGTACAAGCGTCTCGTACCTGGTTACGAAGCACCTTGTTATGTAGCTTGGTCTGCAAGTAACCGCAGCCCGATGATTCGTATTCCTGCTTCCCGCGGCCTAAGCACACGCATCGAAGTGCGCAGCCCGGATCCTGCAGCGAATCCTTACCTCGCGCTTGCTGTTATGTTGAAAGCCGGCCTTGATGGCATCAAGAATAAGATTGCTCTTCCAGCTCCTACAGACCGTAACATCTATGTGATGACGGACGAAGAGCGTATCGACGAAGGTATCCCAAGCTTGCCGGGCGATCTGAAAGAAGCATTGACGGAGCTGCTTCGCAGTGAAGTCATCTGTGATGCTCTTGGCGATCACGCGCTTGCACACTTCTATGAATTGAAAGAAATCGAGTGGGACATGTACCGCACGCAGATCCACGAGTGGGAACGCGATCAGTATTTGACACTGTTCTAGGAAACGCTATATACCCCTTGTTGCCTTTTGGCAGCAAGGGGTTTTTATTGTTGAGCGGGTATGCTTCGATCCGCTTCTCACCCGTGACCTCTGTCCCGCATACACTATATGTTAAGAGGGTATAGGAGAGAGAAGGCGACAGTGATGAACGGAAAAGCGGGAACGGACGCGCAATTTCGGTTAACAGGAGCGATACTTCGAAAGGTTGCGGGGATCATGATTCCGTTCTATCGCAAGATCGCGTGCAATTATTCATTCGCGCTGAGATGGTCGAAGGCTGTTCGTACGACGGATATTGATACGTTAGCGAAGATGTTCAAGTCAGTTGCGCCATCGGCAAAGCTGAGCAGCTTGTCATCCAACGGAATCGGGTATTTCTTTGATTTTGAATATCCGGATCCGATTATCCAATACTCATGCGGATTAACGATTCCGCCAGGCACAACGCAGTTTACGTTCTCTACGCCGGTTCATCGAATGATAGCTCGAGCGATTCTGCCATTCTATCGATCACTTCGTTCATCGAGCGCCTATGCTGCAGCCGTCGCGAGAGCGGTCAATAATCGTAACATCAAACGGCTGAGAAGGCTGGTTCGCCGGAAAGTGACGACTATAGCGCTCAAGCGAATTCTGATCGCATTCTCAGGCGTGGCATTGAACTTTAAGTACAAACGAAGTAAGTTTATGTATCAAAGCTTGTTATTTCGGGAGCTTGTAGGTTAACTGACATCCTACGGCAGAAAGAACAAGGTTGAAGTCCGAGTGCGAAGGCGAACGTTACCGCTCAAATTGTTAACGCGAATGGCCTGCCTCCAGCAGGCACGAGAACTCGAGGGAAAATAGAGAGTGTTGATTCAATCTGCCATTGTATTCTTGTTCTCTCAGCTCCGCCAAGCGCCGATTCCGGCAGTTTCCATAACTGAGTGTGCTGAATCTGCACTCTCATGACTTCAATCGGCCGATTTCCTTGCTGAGAGTGCGTATTACGCACTCTCAGCATCGCCAAGCTGCCAGTTGCGGCAGTTTCCTTACCTGAGAGTGCTGAATCCGCACTCTCAGAGCTTCAATCGACCCATTTTCATGCTGAGAGTGCGTATTACGCTCTCTCAGCATCGCCATTTGCCTAAGATCCTGAACAAAAAGAAAGGGCCATCCGAGGCGATGCTGCAGCACCTCGGATGGCCCTTTGTAATAAATAGAATTAGTGAATGTCCCTGAACAAGCCGATGACCTTGCCGAGAATGGATACGTTGCGAAGACGGATCGGTTCCATCGTTGAGTTCTCCGGTTGGAGGCGGATGTGATCCTTCTCCTTGTAGAACGTCTTCACCGTTGCTTCATCTTCTTCAGTCATTGCGACGACGATATCGCCGTTGTTAGCTGTTTGCTGTTGGCGCACGATGACATAGTCACCATTGTGGATGCCTGCTTCAATCATACTCTCACCAATAACATTAAGAATAAAGACAGTATCATCGCCGACTTTATCCGCTGGAAGAGGGAAATAGTCTTCGATGTTCTCAGTTGCGGTAATCGGGACGCCTGCGGTTACTTTACCGATGACAGGCACTTTGGATACTGCGAGCGGGAAAGGGATAATGTCGGCGTCGTCGCCGTCCAAAATCTCAATGGCGCGAGGCTTCGTCGGGTCGCGGCGAATAAGGCCTTTCTTCTCAAGACGGTCCAGATGACCGTGAACGGTCGAGCTGGAAGCAAGTCCAACAGCTTCGCCGATCTCACGTACAGAAGGCGGATAGCCTTTCTCGCGCACTTCTGTCTTAATGAATTCTAGTATCGCCTGTTGGCGGTTTGAAAGTTTCGACACCGGAATCACCCCAAAGTTTCATTTGTGTCAAATTATAGCACAGAACCGGAGTTCGTACAAACATAAGTTCTTGAAAACACAGGTTCGCGTATTTGTGCGAACAAATGTTCCAAAAACGCTTGACCACAAACAAACGTTCGTGTTATTCTTATTTCAACGACAACAGAACAAACGTTTGGGGTGCTGGAGAATGATGACAACGATATCTTCTTACTCAACTACTTATAAAGGAAACACGAGAAACAACCATGCAACAAAGCGTGTTTTGAATGATTCTTATAAGCAACGTCTTCTATTAAGACTAGCAGTTGCAGGATTACTGTTCGTACTGCTGTTCACTGGGCTGACATTGATGACGAGCTACGCTGGCAGCGAGCATCCTGCTGAACCGACTGCAATGGAGCAAGTGGTTGTGGTCGGAGCGGGCGACACGCTTTGGGAAATTGCTGGCAGAGTGCGCGAGGCGGGACAAGATATTCGTGAAGTGGTGTACAGCTTGAAGAAGCGGAACAATTTAACGAACAGCACACTGCAAGCTGGGCAGTCTTTAATTGTTCCTGCTGAATAACACTTATAATGGAATATATGAACTAGGTAGTTAAGCCTGAGCGCATGATTCGCTCAGGCTTCTTCTATCTCTGAAAGGACCTGTGTTACCTTGACAATGGCTCCTTATTAATGTCAAAGTAAAGGGTGACATGTTGACCTTAGGCAGGGAAAGGAGTGCAGTAGAAATGAACGCTATAGACAAAGTCATAGCCCGTATTAACGAGCTCTCTCGCAAAAACAAAACCATCGGTTTAACACCGGAGGAGCTTGTTGAACGAGACGAGCTACGCCGTCAATATCTAGACAACTTCAAAAGCAATTTCCGCAATCAACTGGATACCATTAAATGGGCGGAAGATGAAGAGGACGGAGAGAACGGCGGAGGTTCCATTAAGCACTAATGACTTCTATCATGTAGGAGGGGACGAGCATGGAATATCGGTTACTAGGCAGAAGCGGCCTAGCTGTGTCTGAGCTTTGTTTGGGAACGATGACGTTTGGCAATACAACTAGCGAGACAGATTCCATCAGTATGGTTCACCGGTTCATGGAGCAAGGCGGTAATTTCCTGGATACAGCCAATGTATATGTAGGCGGAATTTCAGAGGAGATTGTCGGACGAGCGATTAAGGACCGTCGTTCGGATGTTGTTCTGGCGACAAAGGTCAGATTCGCTACCTCTACCAATGCGAACGGCGTCGGAGTATCGAGAAAACATATTATGGATGCCGTCGAAGCAAGCTTGAAACGGCTCGATACTGACTACATAGATCTCTATCAAGTGCATGTATGGGATCATGCGACTCCAATAGAAGAAACATTGCGTGCGCTTGATGATCTTGTAACAGCAGGCAAGGTCCGATATATCGGTTGTTCGAACTTCTTTGCATGGCAGCTGATGAAGTCGCTTGCGGTTAGTGACTGGAACCGCTATGTTCGTTTTATCTCTATTCAACCACAATACAGTCTAGTCAGCCGTGAGATGGATCGCGAGATGATCTCTCTATGCCTCGAAGAGAATGTTGGTATTATTCCTTGGGCACCGCTTGGTGGCGGATTCTTAACCGGCCGCTATGGGGCAGAAGAGCCGACCAGCGGACGTCTGACATCCAAAGTAGGCGAGAGCTCTTGGGGGAATCGCGCGAACTCGAACAACTTCGCAGTGCTTGAAGCAGTTAAGCAGGCTGCGAAAGAGCTGGATAAGACACCTGCACAGGTCGCGCTTGCATGGCTGCTTCGTAGGGAAGGTATCACGTCGCCGATCTTCGGTGCGAGCACGCTTGCCCAATACGAAGAGAATATGGGTGCGATTGGCTGGTCGATGCCAGAGGCGGTATGGAAGCAGCTTGATGAGGTTAGTGCTTTGCCAAGCGAATATCCGAACCGCTTTATTGCAAAGTTCGCACGGCCGCTGTAACGAAAGAACAACATTAATTTGTGAATATGTTTTGTAGGAGGAGCATCCTTGTCAAGATCGTGGGAACGTAAAGTTCAGAAGAACCAAGCTCAAATTAACAAACAGCGGAAGAAGCGCGGTCAAAAACCACTTTTGTCCGCGACATCCAGCGTAGAAATGCTCGATACATTCAGAGGTCGCAGCTATCTAATGCCTGCGTTCCTGCTGCTGTTCATTTTATTCTATATCATCGTGACGATAACATCGGAGAACTTCAAGGATACAGGCTCTATGTTCTGGGTAACAATCGGCTGTTACGTCCTATTGGCGCTGCTCTTCATGTTCCGTCGTCCTTACCTAGCGATTGGCAAAGATTTTGTTCGTTCCCGCCGGTTTACAGGGGATCGTTCGATCTATGTGAACAACATTAAAGCGATCAATGTCCAGAAGGGCTATATCGTGATCGAGCAGCTCAAGGGCGGCAACTGGGTGTTCTCCCGTCTTATTAACCGATATCCAACTGAGCAGATGGCAGACCGCTTGCGTTCGTTTGCCGGACAGCATGAAATTCCTTTTACAGATAAATAAATAAACGAGAGTGGAGTGCAAATCATGGCTAAGCAAGCAGTTCTATTTGATCTAGATGATACGCTATTGTGGGATGACCGCAGCGTGCAAGAAGCGTTCGACGCAACTTGCGAGGCAGGAGCTGCCCAAAGCGGCGTAGATGCGAAGGCGCTTGAAGAAGCTGTGCGCCGCGAAGCGCGTGCGCTCTATGAATCGTATGAGACGTTCGCATTCACGAAAATGATCGGGATTAATCCGTTCGAAGGACTGTGGGCGAACTTCCTCGAAGGCGAGCAGAAGGAATTCCGCATGCTGCAGGAGCTCGCTCCAGGATACCGCCGCGATGCTTGGACGCGCGGACTTAAGTCACTCGGTATTGATAATCCGGAGCTCGGCGCACAGCTCGCAGAGCAATTCCCAGCGGAGCGCCGCAAGCGTCCTTACGTATACGAGGAGACGTTCGCGGTACTCGATCAGTTGAAAGGCAAATATAAGCTGCTGCTGCTAACGAACGGTTCTCCTGACCTGCAGCGCGAGAAGCTGGCCGGCGTACCTGCGATTGTTCCGTATTTCGACCACATCATCATCTCTGGCGAATTCGGCAAAGGGAAGCCTGCCGCAGAGATCTTCCACCATGCGCTTGAGCGTCTCGGCATCGAGCCGGAGAACGGCATTATGGTTGGAGATAAGCTGACGACAGATATTCTCGGCTCCAATACGATTGGCATGACATCCGTTTGGATCAACCGCCATGGCATGACTCGTACAGACGAAATCATTCCAGCTCATGAAATCAAACATCTCGAAGAATTGCTGCCGCTGCTTGTGTAATGAAGCTGCAGCCACCAAAAAAGAAGACCCGCCATCATGGCAGGTCTTCTTCTTTTCTTCGTTCATCATCCAACTGTTATGCAAAAGCAGGATCTTCGATATTCGTTGCAATCCAGCCATCTTTCTCGATAAAGAGGCGAACTGCGATAATTTCGCGGTTGTCCATAAGCGTGAAGAAATGCGCTCTGTTCTCAGGAACGGAGATGACGTCGCCAGCTTCCAGCTCAACGTCGAAGTAGCCTGTTTCTTCGTCACCTTTAATTATGAAGATGCCACGGCCGGATACAATACCGCGAATCTCATCTTCTGTATGCGTGTGGATCTGCTCGAATTTCTTCAGCAGCTCCTCGATGTTTGGAGTCGCGTCCGAGAGGGAGATGACATCCCAAATTTGGTAGCCGCGGCGTGCAGCGAGTTCGCGGATCTCTTCATCGTACGTAGACAGAATCGTTTGCTTCTCTTCGTCGGATAGTACGAATTTGTTATGAAGTTCAGCTGGCAGCTTGCTTGCTTCCCAATGCTCATACAACACTTCTTGGTTGTCTAGAAACGCACGGACGTTCTCTTCGCCGGAGATGCGTTCGTTCGTGTTGCGAATTCGAATTTCAGCCATCGCAATAATCCCTCTTTTCACAGTATCATACTTGCCAATACGATTAAGTATAGAACAATTTGGTTGCCCTGTCGACAGCGCGGACCCCATGCTTGCAAAAGGTTCTTTGCACTTACGGTGAATTCTGGTAGAGTAAAGGGAAATGATTTTTTTGGCGGAAAGGAAGACATCAATGACGAAACCGACGATTGAGGAAATGCTCGAAAGACGCATTCTTATACTAGATGGTGCAATGGGTACGATGATTCAACAGGCTGATCTCGGGCCGGATGATTTTGGCGGCGATGAGCTTGAAGGTTGTAACGAAATTCTCGTTCTCACGCGTCCTGATGTCATTCAAGGCATTCATGAGGCGTATTTGGAAGCTGGCGCGGATATTCTTGAAACAAACACGTTCGGTGCGACGGCTGTCGTACTGGCGGAATATGATATTCCGGAAAAAGCGCGGGAAATCAACCTTGCCGCTGCTAAGATCGCTCGTGCTGCAGCGGATAAGTTTACGACGGTGGACAAGCCTCGCTATGTTGCAGGCGCACTTGGTCCGACGACGAAGACGTTGTCTGTTACAGGCGGAGTTACGTTCGATCAGCTCGTAGAGGACTATTTTGAGCAATCTGTTGCACTTATTGAGGGCGGCGTTGATGCGCTTCTTCTTGAGACATCCCAAGATACGCTTAACGTAAAGGCGGGTACAATCGGCATTCATAAAGCGTTCGAAGCGACAGGCATTACGCTCCCGCTCATGATTTCGGGTACTATCGAACCGATGGGAACAACGCTTGCCGGCCAAAATATCGAGTCGTTCTACATCTCGCTGGAGCATATGAACCCGATCTCGATCGGTCTGAACTGTGCGACAGGTCCAGAGTTTATGCGCGATCATATCCGTTCACTCGCAGGCATTGCTCGTTCGGCAGTCAGCTGCTACCCGAATGCAGGCTTGCCGGATGAGAACGGCAATTACCATGAGTCGCCGGCTTCGCTCGCGAAGAAGATTGCTGACTTTGCTGAGCAAGGCTGGCTGAATATTGCCGGCGGCTGCTGCGGCACGACACCTGCACATATTCGCGCACTCGCGGAGACTCTCTCGAACTATGCGCCGCGTACGAAGATGGGCGAGCATCCACCTGCAGTTTCCGGTATTGAGACGGTATATATCGAAGAAGATAACCGTCCGATTATGATCGGTGAGCGGACGAATATTTCCGGTTCGCGTAAATTCAAACGTCTCATCAAAGAAGAGAAATTCGATGAAGCGTCTGAAATTGCTCGCGCGCAAGTGAAGAACGGCGCGCATGTCATCGACATCAATTTACAAGATACTGATATTGATGAAGCATATGCGGTTCATAAGTTCATTCCGGAAGTGGTAAAAAAGATTAAAGTGCCGCTCATGCTCGACTCCACATACGACCACATTATCGAGCTGGGCCTCAAATATTCGCAAGGTAAAGCGATCATTAACTCCATTAACCTTGAAGATGGCGAAACGAAGTTCGAGAAGATTTTGCCGCTCATTCATCGCTATGGCGCAGCGGTCGTCTGTATCCTGATTGACGAGCGCGGCCAAGCAGTATCGCGTGAAGCGAAGATGGAAGTGGCGTCTCGCTCGTATGAGCTGCTCACGGAGAAGTACGGGATGAACCCGGAAGATATTATTTTTGACCCGAATATGTTCCCGGTCGGCTCCGGCGATCCGCAGTACATCGGTTCTGCGGTTGAGACGATTGAAGGCATCAAGATGATCAAGGCGAAATATCCGAAGGCGAAGACAATTCTTGGCCTAAGCAACATCTCCTTTGGCTTGCCGGATGCAGGCCGCGAGGTGCTGAACTCCGTCTATTTGTACCACACGACCAAAGCAGGCCTTGATTACGCCATCGTAAACACAGAGAAGCTGGAGCGTTATGCATCCATTCCTGAGGAAGAGCGCCGTCTCGCGGAAGATCTCATTTTCAATACGAATGATGATACGCTCTCGGCATTCGTCGCAGCGTTCCGTGAGAAGAAGGTCGAGAAGAAGGAGAAAATATCCAATCTATCGCTCGAGGAGCGGCTTGCCTCTTATATCGTAGAAGGCACGAAGGAAGGGCTCTACCCGGATCTCGACGAAGCGCTGACCAAGTACGCGCCGCTTGATATTATTAACGGTCCGCTGATGCAAGGGATGAGTGAGGTCGGCCGTTTGTTCAATAATAATGAGCTGATCGTAGCTGAGGTGCTTCAGAGCGCCGAAGTCATGAAAGCTTCGGTTACGTATCTAGAGCCGCATATGGAGAAGGCTGATTCTGCTGTCAAAGGGAAGATTATTCTTGCGACGGTAAAAGGCGACGTGCATGATATCGGCAAAAACTTGGTTGAAATCATCTTGTCCAATAATGGCTATAAGATTATTAACCTTGGCATTAAAGTTGCTCCAGAGCAGCTCATCGAGGCTTACCGTAAGGAGCCAGCAGATGCGATTGGCTTGTCGGGTCTTCTTGTAAAATCGGCTCAGCAGATGGTGTTGACGGCACAGGATTTGCGCAATGCTGGCATCGATGCACCTATTCTTGTAGGTGGTGCAGCGCTCACGCGTAAATTCACCAAGAACCGAATTGGTCCTGAATATGATGGTCTTGTGCTGTACGCGAAGGATGCGATGGATGGACTTGATATCGCGAACAAGCTGATGAATCCAGATTCTCGCCGTGTTTATCAAGAAGAGATGGAAGCATTCAAAGCTTCCGGCGGTGCCGAAGAAGAAGAGAAGAAGCCGCTGCCTGAGCTGACACGTGCGGTGAAGTCTTCGATTAACCAGGATGCGCCAGTGTACATCCCGCCGGATACTGACCGTCATGTACTCCGAAACGTGCCTATTCCGCATATCGTGCCATACATCAATATGCAGATGCTGTTAGGTCACCATCTCGGATTAAAGGGCAATGTCGATCAATTGCTCGCTGAAGGCAATGAGAAGGCAGTTAACTTGAAGGAAACGGTTGACGGTTTGCTGGCAGACGCAGCGAAAGGGCTGCTTCAAGCTCACGGCATGTATCGCTTCTACCCGGCGCAGTCGTCGGGCAATGATATTATTATCTATGATCCGAAGCAGCCTGGCGTGGAGATTAAGCGCTTCTCGTTCCCAAGACAGCAGGTTGAGCCATACCTGTGTCTGGCGGATTACTTGAAATCGGTTGAGAGCGGCGTGATGGATTACGTCGGCTTCCTCGTCGTTACTGCCGGTGAAGGAGTCCGTGAGAAAGCAACGGAGCTGAAGGATAACGGCGACTACTTGCGTTCGCACGCACTGCAGTCCGTTGCGCTTGAAGTTGCGGAAGCGATGGCAGAGCGTGTCCATCATCTGATGCGTGATACCTGGGGCTACCCGGATCACCCGGAAATGACGATGAAGCAGCGCCACGGTGCCCGTTACCAAGGCATTCGCGTCTCGTTCGGCTATCCGGCTTGTCCGAACCTCGAAGATCAGCAGCCGCTGTTCGAGCTGATGCAGCCGGAAGATATCGGTATACAGCTGACGGAAGGCTTCATGATGGAGCCTGAAGCATCGGTATCGGCGATGGTGTTCGCACATCCGCAAGCTCAGTACTTCAACGTTGATAAAGCATAACGAATAGGAACGCATACCCACCCTCCGAAAAGCACGGTTGAATACCGTATTTCCGGAGGGTATTGTTATAGGTGATGATTGGAGGGATAGATAAGTGAAGCTTACGTTTCTCGGAACGAGTGCGGGTAGGCCGACAAAGTCACGCAATGTGACGTCGATCGCATTGTCGCTGCCCGAGCCGTTCTGCGGATTTTGGCTGTTTGATACAGGTGAAGGGACGCAGCATCGACTGCTAGCGAGCGGGCTGAAGCTGAACAAGCTGGAGCGGATCTTCATCACGCATCTGCATGGAGACCATCTATATGGCTTGCCGGGACTTCTTAGCAGTCGCTCCTATTTCGAAGGCGCGGGACCGCTGCAGGTGTATGGGCCGAAGGGTCTGAAGGCATATTTGGACGTTATCTTTCATCATAGTGGTGTGCATTTGGGCTATGAGCTTGAAGTTATTGAAGTACAGGAAGGTGTCGTCGCCGAGGATAGTCGCTTCATTATTGAAGCTGCCGCGCTCGAGCATCGCATGCCTTGCTTTGGCTATCGGATCACGGAGAAGTCGCAGCAGGGTCAGCTTAATCTGAGCTTGCTCGCTGAGCTTGGAGTGAAGCCTGGTCCAGAGTACGGCAAATTGAAGCGCGGTGAGGACATCATGCTTGAGGATGGACGTCATGTCTGTTCGGCAGAAGTGGTCGGACCGCCAATTGCCGGTCGGGTCATTACGATTCTTGGCGATACGAAGCCATGCGACAATGCGGTCGTACTGGCGCGCGGTGCTGATTTGCTCGTGCATGAGGCGACGTTTGCCGGCGGTATGGAAGAGAAGGCGGAGGCGTACGGGCACTCGACGATTCGCCAAGCAGCTGAGATTGCACAGAAGGCTGGCGCGAAGCGGCTTATCGTGACTCATTTCAGCTCGCGATTCGACGATGAAGCGGTTGCGGAGATGGTCGATGACGCGAAGCAGCTGTTCCTGAACATCGAGCCTGCGGCTGATTTTGCTGAGTTTATCGTGAAACGATAGCCGACTGCTGGGCACCACTGAGGCCATACTTACAAAATCATCATCATTCTCAAATCATCTCTTTACAGTCCGCTGTTACTCTAATTGCGATAGAGCATTATAGCGCAGACACGCGAAGGGATGATGGTGGATGGATACAGGAAGTCACCTCTTGTTTGGCGCCACATTGGCAGGACTTTCGCTCGTTGATCCGACAGTTGGTTCACATCCTGATCTGTTGTATGCGGTATTAGCCGCGACGCTGCTTGGCAGTCATGCTCCTGATTTTGATGCGGTAATGCGCTTAAAGGGCGGGTCGGCTTACATTCGCAACCATCGTGGATTGACCCATTCGCTTCCTGCACCTCTCGTCTGGGCGCCGTTCATCGGCTTACCCATTGCATGGCTCTTCGGGGTTCAGGAATGGAGCAGGATTGTCATCCTATGGGCGTTCATCGCAGTCTGCTTCCATATTACGCTCGATCTGTTTAACGCATATGGCGTGCAATGCCTGCGGCCATTCACCAGGCGATGGCTGCATCTCGATGTTCTCTGTCTATTCGATCCTTATCTATTCGGGATGCATACAGCCGCTGTGCTGCTCTGGATCACCGGCGCGACGCCGAATCCGGTGAGGATGTTTCTGCTCGTAAATGCCTTGACGCTGATTTACATGCTATGGCGGCTTCTGGTATCTCGTTCGGTAATCAGGAGCCTATGCGGAGCTTACCAAGTAAACCCGGAGCAAATCACATTAACACCAACTTTGTTCGGACTGTCATGGCAGTTTGTCATCGACAACAGTGATGATTTCATCAAAGGTAATCTGAACCGGAGCGCCATCCATGAAGAAGCGAGATTGTCCAAAAGAAGCCCAGAGAGACTTGCCGCTGCCGCTGAAGCGACAATCGACGTAGACGGCGTGCAAGCCTTTCATCATCTTGCCGCATGTATTCATGTGGACGTTGAGGAGCAAGCGGACGGCTACTTGGTGACCTGGAGCGATGTCCGTTTCTGGCACAAGAAGCATACGCCATTCACCGCCGCGGTGAGACTTGATCGTAATTTTAAGGTCATTCATGAACGAGTCGGATGGAACAAGAAGTTGTGGGAGCCGCCGTTTGTTTAATAGGAGAGCCGTCTTTGTTTGCCCGGAAGGGCAGTCGAGGACGGTTTTTTTGCTTTTTTTGCGAGACCGATTATATGAATTACTTCTATGCCCTTTTTTGGGGCTTTTACTGATAGGTATTGAAGGAGTATAATTACGAGAACAACCGTTCTATAGAAAAGAGTTGAAATTATGACCTTTAAAAAGAAAAACTTGACCGAGGTTATCCAAGAACTTAGGACAAATGAAAATATAGTAAATTGGCACGAAATCGAACCGCAGGAAGCGCGTTACAGGGAAATGCCAGAAGCTGTAGACCCCCGAATTAAAGCCGCTTTTGCCAAAAGAGGGATCGAACAGTTGTATTCCCACCAGTACACATCCTTTCAAGCAGTCGCAAAAGGCGAAAACATCGTAGCGGTCACGCCGACGGCTTCAGGCAAAACGATGTGCTACAACTTGCCCGTTCTGCAAGCGATCGCAAAGGACGAAACGAGCAGGGCGCTCTATCTCTTTCCGACCAAGGCACTTTCTCAGGATCAAAAAAGCGAACTAAATGAAATCATCGACGAAATAGGAATCGACATCAAAAGCTTCACCTATGACGGCGATACTTCGCCTGCTATTCGTCAGATCGTACGCAAGGCTGGACATATTGTCATCACAAACCCGGACATGCTGCATTCTGGGATATTGCCGCACCATACCAAATGGGTTAGCTTGTTTGAGAATCTAAAGTATGTCGTGATCGACGAGCTGCATACGTATAGAGGCGTTTTCGGGAGTCACGTTGCGAACGTGCTGCGCCGTCTTAAACGAATTTGCAGCTTTTATGGCAGCCATCCTACATTTATTTGTACATCTGCCACAATCGCGAACCCAAAGGAATTAGCGGAACAATTGACTGGGCAGCCAATGCGCCTAATTGACGATAACGGGGCGCCTAGAGGCAGGAAACATTTTGTTTTCTATAACCCGCCGATCGTAAATAAGGCACTTAACATTAGAAAAAGCGCGTCCGTTGAAGTGAATCATTTGGCGACGGAGTTTCTTAAAAACAAGATTCAAACGATCGTCTTTGCGAGGAGCCGCGTTCGCGTAGAGTTGATTCTCAGTCATCTGCAGGAATTGGTTAAAAATCAGATCGCATCTAAATCTATTCGAGGATATCGGGGCGGTTACTTGCCGAATCAGCGCAGAGAAATTGAGAAGGGATTAAGGGCCGGGGAAATCTTGGGCGTAGTAAGCACGAACGCATTAGAACTTGGTGTAGATATCGGCCAACTGCAGGTGTGCGTTATGAACGGCTACCCTGGAAGCGTGGCAAGCACTTGGCAGCAGGCAGGCCGAGCCGGGCGCCGTCACGGTGAAGCACTCATCATCATGGTAGCTAGTTCGACGCCGATAGACCAATATATCGTGAACAATCCAGATTACTTCTTCGAACGCAACCCGGAATCAGCTCGAATCAACCCCGAGAATCTTATCATCCTTGTGGATCATTTGCGGTGCGCCGCGTATGAATTGCCGTTCAAGCACAGCGAACAATTTGGGACGCTTGACGTAACGGACATCATGGACTATTTGGTAGAGGATCGGATCCTGCACAAGAACGGCGACACGTATTACTGGGCTAATCAATCTTTCCCGGCAAATAATATTGGCCTGCGTTCTGCTTCTCAGGAAAATGTAGTCATTGTAGACCAATCGAATGTAGCAGATGTGAAAATAATCGGAGAAATGGACCGCTTTAGCGCCATGACCTTGCTGCACGACGAGGCCATCTATTTGCACGAAGGGGTCCAATTCCAGGTCGAGAAGCTCGACTGGGACCACAAGAAAGCTTACGTTCGCGAAGTGGATGTAGAGTATTATACCGACGCTAACCTGGCTGTACAGCTTAAGGTACTGGAGATAGACCGAACCGCCAATCGGAATAAAGCCGCGCTTAATTATGGTGATGTTTCCATTAACGCCATACCTACTATATTTAAGAAAATCAAACTGACGACCGGAGAGAACATTGGGAGTGGTCCAATTCATCTTCCAGAAGAAGAATTGCATACGAGCGCAGCCTGGATGGAGCTTAAAGAAGTAGACCCTGAAATAGGGGTGAAGACTTTGGAACAGTTATTGCTAGGAATTGCAAACGTGCTGCGGCATATCGTGCCTGTAATGGTCATGTGCGATCGCAATGACATCCATGTCGTATCGCAAATTAAGGCGTCGCATTCCGGGCTTCCTACCGTGTTTCTTTACGATCATTACCCTGGTGGTATCGGACTGGCAGAAGAAGTGTATAAGCGCTTCGACGAAATTAAAGAAGCTGCAAAAAACCTTATCGGAAAATGCATATGTGAGGACGGGTGCCCGGCATGTATTGGAACGGAAATAAATGGAATCAATGGCAAGCGAAGAAGCATCCAGCTGCTAGCGCAGCTTTAAATCGTGCGTTTGCCATAAAGAAGAATACGAAGGGCCGTTACTGTCTAAGCGGCTGTCCGGCATGTGCCGGCTTACCAACATGAGCGGGCTGCGCGATAAGCTGCTGAGGATGCGCAGCAGTGCGGCTGCCCAAGCGGAACGGCTTGCGGGGATGGTCACGGAAGAGACGGTAAATTCGATTAATTCGATTAATTCGATTGAGTCGATGGAGTCGAATGTGAGTGAAGAGCTGCCGTCCTCCGTCCCTGCAGTTGATGAAGCAGCAACTGAGCTATCCGCTGACTGGGATGAGCTGAACGTTCGCATTGTCGAGTCGACCGAGGGAACCTTCCTTGTACGGGAGAGCCGTTACCCGCTGATGCACCGGCATGGCATTCATCAGCTCTCGGAGCTGGAGGAAACGCAGCTGCATCTGGACGTTTTCCGTAAGGAAGAGCAGCCGCAGCATGACTACACCAACCTGCTATTTCTCGACCTTGAGACGACGGGGCTAGGCGTGGGCACGGGGAATGTGCCCTTCATGGTTGGTCTGGCTTATTTGCAGGAAGATGTATTCGTCGTTGAGCAGATGTTGATTCGTCATCCCGCTGAGGAGCGGGCAATGATTGGCTACTTGTGCAATTTGCTGCCGAGCTTCACGCATCTCGTTACGTATAACGGCCGTACCTTCGATTGGCCTGTCCTTCATAATCGGTTCATATTAAACGGCTTCCGAACCTTCAAGTGGGAACCGATTCATGTTGATCTGCTGCATCCATCACGATCCATCTGGCGCAATACGCTCGTTTCCTGCAGGCTAAGCCATGTTGAAGAAGAGCGCCTTGGCATTACGCGTGAGGATGACGTGCCTGGATCGCAGGCACCGGCAATCTATTTTCAGTATCTCGCGGATGGGAAGCCGCAGCCGCTGCTTGGCGTATTCGAGCACAATGAATGCGATATGCTCTCGCTCGCCGTTCTCGCCATCCGGTTCGGACATTTGCTAAGCGGTGGACTAGGCAAGCAGGTCGCGCTGCCGAGTGAAGCCGAGGAGCTTCTTCGCACAGGACTTTGGCTCGAGCGGATGGGGAAGACAGAGCTTGCAGAGCCGTTATATGCATTGATGACCGATCATCCTCGAATCTCGCAAAAATGCTTGTGTATGCTGGCGGAGCGGGACAAGAAATGTGGAAATTGGGAGCGTGCTGTGTTATTGTGGCAGAAGGCTGTGCAAGATGCAGAAGCTGCCAATTGGCCGGATTATGAGGCTCATATCGAGCTAGCGATGTATTATGAGCATCGGACCAAGGAACTGCAGGCGGCGCTCTCGCTAGCAGAGGAAGCGCATTCGATCGCACTGCGTCGGCACGCTGTGCGTCGAGTTCAGAATAAGCAAAGAACGGAGCTTGAGCTGATTCGCAAGCGGATCGACCGATTACGCGGTAAACTGCTGAAATGGAACCGAATAGAACAAGCAGAATAGGAGTGGACGATTATGGGTGCTACGCACGCACTTCGCGGTCTGCTCATTGATTTGGACGGAACGCTTTATCATGGCGGCATTATGATTCCTGGTGCTGATGAGCTTATACAGATGCTCCGAGAGCAGGAGCTGAGCTATTTATTTGTAACGAATAATTCAACTGCAACGCCTGAGGTCGTTGCAGAGCGGCTGCAAGCGATGGGGATTCCCGCAAGTGCTGATGAGGTGTGCACCTCCGCGCAAGGGGCAGCAGCCTACATTGCGCAGCAGCAGCCGAATGCACGCGTACATGTCATTGGCGAATCGGGCTTGCGTGCAGCGCTCGAAGCTGCCGGATTGCAGCTTGTCGAAGACGAACCAGACATTGTCGTGCAAGGAATCGACCGGGAGCTGACATACGATAAGCTTGCCAAAGCGGTGCAATTCATTCGCAGCGGTGCGCAGTATATTCTTACGAACCCAGACCTGCTGCTTCCTTCCGAGCATGGTCTCATTCCAGGGGCAGGCTCCATATCTGCGCTCCTTCGCACTGCGACTGGCGTCACACCAACTGTGATCGGCAAGCCATCGTCGATATTGATGGATTTTGCTTTGCAGCGCATGGGGCTGGAGTCTGGAGAAGCGTGGGTAATCGGCGATAACCCGGCAACCGATATCGCTGCAGGGCATGCCGCAGGTTGCAGGTCGATCCTTGTTTTAACCGGGCTCGCAACTGGCGACAATTATAAAGAGCTGCTGACCGCAGCAGGCTGCGAAGCAGATGTCATCATTCATGACTTATATCAACTAAAGCAGTACATTCGTGATCAGCTGGCGAGTTCTTAATCGCCGATAGGAAGGAAGTTGTACGATGCCGGAATATCCGGAAATGGAACATTACCGCTCCATGCTGGCGGAACGCATATCAGGCCAGCCAATTTTGAAGGTCGCCGTCACCAGGGAAAAGTCGATTAACGTCCCCGTGGAGACATTCGAAGCGGAGCTGGTCGGCCGAACGGTGTGGTTCGTCGAGCGCCGCGGTAAGATGCTTCTCTTCCATCTCGATAACGGGAAACGGTTGCTCCTTCATCTCATGCTTGGCGGATTAATCCGTTATGAATCGAATATTCCGAATGATGATGGTACGATGCCAGAACGATCAGACCGCTCCGTTCAGGTCGCGATTAGCTTCCCGTTAGGCGATCTGTGCTTCAGCGGTCTCCGTCTCGGTTATTTGCATCTTCTCTCCGTGAAGGAAGCCAGCGCGAAGCTTGCTGATCTTGGGCCGGAGCCGTTCGACAAATGGCTTACATTGCCGAAGTTCGTCGAGCGATTCAAAGGCAAGCGCGGATCGCTGAAGACGGCGTTCGTCGAGCAGCGCGTCATTGCGGGAATCGGCAACTGCTATGCCGATGAGATCGCTTTTGTAGCTGGTGTTAAGCCATCTGCGCGCATTTCGGATATCGAGTCCGAAACTTGGGAGCGCATCTACAACGCCATGCATAGCACGCTTGAGCGGGCAGTAGGTTATGGCGGTTATATGGAGCTGCCGCTTACGAACAATGATACCGTGACTGGCGGCTATAATGAGCATTGCCTCGTCTATGATCGCGGCGGCGAGCCATGCGTCAACTGTGGAACGCCCATTACACAAGAAGAGCTAAATTCACGCAAAGTGTTCTATTGCAGCCAATGTCAGAAGGACAGGTGAGCAAGACGTATGCGACTCGGCTTTCATGTATCGACGAGGGGCGGTTACGTGCAGGCGGCGCGCAAAGTAAAACAGCTTGGCGCGAACGCATTTCAATATTTTCCGAAAAACCCGCGAAGTCTTGCTCTTAAGACGCCTGATTTGAACGATGCGCAGCGGTGTGCTGCATATTGCCGAGAACAAGGAATCGTCTCCATCGCGCACTCGCCATACTTGACGAACGTTGCGTCAGAAGACGCGGAGCTTCGAGCGAGGACGGTGCTGTCGCTGCTGAACGATCTCGAGATCGCGGAGGCATGCGGGTCGCTGGGAGTCGTCGTTCATTTCGGCGTGTACAAAGGTGCAGACCCATTGGAGGGTTATCGTAACGCAGTGCTGGCGCTTAGTGCAGTCACGTCACAATGGCAAGGCAGCGCGAAGCTGCTCATTGAGAACCAAGCTGGCGATTCGACATTCATGGGGACGACGATGGAGGAGCTGGCGCAAATCCGCAGCCTATCTATTGATTCGCACAAAATCGGCTTTTGCCTCGATACTTGTCATCTGTTCGCAAGCGGCGTTTGGGATGGGAGTCCGGATGCCGAATGGTTTCATAAAGCGAAGGAGCTTGGTGTGCTCGAGCATCTGACAGCTGTTCATCTGAACGATTCGGTCTATCCGAGCGGTGAGAAAAGAGATCGCCATGCGCGCATAGGTGAAGGTTATATCGGCGAAGCAGGGCTTGGTTGGCTTCTGAGGCATCCGCTTATGGCAGAGGTGCCTTTCGTGCTTGAGACACCAGCGGATTCTGATGGTACACATCGTCAGCAGCTTGAACGTATTCGGCGTCTGAGGGGAGTCGAGCAGGTTGATTAACGTTTATTTAGATGATTTTCGGCCGTGTCCAAAAGGATTCGTCCTTGCTAAGACGGCAGAGGAATGCAAGCTGCTGCTGGAGCATGAAGAAGTAGATATGCTAACGCTGGATTTCGATCTCGGATGGGGACAGCCAACCGGTTTAAGCGTCGTACAGTATATCGTCGACAGCGGCCGGTATCCGCGCTCTTGTTATTTTCATACTTCAAGTCCTGCTGGTCGTATGCAGATGATACATTTACTGACGCAGCATGCGCCATTACATATCCGTATTCATCACGGCCCGATGCCGGGGTGAGCGCGGCTCGAACATATGGGAGGGTAAATAGTGATTACGTTAAAAGACATAACGTTCCGTCGTGAGGAGCGTCAAATACTTAGTGGCATTAATCTTCAAGTGAATAAAGGCGAGCATTGGGTCATTCTCGGCCGCAATGGCTGCGGGAAGACGACGCTGCTTGAGATGATGACTGGCTATCAGTTCCCATCCTCGGGTACTGTAGATGTGCTTGGCAATCGCTTCGGCGAATGCGATGTACGGGAAGTGCGCAAGGAAATTGGCTACATTAGCCAATCCGTTCTAGAGAAGCTGACAATGCGTGACCCGGTATGGGAAGTAGTCGCAACAGGCGAGTACGCTTTCCTGCGTTTCTACCAAACAATCGACGAGGAGGTTCGTCAGAAGGCTCTTCGCCTACTGGATGAGGTTGGGATCCTGTATACGGCAGAGCAAACGCTGGCGACACTATCTCAAGGCGAACGCAAAAAAGTGCTGCTTGCTCGCGCGCTCATGTCGAATCCGAAGATTCTCATTATGGACGAGCCTTGCGCGGGACTTGATCTCTATGAACGCGAGAAGCTGTTGATTGATCTTGGCCATTTGAGCAAGCGTGACATTACTGTCGTTTATGTTACGCATCATATGGAGGAAATTATCCCGCTATTCACGCATGTTGCGCTCGTGCAGGACGGGAAGATTCTATCAGCGGGGCCGAAGAAAGAAGTGCTAAGTCCAGAATGGCTCAGCCGTGCATACGACTGGCCAGTTGAAGTAGAATGGGCGGATGACCGCCCGTGGATCCGGGCATTACCAGGAGGCATAATAAAGTGAGTCATTGGATAGGGACAGCGAACCACGGCTTTGCATCGCTTGCGATGGAAGAGCTGCGCCGGTTCGTTAATGGCATTAAATTCACCCAGCTAATCGCGGGGGAAGTATTCAAGATGGAAGTACCGCTTAGCCGCGAAGAGCTGCTCGACCTGCTGCAGAAGAATGAACCAGTCTTCCTGCGCCACATTCAGCACATCGAGCGCGCTCTGCCGATTCAAGGCAGTGCAGACGATCTGCAGGCGCTGTCTGAGCTGGTTCGCCACGCACGCTCGCGCGTAGCTGATCAAACTGTAGCGGTTCATCTCCGCCGCGTGGAGAAAACGCCGTTCATGTATTCCGCTGCCGATACGAAGTCGGTGCTGGATGCGGTCTTAATGGAAGTCGGCGCTGAGACAGTCATGCAGTCGCCTGACGTGATCCTGTCGATCTTTGCAGGAGCGGAGGAGCTCTATGTTGGCTGGGGTACACCGGCTGAACAGTTGTCTGATTGGCCTGGAGGCGCAGTGCGCTTTCAACGCGAAGAAGGGCAAATTTCCCGGGCGAAATTTAAGCTGCTCGAAGCAGAGCGTGCTTTCAAGCTATACTTTGAAACCTATAAGCAAGCTGTGGACATCGGCGCTGCACCTGGCGGCTGGACACAGCTGCTGCTTGAGCGTGGACTGCGCGTAACGTCCATCGACCCGGCTAATTTGCATCCGTCGCTTTCGGCTTACCCGAGGCTGACGGTGATGAAGAAGAATGCGTCGGATGTCAATTTTCCATCGGGAACGTTCGATCTTCTCGTCTGCGATATGAGCTGGAGCCCGATGCAAATGGCGAAGCTCGTACTTGAGAAGACAGACGCACTCTCGGATGGCGCGACAGCGATCATCACGCTGAAGCTGATGCATAAGAAGCCGCTGCAGACGATCCGTGATGTCGTTGCGAAGCTGGAAAGTGCGTTCGAGCTGAAGAAGGCGAAGCAATTGTTCCACAACCGCGACGAAATTACGTTATACTTGGTGAAGAAGTAGAAATAGAAGTAGCGTTACCATATGAAAATGGGAAAGCATCCCGATTGAACCGACTGCTCAGCAGTTGCTCTTTCGGGGTGCTTTTTTTGGTTAGTAATTTTTTTATGAATCAGGAGGGGTCGATATGGATCGGAATAAGCAAGTAACTCATAGTTATGAGCCTGGCGACATCATAGGAGGGCGCTACCTTGTAATTGGTCGTATTGGACGCGGAGGTATGGGGGAGGTGTATGCTGCTGAGGATATCCGTCTGCAGGGCAAGCTTCGAGCTGTGAAAATGAACCTTGTGAACCAAGATCATGCATCACGCAGTGCTGAAGAAGCAGGACTTCTCATGCGGCTGAACCATCCACATCTGCCGCTTATTATTGATTATTTTCCGCCAGATCAGCAAGGTCATGAGCTGTTAGTCATGGATTATATCGACGGCATGACCTTACAAGCTTATATGACTGAGCACGAAGGCATTATCCCTGCTGCCCGTGCTGCCGATATCGGCATCCAGCTGGCAGATGCGCTGCATTACCTGCATACTCGAAACCCGGCCATTATTCATCGTGACTTGAAGCCTACGAACGTTATGATAGATCGGAGCGGTTTCGTGCGTCTGATTGACTTTGGCATTGCGCGGGAATACAAGCCTGGGAAGGAACAGGACACTGTTCGGCTTGGAACGCCGGGCTTTGCCGCGCCTGAGCAGGAAGGAGAGCAGCAGAGTGATGTTCGGACGGACGTATTCGGCTTAGGAGCACTTCTTTATTACTTACTTAGTGGGGGGAGGAAAGTGGCAGTTGATGATGGTACGCGGAATTCAGGACCTCATCTGCTCCCTCATGTGCCGCAAGAACTAGCAGCAGTCATAAGCCGTATGATCGACCCGAATCCGAGCTTCCGGTACAGCAATGTCATGGAGGCGCAAAACGCGCTTACGAAATGTCTTCACGGACTGCCCGCAATAAGCGATGATGTCCACCATGAGAAGAGTAGGTCTTACCGGAAACAAAGCATCATGATTGCTTCGTTATCGCCTGGAGCAGGCGGGACCTTCATCGCATTGACACTTGCACACTTGCTTCAGGCACGCCAAATCCCATGTGCAGCGATTGAGCATCCCGAGCTCGAGCCAGAATGGCATGCGCTTCTAGCACAGCCTGCCAAGCAGCATCCTGTTGCGCTCACAGTACCCATATATCGCAGCTTCTACTCGTCAAGCTCGCGACTACTTCAATGGTTCATGCTTGAGCCAGCCATCATGCAGTCAAGTCTCGACTCTGCGATGCAATACAAGCTGCTAAGCGCCTCCATTTCAGCGCCAATTCGGATTACGGATGTCTCTAGTAGATGGACTTCACAATCATCGCGGACATCTGAGATGGAGCTCCAGTTGATCCAATGCGAGCTGCTTGTGTTCGTAGTTGATCCCGCGGTGTCCAAATGGACGCCTCATCGTATGAAAGCGGCCGAACGCATCAGCTATGAGCGTGATCAGGCAGGCAAAGAGACATACTGGCTTGCGAACAAAACGATGAAGTTCCGATATCGCGGCGAATGGATCAGCGCAATTCCGAAGAAGCCGCTCTGCGAAATCCCGCTGCTGCCAGCTGAAGAATGGGTGCAGCAGCAATGGTCAGGGTCATGGGCGACAGCGAATAGAAGCTGGCTTCCCAAGCTGGAACGTGCTTTAAACCCGCTCATAGCACGGATCGACAAGGCTCGCTAATGCTTGCAATGGCTCATCTGCTTCTTTATGATAGTGAAGAAGTCTACTACGAAGTGGGTGCGAACCAAGAATGAACGAACGCATTCTAGTCATCGAAGATGAGGACGGTATTGCCAGGGTCCTCCAATTAGAGCTGGAACATGAAGGTTATATAGTCGGTCGCGCTGCTAACGGCAGGAGTGGCTTGGAGCAAGCGACGAACGGCGAATGGGATATGCTGCTGCTTGATGTCATGCTGCCAGAGCTGAACGGTATTGAAGTGCTGCGCCGAATTCGCCAGTCCGGCAATCCGATTCCGATTATTTTGCTGACTGCGCGCGATACGATTCCTGATAAAGTAAGCGGCTTTGAGCATGGAGCTAACGATTATATTACGAAGCCATTCGCGATGGAGGAGCTGCTGGCGCGTGTCCGCAATCTGCTGCGAATTTTCCAAGCACAGCCGAAGGAAGCGGAGAGCCCCGATGTGCTTAAAGTGGCTGATCTGTCGATTGAGCTGCGCACACGCAAAGTGTATCGCAAAGATGTGCTGATCGAGCTCACCCCGCGGGAATTTGAGCTGCTCGTCTACTTGGCGGAGCATCGGAACGAGGAGAAGTCACGGGAAGATATTTTGTCCGAAGTATGGGGCTATGATTTCATCGGCGAGACCAATCTGGTTGACGTGTACATTCGATATTTGCGGCAGAAGATTGATAAAGGCTATCGACATAAGCTTATTCATACCGTGCGCGGCGTCGGCTACATGCTGAAGGAGCCGGATGCATGACGCTGCGAAGAAGGTTCACGTTCTTTACGATCTTTTGGCTTATTTTCATTCTGATCTTGTTTAATATTTTCGTTTATTTATTTGTGATCAAAATCACGATGAGAAGCGAAGATCAGCTGCTTACGAATAAAGTGAATATTCTGCTTGAGGATAGGCGAATTAGCGAACCGTCGCAGCTGTCGAACGCGGATCTGCTCAGAGATTACTACAATGTCGACGAGCTGATGCGCATCGTAAACAGCAGCGGCAAGATACTCAATTCGCAAGGGTCAGACCCTGAGCTGCTCGCGCTTAAGCCAGTGTTTACAAACAAGCATGATACGGGCATGTTCTTCATCGAAGGACGCAGAGTGCTCTATATGAAGGTGCCGCTCTACAAGAACAATGAAGTGATCGGTACGCTAGAGATTTACCGCAAGCTGCAGCTGCTAGACAGCTACTTGCAAGTGCTTGTTATCGCGCTGACGATTACGAGTATCGGCGCCATTCTATTCGCTATCTTCGGTACCTATTGGTTCACCTCCAGGCTCACGTCGCCAATACAGCATATGGTGCAGACGATGAGGGAGATCGACAGAAGCGGGAAGCTGCGGCAGATCGAGCTTGCGCAGCGCGATCAGTCTGCTGAGCTGCTGCAGCTGGCGCGGGCGTTTAATCAGATGATTAATCGCCTCGATCGGCAGTTTGAGCGGCAGAAGCAGTTCGTCGCAGACGCATCGCATGAGCTGAAGACGCCGCTTACGGTCATAAGCAGCTATGCCGGCATGTTGAAGCGATGGGGGCGCGATGACGCGAATATTCGCGATGAAGCGATTGAAGCGATCAGCAAGGAATCGCAGCGGCTGCAAAATTTGACGAAGTCCATGCTGCAGCTGGCTCACGCAGAGCAGGAAGATTGGCTAAACATCGAGAGCTTCAATCTCGTACAATTAGCGGACGAGACGGCAGATATGCTGCATTTGACGTTCCAGCGAATGATTCGTGTACATACGGGCAAGCAGGATGTCAGGCTGAATGGAGACAAGGACAAGATCCGCCAGCTCCTCGTCATTCTGCTCGATAATGCCATTAAATACAGTAAAGACGCGATCGATATTACGTTATCCGTGAACAAAGGTATCGTACGTTTGTCCGTATCGGACAAAGGGATTGGCATCCCTGAGGACGAAATATCGAATCTGTTCGAGCGTTTCTACCGCGTCGACGGCGCGAGAAGCCGGGCTACCGGGGGAGCAGGTCTTGGCTTATCTATCGCCAAACGCATTGTCGATATGCATGAAGGCAAGATCGACGTGTTCAGCAAGCCAGATCAAGGGACGACGATTTCGGTAGCGCTGCCGCAAAAGAAATAAACGAATAGGAGATGCGAAATGAGCAGTTTACGAGTATGTGCCGTGCAATACAAGCTTGCGGATATCGCCAGCTTCGATGAATTTGCCGCGCAATCTACACACTATGTGAGGAACGCATCCGAGTATGGCGTTCAGTTTGTTTTATTTCCGGAATTTTTCACGACGCAGCTTCTGTCTATTGGAGATGAACAAGGACGTCCGCTCCCGATCGAGCGGCTGCCAGAATTTACAGACCGCTATATCGCGCTGTTTCAGTCACTCGCAGCCGAATACAGCATGCATATCATTGGCGGTACTCATGTCATTGATGTTGGCGGCGGCAAGCTGAATAACTCTGCGCATCTATTCTATCCAAGCGGTCGCGTTGAGCGGCAAGCGAAGCTGCATATGACGCCGACCGAGCGTGATGAATGGAATATGCAACCCGGCGATGGGCTGCAAGTGTTTGATACGGAGTTTGGCACAATCGCGATGCTGACCTGTTATGATATCGAGTTTCCGGAGATCGTTCGGATGGCGAGAGCCAAAGGCGCGGACATTATTTTCTGCCCATCCTGTACGGATGACCGTCATGGCTTCTATCGTGTTCGCTACTGCTGCCATGCAAGAGCGGTTGAGAATCAAGTATACATCGTGACGACAGGTACAGTCGGCTCGCTGCGCAAAGTCGATTTCATGCGCGCGAACTTCGGACAAGCAGCCGTTATATCGCCTAATGACATTCCGTTCCCACCTGCAGGCATCATGACGGAAGGCATTATTAACGATGATATGCTCGTTGTCGCTGATCTCAATGTCCAGCTGCTTCACGATGTTCGCGCAGCCGGTTCTGTTACGACTTGGCGTGACCGCCGAATAGATCTGTACGGCGATTGGAAGTGAGCCTTAAAAGGGGGATTCATTCGCGAGATGCGTAAATCGTTAATCGTCTACTTGAACGGCAAGCCCATCGAGATTGTAATTCGCAATTACACGGCTGCCGATATGGAAGGCATGATTGAGATCCAGCGGGTCAGCTTCCCGCCGCCATTCCCATCCGAGCTGTGGTGGAATGAGGAGCAGCTCATGCAGCATATTGCGTTGTTTCCGGAAGGGGCAATATGCGCAGAAATGGACGGCAAGCTCATCGGATCGATGACTGCTCTACGAGTAAGCGACGAGCAGCTGCAAGCTGATCACAGCTGGGAGTCCATCACAAGCAGCGGTTATATTACGAACCACGATCCGCAAGGCTCTACGCTCTATGTCGTAGATCTGTGCGTCATTCCGGAGCTGCGCAAAGCCGGCATAGGCAAGTGGCTCATGCTCTCCATGTACGACGTTGTTGTTCACCTTCGGCTCACTCGTTTGCTGGGAGGCGGACGAATGCCAGGCTATCATAAAGTGATGGACGAAGTATCCGCAGAGCAATACCTGCAAGGGATTATCGAAGGGAAGTTCAATGATCCTGTTATCTCATTCTTACTTAGATGCGGCCGGATGCCGGTCGGTGTTGCGGACAATTATTTGGAAGATGATGAATCCTGCAACTATGCAGCTCTAATGGAATGGCGCAATCCTTTTATAACCTAATCTACCTAACCGAGAGGATGTACTGAACAATGGACTATATCCGTATCATATCCATTCATGATCCGCTGTTTGCCAGCATGCACAAGCTGCTTGAAACGGTTTTCCCTCCTGAAGAAGTATATGCCTATGAAAAATGGGAAGGTCCGCTGCAGGATGACAGCATCCATGTGTACGTAGCTGTACATGAGGGTGAAGTGGTCGGCACAACCGAATATCGTTACTATCCGAAGCTTCGCGTTGCTATGACGGATTTCACGATTATTGGTCGCCCAGGCCTTGGCATCGGCCGTTTCCTGATGAAGAACAGAAGCGCTGATCTGGCGCACTTGGCTGCAGCGAGCGAGACGGAGTCGCTCGGCATGTTCGCGGAGATTTATAACCCTGCGCTTGCGCAATCAGACTTCGGCGGCATCTACCCGATGAGCCCGTTTGTCCGTCGCGAGGTGCTATCGCATATCGGCTATATGCGGCTTGATTTCCCATATGTACATCCTTCATGGGAAGAGGACGGCGCGGCTGTCGGTGGCTTGGACTTCTGTTTCTTGCCACAGGACGAGGACAGAACGGAGCTCCCGGCCTCTCTCGTGACTGATTTTCTAACAACGTACTATTCTGCGCTGCCGATTAAGCCGGATGAATGGTATGCCATGATGGAGCAGCTTAAGACCAAGACAACAATCGCACTGCTTCCACTGTAGGCGGAGGCTTGTCTACTTAAAGGAGTGATCATCATGACCCTATCTATCACCTTCTGGGGAACAGGTGATTCTATGGGGGTTCCACGCGTTTATTGCTTTTGCGCTGTCTGTGAAGAAGCGAGAGGAAGCGGACTAAATCGCCGATTCCGCTCGCTCGTCCATTTGGCGGACGAAGAATTCGGCACCATGCTCATCGACTGCGGCCCGGATTGGCGCAGCCAGATGGAGGCGGCATCGCTTAAGCAAATCGATACGCTGCTGATTACGCATGCGCATTTCGACCACATTGGTGGACTGCCGGAGTGGGCGGATATGAATAGATGGCTTGGCCGAAGAGGACGGGCGTATGCGATGCCTGATGTCATTGAAGCGATTAAGCGCCAATTCCCATGGATACCGAACCAAATTGATTTTCTTCCGATTGACGGTTTGATGCAGTTTGGCGGCTGGGAAGTGCTTACTTGGCGCGTAAATCATGGCAAGAACGGACATGCTTATGCGTTCCGTTTCGACCATGCGGCTTCGGGGCGCGCTTTCGCGTATTGCTCGGATTCGATTGCGCTTCAAGGCGAGGAGCTGGTGCCGCTCGCCGGGCTGGATCTGCTTATCCTCGGAACGAGCTTCTACAAGGAACCGTTTCCGTTTGAGTCGAGGTCGGTGTACGATGTGATAGAGGCGCTAGAGCTCATTCAGGAGCTTGGGCCTAGCAGAACGATGCTGACGCATATGTCGCATGATATTGATCTCGCACATGATTATGAGCTGCCAGACGGTGTGACTTTTGCTCGGACTGGTATGACAGTTGTCGTATAATCATGGTGGTTAGGCGAATGTCCACTTGACTTCTGAGTGGCTGGAAAGTTATAGTGAAACTAACTTTATGCAGTAAGGGGAAATTTTAATGCGGGTTATGGTTCTTAACTTCTAAATTGGATAAGACTTGAAGCCTCAAGTGCTTCAAGCGGCGTTTGGCAGAAACAACTTTTGTAGTGATTTTCTAAATTTGCGGTTTATCCGTAGGTTTATTTCATCGCGAAGTTGTCATGCTTACGCCGACCAATGAGTTAAGAACATGACAATTTCCGCCTGCTGGACGGTAAATTAGCGTGCTCTTGGAGCACGCTTTTTTCATTGTATTCAATCTGCCTAGGCGCGGGTTGAGAGTCAATGGGGATTTTCCGTCAACATGAGACAGGGATGGGAAGCGTGATGCGCTACTCGTCCCTGTTTTTTTATGTCCACAATCTAATTGACGAAGGATGGATCATTAATCATGAATAACCGCACAATGACGAAATTAGAATTCGATAAAATTAAAGCGATGCTGCTATCCTATACGGTCTCGGGTCCGGGAAAAGCACTCGCAGTGAGGCATGAACCAAGCGCGCATGCAGGTCAGGTGAGTGCATGGCTGACGGAGACTACAGAGGCTGTTCGATTGCTCGCAACCGGAGCAAGCGTGCCGATCTCGGCGATGGAGGGGATGGAAGCTTTCATGGCGCTGCTCGGCAAAGGCAAAATCTACTCCGAGCTCGAGCTTGGCAATCTGGCCGTGTGGCTTACTTCAGTCGCGCAGATGAAGAGGTATATGGCAAGCAAGCAGATGACGGCACCAACGATAAGCAGCTATGCCGATTCGATGCATGACTGCCCAGAGCTATTGCAAGAACTAGACCGTTGTATCCGGCACGGTGTGCTAACTGATCAGGCGTCGCCTGAATTAGGCGATATTCGCAGACATCTAGCTGCTGCAGAGGATCGGATTGAGCGCAAGCTGAACCAGCTGCTTGGCAAATACAAGTCCGCGCTGCAAGATCCGCTAGTCAGCAAAAGAAATGGGCATTTCGTACTTCCCGTGAAACGCGAGCTGCGCAAGCAAGTTCCGGGAACGGTGTGGGACGAATCGGCAAGCGGTCAGACCTTGTTCATTGAGCCGGTCGATGTCGCCGATCTCCAAGTAGAGTGGCAGATGTGGAAATCAGAGGAGGAGCGGGAGCGTACGGCTATATTGTCTCAGCTTTCCGATCTCGCAGAGGAACAAGGCTATAAGCTGAAATGGAATGTTGAAGCGATGGCATCGTTTGATTTCATATTCGCAAGAGGGAAGCTGGGTCGCACATATAATGGAATTGCAGCAGCAATCGCTGAGAAGCCTTATGTGCGGCTCGTTGGAGCTCGCCATCCGCTTCTAGGCGAGAAGGCTGTGCCGCTAACAGTTGAAATCGGCGGTGATTGGCGCCAGCTTATTATCACTGGCCCCAATACCGGCGGCAAGACGGTCGCGCTCAAGACGATCGGATTGTTCGCGCTTATGACGCAGTCGGGCCTGCTGATTCCGGCACAGCCTGGTACTGAACTCGGCCTCTTCCAGTCGATTCAGGCCGATGTGGGCGACGGTCAGAGCATCGAGCAGTCGCTCAGCACGTTCTCCGCGCATATGGACTGTCTCAGCGAAATGCTTCGAAGTGCGAATGCAAGATCGCTTATTCTCCTCGATGAGCTTGCAGCCGGAACGGACCCGGGCGAAGGCATTGCGCTCGCCATTTCTGTTCTTGAAGAGCTGCTGCAGCGAGGCTCGCTCGTCGCGGCTACGACACATTTTAACGAGATTAAACGATTCGCCGCTCGCACGAAAGGCTGCACGAATGCACGGATGGCGTTCGATGCAGAGACGTTGAAGCCCATCTATCAGCTGGAAGTCGGCGAGGCAGGGGACAGTTATGCACTTGCCATTGCAAGACGGTTCGGCTTGCCGGAGAAGGTTGTTCAGCGTGCCGAAGAGCGGCTGAAGGCGACAGCGCGATCTGCTGCTGCCGTTGCTGCGGGGGAATCGACAGATGCCGAGGATGAGATTGCATTAGAGGGAAAAGAGTGGAAGCTTGCGCCTGAGCGAGAGAACAAAGCGAAGCGTCCGAAAGCGCAATCGAACGAGATGCCGCAAGAAGGGGGTAAGAAACCTTTTGAAGTCGGAGATTGTGTATGGATCTATCCGCTGAAGCGAACCGGAATCGTCTATCAGCCAGCCAATGAACGCGGAGATGTCATCGTTCAAGTGCAGAAGACGAAGATGACCTTCAATCGCAAACGGCTGTCGCTCTATATTCCAAGCAAGCAGCTATATCCCGAAGGAGAATACGATATGGATATCGTGTTCGAATCGAAGGAGAACCGCAAAGTGCGTCATCAAATGAAACGCAAATATGTGCCGGGGCTTGCGATTGTCACACCTTCGGACGAAAAGGAAGGCTAGCTGCAAACAAAACAGCCAGCTCCCACGCAGCAACGCGGCGGAACTGGCTGTTTTCCATTCGCATTTAGTCCCGGCTCTCAATGACAAGCAGCAGGCCTTCTCGCAGTTCAATCGAACCTTGTTCACCATGCAGCTTATTGCTAATTCCGAGCGATTGGCCGATTTCAAGTGTTGCCTCATGTAACGGATATTGAAATCCAGTTAACGTAATGCCAACTACTTGCTCCGTTAGAGGTAGGAGTGAAATGTAGGTATAGCCTTTGTTAAGGACATTAAGTACTCCCGTAGACGCTAGCTGGATACAGTTATGTTCGTCAATAATCGCGGCGGATACGCCTTGTTGCTGAGCCATTCGAAGCAAGTGCACATTCGCGAGCGAGTGATCGAAGCGAGTCCCGAGCGCGCCGACCATTACGATCTGCTGCGGATTTCGAGACAAAGCAAGACGCCATGCAAGCTCCGTATCGGTGTAATCTTTATCAATCGGATCGTAATCATGCGTTTCATCGCTCTTCTCGCGGATGAGTGCAAGCTGCGCTTGCGTCACTGAGTCGAAATCGCCAAGCGAGATATTCGGTTTAAACCCGTTCTCTGCGAGGAAGAACGCCCCAGCATCCGCACCGATCAATAGATCGCCATCTTCAATGAGATCGAGCGCCCATTTGCCCAGACGACCACCGGTAAAAATAACGATTCGTTTAAGCTCCATTTGCTCCATCTGCCAGCCTTTCGATATAGGATCTACATTACACTGATTTCGCTTTAGCCAGTATACTTCCGATTGCCCTGCGTTGACTACCTGATATTCGGTCATAATGAATGAAGGTAATGCTTGAAGTATACGAAGACCGCGGCTACAATGAGTAAGGATTATTAATCGGGGAGACACGCGGGGGCATCATGAGATGAATATTCAGATGGACATGGATATTTTCACGGTATTCAGCATTATAGGGACGATAGCGTTCGCCGTGAGTGGAGCCATCGTTGCGATGGAAGAAGAGTATGATATTTTGGGCGTTTATGTGCTTGGGCTAGTTACTGCTTTTGGCGGAGGGGTCATTCGAAATCTGCTCATAGGCGTTCCAATTCCGACGATTTGGACGCAGGGGATGCTGCTGAAGACAGCGGTCGTCGCTATGACAGTCGCATTTTTTCTACCAGTCAAATGGCTCAAGACGTGGAAAAAGAGCGAAGCGTTCTTCGATGCCATTGGGTTATCTGCCTTTGCTATTCAAGGGGCACTGTATGCAACGAATAAGTATCCACTTAGCGCCGTGATGGTGGCAGCGATGCTGACAGGGATTGGCGGCGGTATGATCCGCGATGTGCTGGCTGGCCGAAAGCCGCTTGTGCTGCGGGACGAGATCTATGCCGTGTGGGCAATGGCGGCAGGCGCAGTCATCAGCTTGGGGTGGTTCCATACACCGGCGCAGCTGCTTATCTTGTTCGTGATCGTCATTATTTTCCGCATGCTATCTGTTCACTATAACTGGCGTTTACCGCGCCGTTCGTTGAAATATGCGCTGGCTCAATCTGTTTATACCGATGAGAAGAAAGCCGCCGCTGCAAATCAAGAGCAAGCCGAAAGGAATCAACATGATTAAAGTATTGTTTGTATGTTTAGGCAACATTTGCCGCTCGCCTATGGCGGAAGCCGTATTTCGGCATCAATTGAAGGAAAAGCATCTGGAGGATCGCATTACAGCAGATTCGGCTGGAACAGGCGATTGGCATCTTGGCAAGCCGCCTCATGAAGGTACGAGGAAGCTGCTTGACGAGTACGGCATCTCATATACAGGCATGCGCGCAAGACAGGTGCTCATACAGGATTATCAATCGTTTGATTACATCATCTGTATGGACAGCAATAATGAGCGTGATGTGCGCCAGCTGTTCGGCAGCAAGTCGGACGGTCATGCGAAGGTGTTTAAGTTTATGGATTTACTGCCAGAGCAGGCGAGTAAAGATGTGCCTGACCCGTATTACACAGGTAATTTCGAAGAGGTGTACGGACTGGTGTCCGAAGGCTGCGCGAGGCTGATCGAGCGAATCGGTGCGGAGCAAAGCGAGCTTACATAGACGGCGAAGTAGATGTAGAAGAGGACCATATTCCCGAGCAGGGAGTACGGTCCTCTTTTATTTCGTTTTCGTACCCGTTCAAGCCTCTGCGTGCAAAAAAGCACGAAGAGCATCCGGGATATGCTGCTGCCAGAAGCCCCACACATGATCGCCATTGTGCTCGCTGTACGCGATTCGAGCTCCTTTGCGCTCAAAGATCGCTTTCATCTCGCGGTTTATTGCCACGAAGTCATAGACGGTGCCGGTATCGGATTTAAATGCTGTTTCTTGCAAGCCTACGATCATAAACAGCGATAGCTGGCTTAGATCAGGAGCAAGCTCGACGATTGCGCGTGAAGCGGGATAAAAGGCGCCAGACAAGGAAATAACTTGATCGAACAAATCCGGATAGGAGAGTGCGATATGCAGACTTACAGTTCCGCCCAGCGAATCGCCTGCAAGAATACGGGCATCCTTCTCCCGTCTAGCTGGATACTTGGACTCGATATATGGAATAAGTTCATCTCCGAAGAAAGCGACATAGCCGCTATGGCGAGCGCCATTCGGAGCATATTCTGCCGTACGGTTCGCGATGTCGACCTCGACGCCTACTATAATGAACGGTTCGATTCCTTCATCGAGAATAAGCTGGTTCGCTGTAGTAGCGATACGTCCGAAGTTGAAAAATTGTTCGCCGTCCTGACAGTAGACGACAGGGTAGCTGAGCAGCTCGTTATAGCCCGGCGGGAGATAGATGCGTAGATTCCGCTGTCCTTCCGGCAAATTTTGACTAGAAATAACATCCTTCACGATCGTTCTCTTCAAATAACGTGCATCAGTCATGAATAAAACTCCTTTGCGCTTGCATGGTTTGTACGTGTTGTGGGTAAACAAAAGGGAGGCGGTTCAATGCAGTTTTTACAAGTGTTTCCTATTCTGCCTCTGTTGTATTATCCTGTACTAGTACATTGATAGTTCTGTTACATATACAATTTAGCAGGCTGATAGATGAAATGTTGCAAAATACAACGGTTTATACAGTTTTATGCTTTGACCATTTCGGTTAAACAGGTTTATAATCATTCTATAACAGAGATACTCGTTTTTTCAAATATTCAACTGAGGTGAACAATATGAGCAAGCTGCCTTACGAAGTTCAGACGGAGCCTGTAACTCCACTTTCTGTTCTGTCCCCAGAAGGAGAAATCGTCAATGAGGCGATGATGCCGAATTTGTCGGATGAGCAATTGAAAGAAATTATGTATCGTATGGTTTTCACACGCACATGGGATGAGCGTGCAGTTAACTTGGGAAGACAAGGACGTCTTGGATTCTACGCTCCTGTTTCCGGACAAGAAGCATCTATGGTCGGTAGTGAGTATGCCCTGAATAAAGATGATTTCGTTTGCCCGGGCTACCGTGATATGCCACAGATCGTATGGCACGGACTTCCGCTCTATCAAGCATTCCTATACTCCCGCGGTCATCAGCACGGCGGTCAAATTCCAGCAGATGTGCATGTATTGATGCCGCAAATCATCATCGGCGCACAAATCCTGCACGCAACAGGCGTTGCAATGGCGTTCAAGAAAAAGGGCGAGAAGCGCGTAGCGATCACTTATACAGGTGACGGCGGCTCTTCCGAGGGCGATTTCTACGAAGGCATGAACTTTGCCGGCGTGTTCAAGCTCCCAGTCATTTATGTCGTACAAAATAACGGCTATGCGATCACAACTCCGTACGCGAAGCAAACTGGCGCATTGTCCGTAGCTCATAAAGCAGTGGCTGCAGGTATCCGCGGCATTCAAATCGACGGCATGGACGTACTTGCCGTTATTAAAGCAGTACAAGAAGCAGCAGAACGCGGCCGTAATGGCGAAGGCGCGACGCTGATCGAGATGCTGACTTACCGTTTCCGTCCGCATTCCATGGCGGATGACACTTCGAAGTACCGTACGAAGGACGAAGAAGCAGAGTGGGCGCTGAAAGATCCAATCACTCGTTTCGCGAAGTTCCTGGAGAAGAAAGGTCTTTGGACCGAGGAAGATACAGCTCGTGTGAAAGAAGAAGCGAAAGCGACTGTGAACGAGCACATCAAAAAGGCAGAACAAACAGAGAAAATGACAGTGAACGGCTTGATCGACTCCATGTTCGAACATACACCGGCACACCTGGAAGCGCAAAAAGCCGATTTTCAATAATGGGATGACAACGTAAAGCAAGCTAAGGAGGAACTCGCGACAATGGCTCAGATGAATATGAAAGAAGCGATCCGCGATGCAATGCGCGTGGAGCTGAAGAATGACCCGAACGTATACGTCTTCGGTGAAGACGTCGGTAAAGTCGGCGGCGTATTCCGTGCGACTGAAGGACTTCAAGGAGAGTTCGGCGAAGACCGCGTATTTGATACGCCGCTTGCTGAATCTGCAATCGCAGGTATGGCAGTAGGTATGGGGCTTCAAGGCTTCCGTCCAATAGCGGAAATCCAATTCGTCGGCTTCATCTATGAAGCGATGGACCAAATGTTTATCCAAGCAGCGCGTATGCGTTACCGCTCCGGCGGCCGTTACAACTCGCCAATCGTATTCCGTACGCCATTCGGCGGCGGAGTTAAAGCGGCTGAGCTGCATACGGATTCGCTCGAAGGCTTGGCAATCCAAACTCCTGGTATCAAAGTAATCGTGCCTTCCAACCCGTACGATGCGAAAGGTCTGCTTGTAGCGGCAATCCGCGACAACGACCCTGTATTCTTCATGGAGCACCTGAACTTGTATCATGCATTCCGTCAAGATGTGCCTGAAGAAGCGTACACAATCGAGATCGGCAAAGCGAACGTCGTTCGTGAAGGTTCCGATGTAACGATCATCGCTTACGGCCTGATGGTTCACACTGCGGTTAAAGCAGCTGAAGAGCTCGAGAAAAGCGGCGTGAAGGCTGAGGTTATCGACCTTCGTACATTGCTTCCGCTTGATATCGAGACAATCGTTACTTCGATTAAAAAAACAAACCGTGCGATCGTTGTGCAAGAAGCACAAAAAACGTCCGGCGCAGCAGCGGAAATCATTGCTCAAATCAACGAAAACGCGATTCTTCACCTGGAAGCGCCAGTACTACGCGTAGCTGGTCCAGATACGGTGTATCCGTTCGCGCAAGTTGAAGACGCTTGGCTGCCAAATCCGGCACGGATTGTTAAGGCTGTTAATCAAGTGATGAACTTTTAATCATAGACATCAGGTTGTGAAGGAGGTCACGGAACGTGGCGAAATTCGAATATCGTTTCCCAGAGCTCGGCGAAGGACTGCATGAAGGCGAAATCGTCAAAATGCACATTACGCCGGGTGCTACGGTAACGGATGAAGATATTATCATGGAAGTGCAGAATGACAAGGCGATCGTAGAAGTTCCTTGTCCTGTGAACGGCAAAGTGCTTGAAGTGCTCGTCAAGGACGGTCAAGTATGCCACGTCGGCGATATCGTAGCGATTATCGACGCGGAAGGCGAGCTTCCTGAGCAAGCGGCACCAGCCGGCGACAGCCATAGCAATGCCGCTCCTGCGGCTGCTGCTCCAGCAGCGGCACCTGCGCCAGCACAAGCAGCGGCTCCGGCTGCACCAGCAGCTCCGGCAGCAGCGGCGGCTCCTGCGAAAGCAGCGGGCGGTCTTGTACTTGCTACACCAAGCGTGCGCAAATACGCTCGTGAGAAAGGCGTAGATATTTCAACAGTTGCGGGCTCGGGCAAGAACGGCCGCATCACTCGCGAAGATATCAACGCATTCGCAGCTGGCGGCGGCTCTGCGGCACTTGCAGCAGCAGGCGCAGCGGTAGAAGCACCTGCAGCGAGCGAAGCGAAAGCAGCAGCTAGCGCGCCAGCAACTGTCGTTGTCGGCGATCGCGTAGAAGAGCGCGTACCGTTCAAAGGCATCCGCAAAGCAATTGCGAACGCAATGGTGAAGTCGATGTACACGGCGCCTCACGTTACAATCATGGACGAAGTTGATGTAACGGCGCTTGTTGAGCTTCGCACGAAAGCGAAGCCTCTTGCAGAGAAGAAAGGCGTTAAGCTGACTTACCTGCCATTCATCGTGAAAGCACTCGTAGCGGCATGCCGTCAGTTCCCGATCATGAACGCGATGCTCGATGAAGAGAAGCAAGAGATCGTCTACAAGAAGTTCTACAACATCGGTATCGCTACAGATACAGACAACGGCTTGATCGTTCCTGTTATCCACGATGCTGACCGTAAGAATGTGTGGATGGTTGCTGATTCCATTAAAGACTTGGCGACACGCGGCCGCGACGGCAAGCTGACGCCTGCTGAGATGAAGGGCAGCACAATCAGCATTACGAACATCGGATCCGCTGGCGGTATGTTCTTTACACCAGTTATCAACTTCCCTGAAGTTGCGATTCTGGGTACTGGCCGTATTTCCGAGAAGCCGGTTGTGAAGAATGGACAAATCGTCGCTGCATCCGTAATGGCTCTTTCCCTAAGTTTTGACCACCGTCTCATCGACGGCGCAACAGCTCAAAACTTCATGAACTACATTAAACAGCTGCTTGCTGATCCGCAATTACTTGTAATGGAGGTCTAAAACGATGGTAGTAGGAGATGCTTCTCTAGATATTGATTTGCTCGTTATCGGCGCAGGCCCTGGTGGCTATGTGGCAGCAATTCGCGCGGCACAGCTTGGTCAAAGCGTGCTCGTTGTAGATAAACAATATGTTGGCGGCGTGTGCTTGAACGTAGGCTGCATCCCATCCAAGGCGCTGATTTCCGCGTCGCACCAATATGAATCCATTGGCCACGCTTCTTCTTTCGGTATCACAGCATCCGATGTGAAAGTGGAATGGAGCAAAGTGCAGGAGTTCAAGAACGGCGTCGTTAAGAAATTGACTGGCGGCGTAGGCGCCCTGCTCAAAGCAAACAAAATCCAATTCTTCAGCGGCGAAGTGATGTTCATTAACGAGAACGAAGCTCGTGTATTCAATGAACAAGAAGCACCTCGTTACCGCTTCAAGAACTGCATCATCGCAACTGGCTCGCGTCCAATCGAGCTGAAAGCTTTCCCATACAGCGGCCGCATCGTGTCTTCGACAGAAGCGCTCAGCCTGCCTGAGATTCCGAAGAGCCTTGTCGTTATCGGCGGCGGCTACATCGGCGTAGAGCTTGGCCAAATGTACGCTCGCTTCGGCACACAAGTTACTGTAATTGAAGGCTCGGATTCGATCCTGCCTGGCTTCGACAGCGACATGTCTGCACTCGTAGCGAAGAAGCTGAAAGCGTCCAAAGCGGAAATCGTAACTGGCGCACAAGCGAAGAGCGCTGTTCAAACCGAGAACGATGTTACTGTAACCTATACCGTAAAAGGCGAAGATAAGACTGTAACAGCAGATTACCTGCTCGTAACGGTTGGCCGTCGTCCGAACACGGATGGTGAGCTTGGCCTTGATATGATCGGCGTTAAAATGACTGACCGTGGCATGATCGAGGTGGATGAGCAATGCCGCACTAGCATTCCGCACATCTTCGCAATCGGCGACATCGTTGCAGGCCCGGCGCTTGCGCACAAAGCGATGTACGAAGGTCGCGTTGCTGCTGAAGCGATTGCGGGACAACCAAGCAAGATCGACTACAAGTGCATTCCGCTTGTTGTCTTCTCCGATCCTGAGCTCTCTAGCGTAGGCTATAGCGAGAAGGAAGCGAAGGAGAAAGGCTACAACGTGAAGGTTGGCAAGTTCCCGTTCAACATCAACGGACGTGCATTGTCCCTTGGCGCGAACGAAGGCTTCGTGAAGATCATTGCAGATGCGGATAACGGTCTGGTGCTTGGTGCGCAAATCGCTGGTATCGAAGCATCTAACATGATCGCAGAGCTTGGCCTTGCAATTGAAATGGGCGCAACGCTTGAAGATATCGCCCTGACGATTCATGCTCACCCAACGCTTGGCGAGATCGTACTTGACGCAGCTGAAGTTGCGCTAGGTCACCCGATCCACGCGATCTCCAAATAATAAAGCTTCATTCGATACAAGAAGAGGTCACGCCGCAGCTCACTGCAGCGGGCCTCTTTTCTACATAAATCGCATTTCCTCTCATTCATTCTATAGCAAGGTGGTGCAGCTACTTGTCAACTGAAACAGGCAGCAAATTCACGAGTGAATCCAGATCGACGATGATGCAGCTTATTTTCCCGCTCGATACGAATTATCATGGCACGATGTTCGGCGGTAAGGTGATGGAGTACATGGACAAGATCGCAGCGATTGCAAGCATGCGCCATGCACGCGGTCCTGTCGTGACTGCATCGACGGACAGCCTTGATTTTGTTGCACCGATAAAGGTTGGCGATATGATTGATGTTGAAGCATTCGTAACCTGGACGCATAAGAGCTCGATGGAGATCTACGTGAAAGTACAAACGGAGAATGTGTATACAGGCGAGCGGAAAACGGCAGTCACTGCATTCTTCACCTTCGTTGCGCTTGATGAGAACGGGAAGCCGACCAGAGTCCCGGCAATCATCCCAGAGACCGAAGAAGAGAAGCAGCTTCATGCGTCTGCGCCTGATCGCTATTCCTTAAGAATGCAGCGAAAACAGGACAGACAAAAGGGCAAATAAATGGTATAATCTTGGGATAGGTATCGTTTAGAGGAAGGGGTTTGACGTCAAGTGAGAGCTTATTTAGACTTGCTTCGCGATGTGCTTGAGAACGGTGTAGAGAAAGAAGACCGGACGGGGACTGGAACGAAGTCCGTATTCGGGCGCCAGCTTCGGTTCGATTTAAGCAAAGGCTTTCCTCTCGTTACGACAAAGCGGGTGCATATGAAATCCATTATCCATGAGCTGCTCTGGTTCTTGAAAGGCGATACTAACGTACGCTATCTGCAGGAGAACGGCGTTCGGATTTGGAATGAATGGGCGGACGAGAACGGTGATCTCGGTCCTGTTTATGGCTCGCAGTGGCGTGCTTGGGAGACGCCTGATGGCCGCACAATTGATCAGATTGCGAATGTAGTCGACTCGATCAAGCGTAATCCGGATTCCCGCCGCCATATCGTTAGCGCATGGAACGTTTCGGAGATCGATAATATGAAGCTGCCGCCGTGCCACTTCGTATTCCAATTCTATGTTGCGAATGGCAAGCTGTCCTGCATGCTGACGATGCGCTCCTCGGATACATTCCTTGGCCTGCCGTTCAACATTGCACAGTATGCGCTTCTAACGCATATGATTGCACAGCAGTGTGATTTGGAAGTCGGCGAGTTTATTTATTCCGGCGCAGATGTTCATATTTACAGCAATCATATTGAACAGGTCGAGCTACAGCTCACACGTGAGCCGTTCCCATTGCCGACGCTTCATATTAAACGGAAGCCGGATTCAATCTTTGATTATGAATACGATGATTTCGAGATTGTAAACTATCAGCATCATCCGACGATCAAAGCAGAAGTTGCGATCTAAGAAGGGACTGAGCTCTCGAACATGACAATTACGATGATCGCCGCAATGGCACGAGGCAGGGTTATTGGCGTTAATAATGGAATGCCGTGGCATTTGCCTGCCGAAATGGCTCATTTCCGCCGTACGACTCTGGGCCGGACGGTCATTATGGGTCGGAAGACGTTTGAATCATTCGGATCGCGTCCGCTCCCGAAACGCCGAAACGTTATTTTGACGAGGGGGCATGATTTCAAGCCGGAAGGCTGTGAAGTTGTTCACTCGATTGAAGAAGCCCTTACGAAGTATGGCGCCGATTCTGCGAATAACGAAGAGCTGATGATTATAGGCGGGACGGAGATTTATAAGCAGTTCCTTCCCTATGCAGACAAGCTGCTGTTGACTGAGGTGGATGCGGATGTCGCGGGAGATGCGCATTTCCCGGAATTTTCCTTAGATGACTGGTCTGTTTCGAGCCGTGAGCCATATGCGAGTGATGAGAATAATGCATATGACTTCGAGATCGTAACCTATGTAAGGAATTGAAATGACGTACAATATGTGATAAAGTGCAAATGATTGTACGGAAAATCCATTTATAGAGATGAGCCTGCTTGCTACGATTATGAGAATAGTTAATCAGGTTTATAATGGGAAAGTTTGATATTGAATAATAGACTGATTCCCGATATAGTTTTAGAGAGATATGCAACATTCGGAATGGGAAAATGGATGGAGGAAAAGCAATCATGTCTACACCTACTGGATTTATGGACTACAAACGCGAGCTACCGGCAGATCGCGATCCGCTTGAACGGATTAAGGATTGGGAAGAATTTCATAAACATTTTAGCGATGATCAATTGAGAACCCAAGGCGCGCGCTGTATGGATTGCGGAACGCCTTATTGTCATACAGGCATGGAATTGTCGGGCGGAGCTTCCGGCTGTCCAGTGAATAACCTCATTCCGGAATGGAATAACTTGATCTATCGCGGCCTATGGCGCGAAGCGCTGGATCGTTTGCACAAGACGAACAATTTCCCTGAATTTACAGGTCGTGTTTGCCCGGCTCCGTGCGAAGGCTCTTGCACAATCGGCCTGATCGGCGATGCGGTTACTATTAAGACGATCGAACAGTCGATTATCGACAAAGGCTTCGAGGAAGGCTGGGTTGTACCACAGCCGCCGCTTATGCGTACAGGCAAGAAGGTTGCAGTTGTCGGCTCCGGTCCTGCTGGCATGGCTACTGCGGCACAGCTGAACAAAGCTGGCCATACAGTAACAGTGTACGAGCGTGCAGACCGCATTGGCGGCTTGCTGACATACGGTATTCCAACGATGAAGCTGGATAAGAAAGTCGTTCAGCGCCGCGTTGACCTGATGGAAGCGGAAGGTGTTAACTTCGTTACGAATGCTGAAGTCGGCGGCAACGTGCCTGCCGAGCAGCTGATGAATGAGTTCGATGCAATCGTTCTTTGCGGCGGTGCGACGAAAGCTCGCGAAGTGGATATTCCAGGCCGTGACCTGAATGGTGTTCATCTTGCTATGGACTACTTGAACGGTACAATTAAGAGCTACCTTGATTCCAATTTGGAAGATGGCAATTATATTTCGGCAAAAGATAAAGACGTCATCGTTATCGGCGGCGGCGACACAGGTACGGACTGCGTAGCAACAGCGCTTCGTCACGGCTGTAAGTCGGTTACACAATTCGGTACAGTAGGCAAAGCTCCGCTCGTTCGTGATAACGAGAAGAATCCTTGGCCGCAATTCCCGAACGTGTACACGCTTGATTACGCGCAAGAAGAGGCGAAAGCTCTGTATGGCTCTGATCCTCGCGCATTCTCCGTACTGACGAAGAAATTCGTAGGCGACGAGAATGGCAACTTGAAGGAATTGCATACCGTTCAAATCGAGCGTACAGTTGATCCTGAAACCGGCCGCAGAATCTATACCGAAATTCCAGGCACAGAGAAAGTATGGCCTGCTGATCTCGTTCTGATTGCAGTTGGCTTCGACGGACCTGAGCAAACTTTGGTTCAGAAGCTTGGTCTTGAAACAGACCGCCGTTCGAACGTGAAAGCGGCATACGGTCAATACAAGACTAGCGTAGACAAAGTATTCGCTGCAGGCGACATGCGCCGTGGACAAAGCTTGGTTGTTTGGGCAATCAACGAAGGCCGTGAAGCTGCTCGCGAAGTGGATCGCTACTTGATGGGAACAACGATGCTGCCGTAAGTACTTTCTTCGATGTTAACAAAAGCGCCTTCGGGCGCTTTTTCTTTCTTTTTAGCGAATAGATAAAGAGGAGTGTTGGTGGAGCATGATTCAATATGGAGCGGATACGATAACGCAGCTTCGATTTCTGTCATTTAAGCCGCGGTTAGAGCGCCGTGACAACCAGTGGGTTGACATCGTGATGCGCGCGGTGGTTGCTGAGGAGACGCCTGTGCCTGTTGGGTTGATCGATATGTCGATCTACGTCATTTGTACGCTGAGCGGCGCGATCGCGCAGATCGTTCCGCTTGACGAGGGTTGCGACTGCGAGTTTCAGTTTACATCAGACGAGAAGGAACAGATTCGCGCTTATATCGAGAGCGAAGAAATTCAATCTCAAATTGCGAAACTAGCACTCTCTTAACTCTAGCGGTTTGTGGTAAAATGTACCTGATTGTATTGCTGCGATCAGGAGGATGATGGCCACGTGACCGGACTAGCTGCAGGTGTGCTCACACGGACAGATATTCATAAGATCCGCCATTATGTTCAGTATAAATATGGCGACTTGCCAAGTGAGCGGCGTGCAGAGATCGTCGCTGACGCGATGCAGCGTGTTGTTCAGCGGCAATTGCCGGATTTCCCGGCTGGGTACAAACGTCAGATTAGCACAGAGCTGATAAGAAGCATGGCAACTGGCAAACAAATGCCTATTCAAGAGAAGCATATATTTGAAGCCTGTCTCTCGCTTTCATTCGAAGATGATCCGGAGCTTCTTGTAGCGTTGCAAGTGTGGACGGAGCGTTGTCTTGGCGTGAAGCTAGAGCGGGACGTATTCCGAGGCATTGTCGACGAGGCCAAGCATATCATATCCAATCCATTGCTTGAGATGGAAGCTTGGGATGCTGTTACTGGAGCGGTGGCTGCTAGAACTGAGAATAGCGGATTACTGGCTGAAGTGATCGAATTGACGAATACGCACACGATGAATACGGGGCTGAAGGGCAAATCCCGCCAATTTCTAATGATGGCAGTGCTGCTTGTCGCTGCTATCCTAAGCTACTATGCATCGTATTCGTTGCCGTTTTTTGATTCTGAGGCCAAGCAACCGATGAATCCGATCTCAGTTGAGATTAAGGCTAAGCAGCCAGAAATAAAGCAGCTGAAAGGCGGACTTCCGAAGGAGCTTCGATATATCGAGGTTGACCGAACGAAGCTCGTCCAATTTCTACGGAAGAAATCGTCACTTCTTGCAGAAGAACCGTACTTGAGCGCAATACTAAGCGCGGCGAAGGCGAATAATATTCACCCACTGCTGCTGTTTGCCATCACGGGGCAGGAGCAAGCTTATGTACCCAAAACCTCGAAGAATGCCCGCGATATCGCGAACAATCCGTTTAATGTGTTCCATAGCTGGCAGGAGTTTAATACAACAATCGCAGATTCGGCGAGAATCGCATGCAAAACCATTAACCGCATCAGTGCCGATCGTCCAGCAGATTACGACGCCTTCGAATGGCTGAATATGGAATATGCGGAGGATCCTAACTGGTCAAACGGCGTGAGCAGTATAATGGATACGATGGTTCGCCAAATTATGATTGAATGAACGGTAAAGAGGCGATTGTTTGAAGACATTAATTATTGCAGAGAAACCCGATATGGGACGGACAATTGCTGCTGTTGTAGAACCGCGAGCACAGAATAAACGGTCGTATCTGGAAGGCGAGAACTATATTATCACTTGGGCGATCGGACATTTAGTCAGTCTCGCTGAGCCGGATCAGTACGACCCGAAATATAAACGGTGGAATGCAGAGGACTTGCCGATCATTCCAGACCGTTTCAAGCTGTGGCCGAACGCGCGCACGAAGGATCAGTTGACGATGATCGCGGAGCTCTCAAAGCGCTGCGACCGTCTTGTCAATGCATGCGATGCGGGGCGAGAGGGACAGCTTATTTTTCATTTGATTAGGCAGTATTTGAAAATGCCGCAGCCGACGGACAGGCTGTGGATCTCCGACTTGACGCCGGAGACGATACGCCGCGGGTTCGATTCGCTGCGCAGCGATCAAGATTACGATCCGCTCACACGTGCTGCACGAGCGAGAAGTGAAGCGGATTGGCTCGTCGGCATGAATGCATCGAGAGCGTTCACGATTCGGCATAAGACGCTGCTCTCCGTCGGACGGGTTCAGACTCCGGTACTCGCGCTGCTGTATGATCGCCATAAAGAAATTACGGCTTTCGATAGCGAGACGTATTTTGTGGTACAGGCGACATTCAGCCAAGAGGACTTTAACTATAAAGGCGCCTGGCAGGGTGATCGGATAACGAAGCGTGAGCAAGCGGATCAGCTGGCAGCTAAGGTTGCGAACAAGCCGGCGAAGATCATTAGCTATACGGTGAATGAATCAAAGGAGTATCCGTACCGGTTGTACGATCTGACGCTGCTGCAGCGTGAAGCGAACGGGAGATTCGGCTACCCGGCGAAGAAGACGCTGGATATCGCGCAGGCGCTGTATGAGAAGCATAAGGTGATTACATATCCGCGGACGAGCTCCAACTATGTGACGGAAGAGAATATCCCAGTCATGGGCAATGTTCTTAACATGCTTAAACAAACTCCTTATGCAGATTTAGCTAATGGCGCGGATCGCAGCAGAGTGCATAAAGGGAACAAAGCCGTGTGTAATCCGGCAAAAGTAGAGGATCACCATGCGATTCTGCCGACGCCGAAGCGTCCAGGCGCTCTAAGCAAGGAAGAGCAGAATATTTATGACATGATCGTGCGACGTTTCCTATCGCATTACTATCCGCCTGCGGTATACAACAACCATGATGTACTGACTGAAGTCGAAGGTGAGCAGTTCCGTACACGAGCGAAGGAACAGCTCGAGGCTGGCTGGCGAGTTGTGCTTAGCGGCGCAGACGATGGAGATTCGGAGCCGAAGAACAAGAGCAAGGGCAAGAAGAAGTCTGACGACGGCGCAGACGATGGCGAGGATGAGCTTGTCGAGACGGATCGGCCTTTCTCTGCGAAGCCTGATGCTCCGGTCCATTGTGACGCTGCAGAGGCGCTGGAGAAAGCGACTAAGCCTCCGAAAGCATTCACGGAGGGAACGCTGCTCAAAGCGATGGAGAGCGCAGGCAAAGCGATTGAGGACGAAGAGCTGCGCGATGCGATGAAGCAGACGGGACTTGGTACGCCAGCGACGCGAGCTGCGACGATTGAGCGGCTGAAGCAGGTCGGATATATCACAACCGCAGGGAAGCGGCTAGATATTACGACGAAGGGCTGCGCTGCAATTGAGCTTATCCGAGGGGCTGGCGTCGAGCTGCTCGCTTCGCCGGAGATGACAGGCAGATGGGAGCAGCGGCTCCATCAGATCTCTCGAGGCGAAGCGTCCGATGAGCAGTTCATCGCGAAGGTGAAGCAGTTTGCCGAGATGATCGTCGGCAAAGTGAAGCTGCAGCGTCCAGCGGCGGCAAGCGTCTTCGCGGAGTCTGAGTCGGCGAGAGGCGGCTCGAAGAGCGCCAAAGGCAAGGGACGAGGCGCCGCGAAGACTAGCGAAGCAAGCGAGAAGAAGCCGCCGCGTTCGTCGAGTAAGGAGAAGGCGAGCAAAGCGACTGCTTCCGCACCTACAAGCCGGGCAGCGACAGCAGCTTCACCGAGCAGCGGACCGACAGTGATCGCGCCATGCCCTAGACCGGGATGTGGCGGCGAGATCGTCGAAGGCAAACGTGGCTACGGCTGCATGAAGTTCCGCGAAGGCTGCAAGTTTGTCATATGGAAGGAACACCAAGGCAAGAAGGTGACAGCGGCGATGGCGAAGGCACTTGCGGCGAACGGTGAGACACGTAAGTCGACGTTCAAGCTCGAAGACGTAGAGAGTGTTTCTGGGAAGCTGATTCTAATTAATTCGTCGACTGGCGACGTTCAATTTCAGCCTGCTCAATAGCAATTCTGGCATGGGGGAGAAACAATGACTCGTAACGTACTAATTGGCATCGACGGCGGGGGAACTACGACGAGGTTGCTAGCAGCGAAAATGAATGGCGATGTATTGGCTTATGTTGAAGAAGGCTGCTGCAATCCAGGCAAAGATCCGAATGCGAAACAACATGTGCAAAGTGGGATTAATCGTGTTCTGTCAGCTGCCAATGTTGGCCTCGATCAGGTTATTGCTATCGCGGCAGGCTTCGCAGGGTTAGACGAACCAAAGGATCACGAATGGGCAGCAGATTTCTTGAAGCTAGATGGCCTCGATTGCTCTAAAGTCATCGTGAACGATGCTGTAGTTGCGCATTCTGGCGCATTAAGGAATGAACCGGGCATCGTTGCAATATCCGGGACTGGCTCGATCATCTTCGCTATTAATGAGGCGGGCAGACAGATTCGCAATTATGATTTCCGTCACTATGCGCCTACAGCGTCAAGATTTCTAGCTTTTGACGCGGTCTATGAGATCATTGCTGGCAACGGAGTGGCTGAAGACGAACCATTCGTGCAAGAAGTCCTTCACTTCTGGGGGATAGAAGATGTTGCTGCGCTAAGTAAGTTTGGCAGCAACGGATTTGTTGCTGACGATGTCGAGCTTACACTCCAATTCGGCTTGATGGGGCCGCTTGTTACCGCCGCAGCAGCGAGTGGCAGTCCGCTCGCGCGAAAAGTATGCGATAACGCAGTCCAAGCGCTCGATACCGGAATAAGGCTTCTAGGCTCTTGCTTCGAAGCAGAGTCCATTAACGTCGCTTTCATCGGCAGCGTCATTCGTGATGATTATGTTCGCGCGCAGCTCACGCACGCTCTAGAGCGCATATCGAATCGCACTTACCATGTTGTAGAGCCGGTACTCTCTCCGGCATCGGGTGCCATACTGCTTGCTATGGAAGCAGTGGGTCAGACGGCGGATGAGAAGATGGTAACTAACTTGAGACAATACCGCTAGTCCATATACGAAATAAGGCTTGTCCCGATTACAGAGGAGCGTAATGCTCTAGTAATGGGACAAGCCTTATTTGTGCGCAATAGTAGTTGTGGCAACCGAACTAGCATCATTGCCGTGCATTAATTACCGCGCTGCTGCAAGTAGCTGTAGATGCTTGTTGGAACGTCGCGCAGCTGATTGAGCGTAATGAATGCGCCTTTCGGCTCTACGTCAATGCCCACGATATTGTACGCCCATTCGGCGTCAGCCTTCATATGAATGGCATTAATGCCGTTCGTAAGAGCAGGGATAACGTCCGTTCGGATGGAATTGCCGATCATCCACGTATCTGGACGATTGAAATTGCCTTCACGCAGAATGCTCTCCATCGCTTCAATGTTCTTCTTGGACCGAACGTAGATGCGAGGTCCGAAATACCGCTCAAGCTGCATTTGTTGAATCTTCCGCTGCTGGATAAGCAATTCACCGCCAGTATACAGATGAAGCTCATGCCCTCTTGAAGCAAGCTCCTCGAGTGTCTCCTCCATATGCGGATAAGGCTCTACGTCATGCTCATAAACGCTGCGACCAAGCTTCCAGAGCTGCTCCTCCTCGATCGGAGAGGTCCGTCTGCCGACAAGGTTGGAGAAATGACGATACGTATCAACGAACGACTGAGGGAAATGATCGCTCTTGAAGCCAACAACATGAACGCCTGCGATATCAATTTCCGTTTGTTTGTCGCGAATTTCAGCCACCGTAATGTTATATCCGCGGAACCAATCTGTCATTAGATCGGTGAACTGGTCAATAACGAAGTAAAAATATTTGTTGCAATAAATGAGGGTATCATCGAGATCGAATAAAATAGTTTGTTTCATCTTAGGCACGGCTCCTTCTCCAGATGACTTCGATGTAGATACAATCTACCGCATCTTGGGATTCGCCGTCAAATCGAATAGGATTGGAACAATTTACAAATACTGTAGCCGGAGGTGATTGAAGAGATGCCGACGAATCGAAACACGAAGAGTAAGAACCGCGATAGGGAGACTGGAATGAAACAATACTACACCAGTATTAGTCCGGAGAAACAAGCGAACAGACCGCCGAGCATGAACGGGATTAATAAGCAATTACCATAAACAAGCTGTAATCGGGAGGTCAGTCTCTATATGTACTCGCTAGCGAAGTCCGTTGCCCGCCGGCGAAGCCATATAGAGACTATTGTATACGTGCATCTAACGCAATTATTCAAGCATATTTATTAAGCTTTGCAGTCAGATCCTGCTTAATATAAGCGATCCGCTTGCGTACATAGAAATCATAACTAGCGCCTTTCAATTCACGTGGGCTGATGACCGATTCCGAACTGTTGTCAATAATGGTTAATGAGCCGTTAGAGAAAAATTTAAACGTCAAGTCTCTGAATGGGCGATGCGTCTCGATAAAACGATAATTTTCACAGTTGTTCATGATGGTCAGCCTCCTTATGATTGGACAGTAGTTTAGAACACTTGTTCTCATTCCCAGTATAGCAAACATTTGTTCGTATGGAAACTATTATTTTTTTCCCTTAAACTAGATTCATAGATTTGTACGAAATGTTAGATAGATGCAGCAGCAATCGCAATTATAAAGGAGCCCAATCATGATCAGAGTTAGTCAGTTAACGAAACAAATTCCCGGCGGGCCGAAAGTGCTGAAGGGAATCAGCTTTGATATAGAACCAGGTGAATTCATCGCCATCAAAGGTGCTAGCGGAAGCGGCAAATCCACGCTGCTTCGTTGCCTTGCCATGAGAGAGAGCTGGACAAGCGGAACTTACCATGTCAATGGCGTTGATATTCTCGCGAAAGGCATCTTAGGAAAAATGAAAATTCGCCGCGAGATGGCCTATCTCGAAGCGAAGCCGACGCTGATCCCGAACCGTTCTGCGCTGAAAAATGTGCTTATTGGCGCAGTAGGTCAGACGCCGTTCTGGCGCAGAATGACTGGCATGGTCCGCAATGATGATTATATGGGCGCTATGGATATGATCGAGAAAGTGGGTTTGCTCGAGAAAGCGCATCAGAAGGGCGATAAGCTCAGCGGCGGCGAGCAGCAGCGTGTCGCAATCGCCAGAGCGCTCGTGCATGGCGCGACGACGCTGCTTGCGGACGAGCCTGTAGCAGGACTTGATCCACATGCGGCGGAGCAGGTTCTCGCTGACTTGAAGCGGATGTGCAAGATCCAGCGGATCTCCGTCGTGGCTGTGATGCATCAAGGCGATTGGGCGGAACGGTTTGCCGACCGGATTATCGGACTGAACAACGGTGAGCTCGTGCTCGATATTAAAGGCAGAAGATTGACGGAACGGGAGAAAATGCTGCTGTGAGCCTCACATTGAACTTGCAAGCTAGCGGCATACAGCTCCGTCCTATCGAACAAGATGAGCTGGATGCTGCACACGAGCTGGAGCTGTCATGCTACACGCCTGAAGCGGCGGCCAGCCGCGAGGCGTTTACGTTCCGGCAGGCGAATTTCCCACAATACTTCTGGTCTGCTTGGAATAGCGACGAACAGCTTGTAGGTCTCGCGTGTGGAATACGCACCTCTGCCAGCAGCTGTGAGGAAGATGAAGTCAAAGGCGCGCATAATGCGGAGTCAGGCGGTCATCACCTCTGCGTGCTATCTGTGGCCGTATCGCAATCAGCTCGATTAAACGGCATCGGCAGGGCGCTAATGGAAGCGCTTCTCCGCCAAGCAGAGCTTGATAGGCTAGCTTCGGTTATCCTTATGTGCGAGGAGCATCTCATTCCTTTTTATGAAGGACTTGAGTTTCGCTATATCGGACCTTCCAAATCCGCGCATGGCGGAATAGCCTGGCATGAGATGAGCAGAATCATCGAGTAGGTAAATGGCATACAATGGAGCATTAACCTATATAGGCAGGTGTTCCATCATGGCATTTCAGTTTCCGGCTGTAATCCAGGCATCGCGGATTACGTTCCCCAAAGCAGAGCTTTGGGTTCCCGTAGTCAGCGGACTGCATAATGCGGCTGCGCGAAACAGCATAAACGGCAAGATCCGGCAAACCGTCCGCGAGCTCGTAGAGAATCAAGGCTCGCTATCTGATCCAAGAGCAGAGATGCAAGGTTACTTTGAAGTGAAGACGAACGAGAAGGACGTGCTCAGCCTGTCATTGTTTAATTATGCGTATACAGGCGGAGCGCATGGACTGACGCTTCAGGAGTCACTTACTTTCGATACGACAACTGGAAAGTCCTATTCGCTTGCTGAGCTGTTCAAGCCAGGGAGCAACTATGTGAATCGACTCTCGGATATCATTCGGACACAGATCGCAACGCGCCAAATTGCGACGCTCGATCCGTTCCAATCCATCCGGCCTGATCAGCCGTTTTATGTTGCCGACCGCTCTCTCGTCGTCTATTTTGCGCTCTATGAACTGACGCCGTATGCGTTTGGATTTCCGTATTTTCCGATTTCGGTGTATGATCTAAGTGACATTATTAATCCGAACGGTCCGCTTGGTCGGATGGACGTCAACAATTAACCACAGGGAGATTCCTATGATTTATGTTCTCATTCTTCTGCCAATTGCACTCATTCTCTTAGCCGGCAAAGCCAAGCAGAAGCAGCGGGAGAATAATAAGCCGGTCATTGAGCGAAGCCCGCTCGGCGACATCAATATGCAGCCCGTTCCGGCTCATAGGAATGCTCCATCAGTTCAACCTGCTCTCCATAGTGATGCGTCTAGCGGTGCTAAGCGTTCCGTGCTTATCGTAGATGATCAAATGGCGATTCGGATTTTGCTGCGGGAGCTCTTCGAGCAAGAAGGACTACAGGTGTACGAAGCGGCGAATGGTACGACGGCGATTGAAGCTGCGAGAAGATATAAGGTAGACTTCATTCTTCTCGATCTGAAAATGCCGGATATGGACGGAATCGAAGCGCTGCAGGAAATACGCCGGTTCAACCAAACGGTGCAAGTCGCGATGATTACCGCCTTCGGCGACCCAGACAAGCTCGACAAGGCAAGAGCGCTTGGTGTGAAATCTTTCTTTACAAAGCCGTTTGACATTGAGTACTTACGTAGTTACGTAGTAGAGAGTTTGCAGAGTGCATAGCACCATCTGACCGAATAATAAAGCAACGACCGCCGCAGGCTATGCTGGCGGTTTTTTTAATCTTTTACGCAAGTGCTGACATTTGGCGTCAGCTCATAGAGTCAATTAGGGGGTGGCATTCATGATATGGCTTGGTGTAGGGTTCGTATGCTTTATCGCTCTATGTGTCTTAGCCCTCTTCCTAGCAAGATCGGCTGAGCAGCAGCTAAAGCGGTCATTGCATCAATCGCTGCACAATCATTCAGCATATGTGCGCTACATGCAAGATAAGCATGACTTGAATGGGATGGGATATCCGCAGCAGCTCACCAGGCATATGGGCGGGTTTTCTTCCTTTGGCATGGTTTTCTCAACGATGGCATTAATCGGCGGTGCAGTAATGCTGCTTGGTCCGGCTATTGCGGCAGGAGGACCGATAACGGTTGGCTTCGGCTGGCCCATCCTTGCGTTATTCGGACTTGTAACGGCTTGTTCGCTCGCATCCTTCGCATCAGCGACGCCAACGGCAGGAGGGTGTTATCATTGGGCGCTGGCAGCAGGGGGGCGGAGGTTCGGGCTCTGGTCCGGGTGGCTGCATCTATTGGGCTCGCTTCTCATGCTTATGACTACGAATCTTTTGCTAGCTGACTGGATCTACGCCATTATGGTAGAATACCTTCATTATGCAGGCGGCACAGAATTGTTCTATATGTTGCTGCTCGCCATCTGCCTTGCGCAGGCACTCGTGAACGGGAGAGGGGTTCTCGCAATTGGGCGGCTCCTTGGCGGGAGTGCAATCCTCCAACTACTGCTTGTCGCGGCCATCATATCGTATCTATCTTATCTTGCATGGCCAGGTATCTATCCGATTCAGGTGCTTGCAGGAGATCGTAATATTTTTAGCAATGCGTCATCGCTTACGGCCTCAGACCCGGGATCCCATTCTCTAATACTCGGAATGCTGTTGCTTCAGCGGCTCTTTATTGGCTGCGAAAGCGCAGCTCAACTCACAGAAGAGACGAAAGATCCGCGCATTAACGCACCATGGGCTATTTTCTTCTCGACGGTTGTGACAGGCGTTCTCGGCTTCGTGCTATTCACATTTCTTCTGATGCATTATCCGCTCGGCGGTTCTGGAGGTTACAACACCTATTTCGAGATGACGAATTGGTTCGGTAGCATGTGGTCCAAATGGGGCTCGCTTCTACAGTTGGTCTTTTTAATGGGAATTGTCGCGGCGTGCTGGATGAATGGAACTGCAATTATGGCTTCAGCCTCGCGTAATCTATTTGCGCTTGCACGCGATGGGTCAACGCCTTGTGCCAAGTGGCTGGCGATCGTCTCTGTTCAATATCGGACGCCTGTGTACGCCGTCATAGTTGTATCTAGCTCTGCATGCTTGGCGATGCTTGGGATGAAAGCCGCTTCGCTAGGTATGACTTCGCAAACTGCTCTTGTCCAGCTGACGGCTTTGACGATTACACTGATCCATGCTGCTTATGCATTGCCTATTGCTGCAAGATTGAGAGATGACTTGCGCAATATCAGAACAGGCGGGCGGCGAGCGAAACGTCCTAGAGGGCCATGGCACCTGGGGAAATATAGGGGGGGCATTGATGTCACCGCCTTCTGTTGGCTGGGAGCTAGCAGCGGGATTGCTTTGTTTGAGCTGAGCACGGGCGTATTATTATGGTTCTGCGCGGCGCTGTTAGCGGGCTGCGGATGTATTGAGCTTAATCACCGTGCCATGATGAAGAAGCAGCCGGTGAAGATCGTAGGCTCCTCCAGATTTACGCGAACAACCATCGACGAATGTATTAGAATTGAAAGAAAATTCCCGCAACACTGAAAATAACTCGTGAGAAATGGTTCGGAAATATTCCGGAAATATTTCCTCATTTCCCGTTGATCATTTCCCGGGCAAGCGCACAAAGCAACAGGAAGAGATCGGTTTCGACAATCACATAATCGACGCAGGTGTCGAAATGAGGGATTTGAGTTTAATGGCATTAAATATTGCCATTTCTTTCATTTACGGCATATAATTCGGCTAAAGCTTGTGGTGAATCGGAGGAAAGCAACGTGGAACTTGGAACGGTGTTGTCAATAAATGTGGGAAATTTGCAGAAGATGCTGCATGGCTCCAAGGAAATAATTACAGGCATCAACAAATCAGCAGTCGGGAAATTTCCCATTGCATTGTCGCGGTTAGGGCTTGAAGGCGACGCCCAAGGCGACCTTGTCTACCACGGAGGAGAAGATAAGGCGGTATGCGTATATAGCGCAGAACATTTCCCATTCTGGGCAGGCAGATGGCAGCGGCCTGTAGAAGCAGGAGCGTTCGGCGAGAATTTCACTGTAACGCAGCTAACGGAAGCTGATCTCTGCATCGGCGATATTCTAAGCGTTGGAGAGGCAATCGTCCAGGTAAGTCAGCCGAGACAGCCATGCTACAAGCTCGGTATGAAGCACGGACTTCCGCAGCTTGCGCTTGAGGTGCAAGAGACAGGGTTTACAGGCTTTTATTTGCGCGTATTGAAGGAGGGCAACGTTCAAGCAGGGGACAAGCTGATTCTGCAGGAGCGCCATCCAGCTGATATAACCGTTACAGAAGCAAACCGTGTCATGCATAAGGATAAGAATGATCTCGCCGGAATCAACAGCTTGCTTGCCGTTCAAGAGCTGGCAGTAAGCTGGCAGCACCAGCTGAGCAAGTGGGAGGAGGCGCTTCGTGCTAATGGCTGAACAGCAGACGAAGGATGAATTCGCCGTTTATTTGGATGCCTATTCACTCGAAGCAGGCTGGCGTGCGGAGAAAGAAGAAAGCGGCATGAACAATACGACGCGAATAATTTATTCCGGCAACGATAAATACGTGCTGCGTGTCTATGATAATCATCAAGACCAAGCCATCGTTGCTCTCGAGCATCACTTCCTCGAACAGCTCCAGCATTCGGAGCTGCCGTTCGATGTGCCGGAGCCTGTGCAGAATGTGCACGGTGCTACTATTACGGTCGGTCCTAACGGCAAGCTAGCCGCCATGTTCCGCTACATTAGCGGTAGCCGGCCCACACCGGACTTGCCGGCCCATCTTCTAGGGCTAGGCAGGGCGGCAGGGGAGCTATCTCGCGCATTTGCGAGGTTGGAAACGGGCGTGCCCCGTGAGATAAAGTCGCAATACAAATCATATTATGAGCTGCACGAAACGTACGCGGATATAACCACAGCAAGGCTTGCGGAGTTATGCGATAGCACCGAGGCACTTGCGGAACAAGCCGATAAGCTCGAATATATTATGGAGCAGCTCGAACAGTTAATGACGTTAAGAAAACAGCTCTCAGAGCTGCCTCATCAATGGATTCATGGCGACATCGGGTACACGAATGCGCTTGCGGATGGCGAGCGGATCGTTGGTATACTTGATTTTGAATTTTGTTCGATTGATGCGCGGGCAATGGAGCTGGCTATTGTACTATCTGCGCTGCCGAATGAGCAGACCGATGAATCATTAAGGCGAATCGCGCTGTTCGTCCAAGGATACGGCGGAGCAGCACAGCTCACGGAAGCGGAAATACTGGTGCTGCCGTCGCTCATCAAGCTGCGGATGCTCGATATCTTTTTTCATTTTGCCGGCCGTCTGCTCGCAGGTCTCGATGAAGCGGGCGTTTGGCACGATCAGATCAACCGAGTCCATTTCGTCTGCGTGTGGGTTGACTTGCATCATGATGAGCTTCAAGCAATTTTACGTCAATATCTTTTAATATAAAGAAGAGCAGACAAACCCAATCATTTCATCCTTCATGAAGAAGCATGAACGATTGGGTTTTTGTCATATAGATAAGATTGCAGGCTTACCATACGGCTAGCAGGAGGGCATCTTTATGAAAAGTACAGCAGAGAAGCTCGGATATGGCCCGAATGAGAGAGTGCTTATCATTAATGCGGATGATTTCGGCTTATGCCACTCTACGAATAAAGGGATCCAAATGCTTCTCGACAACCGTGTCGTCTCCTCCGCTTCGCTGATGATGCCCTGCGGCTGGGCAAGGGAAGCGGCGCTATGGTGCGCCAGGCATTCGCAGATGGATGTCGGCGTTCATCTGACCACAACCAGCGAGTGGGACATCATGAAATGGGGACCCGTGTATAGAGGCGGATCAACGCAATCGCTTGTAACGAGCGAGGGATATTTTCACAGAGATGTCAAGACATTCGAACGCCGGGCAGATAGGCAGCAAGTGAAGCTGGAGCTGATTGCTCAAATCGAGATGGCCCTTCAGCTTGGTGTTAACGTGACGCACGCGGACAATCATATGGGCAGTCTGTATGGATTGCAAACAGGACGAGATTTCTTGAAAGATGTATTTGACGTATGTGCAGGCTTTGGTCTGCCCTTCCGGCTGCCGCGATTTCTACTTCTCGAGTCAGGTGACCCAGCTCCGCCTGAGCTTGCTGCACAAGCTATGAAGTTTGCGGAAGAAGCAGAAGCAAGCGGTGTTGTCGTGCTCGATTATTTGGTTGCGCTGCCGTTTCACTCGCCTAGTCCGCATGAGACATACGCACAGTTTAAAGCGCAGATGATCTCGCTCATTCAGCGTTTGAAGCCAGGCGTGACCGAGCTGTTTATTCACCCGGCACTCGTTACGGATGAGCTGACAGCTTTTCATTCGGATCCGCTTAGGCGCGGCATGGAGATGGAGATTTTTCGAGATTCCGACGTGCTGGAAGCGATGAGTGCCGAAAATATTATTCGTATTGGATGGCGGGAACTGCGTCATTATCAGCGGAGAAAAGGATAACCGGATGCCTGTTGTTCGGTTGTCCGCCTCTGGTAGGCAGGTGTCCTGTGCCATCCTTGTTTATGTAAACTGGACAAGCTGTACTAACACAGGCAAGAGCCTGTTTATGCTGTAATAGTCGTATCAAGGCGCTGTTTTGGAAAGAAACGCTATTCGGCTTTTACAACTAATGCTATACTGATAGTTGTGAATTTATAAATTATTCAGTCAATTCAGCAGTCAATTCAAGAGGGGAGTGGATCGAGTGTCGGTACTTCCAAAGCAGAATGACCTGGGATTCTTCGAAATTAGACTGGAATCGATCGGCGGATTGGGCGCGAACTTGGCTGGCAAAATGTTGGCTGAAGCAGGCGTTGTTGGAAGCGGATTCAATGGTGTGAGCTTTTCCTCGTATGGATCGGAGAAGAAAGGCTCGCCGGTTAAAGCGCATATTCGGTTCTGTGATTTGGATACGAATATCCGCGATACAACACCGGTCGAGCGGCCTCATATTGTCGGCGTGTTTCACGAGAACCTATCCAAAACAGTCAATGTCATCAGTGGAATCTACGAGGATAGTGTCGTACTGGTTAACTCTACGAAATTGCCTGAACAGCTGAAAGAGAAGATGAATTTGTCCGCTGGTACACTTGCCGTTGTTGATGCAACAGGGATCTCCCTCGAGGAGAACAATCGGGTTAACATGGCGATGCTGGGCGGCTTGTTCCGACTCTGCGACTTCTTGGATTTTGAACATATGAAAGGTATTATCCGCAAATCGCTTGAGAAGAAGTATCCGCAAGCGGTTGATCCTGCGCTGCGTACGTTCCAGCGGGGCTACGACGAGGTGAAGTTCCAGACGTTCACGCTTCCGGAAGGGGAACAGATGCCTGAGCCGCAGCGGTGGGATACTCCGACGCTCGGTTACGAGACGCAGCCGATCGGCGGGATGATCGTCAATCCCGGCAACAGCGTGCTGAAGGACCTCAGCATCTCTAGACAAGGGATGATGCCGCATTTTGACGATGAGAAATGTATACACTGCGCCGCATGCGATACCGCGTGCCCGGACTTCTGCTTCGTATGGGATGAGCAGCCGGATAAGAAGGGGCGTCCGCAGATGTTCCTGCAGGGAATCGATTACCAATATTGCAAAGGCTGCTTGAAATGCGTTGTCGCTTGTCCGACAGAAGCGCTCTCATCTCAGCGCGAGACGGACAGCTATGGAGAAGAGCACCGTGTACCGCACAGATTTGATTGGGCAAATGCGAATTAATGTCGTTGTAACTCTTACGTAAACGTCAAGAGAGGAGCGGATTAGCAATGGCCATCGAGATTAACAAAGAAGTGAGTCAAGGTACTGTCGAGCAGCGAATGGTGTACGAGTCAGGCAATGAAATGGCAGCGTATGCCGCGCATCAAATTAATTATCATGTGATGGGGTATTTCCCGATCTCGCCTTCAACGGAGGTCGCTCAGTTTCTGGATTTGATGAAAGCGAACGGTCAGCATGACATTAAGCTCATTCCGGCGGATGGCGAGCATGGCTCCGCAGGTATTTGCTACGGCGCATCTGCCGCTGGCGGACGCGTGTTCAACGCGACAAGTTCGAACGGCTATCTGTATATGCTGGAGCAGATGCCTGTGCAGTCGGGTACACGGTTCCCGATGGTTATGAACCTGGTGTGCCGTTCGGTATCCGGTCCGCTCGATATTCACGGCGACCATTCCGACCTCTACTACGCACTCAATACGGGCTGGCCGATTCTGATGTGCCGCGACCCGCAGGCTGTTTATGACATGAATATTATGGCGATTAAGCTGGCGGAAGATCCGGAGGTTAGGCTCCCGGTACTCGTTGCATCCGACGGCTATTTCACGTCCCATCAGAAGCGCCGCGTGCAGACATTCGCTCATCGCGCTGACGTTCATGCTTTTGTCGGCGAGCATTCTCCGGAAGGGTTCAAGCATGTGCTAGACCGTAACAATCCGGTCACGGTCGGCCCTTACATGAACGAGCCAGACTATATCAACAACTGCTTCCAGCAGTCTCAAGCGATGTACAGAGCGGGCAAAGTGTTCGATCGTATCCGCGAAGAATATGCGGTGCTGACAGGGCGCGATTATCCGATTCTCGATCAGTACCGGATGGAAGACGCTGAAGTGGCGGTATTCCTGATGAATTCCGCATCGGAAATAATTAAAGACGTTGTCGACCAATTGCGTGCTCGCGGCATTAAGGCAGGCTCGATTGCACCGAACATGATCCGTCCGTTCCCGGCTGAGCAGATTGCTGAAGCGCTTCGCGGCGTCAAAGCGGTCACCATCGGCGACCGCGCCGATTCATATGGCGCTCACGGCGGCAATATGACGAATGAAATCAAGGCTGCGCTGTTTACGCAAGGCGTGAAGGACACTCTTGTCATTAGCCGGATATTCGGCCTCGGCGGCAAAGACTTCTATGCGGAGGACGGTCATCATCTGTTCGAGCTGGCAATCGAAGCGGCGTCAACAGGTAAAGTCGCAGTTCCGTTCGATTATTGGGGCCACACGCCGGGCGATCCGGACAAAGCGCCGAAGCGCGTGCTTGAGCCGCTCGTATACGAGGATTTGAAGACGGGTCTTATTACCGTAGACCGCGATGAAACGACCGGCAAGCTGAAGGTGAAAGTGCCTCCGATTCGCCAGCTGATGAAGAAGCCGAAGCGGCTAGCTCCTGGCCATGGCGCATGTCCGGGCTGCGGCATCTTCTCCGGTCTCGAGCTGTTCTTCAAAGGCATCGAAGGCGACATTGTCGCGCTCTATCAAACCGGCTGCGCGATGGTTGTTACGACAGGCTTTCCGTATTCCTCTCACAAAGCGACGTATATCCATAACTTGTTCCAGAACGGTGCGGCAACGCTGTCTGGTGTCGTGGAGATGTTCTGGGAGCGCAAGCGCCGCGGCGAGATGGATCAGTACGGCCTCAAGGATGACTTCACGTTCGTCATGATTACAGGCGACGGCGGTATGGATATCGGTATGGGCCCTGCAATCGGCAGCGCGCTCCGCAATCATAAGATGATTATCCTCGAGTACGATAACGAGGGCTATATGAATACAGGTGCGCAGCTGTCCTACTCGACACCGCTCGGTCACCGCACGTCGACATCGAACGTCGGCAAGCATCAAGGCGGGAAGCTGTTCCACCACAAAGATACGGCGCAAATTATGGCGGCAACGAATATTCCGTACGTCTTCACAGGCTCGGAATCGCTGCCTCAGGATTTGCTTCGCAAGGCGGCGAAGGCGCAGTATTATGCGCAGAACGTCGGTCTTGTGTACGGTAAAATTCTTATCACTTGTCCGCTAAACTGGCTGTCCGAAGAGAAGATCGGTCAAACGCTCATTGACGAAGCTGTCAACTCCTGTTTCTTCCCGCTTTATGATGTGGAAGAGGGCGTGACAACCATCACGTACAATCCGGAGGAGAAGGGCAAGCGGATTCCGCTCGGCGATTGGCTGAAGAACATGGGCAAGACGAAGCATATGACCCGCCCGGAGTACGCGCCTGCGCTCAAGTCGTTCGAGGACGAAGTCGAGCGCCGCTGGCAGCGCCTCAAAGCGAAGCACGAGAACGAGTTTCTGTAAGTTAAGAGCGACCGATTGGTCGTAAATAAGGTTGTCGGAACAAGGCGCGGCGGCGAATAGGCGTCTGCGCCTTGTTTTATTCCAATAGGCTAGGTGGATGGAGCTAGAATGGCAATCGTGCTGAGGCATCGGATAACAGGGGAAATCGCATGCGGTATGCTGAGCAACGTTTATCAGTTTGTATATTACGGTGCGCTCTGGTGGGAAGATATGGAGAGTGCGGATTCGTTATTTGAAGAGGAGCTAGCAGGTGCTGGCTATGAGCAAGATTCGAACTGGGATCTGCTCGAGGTGAACGAAGCGCGTTTGAAAATATTCAATGTCAAGCTGAACAACGACCCAAGGCGCAAGCTGCTGCTTCAAAATGATGGGAGCATTACGCTGATAAAAGCTTAATTAGGAGCTTATACAAGAGGGGAGGCGCGAACATGCAGATGACGGATGATGCTGGCATTCAGCAATTAATGAACACGCAGACTGATGAGGACATTCAGTCCTTCGGTCGGCAGCTGCATGGCGGCGGGTTCACGGCGCTGCGCCGTTTTCTCGATGATTTCCGGGACTACCTGCGCCAGTATGAGGATGAGGCATCCGATCAAGCGGATGAATTGATTAGGCGTGCGAAGCTTGCGGTACCGGAGCCAGGCAGAACAAGCCCATCATGGACATATATTTGGACCGAGTTCGAAGGCATTATTCATACGAAACGTGATGTGTTTCAGTCCATTCCCAGAGGCCAGCGAGATGGAGAGTGGCAAGTGCTGCTGGATAATCCGCATTCGAACCAGAACATCGCCGTATATCCGGGGCTCACATTCATTGAAGCGGTCTATATGTTCGCTTACTTCCGAACGGGACTGACGAATAGCGAGTACATTAGGCTGCAGAAGATCGCCACAGTGATGACGTACACGGGTGCTGAGAGAGACGACGGACTGCAGCCGATTGAGAGCCTATAGCTGACCATGCATGAGCAATGTAAAAAGGCTTTGATTCCAGCTATCAGCGAGCGAACGCTGTGCGGATTCAAAGCCTCTTTGGTGTCTAAGATTGCAGCGGTGTGCGGCTTATGCCCTTCTGCTGCAAATGCGCCGCGATCTTCCGCCCGTGGAATCGGCCGGATTCGATGAAGATCTCGTTCGCTTCTCGTCTTGATGCGACGACTCCAGCTAAGTAGATGCCAGGCACGTTACTCTCCATCGTCTCATCGTTGAATGTTGGATAACCTTCTTCCTCAATTGTGACACCGAAGGAAGAGAGGAAGCCGCGGTCGGGGTGGAAGCCGGTGAGTGCAAGGACAAAGTCATTCTGCAGCTCATCTCGCTCATCCGTTTCATTGTTTGAAATGACGACATAGCGCGGATGAATCTCGACAACGCGTGAAGAGAATTTCATATGAATTCTTCCTTTGTTCACGAGACTTTCGAAGATCGGACGCACCCACGGCTTAATGCTCGAGGAGTACTGATCGCCGCGGTATACAACTGTGACCTTAGCTCCTGCCCGTTCCAGTTCAAGCGCCGCATCGATAGCAGAGTTGCTTCCACCGATAATCGCCACCTTCATACCGGTATAAGGATGCGCCTCGCGGAAGAAATGCGTTACTTTATCGGATTTCTCGCCAGGGATGCCAAGCTCATTCGGGTGATCGAAATAGCCGGTTGCGACGATAACAGAAGCAGCGCGATATTGAATAAGCTCGCCGGAGCGGTCATGGCTGTCTAGCTCGAAGCCGCCATCCTCCTGTGAACGGATTGCGGTCACCGTCTCGTAGGCGTTTATGCGAACGCCATGCCGCAGAGAGACATTACGATAATACGACAGTGCTTCCACGCGTGACGGCTTGTCATTCGCTGTTGTGAATGGGATACCCCCGATCTCGAGCAGCTCCGGCGTGCTGAAGAAGTGCATATACGTTGGATATTGGGAGATGGAATGGACGACATTGCGTTTCTCAATGATGAGCGGCGTTATGCCAATCGCCTGCAGCTCAATTGCAGCGGCAAGACCGCACGGACCAGCGCCAATAATGATAACCTGTTCAGCTTGCATAGTAGATGAATCAGCTCCAATACGGGTTCACTAAATTTTGAACAATCAAGCTCTATTTTAGCACAGCTGGCAGGTGATAGCTTGCTATAAAACAAGCATATGACTCTGTGTTGCATGAGTAGATATGTTGTATAATGAGCTAAGCTTGTATAAAGGGGGAGATGGAATGCGACGGCGATTTGTGATTGAAGCCGTAATGGTAGCAACCTATGGACAATTGCTTGTGCCAAGCCGGCCTGTCGATTTTGTCTTGCCATATTCGACGATAATGGAACTTTACGACATGAAGGACGGCGCAGAGCCGGTTATGGATGATCCGGAAGAAGATGCTCATGTGAAAAGCAAGATTAAAGAGCTGATCGCTTTCTTCGAGGATCCTTTCAACCGGAAGAAGATTGAGCGTGCGCTGCAGATGCCATGGCGTCAGAGCTCGCCGCTGCTGCTGAATGACCTCATTCAATTTACGGTTGTGCATGCCGTTGATAATGCGCAGTACGGGGAATATTTTGACCCGATTGAAACCGAGCTGCTGCTTACATCGCAGAAGCTGAGCATCCCGCTGCTATCCGATCAGTTTGAATTCCAGGATAAGCTGCTCGAAGCGGAAGTGCCGGTGCAGGTGTATGATATCGAGGATTACGAATTCGCAGTGGAGCAAGGGATAACCGCCGCTGATTTCGAAACGAGAAGCGATATATAGTGTGAGACAATGCTAAGGAGAAGCAGTGACGGCTGGTCGCTTTTTTGTATTTCTATGCCCATATGGAGAAAAAATAAATTTGTAAAAAGCCTCTTGCGCTTCGCGACAAAGGGATGATAAGATTTGGATGTTCCATTTTACGGAAAACTAACTAACGAAAGGAGGGCGATGGAGATGACAAACTTGTTCATTGTAGTGCAGCAATTCAAGCAGAATCAGCTCCATCGGCCCGACTTCTTACACAGAGTGCAGCAGCTGTAACCAGCGCTGCAACCGATTCTGTGTGTAAGGAGACTTTGAGCCATGTGGCTCAAAGTCTCCTTTTTTGTTACACGGAAATGTGTATTCGCCTATCGCGAAAGGCGAAGAAAGTTCGATTTTCGTTCCGGAGTCTATGCATGTCTGCATAAAGGGGGAAGCAAGACCATGAAAGTGTTATTAAGACTTATGAAATATATGCGCCCCAGCATGAGATGGGTAGTGATCTCAACGGCGCTCATGCTGCTTGGCACGCTGCTTGATCTCATTGCGCCTTGGATGCTGAAGCAGATATTCGATGAGGGCATCGGGAAGAGCAGCGCGAAGATCGTGCTCGCGTTTACACTGGGACTTATCGTATTGCAAATTGTGAAGAGCTCCGGCATGTTCTGGCAAGGTTATGCGCAGGAGCTTGTCGGCCAGAATGTCGTCTATTCGCTGCGAAGTCAGATGTACAATCACTTGCAGCGACTGTCCTTTACGTACTATGACAAAGCGCAGACGGGACAGCTTATGTCTCGGATGACAGGCGACATCGAGTCGGTAAAGAACTTTATCGGCTTCGGAGCAATGGCGATGTTCATGGGCATTGCGACTTTTGTCGGAACAATCGTGTTCATGCTCTTCATCCAATGGAAGGTTACGCTGCTCAGTATGGCAACCGTACCTTTGCTGCTCTTTGCGCTTTACCGGTTCAATAAAAAGGTCGGTCCGGCATGGGGCCAAATTCGGGAGCAAATGGGCAAGCTTACGACGACGCTGCAGGAGAACATCTCCGGTATAAGAGTCGTGAAAGCGTTCGCTCGTGAGAAAGTTGAGCAGAACAAGTTCGAATCGCGCAACGATCAGAACTTCGAGACGAACATGGACCGTGCCAGACTTGAAGCCAAAGCATTCCCGCTGATGAACTTCTACGGTGGCGTCGTATTCGTCACCATGGTATGGTTCAGCGCTTACTTCGTCGCGAAAGGTGAGATGTCGCTTGGCTCATTCATGGCATTCCAGTGGTATACATGGGGGATCATTTGGCCTCTCAATATGCTTGGCTGGCAGATCAACATTATGCAGCAAGCGCTCAAAGCAGCACCGCGCGTGTTCGAGGTGCTCGATACACCAGTCGACATTAGCTCGGAGACAAAGGATGCGCAAGATTCGAACCGCATCCGCGGCAACGTTACTTTCGACGGCGTATCGTTCCACTTCGCAGACCAGAATCCGGAGACGGATACGGGTATTCTGGAAGGAATCTCGCTTGGCGTGAAGCAAGGCGAAGTCATTGCAGTGCTTGGTTCTACAGGCTCTGGCAAAAGCTCGCTAATCGCGTTGTTGTCACGCTTCTATGATGTGAGCCAAGGCAGGCTGCTTATCGACGGCATTGATGTTCGCGACTACGAGCTGGAGGGACTTCGCCGCAAGATCGGCATCGTGCCGCAGGAGACGTTCCTGTTCTCGGCTACTATCCGCGAGAACATTGCATACGGCGTACCAGAAGCGACGCAGGAGCAGATACAATGGGCTGCGCGCAAAGCGCAAATTCATTCCTTCATTGAAACGATGCCATTCGGCTATGACACGATTATCGGCGAGCGCGGTGTAGGGCTATCCGGTGGTCAACGCCAGCGTGTCGCGCTTGCGCGCGCGATTCTGATGGACCCGCCGATCCTAGTGCTCGACGAAGCGACTGCAAGTGTCGATACGGCTACAGAGTCTGCGATTCATGAAGAGCTGCTCGAAGTTATGAAAGGACGCACAACTTTCATCATTGCACAACGGTTGTCTTCTGTGAAACGCGCAGACCGCATTATCGTGCTCGACGGCGGCAAAATCGTACAGCAAGGCACGCATCGCGAGTTGTTCGAGGAAGATGGATTCTTCCGCAATCTGTTCAAGCAGCAAGAGGCTGCATCGGCTAGATAACAAGCAACTTGCAACTTGATTAACTGCATTAAACAATAGAGATTAATGGCATAAAGGAGGGGGACGGCATGAGTCAAGTCGAATGGGATTCCGATGAAGATTTGGAAGAAAAGCCGTTTAACAGAGCGTACATGAAGCGGCTTATCCGCTATGTGCTGCCTTATCGTAAAGTGTTATCCATCGTTCTAGTAATTGTCCTATTGAACATGAGCCTAAGCTTAGCCGAGCCGCTTCTGCTTCGATATATTATCGATGAAGGCATCGTGAAGAAAGATTTCTTTGTCATCAATATGATCGGTTTGGCGCTGCTCTCGTTCAAAGGACTGGGTTGGCTGTTCGGCTTCTTGCACACAAGGATGATTAATTTCACCGGACAGCGCATTCTGTTTGATCTCAGGCAGCAATTGTTCAATCATCTTCAAACCCTATCATTTCGTTTCTTCGACGGACGACCTGCGGGGAAGATCATGTCCCGTATCACGAATGACACGAACGCGATCGGCGAGCTCATTAACGGTGGTTTGATCACGATGGTCATGGAGTTCACGCATCTTGTCGGGATCGTAGTCATCCTGCTGTGGATGGATTGGAAGCTGGCGCTGCTGTCCTTTGTGACACTACCGCTGCTCTACATCATCGTTGGCAAGATGCAGCCGAAGATTGAAGGCTCATGGACGCGTTCACGGAAAACAATGTCTGCAATTAACGGTAATTTGAATGAGACGATTCAAGGCATTCGCGTCATTCAGGCATTCTCGCGGCAGTCGGAGAACAACCGCCGATTCGAGGAGCTTAACGCCCGTAACAAGTTTGCTTTCATGCGTGCGGTGAAGCTGGAGTCGATGGTCTGGCCGTCGGTTGAGATGGTCGGTATGATCGGTACTTGCGTCGTGCTATGGTTCGGTGCGAAGCAGGTTATGGATAAAGAGCTGACGCTTGGCTTCATCATGGCCTTCATCAATTATCTATGGCGATTCTGGGGACCGCTCAGCGCGCTCTCCAAGGTGTACAGCCAAGTGTTGTCTGCGATGGCATCGGCGGAGCGGATCTTCGAAGTACTCGATTCCGAACCAGAGGTGAAGGATCGTTCGAATGCGAAGGCGATGAAGCAGATCAAAGGCGAAGTTGTATTCGAAAATGTTTCGTTCCGCTATGAAGCCGATAAGCCGGATGTGCTGAAGGGCATAAATTTGCGAATTAAGCCTGGCCAACGAGTTGCGTTAGTGGGTCCGACAGGAGCGGGTAAGAGTACGGTCGTAAACCTGCTCATGCGTTTCTACGATACGACAGGCGGTCGCATTCTGATCGACGGTCAAGACGTGAAGGATGTGACGCTTGAGTCGCTTCGCCGCCAAATGGGCATCGTGCTGCAGGATTCGTTTATATTCTCCGGTACGATTGAAGAGAACCTCCGTTATGGTAACGAGGATGCGACTGACGAAGCGCTGCGTCATGCAGCGGAGAGCGTCCGTGTCGACAAGTTTGCGTTTCAATTCGCAGACGGCTATCAGACGCAGGTGGAAGAGCGCGGCTCGAAGCTGTCGGTCGGTCAACGCCAATTGCTCGCATTCGGTCGAGTGCTGCTGTCTGATCCGCGTATTCTCATTCTGGATGAAGCAACTTCGAGTGTGGATACCGAAACGGAGCAGCATATCCAAGCAGCGCTTCAGACGATGCTGGAAGGCCGCACAGCGTTCATTATCGCGCACAGGCTGTCGACGATCAGGGATGCAGATGTCATCCTCGTCGTGAAAGATGGCCAGATTGAAGAGCAAGGCTCGCATGATGAGCTGATGAAACAAAGCGGCTTGTATCACAAGCTCTATATGACGCAATATGAGATGCAGCAATCGCTTGCGATGCAGACGGGTGCTTAATCTTAATGAAGATGAACCAGGCCTCTTATTCCTCTAAGGTGGGATAAGAGGTCTTTTTACGCGAATGATAGTGATAACAAAGGAGGTTGTCCGAGATGGCTGAGGAAGAAGTGTTAAAAGGAGGCAATGTGAATCACATTGTCCGCAAAGCGAACACCGTTCTCCGTCCTACAGGTTACTGGAGTCCTTACGTGCATGAGCTTCTCCAATACATTGAGCAACAAGGCTTTGAAGGTGCGCCCAAATTTATTGGACTCGATGACGCTGATCGCGAGATCTTGTCTTTTATCGCAGGAGAAGTACCAGGGAACGATTACCCGAAGCTTCAGCCTTACATGTGGTCGGATGATTCGCTCGCAGGTGTGGCGAGGCTGTTGCGCCAGTTTCATGATGCGACTATCGGATTCGCTTTTATAACGGGTGGCAAATGGCAGCTGAGCTATGCGGGCGGCAGCGAGCATGATGTCATCTGTCATAATGACGCAGCGCTCTATAATGTGGTGTTCCAGGAGGGGGCTCCTGTGGCTCTGATTGATTTTGACATGGCAGGTCCCGGTCCGCGAATGTGGGATATTGCGTATTCGCTCTACACATCGGTTCCGCTTGCTAGTTTCGCGCCGGTGCATGGAACTGGAGATACGATAGCCTACCAGTCCGAATTACATGCCGGTGAGCGCCGTAGACGAATACAATTGTTCTTCGATTCGTATGGAATCGCTCTCCATGTCTTGAATGAATTGAGAGACTGGATTATAGAGCGTTTGACTGCTGTATGTGATACATTGAGAAGCGGTGCCGCTGAAGGAAATGCTGCCTTTCAAAAAATGGTAGACGACGGCCACTTGGCGCATTATGAGAGCGAATTACGGTTCGTTAATGATCATTTCATAGATTGGAGCTAGCTGCAGGCGATGGGATCTATTCATTTAGTATGAGTTTGTTTCTATCCAATAAGGGTAAACTATATAAATGAATTGACATTAAGGCGCAAATTTAATAAGCTTACAAGGAATTTTCAAATCTACAAAGCGGGAGATTAAATATGAAATTCAACATGAAAATTAAAGATTTTGCAGCGGCAGATACAAATGTGGCAGCAGGATTATATCATTTTGTCGTTACGATGTCGGATAACACGCAGTGCCGACTGATCTTCTCGAAGAACCCGGATTGGAAGTTGATCGGTGTTAATCGCCTTCTGACTGTACCTTGCCCGATTTGCAGAAGAGATTACTACTGTAACTGCATGTCCAAATATGCAGAAGCGTTTGAGCGCGAAGTGCTTGATAAAGAGCTTATTTCATCCGTTCTTTAATGTTACAAGCCCGAATGGGCGAATAGCTGCTTGCTAGCGCGGTGGCTGTTCTGTTATGCTTATCACCAATAAGGGCACAGGCCGATGAAGAGTATCCAACTCGGAGGCGTTGCGTACAGCGTTTGGCTATTCTTGCGAATCATCACAATAGCTGAACACTCCAAGCATTCCGGTTCTCGCACCGTTATCTGCGAACTAAAGAGAGCTAACTTGTTTAGCTAATTTGGGTGGCACCGCGAACGCGTTCTTCGTCCCATGTCAGGGGACTGGAGGAGCGCGTTTTTTCGTTTATACAAAAATTGACGAGGAGTGTTCACCATGCTAGACATTAACGTAATTCGCCAGCAAGCAAATGAGTTCCAGGAGGCGGCAGATCAGAAGCGCATCAGGATTAATATTCGCGAGCTGCTCGCTATTGATGACCGCAGGCGGGAGTTGCTGCAGCTAACTGAATCGCTGCGCGCTGCGCGTAACCGTCGGTCGAAAGCGATTGAGGGTTTAATGCGTGAAGGGCGCAAAGCGGAAGCGCAGTCGGAGCGGGAGGAAGCTGCTGCCCAGCAGGAGCAATTGAAGCAATCGGAAGAGGAGTACCGCGAGGTTGTTGCCGCGTATGAAGCTCATATGCTGCTCGTACCGAACCTGATGTCGCCAGACACGCCGATTGGCAAGAGCGATGAGGATAATGTGGAAATCAGGCGAGTAGGCGCGGCGCCGGAGTTCGATTTCACGCCACGCAGCCATATCGAGCTCGGGCAACAGCATGAAATGATTGATTTGGCACGTGGCGTGAAGATCGGGGGTACGCGCCAATATGTACTGCGAAATTACGGGCTACAGCTCCATCGCGCCGTTCAGCAGTTGGCGCTTGATCTGCTTCTTGATAAGGGCTTCGAGGCGCTCGACGTACCTGTTCTCGTGAAAGAACAAACGCTTGTTGCAACGGGGTATTTTCCAGCGAATCGGGATCAGACCTACGCCGTTAACGGTGAAGACAAGTGGCTTGTCGGAACTTCGGAAGTGCCGCTGATTGCATATTTCAGCGATGAAGTGATTGATCTGACCGAGCCGAAGCGGCTTGCGGCGGTCACGCCATGCTACAGGAGCGAGGTTGGATCGGGGGGGCGCGATGTTCACGGGTTATACCGGGTGCATCAATTTGCGAAAGTCGAGCAGGTCGTATTGTGCCGCGCCGACTTGGCGGAATCGCTCGCGTGGCTGGAGAAGATGACGGCAAACAGCGAAGAGCTGCTGCAGCTGCTGGAGCTTCCTTACCGCGTCGTTGCGGTTTGCAGCGGCGATATGTCGCAGAAAAACTACAAACAGTACGATATTGAGACATGGATGCCAAGCCGCGGCAGCTATGGCGAGACGCATTCGGCGTCGCTTCTGCTTGATTTTCAGGCGAGACGCTCGAATATTAAGTACCGTGACGATGAAGGCAAGCTGCACTATGCCTATACGCTGAACAACACGATGATCGCGTCGCCGCGCATCCTCATACCGCTTCTAGAGAACCATCAGCGAGAAGATGGCTCGATCTACATTCCGCACGCACTTCGTCCCTATATGCGCGGGCTGGCCGAGCTTAGGGCCGTTCTGGAAGTCTAGGTCTAGCCTGCCTGTCTAATAGCGGGTATACTGGAATGGATAATCTTCCACGGAATGGGAAACGAGAGGGGAACAGCCTGTATGAGTTTGGGGAAAATCGCACACGCGGCAGATCGTATTCGTTCTAATGTCAGTAAAGTCATTGTCGGTAAAGAAGATATCGTAGATAAGCTCATTATTGCGATACTCACATCAGGTCATGTGCTTCTGGAGGATGTGCCGGGCACGGGCAAGACCTTGCTCGCCAAGGCGCTAGCGAAGTCGATTGATGGCGAGTTCAAGCGGATTCAATTTACGCCGGATTTGCTGCCGTCAGACTTGACTGGCATTCATTTCTATAATCAGAAGCTCTCGGAATTTGAATTCCGCCCGGGACCGCTCTTCGCCAATATCGTACTGGCAGACGAGATTAACCGTGCCACGCCCCGTACCCAATCGAGCTTGCTGGAGAGCATGGAGGAGCGTCAAGTGAGTATCGACGGCAAGACGCACCAGCTCGGCAAGCCGTTCCTTGTTATTGCAACGCAGAATCCGATTGAACAGCAGGGCACGTTCCCGCTGCCGGAAGCGCAGCTTGACCGTTTTCTATTCAAGTTGAAAATGGGCTATCCGACCAATGAGGAAGGCATCGCGATCATGAAGCGATTCATGGAGAACAGTCCGCTCGAACAGCTGGAGCCTGTCATTGGAGTCTCTGAACTTGAGGAAGCTAAAGCGATCTATACGAACGTGGCTGTCAGTGAAGAGCTGCTCAGCTATATGCTTGCGATTGTAGAAGCGACTCGCGTTCACCCGGATGCGGCGCTTGGAGCAAGTCCGCGAAGCTCGCAAGCGCTGCTGCGCGCATGCCAAGCTAGGGCGGCGATTGCAGGACGGCAATTCGTGCTTCCTGATGATGTGAAAGCGATGGCTGTTCCCGTGCTTGCGCATCGTATTGCGCTGCGAAGCGTTCAGCGTATGCGTGCATACGCGGCAGAGCATGTCATTCAAGCGATCCTGGCGGCGGTACCGGTGCCAGCAGACGCTCCGCTCGTCTCCCGTTCATAAGCGAAAAGGCGGGAGGAGGAGAGAGCGATGGGAATTCAATGGTATATATTAAGCACGCTGGTGGTCATTATGGTGCAGCGTTTTATTTTCAAATATCGGGCGATGCGCGGCGTTAGTTATACGCGTTCCTTCAGTGTGGCGACTTGCTTCGAAGGGGATCGCATTGAGATGTTGGAGCGGATTGCGAACCGTAAAATCATTCCAGTGCCATGGCTTCGCGTCGAATCGCAAATGCATGCCGGCTTGAAATTTGACAGCGATTCCAATTTTGATGTGAGTAAAGGGCAGTTCTATCAGAATCACCGGAGTTTGTTCAGTTTGATGGGCAATAAGCAGCTGACAAGGCGGCATACCGTGCAAGCGGTAACGCGCGGCTGCTACCGGATTTCCAGCGCGTCATTAACTTTTGGAGATTTGTTTGGCGCGTTCAGTGCTTATCAGTCTGTGCCGCTTGAGGTGGAACTGCTCGTCTACCCACAGCCTGCCGATCCTTCGCTAATCCAGCTTCCCTCGCGAAGCTGGCAGGGGGATATTACGGTGAAACGATGGATCGTCGAAGATCCATTCGCGATTAGCGGCGTTCGGGAATACCGGGCCGGCGACTCCCTCAAGTCGATTAACTGGAATGCGACCGCGCGTGCGGGATCGCTGCAGGTTCACCGCCGCGACTATACGGCGGACTACCGGCTGGTTGTGCTGCTGAACGTCGAGGATCATGAAGGCATGTGGGAGGTCGTGAACAATACGCCGCTCATCGAGGAAGGCATTCGGTATGCGGCGGCTGTTCTGCAATATGCGACGGAGCAGGGCATGGAGACAGCTTTTGCATGTAACGGTCATGAGCTTGATCAACCAGGGACTGTGATGTCCGTGGAACGAGGTAGTGGATCAGAACATCTGGTCCATCTGTACAATCAGCTGGCTAAGCTCGTCATCGTACGTGCGTTGCCATTCGATGCGATGATTGACAAACTTGCGGAACAGTGGGAAGAGCGCTACGATGTCGTTGTGATCTCGGCATTTATGAGCGAGAAGATTGAGAGTGCGATGCGTAAGCTTCGTGATAACGGTCATTCGGTCGATTGGCTTCCGGTTCGGGAACAAGAGGAGGCTGCAGGATGATAAATAGGCTTACGGGCACAAGACTGCTCCTACCGACTGCGTTAATAGAACTGCTCTTGCATTTGCCGCTTGTTCTGATTGTCTATGTTTATAGGCCAAGCTTTGCTCCTACGCTTACAGAAATGCTGCTGCTCCTATTCGTAGTCTACGTCATCGGCTATGGCGTGAATGCGATCATTCGGTTCGTCCGTGCGTTTCCGCGTGTGCTCGTTGCGGCAGTTATCGGCGGAGCGGGCGGCATAGCGTTATACGGCGTGAATTTCGATGGCATCTATACGGCACTTCTGCTTGCAGCAGCTGCGTACCGTGGCGGCAGATATGTGATTACGCCGGCGCTTAATCGCATGATGCCGCGGGAATTCGTACTCGGACTGATGTATTATTTCCTCTGCTCGATCGTGTTTAGCTTCAAGGCAGAGTTTGATCATTACCAAAATCTAGTTCTCGTCTGCGGGCTGTTCGCGCTCGTGGTGACCTTGTTCCAGACGAACAGAAGCAATGTGAATCGCGAGACTCTATCCGGCGCCGTGAAACCGGTGGTCGAGCCTACAGTAAGGCGCCATAACCGGATCTTTGTCGGTATCATCGCAGGTATTTCGGTCTTGATCGTCATCTCTTACCAGATGCAGGCGATCTTTAGCGCCATATACCGTTATTTTGAAGAGTTGTACCGGCAAATGCCGAAAGAAGACGTTAAGTCGCCGCTTCAGGCAGATGGCGGTCAAGATAAGTCGCCTTTTCCGACTGAGTTGCTGGGCAAGCCTACGAGAACGATGCCTCATTGGGTGGATATTTTACTTTATGTCATTGTCGGTATCGTGGTCTGCTTCATCCTATGGCTATTTCTGCGCCAGCTGAAGCATCTGCCAGAATGGCTCCGATCTCTTCAGCAGAAGCTGAAAGATCTGTTTAGCAGGGATAAAGGGAGCTCATCTAAAGGGTATGTCGACCAGGTGGAGCGAATTCAAAAATCTCGAAAGCTGAGCGAGCTATGGCGGGGACGGTCCAAGGAGCCTCGTGTCCGTTGGAAGGACTTGGTGGACAATGAAGCGCGAGTCCGGTACTTGTACCGGCGCTGGATCGGCAGCAGCGTGAAGAAAGGGTATGCGTTCAGACCGTCACTCACTCCTCTGGAGGTGGCGGCAGAACTGCAGTCCCAGAAACTGATCCATGCAGATACAGCTACGACAGAGCTTGTGCAAGCGTATCAGCAAGTTCGCTACGGTAGCGGGAAATTGTCGGATGAGCAAGTTGGCAGACTCGCCGACTCGATGGGGCGTACGGACGAAAAAAGCAAACGTTAGTGAAATGAACATATTTAACCAGCAGCTGGGCATCCTACTTGCGGACAACTTGAAAAGTGTCGCGAGGGAGGACTAGGGAATGAATATGCAAAATCAACCGCCTGGGAGCAGCCAGCAGCTCAGCTATGAGCAGTTTCAAGCACAGGTGAGGCAGCGTGAGCTGGAGCAGCAGCAGCAGGCTCAGCAAGCGCTGAAGCGTGTGGGGCTTGATCCAAAGTCTCAGCAGGTGCAGCAGGTGATCCAGCAGCTGCGCAGCATTGAGCAGGAGCTGCAGCAAGCGGAGAATCAGCTTCAGATGCAAATGGATGCACAGCGACGCCAAATTAAATTGATCCAGCAGAAAATCCAGCATACGGTGGCGCAATTCCAAGGCGCAAGTGCAAATTCGAATTCTTATATGCAATAATGAGTGACCGGTTTGAAATAGCCCTTCTCGCGATCCGTTCGGATCTAGGCGAGAGGGGCTTTATTTTAAGGTAATTTATGTAATGTTTGTGTTATGTAAATTAACATAAAAAGCTTGAAAATAAGCACGAATGGAACTAATATGTTATATAATATAACATTTACAACTGAGCTGCACGACGCGATGGACATGTCAGGATCATTCAGGGAGGGAGCCCAGCATGGATATGGTTTCGTTGCTCGCTGTATTGGACGGAATGGAAGAAGGAACAACGTCCCCGGTTCTCGCCACAATTGTCCGGACCACTGGACATTCGTACCGTAAGAAAGATGCCGCCATGCTGTTCCTGCCCGGTGGAACCAAGGCGGGAAGCATAAGTCCCGGATGCTTGGAGGATGATCTGCAAGCGAGAGTGGACTCGATTGCTTCTTCAGGGCTGCCGGAGCTTGTTACTTATAACATGAAACCGCATGAGGATGCGATTTGGGGAGAAGCGATTGGCTGCGGCGGTGAGATCACGGTTCTGCTGGAAGTGGTAAAGGGAGAGCTTCTACTCATACTGCAAGCAGCATCACAACTACTTCAAAACGGTAAACCAGCCCAGCTCCTGAGGAAGTGGCGAGGTCCATTCATCGACTATTCACTCAATCGAGGTCTTGTAAACATCGCGGGCCATGAGACAGCGGGATCTGAACACGCATCTCTTGATTCGAAGTGGATGCCACGGCCGAGATTGATCCTATTCGGCGCAGGTAATGATGCCGAGGCGATAGCGGCACTTGCAGAAAGTGCGGGATTTCACGTAATTACCGCCGATTGGCGCGAGGAGCGTCAGATATCGGGTCATAGCGTGATCGGGTCGCCGGCTGAGATTCAAGATTCGCTGAACATGGGGCGAGGCGATTACCTTATTATTTGCAGCCATCATCAACTGAAGGATCGTACGATGCTGGAACAAGCGCTGCCGCTTGGGCTTAGCTATATCGGCATTCTTGGCTCACGAGCGAGGGTCGCCATGCTGCTAGATGGTCTGACCGTAACAAGCAATGTATATGCCCCAGTCGGACTGTCGATTGGAGCTGACGGCCCGTTACAAATTGCGATTAGTATCGCCGCAGAACTTATTGCTGTTCATTCCCGATCCGTTCATGCGGCAGTGGAGAGGGAGGATATTTATGAGAATCGGCTGCATTTATTTGGCGGCGGGCTCGAGCAGGAGGATGGGCGAGCCGAAGCTGTCGCTGGAGCTGGCTCCGGGCATCACGGTTGGAGGCCAGGGCTTGCATGAGCTGCGCTATTGTGGCTTTCATCCGCTCACGGTAGTCGTACGCTCGGATGATCCGCTGCTCTGGCTGTGTGATCGTAATCGGAAGGATCGGATCGCCTCGCTTCCGAAATTTCGTATAACGCCGTGTAAGGACGCGGCTAATGGGATGTCTTATTCATTGCGAAGCGGACTCACAGCGCTGCTGCCTGAGAAGATGGATGCTGTGCTCGTCGCCCTCGCTGACCAGCCGTTTATTTCAGCGTCGCTGCTGAAACGACTTGTATATGTTTATCGCGAAGACCCCTCGGTGCACTATGTTGCAAGCGGCTACGGGGAGACAGTAGGGCCACCGCTTATTTTGAATAAATCGCTGTTTCCGCAGCTGCTGGAGCTGGATGGAGATCGCGGAGCTAGACATATTCTGAAATCGCCGGATTATGTCGGGAAAGTCGTTCGTTACGCCGCCGAGTGGACATTCATGGACATTGATACACGAGAGGAGCTTGGGGAGGCGCGCGAGCTCTGGTCGCAGCTGCAGATGAATGCGAAGTAGAGGAGGGATCGCCTGTGACAGCGCAAATGAACATGGCCGGGGAATACGCGATGGTCTGGCAACCTCACGATGCGGCAGAGGCATGGCGGCTGAAGCAGAGCTATGGCCCTGATTGCGAATATATCGCAGGCGGAACTTGGTTAGCGGTTCAATGGGAGAATGATTCGTCCGCGATGCCTCGCCATCTCATCGATCTTGCTTCAATCCCTGGCGTTAGAGGTATAGCGATGCAGGGACATGAGTTGATCATCGGTTCCTTAACGCCATTAAACGTATTGCGCAGCGATCCTCTGGTTGCGGGTGAGTATCCTTTAGTGACAGAGGCGATCAGGACGATTGCTGCGCCATCGATTCGCAATCTAGCTACAATTGGCGGCAATGTTGGCTCTAGGACAGGTGATCTGCTGCCTGCGCTCCTCCTCTATGAAGCCGAACTGCTCTGGCATGATGGTCATAGCACGCAATGGGAACCTGTCTCTGAATGGCTGGCGCAGTCAAAGGATGTCATTCGGCAGCAAGGGCGGATTTTGCTCCAGCTCAAGCTTAAGATGCAGCAGCCTTCTCCTCCTGTTGGTCAGGTGTTTGCCTACTATGAGAAGGTGGGGAGAAGGGAAGCATTCACGCCATCCGTCGTCACTTGCGGATTTGTAGCAGAACTAGAAGGTGCAGGCGCTTGTCGGGAGGTTAGCCGCATCCGAATTGCAGCTGGCGGCGGTCTCATGAAACCAGTGAGACTGCCGAAGTCGGAGGCGCTTCTCGTGGGGAAGACGCTGGAGCCGCAGCTTATGGAGCAGTTCTATGAACAGCTGGTAGATGAGATTGAGCCTGCTGGCGATCTCTTCGTATCCACAGCTTATCGGAAGCAGACTGCCGCTAATCTTATTGCCGCAGGACTATGGCAGAAGTGGCAACGTTCGGAGGGATGAACATGCTCTTAAACCGGGAATCCAGCAGCACGCGCTGGCGTACGAGACCGGACGGTCGTGGAAAAGTGACCGGGCAGCTATCCTATCTGACCGACCGGATAGCGCCCCATATGCTCATTGGCAGAGTTCTACGCAGTCCTCATCCGCATGCGCTCATCTTTGCGATCCATACGGAGAAGGCGGAGCGGTTGCCAGGCGTACATGCCGTTCTTACTTACAAGGATGTGCCGGGTCTGAACGGATTCGGCATTGCCATGCAGGATCAGCCCGTGCTCTGCTTCGACAAGGTGCGTTATGTCGGTGATGCCATAGCTGCTGTAGCAGCTGAAACCGCACTTTTAGCAGAGCGAGCGCTAGCGCTTATCGAAGTGGAATATGAGGTGCTGCCCGTTGTCGATGACCCGGCTTCTGCGCTTGCGCCGGACGCGCCGCAGCTCCACGCGAAAGGGAACGTGCTGCATCGAGCGGAATTCAAACGAGGAGATGTAGAGCAAGGGTTCGCTCGCTGTAAGCACATCGTTGAGGAAACCTATCGTTCGCCGCGCCAAATGCACACCTATATGGAGACCGAAGGCGGTCTGTTCGTCCCAGAGGAAGAAGGAAGGCTCACTGTATACGCGCCAACGCAGCATGGCTTCATGGATCGGCTGCAGCTCTCTCGAATTACGAAGCTGTCCGAGCAGGCGATTCGTATCGTCTCCAGCCCAATCGGCGGCTCCTTCGGTGGCAAAGACGAGCTGAATGTACAGCCGTATGGAGCGCTGCTAGCCCTTCACACGCAGAGGCCAGTCAAGCTCCACAATTCTCGCAAAGAATCGGTCCGAACCGGTCTGAAGCGCCATCCGATGACGATTAAGATGCGGACTGGAGTCGACGAAGCTGGCACGATTCTAGCTCATCAGGTCACCATTACGGCAGATACAGGTGCGTATGCGACACTTGGCGCTGAGGTGCTGAACTTCGCTACCGAGCATGTGCTTGGGCCTTATCGCTACGAGCATGTCGATATACAAAGCGTATCGGTCTATACGAATAACGGGATGTCCGGGGAATTTCGCGGCTTCGGCGGCAATCAGGCGCTCCTGGCGCTGGAGGGGCAGATGGATCGTCTTGCCGAGGTGAGCGGCATGGATCCGTGGGCTTTCCGCCTGCACAATATGCGAAGAGCAGACGATCCCGGCCCGTTCGGTCAGCCGATTGCGCCGACGAATGGCGCTCAGCTCGTATGGGATGCGCTCGCTTCATCGCCGATCTGGGCCGAGAAGCTGCGTCAACAGCAGAGCGGCCGAGCAGCAACGGAGGAGGAAGCGATTAATTCGCGGCTGCGCACAGGCATCGGCGCCGCCTTCATCATGCACGGCGCGGGGCTCGGCGCAGGCATCCCTGATCCGGCGGGCGGCAGGCTTGTCCTCGCCGAGGACGGGAAGATCGAAGCGCAATTCGGCTACGAAGAATGCGGGCAGGGACTGCTTGCGACACTTGAGCTGATGATGATGGAGCAATTCGGCTTCGCTGCCGAAGACCTCAGGCTTGTCATCGGCGACACGGACGCGGTGCCAGACAGCGGATCAACGACCGCGTCAAGGGCGACGACGATGATGTGGCAATCGCTGCAGCAGCTTCGGCCTTCTTTTGAACGGAGAATGCTTGAGGCGGCTGAAGCTCTAACCGGCCATCCTGCAGAAGAGCTGCGGCTAGGTGCTGGCGGCGTATGGCAGAAGCTAAAGCAGCCTGAGCAACAAGTGGGGGCGACAGCCAGCGATGGCGAGCTGGTCATTAGCTATAAGCAACTGGCAGCTCGTTCGCAGGCAGCAGGACAGATTCCGATTCGCGCTGAAACGAAGTTCGCTTATCCGACAACGTCCCTCAATCGTACTGGCGCGCATTACTTGTACACCTTCGCCGCTGTCGCAGTGAAAGTCGGGGTGGATACGTTAACGGGACGGGTTCATGTCCTTGACCAGTTTCATACAATCGCAGCCGGTCCGGTTATGAATCCTCAAGGGTACCTCGGGCAGATCGAAGGCGGCAGCATAATGGCGCTCGGTTACACCTTGACTGAAGAAGCGCTCATGCAAGGTGGGCATTATGTAACCCGAAACTTGGATACGTATCTCATTCCGACATTGAAAGATGCAAGCGGCCGGATTGCGGTGCAGCCGATTGAGCAATTGGCTGATGGTGACCTTTATGGTCCGCGAGGCATTGGAGAGATCGGCTCCGTCGGATTGGCTCCGGCGATCTTGTCGGCTGTTTACGACGCGGCCGGCAAGCGGCTGAGCCAGCTGCCAATCGACCCTCATTCACTCATCGAACAAACGAGATTTGCGTAAGAAAGGCGGTGGGGATCGCGATGAAGAAACAATCGGAGCTGCAGCATTTTACGCATTCAATGTTCAACTGTACCGTTAATGATGAACCGATCGCATTGCATGTACCTGCAAGCAAAAGATTGCTGACGATCCTCCGAGATGACTTGCTGCTTACCGGAACGAAAGTGGCATGCGAAATCGGCAGATGCGGAGCTTGCATGGTTCTCATTGACGGCAAACCGGTGAATGCTTGCTTAACGATGGCTTTTCAATGCGCGGGCAAGCGCATTACGACGATTGAAGGACTTGCAGGCGAAGGAGAGGAGCTTCATCCGGTACAGCAAGCTTTTCTCATGGAAGGCGGTTATCAGTGCGGTTATTGCACGCCAGGCATGATCATATCCGTCACAGCGCTGCTGGGGGAGAATCCAAATCCGACGGAGGCTGAAGTGGAGGAAGCGTTATCCGGCAACCTGTGCCGTTGCACCGGATATGGCGGGATACGGCGAGCTGTGCAGCATGCAATTGAACAAGGGAGGGATTCGACATGAACGACAGGCTTCAGCTGTGGCAGCTGAACACGATGAGCCGCGAACTGTTCACGCAGCAGCTCGGCGGGATATTTGAGCATTCGCCTTGGGTAGCGGAGAGGGCGTGGGGCATGAGGCCCTTTCATTCGTTATTGGAGCTGCATGAAGCCATGCTGCAAGTGGCGAAGGAAGCGCCGGAGGAGCAAGTGCTCGCCCTGCTGCGCGCACATCCCGGCCTCGCGGCTCGTATTCAGATGACTGCGTTCTCTGAAGAAGAACAGGCGGGAGCAGGGCTGCAAGAGCTGACGCCGGAGGAATTCAGCCGATTTACCAAACTGAATGCTGCTTACTTGCAGAAATTCGGGTTCCCATTCATTATCGCGGTCTACGGCAAAAGCAAGTCGGAAATTGCCGCAGCGATGGCAGTCCGGCTCGAACATTCGCAGGCTCAGGAGCGCAGGCAAGCGCTGCTTGAAATTCAACGCATCTCTTGGCTGCGCATCCAGCGGAGTATCGAAGAATAAAGAAGGGAGATGATCACATGCTGCAGCTACGAGATGGCCGTACGCTGTATTACGGCAAAGGCGATGTGCTCACTTACCGCACGTATGCGGCACCACTTGGAGTAAAGCCGATTCCAGAGTCGGCTTATATCGGAGAGTCCAATGTGATTTTTGCCCATAATGTGAAGTTCTCCGTAAGCAGCGAGCAGCTGCTCACTTCGTTCAGCAAAGGGGATAATTCACTCGTCGTAGCAACCGATTCGATGAAGAACTTCATCCTCCGGCAAGCTGCCAGGTATAGCGGCAGTACAACAGAAGGCTTCCTCGCGTTCGTCGGCGAAGCATTCCTCGATCAATACCCGCACATCAGCACCGTAGACATCCAGGCGGACAAAATCCATTTTGACACTGTACGCGCAGGGGGCCGCGAGAGCAGCGGGCTCGTCTTCAAACCATCGCATAACGAGCATGCGCATGCATCGCTTGTTATGAACCGCAGCGACCAGGGAGGCGAGATCGTATCGCATTTATCCGGCCTCGCTGACCTGCAGCTTATAAAAGTAAGCGGCAGTTCGTTCTACGGTTTTATTCGGGATGAATATACGACGTTGCCGGACAGCTACGATCGACCGCTGTTTATCTACTTGCACATGAACTGGCATTACACGGATATTGCTGACGCACTCGACAGCTCGAGAGGACGATACGTGCCGGCAGAGCAAGTCCGGGATCTTGCACAGCATATCTTCCATTCCATCGCATCACCATCCATACAATATCTCGTCTGCCAAATCGGGCTTCATCTGCTGACCCGTTTTCCGCAGCTGGCAGCAGTCCATTTCGAATCGAACAACCGAACGTGGGAAGCGATCCTTGGTAACGATCCGCATGCGCGTGCTTGCGTCTACACGGAACCGCGTCCTCCTTATGGGTTTCAAGGCTTCTCGCTCAAACGCTCCGATCTGACGAGCGGCGAATTTGAAATGGCGGACTGCGGTTCTGCTTCGCGCGCTTCGGTCAAGCCGCTGGCTTCACCATGAGAGGGCGGCTTACTACACATGTGCTGGATACGTCTCAAGGGAAGCCGGCTGTCGGCATGCGTATTGAGCTATGGGTACGTTCATCACTCGGCAGAGAACCGCAGCTGGTGAAGTGCGCTGTCACCAATGCTGACGGCCGCGTCGATGAGCCGCTGCTGAACAGCGGCGAGCTTCACATCGGTGAATACGAGCTGATCTTCGCGGTAGGGGAGTATTATGGACTTCGTGAAGCTGCGCCGTTTCTAAGCAGTGTCCCAGTCCGCTTCACCGTAACCGATTCGAATTCGAATTATCATATTCCGCTGCTCGTTGCACCTGGTGGATATAGCACCTACCGAGGCAGCTGAAGCAAACTTTGCATTCCAGCTGGCAGAGTGGTAGAATATTTTACCAACCAACCATGTAGGGAGCGTAAAACTTATGTCAGATCAGCCAATACCCTCGGTGCATCCGTACTATCAGCATGCGATTGAAGCGTTTAAGCTGCTGCCTGCCGCGACAGACGGGCTAGTTCAGCTGCAGAATGCTTTTGCAGCATCGAATGAAGATTTCCTCGCGATCGAGCTTAAACATATGATTGCAAGACTAAAAGAGATTAAAGAGCTGTTCTCCAGTGGGCCGCAAGGCTGATTCTGTCCCGGAACAGTCGGCTAAGAGCCTAACCCGCGTGTTCACACGGCGGGTTTTTTAGTGCGGATACACCTTGGCGAGAATTTCGCTTAGAGAGGAAAAAGCCTCTCTCAACGCTCGAAATGATGGGAATGGTGGTCCAAGAGCGGTAATAGCCTCTCTCAGAGCTGAAATTTGAAGCTAATAGCACAATCGAGGCGCAGATAGAGGAAAAAGCCTCTCTCAATCCGCGTATTGCTAGAAAAGTTAACTGAGAGAGGAAAAAGCCGCTTTGGCGCAGGAGACTGGAGAGAGCTTAGAGTCGGGGGTGCTGGCAGCTTGGCGGGCACTCGGACAAATGCCGATCTCGTTCGTGGAGAGCTCGAGAAGGGCGCTCTGCACCACACAGCAGCCAAGCGAAAGACTCATCAATCTACTAATTAGACCTAGTGTGTTGTCTCGTGCCTTTTACTCTAGTCGTTCATACGATGAAGGTATGGAAGAGTAGAGGAGGCGTCCCTATGCCGATCTTGGATACAGGGCTGCTCGTTAATCGGGAAGTACGGCGCACCGTATCGTTGACCATTCATGTCATGAATCGTGGCAGACAGCTAGCAACAGCTGGCATTCAGATTTATTCGGCAGTCTCGCCGCGCAGCAAGCAAAGCGAATCAATGGAAGGGGATGGGGAGAGCCTGCTTAGCGGGTACGGACAGATTCAAATGGAGCGTTCGACGCTCGTACAGCTTCAGCCAGAGCAAAAGGCATCATGTACGTTTATGATGGAGCATGACGTCAGTCATTTGCAGCTGTATGGGGTACGGATTACGACGACTGGGCTCGCTGCAGGGGAAGTCACAGCGTCGGTTGCGGAGCGAGATGAGGAAGGCGCGCTTATTGTGCAGCAGCAGGTTCCCGTCACCGGGGGTTATATGGATGAAATGATGCATGCCTATGTCGCGAATCATACGCAGCATTCCATTACGGTCATCCAAACGGCCACGCATACCCGTATTGCAACGATTCCTCTTCCGGCAGGCAGCAGTCCGAGAACGCTCGACTTCACGCCAGACGGACGCGAGGTATATGTCACCTGCCAAGGAGACAAAACGGTTCGTGTCATTGATACGCTAACCCACGAAGTAACCGGGGAGTACATGTTGCCGCAAGGAGCTGTGCCCATTGCTGTTGCGATTGCGAAGCATGCCCAGGTGGCGTACATTACGACGCTGGTCGAAGATTATTTGATCATCGTGGATACTGTAACAAGATCGCTCGTGAAGCTGGTGCCGCTGCCAAAAGGGAGTGATCCGGTTCAAATGGCTATTGCGCCAGATGGGAAGCGCGTGTATTGCTGCCTCATTAACAAAGCCTCGATTGCAGTTCTTGATACGGTGAAGCAAACGCTTCTGCCGATGATAAAGCTGCCGCATGGGGCAAAGCCGTCTTCTCTCGCTATTACACCTGACGGAACGTTTGCATATGTGACAGATGTACATCATGATCGTGTCTATGTGATCCGACTAAGCTCGAATACAATGGTGACGTCGATCAAGCTGGATGCAGGTGCAGATCCGCAGAAGATCGTCATCACACCGGACGGAGCGCTTGCTTATGTGGCAGCGCGTGGCGGGGATGAAGTGACGGTCATTAACCTGTCACGGAACGAGATCTTGACCAACATTGAGCTGCCAGGCGGCAGTAATGCGAGCGATGTGGCGATTACACCGGACGGGGCTAAAGTGTATGTGAGCATTCTCACCTTCGGATATGTCGCGGCGATTGAAGTAGCCAGCCAACTGCCCATTGCGATTCTGCCGACAGGAAGCTTCCCGTCAGGCGTTGCGATATCGCCAATCTTGCTCCACTAAGCAAAGTGTAAAAATAGCCGCAGAAATCGCGAGGTGCGTTCATGACATGCACCCGATATCTGCGGCTTAGTCTTCCTTAGAGGGGCAGCCATTCCAGCACGCGCTGGATTTGTTGATCCCAATAGCCCCATTCATGCTCGCCCGGTCCTTCTTCATAAGTGAGCGGCAAATTCAGCTGCTTCACATGATCCCGGAATCGGATGTTGTCCTCATAGAGGAAGTCTTCCGTGCCGCAGCATTGGTATAATAACGGTATAGGGGTGTCTGCTTGCGCTGCAAGCGTATCCGCTGCGAGGTACAGATTGTTCGGCAGCTCATTCACATAATTGTCCGTGCCGAAGATTAGCTTAGCTTCCTGCGGCATACGATCAATGAAGCTTGCCACATCGATACCACCGGACAGGCTGGCTGCCGCTGCATATTGCTCTGGCTTGTTCAGCGCCAGCTTGAGCGCGCCGTAGCCGCCCATAGACAAGCCTGCGACGAAGTTATCTTCTCTGCGGTCCGACAACGGGAAGAACGAACGAGCAATTGCCGGCAGCTCTTCGCTGATGAAGGTCCAATACTTGCCGCCGGATACCATATTGGCATAATAGCTGCGGTGGACGGCAGGCATGACGACCGCGATGCCAAGCGATGCGACATAGCGCTCGATCGAAGTGCGGCGAAGCCAGATCGAGTGGTCATCGGACAAGCCGTGCAGCAGATACAACGTCCGGTGCTTCGTCTGTGCAGCCGCTTTGGAGTCCATGCCGATCTGAGATGGGGCCGATTGCGGCAAAATAACGTTCATTGAAGTGGAGAGTCCGAGCGTTTCCGAGAAGAAATCACATTGAATAAGTGCCATAAGCGCCTCCTAGACAGGTATGTAATCGCGTGGATCTAATCTACTTAATTGTACACATAATACTAAAAAACTTAAACGAGCAAGCGAGGAACGTCCACAATGAAGCTGATTTCAATTGGCACCCCACGGGGCTTGCTGACCGACGAACTGCAAGAGCAGCTGCACGCTTGGAAAATACGAGATGTCGCCGTGCTGCAAAACGGCTCGCTGCTCTGGGAATGGCATGACAAAGGCGTAGATCGCATCGGCGCAGTTTACTCCTGTACGAAGAGCATCTTATCCGCGCTAATTGGAATTGCTCTAGAGCAAGGACTGATCGAAAGCGTCGAAACGCCAATCAGCCGCTATTTTCCGCAAATTGATCAAGCAGAGGATGAACGGAAACACGCGATAAGGATCAAGCATCTGCTTACCATGACTTCTGGGATTGAGTGGCCGGAATTTGATAAGCCATACTGGCAGATGAAGCGCACGGATGACCCGGTTTCATTCATTCTCTCTCAGCCGATGGAGCATGGGCCGGGAGATGCTTTTGCCTACAATTCTGGCGGCTCGCATCTGTTATCAGCGATATTGACGCAGGTGACTGGCATGTCCACCTATGATTTTGCCGATCGGATGCTGTTCAAGAAGCTCGCATTCCGGCGTCCAAGATGGAACAGCGATGCTTCAGGCATCTATGAAGGTGGAGTGGGGCTGCATTTGACCGTGGCGGATATGGCGAAGTTCGGTCAGCTCTACCTGCAGGGCGGTCACTGGGAAGGCGAGCGGGTGGTGCCAGAAGCGTGGGTAGCGGCATCAACTACGGCGCATCACAAAGGGTTCTCTCACTACGAGCCTCCGATATTCGGGGAGTACGGTTATCACTGGTGGGTTTCCTCGCAGGCACATAACGGAGTGATCGACTTCTTTTTCGCCAAAGGATATGGGGGTCAATATATTGCCGTTGTACCTTCCCTTAAGGTGGTGGCAGCGATACGCAAGGAACCAGAGGGCAAAAGCAGCGCGATCTATGCCAAACAACTTCTGCTCGAAGTCATCGTCCCATTCTGTTCATCTTCCGTTCATTAACCGGTGATAAGATTTCGCTCATAACACCAAAGGGGAAGGACAGGATGAGTCATGGAAGAGAAAGAAACGAAAGGAAATTGGAAGCAGCTGCTGCGGCTGATTGCGAGGACGAGGCCTTCGAAAGCATTGATTATATTTGCAATCATCATGAGCTTGGCGGGAACGGCTGTCTCGTTAATCATACCGCTGTTTACGAAAAATCTCGTTGACGGATTTTCGATAAGCAATCTGAGCTGGAAGCAGATCGCCGGCTTCGGCGGGATCTTTGTTCTGCAGGCGGTCGTCAGCGGCTTCTCCGGTTACATGCTTAACGTAGCGGGTCAGCGCATCGTCGCGAATTTGCGGGATCGTCTGTGGAAAAAGCTGCTTGTGCTTCCGATCCCTTTTTATGACAGCAATCGGACAGGGGAAACGATCAGCCGCATGACGAACGATACCGGCATTGTGAAGCAGCTGATCGCTGAGAATTTAACGAATTTCTTGTCCGGCATCATTAGCGTCATCGGATCTGTCATCGTCTTGTTCTATATGGATTGGCAGATGACCTCCGTCATGCTCGGCGTCATTCCGATTGCGGCGCTGTTCATGGCTCCGCTCGGCAGGCAGATGTATCTGATCTCCAAAGGGCTGCAGAAGGAGACGGCTTCGTTCACAACGACGCTTACGCAGGTGCTCTCGGAAGTGCGGCTTGTAAAGTCGATGAATGCGGAGCGCAGAGAATATGCAGCAGGCAGCAAATGGATCAAGAGCTTGTATAAATTCGGTGTCAGGGAAGCGAAAGTGCAGGCATTAATTGCGCCGCTCATGTATTTCGTTATGATGATGCTGCTCGTCGTCATTATCGGCTACGGCGGTATGCGCGTCGCCTCGGGTGCGCTTAGCGCAGGCGAACTCGTTGCCTTCATTCTATATTTGATTCAGATCGTAATGCCAATGACGCAAATTACGACGTTCTTCACCCAGTTCAAGAAGACGGTCGGCGCAACGGAAAGGATTAGCTCCATTCTAGATTCGCCAGAGGAAGATCACGAGCAAGGGAAGCCAGTTAGTAAGGCGGCGCAGCCAATCACGTTGAACAGCCTCGGCTTCGCTTACGGCAACGGTGAACCAGTGCTCACGAACCTTGATTTCCGCGTCGAACCAGGCACGGTGACAGCGATTGTTGGACCGAGCGGAGGCGGCAAAACAACGCTGTTCTCGCTGCTGGAACGTTACTACGAGCCTACGAGCGGCAGCATCGAATATGGTGGCGAAGCGATTCAAAGCTTCAATCTGCGGGAATGGCGAAGTCAGTTCGGGTATGTCTCACAGGAGAGTCCGCTAATTGCAGGCACGATCAAGGAGAATATTAGTTATGGCATCGAACACGACGTTAGCGATGAAGCTCTTATGAAGGCAGCCGAAATGGCTTATGCGCATACTTTCATCAGCGAGCTGCCGGAAGGTTATGATACGGAGGTTGGCGAGCGAGGTATCAAGCTGTCAGGCGGACAACGGCAGCGGATCGCAATTGCAAGAGCGTTGCTGCGTGATCCGAAGATACTCATGCTCGATGAAGCGACATCCGCTCTGGACAGCAAGTCCGAGGTCGTTGTGCAGGAGGCGTTGAAGAATCTGATGGCTGGCCGCACGACGCTCGTTATCGCGCATCGGCTGTCCACGGTCGTCGACGCGGACCAGATTATTTTTGTTGAGAAGGGCAAGCTTACGGGAAGCGGCACCCATGAGGAGCTGCTGGAAACGCACCCTCTTTACCGCGAGTTCGCGACACAACAATTACGCCTGCAAAGTGTAGAAATCGTAGAATAAGCGTAGTCACGGCGGACATGCAGCGTGTATAGTGGTAGCTGAAAACCAAATTATAACGGTAATAGACTTTAGGAGGAACAAACTCTTGCAAACGAAATTTTTGAAACCTCTATGGGGAATGGAAGGCACTTACCGCGAAATGTTTACCCGCATTCAAGCAGCAGGCTTTGACGGGGTTGAAACACCTATGCCGGATGCGGCTGAAGAATCGGAGTTTAAAGAGCTTCTTCAAGAGTTCGGTCTTGATTTCGTACCACAGATCTTCACAGGCGGCACTGATCATGCAGCAAGCTTCCAAGAGCAAGTGGAACGCGCTGTATCGTTCAAACCGTTGTTTGTGAACTCGCATAGCGCACGCGACTCGATGACATTCGAAGAGCAAATTGATTTCTTCACAAAAGCACTTGCAGTCGAGCGTTCGACTGGCCTTATGGTCGGTCACGAAACGCACCGCCAGCGCGCGATGTTTACGCCTTGGACGACAGCTCGTTTGCTCGAAGCGTTGCCTGAGCTGAAGCTGACGGCAGATTTCAGCCACTGGACATGCGTATGTGAATCGCATCTGGAAGACAATCAAGCGGATATCGCGCTTGCTGTATCCCGCACGCTGCACATCCACGCTCGTGTTGGCTATGCGGAAGGTCCACAAGTTCCAGACCCATCCGCGCCTGAATATGCAACTGAGGTTGCGTTGTTCGAGGGCTGGTGGAAGCAGATGATTCAAGCTCGTGCTGCGGGGGGCCAACAATTCGCTTACGTTGCACCAGAATTCGGCCCTCCAGGCTACCTGCACACACTACCGCACACGAATGTGCCGGTTGCGGACCTGTGGGAAGTGAACGACTGGATCTACAGACGTTTCCGTGAAAATGTGAAACAGTGGGTTTAATCGAATAATTCCATTCTCAATGATAATTATTATCACTGTTGGCTATACTACGGTATAGAGGGACAGGATGAGCCGCCTCTGACAAGGCGGCTCATTGTTTTTCTTACACAATATGAGCTTTTGCCGTAGGGACGGCGACATTCATCTGCACCTGAGAGCTTAAATTTTGGACTCGAATGTTTTGCAATCTGTTTCTTCTGAGTTTTTCGCTTGCTGTCCGCGGTTGCTGACGACATAGATGGACGAAGCATTGCAGTTATTGCCTGCAGCCCAGTACTTGCAGGAGTTCACTTCACACAGTACGTCTTTTGCCATAAGTAGATCACCTCCATTCTTAATTAGGATGGGCGTTTTGCCATGCCTTTTATACCCCATACGAGAAGTTTATTGCCGATGTCATATTGAAACAGCTATGATGGGAATAACTTTTTCGGGTAGAAAGGTAAGAGGCGGCAAGCGATGCGTACAATTGTAAAATGGGTGTTATACGGATTCATTGTTGGGATATTATCTGGTTTAGCATCTGCGCTGTTCTTAGCTGGGCTTGATGCTGTGACGGATGTGCGCGAAACGCATGCTTGGCTGTTGTTTCTGCTTCCGCTTGCAGGAGCGGCAGTCAGTTATGGGTATTTGAAGTGGGGCGGGGCTGCTTCGCGCGGTAACAATCTCATTGTAGAACAGATTCGTTCTGTGCAAGCAAACCTTGTAGAACGTGTTCCGCTGCGAATGGCGCCAATGATTTTGCTGGGCACATGGGTAACGCATCTATTCGGCGGATCGGCTGGACGTGAAGGGACGGCTGTTCAGATGGGGGGCAGTCTCGCGGATCTCGCTGCGCGATTTGTAAGAGCGGATGCAGTGGATCGGCGGATCTTATTGTTATGCGGCATAAGCGGCGGCTTCGGAGCTGTATTCGGAACTCCGCTCGCAGGTGCGGTGTTTGCACTTGAAGTGGTGACGATGGGAAGGCGAATTGCATATAGGGCGATCATCGCTGCGGTCATCTCAGCATTCGTGGGAGATTGGCTAACGCGCGCAGTTGGCATCAAGCATCTTTCGTACAGCATGGGCGGCATTCCGCCATTCTCGATGCCGCTGCTTCTGAAAGTAGCTGCAGCTGCGATCTGCTTCGGCCTGATGAGCTGGCTGTTCGTGATGGGAGTCAAGCAGATGAAGAGTGTCCTCAGCCGCATCGTTCCGCGTGCCTATGTAAGGAGCTTCATCGGCGGAGCTGTGGTGATCGCGCTTGTCTACATCGCGGGATCGCGGACCTATCTCGGGTTAAGCTTGCCCTTGCTCGTGCAATCGTTCCATGAGCAGCTGCCTTCTGTTGATTTCGTCTGGAAGAGCGTATTTACAGTCATTACGCTTGGCTCGGGCTTTCTGGGCGGAGAGGTGACACCGCTCTTCGTCATAGGCGCCGCGCTCGGAAATGCGCTTGCGCCTGCACTGCATCTAAGCGTTCCTTTCCTTGCAGGACTTGGCCTCATTGCCGTATTCGCTGGGGCAGCCAACACGCCGCTTGCTTGCATCGTTCTCGGCTATGAGCTGTTCGGCGGCGCAGGGATCGGCTATATGATCGTTGTCTGCCTCATCAGCTATATGTTCTCCGGCCACGCAGGCATATACGAATCACAGCTGCTCGGAGTGCCGAGGCCGCGCTTTCTCATTCGAGTGCCTGGCGCGGGGCTATGGCAGGGACGCGCAAACGCTAAAAAGAAGGGAAGAACCGCTCCTCATTAGAGCGTTTCTTCCCTTCTTGTCTTCTTGCATTAGACGCGGCGTGCTGTTGTATAGTGCTGGCTCCACCAACCGGAATTGAGGCTCGAGACTACGACGCCTGGCTTGCCGTACGTGTGCAGAATTTTGCCATTTCCGATATAGATTGCGACATGGTGAACAGGCTTATAGAAGAAGACCAGATCGCCAGCCTTCAAGTTGCTGCGGCTTACATATGAACCAACCTTGGATTGGCTGTAAGAGGAACGTGGCAGATTGATGCCATACTTCTTGTACACATATTTCGTAAACGAAGAACAGTCGAATACACGTGTTGTGCTTGTCGAAGCGCCGAATTTATAGGGTGTTCCCAAATATTTTTTACCTGTGCTGGTGATGCCCGATGCCGTAGCAGAAGAGGTTGCGTGTGCTGGTTTTGCTTGCAGTGCCACAGCGCCGCCCATTAATAATGAAAAACTAAGCGTTACGCTCAAAGCTAGCTTGCCCATTTTTGTCTTTTTCATAATTGTTCCCCCATTAGTTGTTTTTTCGGTAGGACAAAATGACCTAAAGCCACTATAGCACAAGAAAAAATCCCATCATTTACTTGGTAAGCGGATTCGTAAGCAATGACAAGGCTTTCAAGCGTAGTATGAGAATTCGATTAGAAAATCTTCATTGAGCGCATATTGACAGGCGCGATCGAATACTATCATGAAATGGTGTGAAAAGTTAGGCGGATAAAGGGGCGGCATGCGTGATGGATTACTTCTATTTCAGCAGCATTGCTGGTATTGTCGGCTTGTCCGGTTATTCCATCGTTCGTACGCGGCAGCGAAGCGCAAAGCTTAGCTGTATGGCGGGCATGATGATTGCGATGACGATTGCGATGATGGCAAGTGTCTCCGTCGGCACGATTATTGGTATCCTCTATCCGCATGATCTGACTTCGCCAACCGTGCTTGCCGTACTGCTCGGCATCGTTTGCGGTTATATGGCTGGAAAGCCGATCAGCGCGATGGCGGCGCTTGACGGTATGCTTGCAGGCATAATGGGCGGCATGATGGGCGCGATGTTGGGAGTCATGCTTGGCAGCCACCCTGAGATGATGGCCGTGTTCATTGACGTGATCTATCTGTTCATTCATGTCGTGCTTCAGCAGCTCATTCGCGAGGAGTCGCAAGGCGCAAGGGAAGAAACAGCGGCGAAGGTGAAGGAGTCGGTGCTGTTTCATCCGTATGTATTCGCTTTTGGCATCTTCATTCTGGCAGCTGTGTTTCTATATCAAATCTAAATCTAAGGGGCTTAGGCGTTTGTACCCGAATTAATGTCTCCCGGTCAAACACCCAATCCATCCGCACCTTCTGTACATAATTTAAAGAGTACTCAATACCCCAGGAGGTGCAATGCTCATGTCTGGTCATGTAGGTGGAGCTTTTACGAGTGCTGGCGTCATTCTCGTACTTTTCATTCTGCTCGTAATCGTAATTTGTGGCTGCGTTGGCGGAGTAGGCGGAGGTCACGGCGGCTATGGTCCTGGTAATATGCCAGGAAACGTCGCTGGTGTAGCAGGCCCAGGTCCTTACAAATACTAATATAACAACGTGGGGAAGGTGTCTCGCAGGCCATTTGTTGGCTTGTGGGATGCCTTTTTCTTTTGGAATATCAGAAAGTATAAATTTTTATTATTCTTTATACTCATCTGATACCTCCGCACAAAACGGTTTCGCCTATTTTGTAAGGCGAAGCCGTTTTTGCTTGCTCAGTTGTATACCCCTGGGTGGTATGATATAGTTCGAAGCAGAAGGAGGTGCGCGGAATGGAAAATAGGGAGGAAGCAGCTTGTGATAGCCATCAGCACTCGCATGCGGAGGGACACCGGAAGAGTGCGCATTCGGATGAGGTCAAGAATAAGCTCATTACGCGGCTTAATCGGATCGAAGGCCAGATACGCGGCGTGAAAGGGCTGATCGAGAAGGATACTTACTGCGATGATGTCCTCAATCAGATCGCCGCGGCGCAATCTGCGCTGAACAGCGTTGGCAAGCTGCTGCTGGAGCATCATATGAACAGCTGTGTGATTGATCGCATTCAGCAGGGGGATAACGATGTCGTGAAAGAGCTGCTGGTTACGATGAACAAGCTGATGAAGTAAAGTCCTGCGAGCATGGCATGTACATGTGCGTAGGATCATTTTTCGCGCCTATTGAAATACCCCCGTGGGGTATGTTAAGGTAGAAGTAAGATATACCCCTTAGAGGTATATGAAAGGTGAAAGGGATTGAGAGCATGGCGACGACGCAGAAGACGACGCTTCAAATTAGCGGCATGACCTGTGCTTCATGCGCAGCACGCATCGAACGAGGGCTGTCGCGCATGGACGGCGTTACGAGCGCTTCGGTTAATCTGACCATGGAAACGGCAAGCGTAGAATATAATCAAGCAGTTGTTGAGGTGGCAGCCGTCATCACGAAAGTGGAGGGGCTTGGATTCCACGCAGAGGTGAAGCGGGAATCGAAGTCGCCAGCAGAGATGCGCCAAGCGGACATCCGCAGGCTGCGCAATCGATTGTTCATCTCTGCAATCTTATCGCTGCCGCTGCTGCTTGCGATGGCGGGGCATTTGCCTTTCATTGCATCCGTTCGGCTTCCCGAGTGGCTGATGAATCCGTGGTTCCAGCTCGTGCTGGCAACGCCCGTACAATTCTATATCGGTGGACCGTTCTACATAGGAGCCTATAAAGCTGTTCGGGGACGAAGTGCGAATATGGACGTCCTTGTGGCGATGGGAACATCAGCCGCATACTTCTACAGCCTCTATGAAACGGTAGCATCCATCGGCGACGGCATGCATAGGTTGGAACTGTACTATGAAACAAGTGCGCTGCTTATTACGTTTCTGCTGCTCGGCAAGCTGCTGGAGGCGCTGGCAAAGGGGCGATCCTCGCGAGCAATCAGCGCGTTGATCGGTCTGCAAGCGAAGACGGCAACCGTCATTCGGGCAGGAGAAGAGCTTGTTGTTCCCGTGGAATCAGTCGTGCAAGGGGACATTGTCGTTGTTAAGCCCGGGGAGCGGATTGCCGTGGATGGCGTCGTTATAGATGGCAGCTCATCCGTAGATGAAGCGATGTTGACCGGCGAGAGCATACCGGTACAGAAGGTCGAAGGCGATTCGGTCATTGGCGCAACTGTGAATGGCACCGGCATGATGCGCATCCGTGCCACGAAAGTTGGCAAAGATACGGTGCTCGCGCAAATCATTCGGATCGTTGAGGAGGCGCAAGGGTCCAAAGCGCCGATCCAGCGCATAGCGGATGTGATCTCTAGCGTGTTCGTTCCGATTGTTATCGGCCTCGCGCTAATTACGTTCCTCGTCTGGCTGTTCTTCATCGAGCCTGGCGAGCTCGGCACAGCGCTTCGCGTGGCCATCGCTGTGCTCGTCATCGCTTGCCCGTGCGCGCTTGGACTGGCAACGCCGACCTCGATCATGGCAGGCTCCGGCAGAGCGGCTGAGCTTGGCATTCTGTTCAAGGGCGGCGAGCATCTCGAACGTGCCCATCGGATCGATGCGGTACTGCTCGATAAGACGGGCACGGTGACAGAGGGCAGGCCCTCGCTCACCAGTTACATGGTAGAGTCGGCATTTGAAGAGCGCAAGCTGCTCAGCTGGGTTCGCACAGCGGAGAGCAGCTCAGAGCATCCGCTCGCCAGCGCGATTGTGAGCGGCCTCGCAGAGCAAGGAATCGCGCTGGCGGGTGGCGGCGCTGAGCAGTTCCGAGCGGTGCCCGGCTACGGAATAGAAGCATTCGTTGATGGGCGTATGATCGTCATCGGCACGAGGCGATATCTTGCCTCGCATCAAGCAGAGGCTCCGGCATCGGCGCTCGCGCAGGTCGAACAGCTTGAAGCGAGCGGCCAGACCGTCGTGCTCGCCGCTGTTGACGGCGTCTATGCGGCAAGCTTGGCTGTCGCTGATACGGTGAAGCCGACTTCGCGAGCGGCAGTTGCGGCTTTGAAGCAGCTGGGGCTGAAGGTCATGCTCATCACCGGCGACAATGCGGCAACCGCTCATGCGATCGCGAAGCAAGCAGGGATTGATCAGGTGCTTGCCGAAGTGTTACCCGAAGGCAAGGCGGATCAAGTTAAAGCGCTGCAGCGGCAAGGCATGAAAGTCGCAATGGTTGGCGACGGCATTAACGACGCGCCAGCGCTCGCGACCGCGGACGTCGGGATGGCGATGGGAACAGGCACCGATGTGGCGATGGAGGCAGCAGACATTACGCTGATGCGAGGCGATCTGAACAGTATTTCGGAAGCCATCGCAATCAGCCGCAAGACGATGGTCAATATTAAGCAGAATTTATTTTGGGCGCTTGCCTATAACGCGATTGGTATTCCAATTGCGGCAGCGGGCTTGCTGGCGCCGTGGGTAGCTGGCGCAGCGATGGCGCTAAGCTCCGTATCCGTCGTACTCAGCTCGCTTCGGCTGCAGCGTTTCCAACGATAATTTTAGAAGAGGAGTTGTTACTCATGACAAGCACGATTCAAGTAAAGGGCATGTCCTGCCAGCACTGTGTGAATAGTATTGAAGGCGCGCTGAAGAAGAAAGACGTAAAGGCCAAAGTAGATCTTCCGGCAGGCCGCGTGACGGTTGAGTTCGAGGAAAGCCGGATTACGATGGCGCAAATTAAAGAGACGATTGAAGATCAGGGCTTCGACGTTGTATAAAGCTAGCAGCCAAGTCTGTGACAAGCGATACAGCGTTCCAGCTCGAAGCAGGAAAATGCAGGCTAATCCTACGCGGGATTAGCCTTTTTCGCAGTGAATATGCTATGATGAGGGCTTGATCATTGCAATTGGAGGCCTAATTTTCGTGAATCCATATCCTTTTGAATTTGACCCAAAACAGCCATTCGTGCAGCAAGCCAGTGACTGGATTGCTGACGTCTTCTATGAGCGGCTGCCAGAGGCGGGCTTTGAGCTTCGGGATGAACAAATTTATATGGCGTTTCAGCTGGAACGCGCGTATAACGAGAAACAGACGATTTTTGCAGAAGCAGGCGTAGGCACAGGCAAGACGTTCGTCTATTTGCTTTATGCCATTAATTATGCCAGATATACGCGTAAACCAGCGATTATTGCGTGTGCCGATGAATCGCTTATTGAACAGCTCGTGAAGGCTGAGGGCGACATTGCGAAGCTGGCACAGCATCTTGGCCTTACGATAGACGCAAGACTTGGGAAATCCATGAACCAGTACATCTGCTTGAACAAGCTGGATGAAGCTCGCGCAGGCTTCGAGGATACGGAGCTATACGACGAGATGTACAAGACGCTTCCTGACTTCGTGAGCAATCCTGGCACGATGAAAGCTTTCTACCCGTACGGAAACCGCAAAGACTACGCGCATCTGACAGATGAGCAATGGGCTGGCGCAGCGTGGGATGTATTCCAGGACTGCCTCGTGTGCAACCGGCGCCACCGCTGCGGACAGACGCTCTCTCGCGAGCACTACCGTAAAGCGGTGGACATCATCATTTGCTCGCATGATTTCTATATGGAGCATGTATGGACGTATGAAGCGCGGAAGCGGGAAGGTCAGATGCCTCTCTTGCCGGAGCATAGCTCTGTCGTGTTCGATGAAGGCCATTTGCTGGAGACTGCAGCTCAGAAGGCGCTCACGTATAAGCTGAAGCATCATGTGTTCGAGTCGATTATTATTCGGCTGCTGCAAGGTGAAATTCGCGAGGAGCTTGCGGTCGTCATTGACGAAGCGATCGATCAAAGCGAGCTTCTGTTCAAGCTGCTTGCTGAGAGCAGCCGTTCGGTTGTCGCATCTCATCGCAAAGAAGTCATCATGTCGGATGAGCTTCTGCGTGAAGTGGTTAAGTTCGGCTCTGTGCTCAGCGCGATTGAGGAAGAGCTAGTCTTCGAGAGTGGCATGTTCACGATCGATCCGTATCAGCTGACCATCGTTGAGGAGCATATCGAGATGCTCCAAATTGCTCTGAATCTGTTTAAGCAGCCGCAGGGCTTGATCTCCTGGGTGGAAGAAGATCATGAGGGCATCACGCTCGTCATTATGCCGAAGCTGGTGAAGGAAGTGCTGCGTGAGCGGGTATTTTCGAAAAATATGCCGATTGTCTTCTCTTCTGCAACGCTGTCGGTCGGCGGTTCTTTCGACTATATTGCTGAAAGTCTTGGCGTTCAAGACGCGTTATCATTCACAGTTGCATCACCGTACGATTACGAGCAGCAGATGAAGGCGTCAGTGGCTTTAACGGACGATGTGGCTCTGAAGCATAAGCTGACGCTTGAGAGATTACAGAAGTCAGAAGGACGAGCACTCATTCTGTTCCCTTCGAAAGAAGAGCTGCAGCAGTTCCGTACAGATATGGCGCATATTCCGGGCTATAGCCAGTATCGGTTCTTGTTCGAGGGTACATCGGAAATTAGCCATTTGATCTCCGCCTTCCAAAATGACGAGCCGAGCATTCTATGCGCGGTCACGCTCTGGGAAGGTCTGGATATACCAGGACCATCGCTGTCGCAAGTCATCATGTGGTCGCTGCCGTTTCCTCCGAACGATCCGGTATTTGCTGCGAAGCGCAGAGATGCCGAGCATCCTTTTGAAACTGTAGATATGCCATATATGCTGCTGCGACTCAAGCAGGGACTAGGCAGGTTGATTCGCGGACGCGATGATTCGGGCATCATTACAATCTATGGACAGAAGCTCGCCGACCCGCGCGTCATGGATCAAGTGAAACGGATTATGCCGGATGGCGTGGAGCTGCAACAGTTGTAAACACGCGGAATTGACATCTAGTAAAGCGAACTCTACAATTTGAGTTATGAGATAGAATAGGCCTAATAGATAAGGATGGGAGTAATAACGATGACGCAAGCGATGAACAAAACTGCGTACAAAAGCCAGCGTAAAGCTGAGCAGGAGCGTCTAGAGAAACAGCGGAAGCTAATGCGCAAGCTGATCTGGGCGACTGGAATTATCGTTTTATTAGGAATTGTTGCTGCACTTATTTTCACACCGAAGTCAGATCCGACTGCGTTCGAGTATGACAAGCTGCCTGTTCTTGGCCAAACGGATGCGCCAGTGAAAATCGTTGAATTCGGCGACTACAAATGCCCATCCTGCCAATATTTCAGCCAGCAAATTAAGCCGCAATTGCAGAAAGAATACATTGACACCGGCAAAGTGTCGTTCTACTTCATGAACTTCCCGTTCATCGGCGAAGACTCTCAGACTGCAGCGCTTGCCGCGCAGTCGGTATTCCATCAGAACAACGAAGCTTTCTGGAAATATTACGATCTCCTTTATAAAAATCAACAGGACGAGCGGACCGTTTGGGCGACTCCGGACTTCCTTGTGAAGCTGGCGAAGGACAATTCGCTTCCAATCGACTTTGACAAGCTGCAGTCGGACATCTCGAAAGCCACGTACGAGAAGGAAGTCAACGCTGACGCATCGACAGCGAGAGCGGCGAAGATTCAATCGACACCGACGCTGTTCATCAATGGCAAAGAGTTTAAAGGCGAGTTCTCCGACTATCCTTCGATCAAGAAGGCGATTGACGACGCACTTGCGGCAGGTACAACCAAATGACGTCCGAGTCGCGGGTATTCGCGTTCTTCAGCAGATATGCGCTCTACTTGGCGTGGGTTGTCTCCATTGTCGCAGTTGGCGGAAGTCTTTATCTCAGCGAAATTATGAAGTTCGTGCCATGCAATCTGTGCTGGTATCAACGGATCTTCATGTACCCGATTGTCATTCTTCTTGGTATTGCCAGCTACGGGAACGAACGCAAAATCATCAAATACGTGCTGCCGCTCTCGATCATCGGCGGAACGATCTCGCTGTATCATTACTTGGAGCAGCAAATTCCGGCTTTGGCGAAAATGCTTCCATGTACAGTCGGTGTGCCATGCAGCGAGGATTATCTGGATTGGTTCGGCGGTTATGTGACGATTCCATTCCTTGCGCTAATTGCTTTTGTTCTCATTTCGGCGCTTCTTATTAACGGAAGCAAGCATGAGGATGTTAGCGTGGGCGATGAAGAGGATGAAACGGAGTTTGAGTCTGCGGTGAACTGAATATTTTTTTGGGGCGGCCATGGTGGTCGCCCTTTTTTTTAGTTGGTTGGGGAAACGGCAAATTAGCTGCTTTGGTGGAGTCAGTGGTGCTGAGAGCATGCTACGTATTCTCTGCACAATAATCGGCCGATTGAAGCTCTCAGCGTGCAGATTCAGCACTCTCAGATAAGGAACCAGCCGTAATCGGCGACTTGGCGAAGCTGAGAGAGGAAAAAGCCTCTCTCGACTCGCGTATTGCTCAAAAAGTTAACCGAGAGCGGGAAAAGCCGCTATTGATGCTTGAGACGGGAGGGAAGGTGGACTGAACTGAACTGAGAGCCGGGTGTTGTTGGCGAATTGGCCACAGAAACGCAACGGCAGTCATTAAGGACTAAAGAATAACTCCTGATACAAATCCTGGACGCGATTTGCCTGAATATTGTAGCTTTTGAAGCCTTGATTCCTTGGAAAATGGGGATCAGGGCTTTATATTATGAACTTTACATGGACATTTGCCTATCCATTTGGTCCTGCTGGTCAATTTCTGCTATCATGTATGGATGGATATACTAAAAGTTAAATTTGTCTGATAACAGATATTTTCACAACATGAGCTGGAGGTAACCGGTCAAAATGACAGCAGAGAACAATAAACTGAAGTCACCGTGGGAGTCCTATTATGGGCCGAACATGGGGTACATTGAAGAAATGTACGAAAATTACCTGCGTAATCCTGAAGAAGCCGATCCTGCGTTTCGCGATCTCATCGCAAAATGGGGACCGCCAACGTCCGCAGCAGCAGTAAATGTGGCAGCACCGACTACTGTAATCGGCGTTTCCGGTTCAAATAATGTACGTGCGATGGACCCATCATTTTTGAAAAAGATCGTTGATGCCGGCAAGCTTGTGCGGAATATCCGCATGTACGGTCACCTTGCTGCAGACAATGATCCGCTTGGCATCGTTGCGCCGGCAGACACAAGGCTGCTTGAGCCAACCACGTTCAATCTGTCTTCTGACGATCTGGAAGCAATCCCGGCTTCGCTTATTTGGGAAGAAGCACCTGAGTCGATCCGCGACGGCAAGCAAGCGATCGCGCATTTGAAAGAGTCGTACACGAAGTCGTTCGGCTTTGAGTTCGGCCACATTCACGATCAAGACGAGCGTCTCTGGCTGCAGCGCCAAGCTGAGGTCGGCATGGCGAGCAAGCCAATGAGCGCGAAAGAGCGCATTGCACTTCTCGACCGTCTAATCCAAGTGGAACAGTTCGAGACTTTCCTGCACCGTGCATTTGTCGGGCAGAAACGGTTCTCCATCGAAGGTACAGATGCGCTTGTTCCGATTCTGGACGAGATCATCAGAGAGCTTGCGCATGAAGGTGCGCAGCACATAATGATGGGGATGGCGCACCGCGGCCGCCTGAACGTGCTTACACATGTTCTTGGCAAGTCGTACGAGGCGATTTTCTCCGAGTTCCACCACTCTCAGAACAAAGAGAAGGACCTGCTGCCATCCGAAGGCGCAATGGGCATTAACATCGGCTGGACTGGCGACGTGAAGTATCACCTTGGCGCACATCGCTCGGTGAAAGAGAATGAGACCGTTGAGACACGGATCTCGCTTGCAAACAATCCGAGTCACTTGGAATACGTGAATCCAATCGTTGAAGGCTATACACGTGCCGCACAAGACAATCGCAAAGAGCCTGGCTATCCGAAGCCGAACTTTGACAGCGCAGCTGCGATTCTTATGCACGGCGATGCTGCTTTTGCCGGTGAAGGCATTGTAGCGGAGACGCTCAACTTCAAGAAGCTCGCGGGCTACGAGAACGGCGGTACAATTCACATTATCGTAAATAACCGATTGGGCTTCACAACAGAAAGCCGCGATTCGCGTTCGACACATTACGCGAGCGACCTTGCGAAAGGCTACGAAATTCCAATCGTTCATGTTAGCGCCGATGATCCAGAGGCGTGTATTGCTGCGGCTCGAATCGCTTGTGAGTACCGCTTGAAATTCCACAAGGACTTCCTGATCGACATGATCGGTTATCGCCGTCACGGCCATAATGAGACGGACGATCCGGAAACAACGCAACCGCTTGTTTATCAGAAGCAGCGCAATCATCCGGTTGTTGCTCGCATCTATGGCGGCAAGCTGAAAGAGAAAGGCTTGTTGACCGATGAACAGATCGATGCAATGCGCCAGGAAGGGCTCTCCAGACTGCAAGCCGCGCTGGATGAAGTGAAGCAGAACGACAAGTCGTTCAAGCAGCCGCGTGTCGATGAAGCAAGCAAGCGTCGCAAGAAAGAGATTGTGACGAGCGTGCCGATGCGTAAGCTGAGCGCGATTAACGAGGAGCTCTTGAAGTGGCCAGAAGGCTTCAAAGTCAACGAAAAGCTGGAGCGGATCTTGAAACGCCGTGCGACTGCGCTTGATAAAGACGGCAAAGTAGATTGGGGTCTTGCGGAGGCGCTTGCGTTCGCGACGATTCTGTCCGATGGCACACCGATTCGTCTGAGCGGACAAGATTCCGAGCGTGCGACGTTTGCATTCCGTAACATCGTGCTGCATGACGTTGAGAACAACAATACGTTCTCGCCATTGCACAAGCTGCCGCAAGCGAACGCTTCGTTCGCGGTGCACAACAGCCCGCTGGCTGAAGCCTCCGTACTTGGCTTCGATTATGGATATAACGTGTTTTCACCGGAAACACTTGTTATTTGGGAGGCGCAGTATGGTGACTTTGCCAACTGTGCGCAAGTTATTATTGACCAATTCATTACAGCAGGCCGTGTAAAATGGTCGCAAAAGTCCGGTCTTATCATGCTTCTGCCGCATGGATACGAAGGACAAGGTCCAGAGCACTCCAGCGCGCGGTTTGAACGCTTCCTGCAGCTTGCTGCGGAAGATAACCTAACAATCGTGAACCTGACTTCGGCAGCGCAATATTTCCACCTGCTGCGTCGTCAAGCCGCGATTATTAACACGGATGAAGCGCGTCCGCTCATCGTGATGGCGCCTAAGAGCTTGATCCGTAACCCGTCTGTTGCTTCCGATCCGTCGGAATTTAGCGGCGGCGGCTTCAAGCAAGTGCTTGAACAGCCTGGTCTTGGCACGAAGCCGGAGCAAGTCGAGCGCCTGATCTTCTGTACAGGTAAAGTTGCGATCGACCTTGAGACAGGGCTTGAGCTGAAAGCAGGCCAAGCACCGGATCAATGGAACTGGCTGCACATCATTCGTCTGGAACAGCTCTATCCGTTCCCGAAAACAGATGTGGAGCAAATCATCAGACGCTTCCCGAACTTGAAGGAAGTGCTCTGGGTCCAAGAGGAGCCGCAAAACATGGGCGCTTGGAACTACGTCGAGCCGCGTATCCGCGCTCGCGTATCGAATCAAACGAATGTCCGCTACATTGGCCGTCCGAAACGGTCGAGCCCAGCGAGCGGCTTCCAATATGTTCATAACATGGAGCAGCAGCGGATTGTTAGTGTCGCGCTGAACCGCAGCACGTTAAACTAGTACATCATAGAACAGGAGAACAACAGCCATGAGTGAAGTAAAAGTACCCGAAATGGGCGAATCGATCGTAGAAGGCACGATCTCGAAGTGGCATGTCAAAGTAGGCGACAGCGTAAATGTCGGCGACGTGTTGGCAGAGCTTGAAACAGATAAAGTCAACATCGAAATTAGCGCAGAGCAAGCAGGCTCGGTTGAGCAGCTGCTTCGCGGCGAAGGTGAAACAGTAGCAGTAGGCGAGACGATCGCAATGATCGGCAGCGGTGCAGGTGCAGCAGCACCTACAGCAGCACCTGCTGCAGCGCCTGCTCCTGCAGCGGCAGCTCCAATCTCGCCATTCAATGATCCTGCAGCAGCACCTGCTCCAGCGGCACCGGTTGCTCCAGTTGCTGCGCCAGCAGCGGCTTCGACGCCTGCTGTTGACGTTGCAGCTACACCTGCAGCGCGCAAGCTCGCTAGAGAGCGCGGTATTGACCTCACTCAAGTACAAACGCTTGATCCGATGGGACGCGTCAACCAAGGAGATATTCAAGCACACGCTTCTGGCGCGAAAGCACCAGCGGCAGCGCCAAGCGCTGCTCCTGCGGCACCAGCGCCGGCTGCAGCCGCAGAGTTCGGCAAGCCTGTAGAACGCCGCAAAATGTCCCGCCGCCGCGTAACTATCGCTAAGCGTCTCGTAGAAGCGCAACAAACAGCTGCGATGCTGACAACGTTTAACGAAGTTGACATGACAGCGATTCTTGAAGTAAGAAAACGCCGTAAAGATGCCTTCAAAGAGAAGCATGACATCGGTCTTGGCTTCATGTCCTTCTTCACGAAAGCAGTTATCGGCGCGCTCAAAGCATTCCCGCTGCTGAACGCAGAAATTCAAGGCGAAGAAATCGTCGTGAAGCAGTTCTACGATATCGGTATTGCTGTCTCCGCGAAGGAAGGTCTCGTCGTTCCTGTCGTGCGTGATGCAGATCGCCTGAGCTTTGCTCAAATCGAGAAGTCGATTGCTGATCTGGCTGGCAAAGCGCGTTCGAACACGCTTGGGCTGAACGATCTGCAAGGCGGAACATTCACAATTACGAACGGCGGCGTATTCGGTTCCTTGCTGTCCACGCCAATTTTGAATGCGCCGCAAGTCGGCATCCTCGGTATGCACAAAATTCAAGTGCGTCCGGTTGCAATCGACGATACTCGTATGGAGAACCGTCCGATGATGTACATCGCACTCTCTTACGATCACCGTATCGTTGACGGCTCAGAGGCAGTGCGCTTCCTCGTAACGGTGAAAGCATTGCTCGAAGATCCAGAAGCGCTCCTTCTAGAGGGTTAAACCATCTATATGACTGAAACCTTACTTGCTCACGTTAGGACTTATGTCCCGATACGTCAGCTCGTAAGGTTTTTTCATTTGCGAATGTCACCTGTTCACCATAGAATAAGAGTAATACCGAACAAACGGAGGGGATACAGATGCAGATGAATGTTCGAAAAATGCGGCTGTTTGATTATGAGAATATCCACTCTAGCGATGATCGGGATGAGTATGAGAAGGATTATGCGCGCCTCATCCAGTCACCGGCTTTCCGGCGTCTGCAGGGCAAATCGCAAGTTTTTGGCGCTGGCTCAGGCGATTATTACCGGACCCGGCTGACTCATTCGCTTGAAGTGTCCCAGATCGCGCGAGAGGTGGCCCGCAAGCTAGGGAAGAGCTACGCGTTCCTGGCGAAGAAGGAGCATCCAGGCTTAATGCTCGACCCGGAGGTCGTTGAATGCGCATCGCTTGCGCATGACCTCGGCCATCCTCCTTTTGGCCATAAAGGGGAAGAAGTGCTTAATGAGCTGCTCCAAGCGGATTGCGGCTTGAAATACGAAGGGAATGCGCAGAACTATCGCATTCTCATGTTCTTGGAGAAACGCGCAGGAAGCGACAGCGGCCTTGATCTTACGGCTGCCGTCCTCCTGGCGATTAATAAATATCCGTTCTGCATCGAAGACCCGGGCAGGGTGAAAGGCGTTTACAGCATGGAGTGGGAAGGGATTCAATCGGTGCGTCAGAAGTGGGGGATGCCGGAAGGCTGCGCAACGTTAGAAGCGCAGCTGATGGACCTGTGCGACGACATCGCTTACTCCACGCATGACATCGAGGACGGCATTCGCGCTGGCAAGATCCAGATGAATACGAATTTGTTCGAGGATGACCGGCTTGTCGCGAACGTCATGCACGAGATTCAGAGCGACCCTGGCAACGAAGTGATGCGTTGGGATCAAGTCGATATGAAGCAAATGGTGAAGCAGGCGCTCCATCATTATTTGCAGCAATGGGAATCCATCTACGTGGAATGCGGCAGAGAGCCGTCGCGCACTCGGCGGGAAATGAAAGCACGGTGGGTGCGTAAATTTGTGAGCGGCGTGGGCATTATCGACGATGCCGCGACAGGCTGGAAGCGCGTGACGTTCATTCGCGACGGCGAGCAGGATATGGAGCTGCTGCGGACGATGGAGATTTTGAAGAAGCTGGCATGGGTGACGTTGATTAAGGATTTTCGCGTACAGCGGCTGCATAAGCGAAGCGAGATTATGATCACTCGGCTCTGGGACAGCTTCAAGCACCCGGACACAGGACGTCTTATTCTGCCGCCAGACTGGCTTGAGAGTTATGAAAGGCAGAAGGGCAAATGGCGGTGGGAGCGGATGGTGTCCGACTATATCGCAGGAATGACCGATGCGTATGCGGAGAAGGTATATGCGGAGTTCTATGCGAGCGGGTCAGGTACAAAATGGGGTTCATTATACGATAGAGATTAGCTGAAACTAACCAAGTCTTAATCTCCATAGTCTCTCTCTTACGGGCAAGGATGACGTTGGTTTCCGTCTCCTTGTCCACTTCTTTGAGTAACCACGGTTACATCAAAATTTGTAAAATGAATTAGGACTAGAAGGAATGGGAACGTAGTCGTAGAAATGAACATTTATTCCTAATTCGAGGGAGCTGCGTCAATGATGAGGCGCAATTATGCGGCAACGATATTATTTGATTTGGACGACGTGCTTGCCGACTTTTTAACTTTCTTGATTGAAAGGTACAATCTTCGCTACGACGATTCTCTAATGATCGACCATATCACGCAATGGGACCTAAGCAAGGTCGTTAAGAAGGAATGCGGTTTCCGAATTTATGACTTTTATCAAGAGCCGGGTTTGTTTCGCTATCTCAAGCCTAAGGAATATGCTGTGGTGGTTCTTGAACGGTTAATTGACGCCGGATTCGAAATCGTGATCGTATCCGATGCGCCGATCGGTCATTCGTATGACGATTTCCTGCAGGACAGCACCAAAATCACGAATCCTTCGGACGATAAACGAAAGTGGATTTCCGACCATTTGCCGATGATCGACAAGAACAACATCGTCTTTACGTCTCAGAAGTGGAGAATCATGGGCGATATTTTGGTCGATGACAGGCCGGATACGTTTAACAAGTTCCAGGATCTAGGAAGAAATGTGATTTTGATGGATCGGCCCTATAACCAGGAAATCGACACGGAACGGCGTGCGAGAAACCTTTTGGAAGCAGAGCAAATGATTTATTCGTATTTGAATATGAGCCAAATGAACCCAAAGGGAGTGCTTCGATGAACCCGCTTATCTCCGTCATCATACCTACATATAATCGACCCGGCGCGCTATGCGAATTGCTGGAGTGCTTATATCGCCAGACCTATAAACATTTAGAAGTCATTATTATCAACGACAATGGTGAAAATATCGATTTCGTGACCGGGTTATACCCGGAGTTGAACATCGTCGTCATTCATTTAGAAGAGAATGCTAAGCATGTTGTTGCCAGAAACGAAGGCATCCGCCGAGCAACGGGCGATTATATCCTGTTATGCGACGATGATGATTTGTTGGTATCGACGCATGCGGAGACGATGCTCGAGCAGATCGCCGATGTCGATCTGGTTTATTCAGATGCGGAAATCGTTGAATACGAATCGCATGGAAAAACAAGAATACCAGTGAATAGATCGCTGTTCGCCTATGATTCGGATCGGGAAGCGATGAGAAGCTTCTCGACTTTCGTGGCATCGGGCTGTTTATATCGCAAATATATCCATGATCAAATCGGCTTGTTCGACGAAGAAGTGTATCACTATTGGGATTGGGACTTTTACTTGCGGGTATCCGAGAAGCATGCGGTCAAACGCGTGCCGATCGCCGGGACGCTGTATTCGTTCGCGGCATCGGGGGATAATTTGTCCGGTTCACTGTCCGACATGGAGCCGTTCTTGAAATTATTATCCGAGAAGCACGATTTGGGCCCGCTGCCGACGAAAAATTTCTTTCTATTGTTGGAAGAGCCCGATGTCCGGAAGCGCAAAGCTGTGAGCAAGGTCGTATGGGACGGCGAACGGACGATCTCTCGGTGGGCGAATATTTCTTAAAGTGGGGGATGCGGTCGGATGATGGATTTTTCAATTCTGGTTAAGCCAGACGGACATTTGGATGAATCGAAAGTCGCCAAGACGGAAGAAATCAACAAACAAAAAAACGTCGACCGATTAAGCTTAACCCGTTTCTGGATCGACGACCAGCAAGGGTTAAGAAGCTATATCTTCAAACCGTCCAAGGAGATCAAGCCGATTCGATTCGAGCTTTGGCTGCAATCCGAAGTGCTTCCGCGGCTGGAAAACGTTCATTCTCCGAAATTGCTGGCGAGCAGAATCGACGAAGAGGCGAACGTGTTTTGGATGATTTTCGAAGACATGGGCCAGATTGAGCCGGTTTTCAATCATGAGGTAAGAGTCAAAGCAGCCAATAAAATGGCAAGCTGGCACAGCTTGCCGCTGGACATGATCCCTAAGCAGCAACAGAGCTTTATGCCGCTGATCGATGAAACGATGCAAGATTTGCTGGGTGAGCGGGCGACATATGCCGGGCTTCTGCAAAACGCGGGAATAGCGGCTGAACGAACGGACCGCTTCTTTCGTAAATTGATGGAGGTAAACGGTTCGTTTCCGGATGAACAGGTCGTTTGCCACGGGGATTACCATTGCTTGAATTTACTGGATCGCGGCGATGATTTGATCGTGCTGGACTGGGAATTCATTCAGATCAACTCTATCTACTGGGATTTTTATACGCTATTCGATATGGCTACGCCGCGGTACGAAATTCGGATAAACAAAGAAACCAGATTAGAGGCGCTCAATCAATATATCGATGTAAGAACCCGGTCAGGCTGGAACGCACCGCCGGATTTCGTATATCACTACCATTTGTACAGCCTCATATACTCCGCTTGGATTCTTCGCCTGCTGGTAAATGATCTGAAGGCAGACCGATTCGACCGCGAAGCATTGTTGCGCCAACGCCGGGAGATGACGGAAATCATCGGCGATTGCTTCGATGTGATATTCCCTGTGATTGCACATCCAAAGCATTAAATAAAGTAATCAATCGCATTACATAATAGCAGCCTACCGAATATACAACGGCAGGCTGCTTTGTGTTTGATTACGTAATCCGCTCGGGCAAGCTTAACTCTTATTAATAATATTAATCCCTAGTTTACCCATATCACGCGTTATTTGGTCCATCGTTTCCGAGCTCATACTCTTCCACCAAGACGTTCGAAACCAGTCGATCGTTTCTTTTCTCAGTTCTTCGTACTTCTTCTTCGTCTTTTCTAGAAGATGTTTCACTAACCGTTGATACGAATGTAAGGCAATCGTTAAAGCTAAAACAAGCATAAAATGGGAATTGCTCATAATGTGATCGACAAATTGAAGCACATCAGTCTCTTGGCCAACTCGTGCTATATTCAAGTAGATGAAGATGAGGAACAATGAGGTGAGTGCGAATGCAAAAACGGTGAGCGCTCGATACTCCGTTTTATATCGATCATACTTCTTTTTTCTATCGACAAGGGTATCGAGAATAGCAATTGCATCTTCAGAAATCTCGTTCCGCCACGACATCCTACATCCGCCCCAATATATAGGTTATAGTACATGCTATGCGGATAGAAATCGACTCATTCCAGAGAACGAATGTGATACGATAAGTGAAATCACGTTAGGAAGGCGGCTTAGCTGCATGGATAACTTTAACAATGCAAATACTGTGAAATGTACGGTAATCCGGCTCGGCGTGGTGATGGTCATTCATGAGCATTGCGTGGGTCTTCAGGTGAGCGGCAAGCTGATTGAGATCGCGCGGGACAAAATTGCGGACAACGCGGCGGTTGGCGATGAGGTGCGATGGGATGGGCAATTGTGGCGTGTTCACGAGAGCCGCTGAAGTCCAGTCAGCATCCCTAACAGGCGGATCATGAGAAAAGCTTAATCCCCTCTGCACCCTCTTATGCGCGAAGGATTACGAATCTTTCAGTAAGAGGTGATAAAGGGGATGGAACATATGGAATCGAAACGTTGTTTATTTTGCGATGAGCTCGTGCAAGTGAAGAGAAAGGGAACATGCGATTGGTATATCGGCTGCATTTGTGCGCCTGGTGGCGCCTATGGTCTGCGAGAGGGCAGCTTTGAGCCCTTCCGTCAGCTGTCCTATACGGAGAAGCGCAGCACGTTTCCGCTGATCTCTGCTTATATCCGCGAGCAGAATGATAATGAAGAAGCGGTCGTCCTCGATTTTGAAGACCGTATTCGTATTCTGCAATCGCCGGCGATCCCGGTTACAAGCGAGGATAAGGGCATACGCCTGCTTCGCTATCTGCACCGCCATACGAGCGGACCGAACGAGCCGCTTGTCATTAGCCAATTTGCACAAAGCTATAATTTGACTTATTCGCCGAATTTGCAAGAGTTCGTCTATATTACGGAGAAGCTTAAGGAAGAAGGCTTCATCGAACGCATTGGCTCGACGCTCAAGCTGACGGAGAAAGGCTGGGTTGAAGCAGCGGCGCACGCCACAGGCAAGGTGCTCAAGCAGTGCCTTGTTGTGCTAACAGGGGGCGAGGAGGAGGCGCGCGAATGGATGGATGCCATCTTCCCGAGGCTGATCCAGCTCGGCTATGCACCGAAATTGTATGAAGAAGATCGGAGTGCCAAGCTCGAGATGAAGCCGATTGAGTCCGTGCTGCAGCAGTTGGCGCGAGTGAAATTGCTCATTGCGGATGTATCGGAGGCGAGCGGGGAGCTGTGGCTTCGAATCGGATATGCGTATGGTTGCGAGGTTCCAGTCATTCTGACAAGCAGGGCAAACAGCGGGAATGAACTGCCAGCAGGCGTCAGACCGCAGCGCTATGAGGATATGAACGAGTTGACAGGGCTGCTGCAGAAACAGCTGTGCTAGTAAGCTTGAAAAGTAGAGCTGCATGAACTTTGGGGGTTGCTCCTGTTACGCTCATAGGCTACAATGATTTTATACAATTTAATTAGATACAAATTACTATGAACGTATTTCAGGAGGTGTCTGCACATGAGCATTTATGATTTCACGGTCCGGACGATTACTGGCGAAGAGCAATCGCTAGCGGCTTACAAAGGCAAGACGGTGCTGATTGTCAACACAGCGAGCGCATGCGGATTGACGCCTCACTACAAAGGGCTTCAGCACATCTATGACGCGTACAAGGCGGAAGGCGTCGTCGTACTCGGCTTCCCTTGCAACCAATTCGGCCTGCAAGAGCCTGGTACGAATGAAGAAATTGCATCTTTCTGCGATTTGAACTATTCGGTCACTTTCCCGATGTTCGCGAAGATTGATGTGAAGGGTGACGATGCTCATCCGTTGTACAAGTATTTGGTTGATGCGGTTCCGGCTCCATATCGCACTGGCGATATTGAATGGAACTTCGTGAAGTTTCTCGTGGACGCGAATGGCGAAGTCGTGAAGCAGTATTCTGCTCGGACAGAACCGTCGGCAATCGAGTCGGACATTCGCAGCTTGATCCACAACGGCAGCATCGGCGCAGCGCCGAACACGGTGAATGACTAAGCTTTAGCTAGACCATAGAACGTACAAGGGCGCCCTCTAGAGGGCGCTCTTTGATTTTTCAAGCCGTATCTTGCTGCGCAAAATCATTGCTCTGAGGTTGTTTCCTTGCGTCCGGTATGCATGATAAAGAATGCCGAAGAGCAGCCAACCGAAGCCCATAACCAGCGCTTCCTTGCTAAGAAGAGCGAAGAGCCATAAGATAATAATCGCGCCAAAGCCGGGGATGATCAGAAACTTTATCGTTTCGACTGTCGATCTTTGTCGCAATTTGATATAATAGTGCCCTATGACTGCTAAATTAACAAAGAAGAAAGCGGTCAACGCTCCAAAGTTAACGAATTTGACAGCTGCATCGAGCGAGATCACCAGGGCAAGCAGAGACACCATGCCGACAATCAAAATATTCACGATCGGCGTTTTCAGCTTGGGGTGTACATAAGCGAAACAACGACTTGGCAGAATAGATTCCCGGCCCATGACATACATCAATCTCGATACGCTGGAGACGGAAGAGATTCCTTGCGTAAAGATGGCGAATAAGAGCACAATGATGAAGACTGATCCGAGCGCTGCTCCGCCGACCGTTTGCACAATTTCGAGTCCTGCAGAATCAAGGTTTACGAATGCGATTGCTTTCGGTAATGCAAGCTGAGTCAGATAGGATGGCGTGATATATAATACGCTCGCAATTCCAATAATAATGCCGATTGCTCTTGGGATGTTCTTGTGTGCATCCTTCGTTTCTTCCGTCATCGTCGTGATGGAATCGAAGCCTAGGAATGAGAAGCAGATGATGGAGGCGCCTGTCAGTATCGTGGTGATGGGGACATGTGTTTGCAGAAGCGGCTCTAAAGCTGTTGTATGCATCGAAAAGTTTCGGATCAGCAGTATACAAAACAGCGCAATGAAGCACATTTGAAGAAGGACGAACAGCTTGGATAGATTCGCTGAGAAAGCAGCGCCTTTAATGTTGACGGCAGTCATGAGCAAATTGAGCCCGATCATCCACATATAAGCGGGAATGGCCGGGAATTGTGCATGCATGTAGATGCCAAACGTAAGGCACGCGATAATTGGCGAGAAGAGATAATCCAGCAGCAGCGCCCAGCCGACAAGAAACCCGAGATAGGGGTGAATTGCTTTATTCACGTAAGAATAAGCTGAGCCGGAAGAAGAATGAGCTCTCGCCATCATGCTATAGCTGTAAGCGGTGAACATAATGGCAACGAACGCGAACAGATAGGCTTGTGTCAGCATCCCTCCCGCAGCTTCGTACGCGATGCCGTAAATGGAGAAGTAAATCATTGGAGTCATCCAGGCTAGGCCTAGAAAAACAATGTGGTGAAGGGATAAATTTTGTTGAAGCTTCGCTTGTTCTTTCATAGGCAGCATTCCTTTGTTTGTACTCTCGGCCTGTTCTAGTTAGCTATTCTGTCATCAACATGTGATTAAAACTTACATGTTAGATAATATAACACGATTGGCTAAATGGTCAATCAAAAAAGTTGTGCATCATGAGAGCATGGGATGGAAAGGATGAACTACAAGTTGTCAATCACTGAAGAAGAGAAACCGAAGCTAATCGCGACAAAGATTTGGAAATGTAAAAATGCGGAGTGTAAAGCGTGGGTAAGAGAAGAATTTGCGAATAATGGTGAGCAAGCTTGTCCGATCTGTAAAGGTCCGATGCATCGCAGTATGAGGCACTTGCCAGCCGTTCAAAATAAAATTAAGAAGCCGCCGCGTAAGCCGAAGTCCGAGTTTGATATTTGATTGCAAGAAACAGCAAAAAGCCGCCAACTTGGCGGCTTTTCCTGTTTCCACTATTGTGGTCATTATTTGATGCCCATCGATTTTCTTGTTCGTTCACCTCGCGAATCATCTGATCAAGCCCTTTGACCTTGTAGCCATCCAGAATGGATTGCCAGATGACGTTTACGGGCAGCTTGCTGATCATTCGCTGCTGAAGAGCGGCATTCATTTCTCGAACTATGCAAACTTATTTAAGGAGCAGGATATCGGAAGGTACTTTTCGAATAGCGTTGTATACACAGTGACATTCCTGCATCGGAATCATCTTAGTTGCTCTTATTCAACATCGGTCGTTCGAACGAGCTTGGAGCATCTATGAGTCGCTCCCGCAGGCGTACTATGATAGCGATCGCATCCAAATCATTGTCGGTGCAGCCGCGCTGGAGCTCGGGCATGATGCGTTTATGGAGAAGCTGTTTGCAACGGATTTCGCAGTCATTCGCGAAGGGGAGACGCTGATCATTCAGCTCTGGTATGCGTATAACGCGAAGAAGCTGGCGATGCAGCGAGGCGTGGAGCTGACGCAGCAACTCATCGAAGAGGCGAAGCTGTTGTTTCCTCCGCCGACAGCGATTGATTTTCGTACGATGGGCTGATGTATGCGAGAGTAAGGGAACTAGTAAAGGCGATACAGCGTTCTGCTGTGTCGCCTTTGTTTGTATTAATACAGCAATCGCCACAAGTAGAACGTTGCGTATGCTTTCCAGTCGCCCCAATCGGCGGACAGTTCCTTGATCTCCGCGATGGACGGTTTATCGTCTCTGCCAAGCAGCAGCTTGAGCGCATTATGCAGTCCGACATCCGCGATCGGGAACGCCGCGGGCACGCGAAGGCAGCGCATGAGCACATAATTGGCGGTCCACGGGCCGATGCCGCGGATGCTCGTTAGCGCTTTTTCAATCTTCTCCAAATCGCCAAGCGTGAGCAGCTGCTGTTTGGACAACCGACCCTCTACCATCTCCTTGGCCGTGCCGATTAAGTATTCGGCCTTGCGCGTCGTTAGCTGCATCGGCGTTAAGTCCTCTACATGGAGGCGCGCGATGGTAGCGGGCGTAGGGAAAGTGAAGTAGCGTTTACCATCATAGTCTTTATAGGTGCCGTATCGTTCTACGAACCGCCGCTTGAGCGTGTACGCGAATGGCAAGTTGATTTGCTGTCCCATAATGCCCCAGCACATCGCTTCGAACAGATCGTCGATGCCGACAAGACGCAAGCCATAGAATGTCTTCGCGCAATCCCGAAGCAGATCATCCTGCTCGGCCAACTCGAAGAAGGGCGCAAGATCTCGATCCAAGTCGAACCAATCTCGAACAAAGGCTGCGGCTTCTGCGCGAATGTCTTCAGTGAGTTCGTTGTCGCCAGCTGCTTCAGAAGGGAATTCGAGCTTTATGCCGCCGTCCATAAGCGGTGACAGACGGATCAGAACGGGACCGGATGAAGTAGAGATCAGTCTGGTTACAATTCGGTTCTCCACATGAAACATGCACTCCTTTTCGGAGCGGCTTAAATAGTCAACCGTGCGGTCATAGCTGAACGCGGTCGGCGGAATTATCTGTATGAAATGATCTCCTATCGTCAGATGAAGCACCTCCTGGCCATATGCGGCTGTTTATAGAGAGTATCATACTTTTGAAGCTGAATGCTTTTCTAATCTTGCTGTTTCATCTGGCGCCGCTTTCATGCAGGCAGGTATGCGGGTATACTTGGCTAAGAGGTGAAGCGAACATGATGACCGATGAGCGCTGGAATGCGATCGTCAATTGTGATGCCGCCTATGACGGCCAATTCTTTTATGGAGTCACGACGACGGGCATCTTCTGCCGACCATCGTGCAAATCCAAAGCGCCGCGCCCAGGCCATGTGCGGCTATATGATTCAGCGGCGGACGCGCTGAATGACCGCTTCCGTCCGTGCAAACGATGCAAGCCTGACGGCATGCGATTGCAAGGTGAAGAGTGGGCGACAGCGATCAAGGAAGTGATCGAAGCTCGCTATCAGGAGCCGCTTACGCTGCCAGTGCTCGCGGAGCTAATGCATGTGAGCCCTTATCACATGCACCGGACGTTCAAGCGGATGATGGGCGAATCGCCAGCCGCACTGCTAAGCCGGACGCGGATCGCAGCCGCGAAGGAGCTGCTTCGCGCATCGGCGCTGCCGGTCCGGGAAGTTGCGGCGCAAGTCGGATTTCCGAACGCCGCGCATTTCGCGACGGTGTTTCAGAAGGCAGAAGGCTGCTCGCCGACTGCGTACAGACAGCAGCATTAATACTCACATGCTCACACGTTCATACGCGACGTTTTAGATAAATTACGGGATAGGTGATAACTTTGAGCAACATATATTGGACGATATTTCACCATGATGCTTGGCGGCTCTACGTGGCTGCGACAGACGAAGGACTTTGTTATGTCGGTTCGCCGAATGCGCCATTCGCTGAGCTAACCGCATGGGCGCAGAAGCGGTTTCCTGGACTCCCGCTTGAACAGAACGAGGCGGTCATGACTCCTTATTGCGAGGAGCTCCGTCAGTATTTGATGGGTCGGCTTCAGCAGTTCGGACAGCCCTTGCATCTGATCGGAACGCCGTTCCAAATGTCAGTATGGCAAGCGCTGCGGCATATTCCGCACGGGCGCATATGCTCATACTCGGATGTCGCCGCACAGCTCGGAAAAGAGAAAGCGGTTCGTGCCGTAGGCACGGCAATCGGGGCGAATCCGGTGCTCTTCGTCGTTCCATGTCACCGTGTTGTAGGCAAGGATGGCTCATTGACAGGCTATCGCGGAGGCATGGATGTGAAGGAAATGTTACTGAAGCTGGAAGGCGTGCTATAATAGAGTGATACCAGAGGTGTTTGCAGCGAAAGGATGACAGTATGATTACGATTACAGAGTTTGAGGTTAACAAAATTAAAGACCCGTTCGGCATCGTTATTGGCGATCGGTATGAGTTCCGACTGGATCTTGACATTGAAGAGGATGACGAGCTTTATACCGAGAGCGGCGTCTATGTCAGAGTTATCTTCCGCGTAGATGGCGACCAGTCTAGCGTAGTGAAGTATGAGCTTCACGAGCGGGGCAGCGGCAACTATCTTGACTTCGATCTGGAGGAAGAGGAAGAGCAGTTCATTGAAAGCTTCTGTAAAGAGAATTTCTCCAAATGGGATCAATAATCGAGAACAGCTGAGGAAGGCGAGACAAGCCTGATCGCAGCAGCTCATAAAGAAAGGACCTTTCGCGTAAGAAGCGAAAGGTCCTTTGTTTGTTAGGATGCGCTAATGATCTTCAATCTGCGTTCCTCGCGCTGCCCATCCGTCAGCTTCGGACAGTTGTAGCATTTGTCGCCGTTCTCTCGGCAGTAGAACATGCAGCAGCCGGAACGAATGATTAGCTTGCCGCCTTGCTGGTAAGGACTATCAATATAGCGAGGCTTATGTTCGAATGGATTGCGCCGACTGCCGAATAGCTCTCCGTTCAGCTGCTCTGTCAGCACGGATAGATATTGTCGGAACCGCGCAAGCGCCTCATCGTCAGACTCCTTATTCGCTAAGGAGCTAGAGAAGCTGAGCATTAGACTTCCAGCCTGATTCCAAATAATCCCCGGCTTGACGTTTCCAGCTGCGGCAATGCCTTGGACAGCAGGGGTAATTGTGCGCTCGAACAGCTTCGTAAGGGCATCGCGAACGAATGAATCGTGCGACTCCATGTCCGCAGGTAGCGGGGTTGTGATCACTTCGCGAATTCGGAAGCCGAAGCCTGCATACTCGCCTAGATCGTTGATTTGCATCTCGAGATTATCGAGAGACAAGTCGAGCGCAACGCCGTTTCTCGCCATAATGAGCATCATTCCAGCGCATAAGCGGAAGAGCGTAGTTCCAATGAGCGAGGCTGCAAGCTCGTAGCCAATCGATTTATAGATGCGTCCGGTAAACAGTAATGCTGCACGTATGGCATTTGGCTCAAGCAAGTCGCTAGCTGGCATGACGAAAGCTGGCGATTCAGAGCCTTCCGGCGATAGTTGTATGTAGAAAGACTCCAGTGCTTTGAAATCGATCAATGAATGATTCGTGGACATTCGCACACCTCTTTGATAATCGTTCTCAAGTAGCATGAATAGTAATTATAGAACGACTTCCTCGAGAGTGTCAACGCCTACTTGGTACGTCTTCCAGTGCTCCCAAGTGGACAGTCTGAGCTTGTGCCGCTTATAATGGAGGGATGTTATCGGATGGAAAGTTATTATGGAGTGTCATGAACGGGGCGTATCGCGGATGAAAAAGTTTAAGAAGTTCTATATCGAAATTACGAGCGTGTGCAATCTTGCTTGCTCTTTCTGTCCGCAGACGAAGCGGCAGGCTAATTTTATAAAGATAGACGCCTTTACGAAAATACTTGATGAGATTCGGCCTCATACCGAATTCATCTATTTCCACTTGAAGGGCGAGCCGCTGCTGCATCCAAAGATCGACGAGCTGCTGGATCTGAGTCACGAACGCGGCTTTAAGGTTAATATTACGTCGAACGGCACGCTGCTTCATAAGGCGAAGCACAAAATTCTCGGTAAGCCGGCGCTTCGGCAGATGAATTTCTCGTTGCACAGCTTTGATGGACACGAGGGCTCGGTCGATAAGGAAGGCTATGTCGGGAGCGTGCTTTCTTTTGCCAAAGAGGCAGTTGCGACCTCCAATATGCTCGTTTCCCTTAGGTTATGGAATTTGACTGAAGATAATACGACGAACATGGAACGCAGCCGCAATCAGGCCATTCTCGATCAGATTGAGCGTGAGTTTAACCTCGATTACAAGATCAAGGATCAGTTTAAACGGGGAAGCGGCGTCAAGATTGCCGATCGGATCTACGTGAATCATGATCATGAGTTTAAGTGGCCGGATTTGAAGGAGAAGGAAGACGAAGGAGTCGGCTTCTGCCACGGTCTGCGCAATCAAGCAGGCATTCTTGTAGACGGAACGGTGGTTCCTTGCTGCCTTGACGGTGAAGGCGTTATTAATCTCGGCAATATTCACGAGAAGCCGTTCGGCGAAATCATTGAAGGGGAGCGGGCGAACAAGCTTTACGACGGTTTCTCGCGCAGAGAAGTGGTCGAAGAGCTGTGCCGCAAGTGCGGATATCGCCAACGCTTCAGTATGTAACGGAAGGAAGGTAAGACGAACGCTCATGAGTTATTTACCGCTCGGGAACAGACGGGAGCTGCTCGCTCTTAACCAGAGCAATAAAGGGAGAATTCCGCTGTTTTATGTTGCAATCGTTGTTTTTGTTCTGAAAATGGCGCTGCTGCGTCATTTTCTATTTAGCGGCATTGAATGGAGCCGCGTAGCTGCAGACCTATCGGCTGTACTCGTCATATTGTCACTGGTAGAACTTATTACGCCTGCGCGGTTGAAGAAATACGCATACGGCGGCGTGAATTTAATCTATTCGCTGGTCTTATTCTCGTCATCTGTTTATTTCGAACATTTTGGCTCGGTGCCGACGTATACGGCGCTGTACGAGCTGCATCAAGTGACGAAGATCAAATCAAGCGTCGAGTCGACCATTCAGTACAGTCACTATCTCTTCTTCGCTGACATTGCGCTCACGGTTGTCATCTGGGTTGTCGCTAGCATTCTGCGTTCGCGCGGAAGACGTGGCACTAGCCGCAGAGCTTCAGGTGCATCGACAGCGCCGTTGTACCGTGTGGTGCTCACGGTTCTCTTTATCGTCAGCATCGCGTTATCCGCTCGGTTCATTCAGCTTGGAATGCCGATTCAGAACGAGTTGGTAGAAGCGGAGCAGGAAGGCTTCTTGAACTATCAAGTGTCTGCTGTCATCAAGGCGGAGCGGGATGATAGTATTGCGTCGGAAGGGAACACGGCTGATATTGTAAAAGAGGTGAACGACCTCCAAGCGACCTATCCGTACAAGGACAAGCCTCAGAACGGAACTCCAGCATATTTCGGGGCGGCTAAAGGGAAGAACGTCATCATCATCCAGATGGAGGCGTTCCAGAACTTTCCGATCCATCTAAAGCTTGGCGGTCAAGAGGTAACGCCTGTGCTCAATAAACTGGCTGGAGAGAGCCTGTATTTCACGCATCTATTCCAGCAGATCGGGCAAGGCAACACGTCTGATGCCGAGTTTATGTCGAATACGTCGATCTACCCTACGGCGAAGATCGCGATGTCGACCGGATATGGCGATCGGGTCATTCCAAGCCTGCCGAGATTGCTGCAGAAATTCGGTTATAACGCGAACACGTTCCACGTTAATGATGTGACGTTCTGGGACCGCAATAAGCTGTACGCGGCGCTGAACTTCGATCATTATTATGACAAGCCGAGCTATACGAACGATCACTTCAACAGCTTCGGAGCGTCAGATGAAGAGTTGTACCGGGTGGCGACGGAGAAGCTGGCTGCAGAAAAACAGCCGTTCTACGGGCAGCTCATTACGGTATCCAGCCACTTCCCGTTCGATGTGCCGGAGGATCGCGTGAAGATGGCGCTGCCGGATGAACTCAAGGGAACGCAGCTTGGCAGCTATCTGCTTGCTGTCAACTACACCGATTATGCCATTGGCACGCTCATTGATCGGCTGAAGGCAGACGGGATGTGGGACGATACGGTACTCGTGTTGTACGGCGATCATTTCGGCTTACAGCCGAATGACAACGATCCCGAGCAGGTGAGCAGATCGCTCGGTATCAAATATGATCCGAAGGTTAGCCGGTTCAATATTCCGCTCATCATTCATTTGCCAGGAGCGACAGAAGGCAAAGTGGTGGAGCAAGTTGGCGGCCAGCTCGACATTATGCCGACAGTAGCGAATTTGCTTGGCATCTCGCTGACGCAGGAGAAATTCACGGCGTTCGGGCATGACCTGATGAACATTGACCACAATGTATTCGGCATGCGCTATTACTTGCCGACAGGCTCATTCTTTAACAACGATATTCTATTCGTGCCGGGGCAAGGCTTCGATGACGGCACTGCTATTAATATGAAGACGTTAGAGCCGGTAACGGATCTGGCGCCGTACCGCAAGGATTACGACTATATCATGAAGCTGATGACGTTGTCGGATCGATATGTGAAGTCATTGCCTAAGCGGTGACGGTAATGGAATGGATATGCATCGAAATAAGCCTCTCTCGCGAGCTTGCGAGGGAGGCTTTTTGCATGGCATGAGAACAACCTAACGAACGTTAATGTGATATTATCTAACATAAGTGTTGACACTTCTTCAGTACACCCCCTATAATACGAATCAATAGCAGGTTTTAACAATTGCATATCGGTTCTCATGTCAGCTATTAGCCCATTGAGAACGACAAAGCTATCTAGGGTTCCGTTGATGAGTGATCGCGTTCATCAAGCTGGTCCGAGAGATAGTGTGCGGCGTACGAACGCTGCATAACACGGAAGGACAAAAGCCTGGGAGATCATCTCCTTGGCTTTTTTGTTTTATAGCCATTTATTCGTAGGGGGTCATGAGGATGACAACGGTATGGAGCAAGACGATGAATCCAGGGGACAAATGGTCCGGCACGATCGGCAAAGGACGGTTGCTGCGGTTTACGGCACTGCAAGACGACGCCAATCTGGCGATGATGTTATTTAACGCAAACGACTTGGCGGAGCGCTACAATATGCCGGATACGCTCAAAGCGCAATACACGGCGCATCTGACTCGCGGCCATGTGTTGATGAGCGACAACGGTCGCGCACTAGCGAGCATTGTCGAGGATGAGCTCGGTTGGCATGACACGATCAGCGGTTTGACGACTCGGGCCGGTACAGATGCCCAATATGGTACGACGAATTATCAGCAGCTTCGCAATGAATGGCTGCACAGCGGCTACGAGAATATGGTCGTTGAGCTTGTCCGCAGCGGACTTGCAGTTCGAGACCTTGGACCTGTAGTCAACCTGTTCGCCAAAGTGTACTGCGATGACGAAGGCCGAATGATCTATGACGCCAGCCATTGCAAGGAAGGCGCTACAGTGACACTTCGCACCGACATGGATGTACACATTGTCCTATCGAATACGCCGAATCCGCTCAATCCGACGACGAGCTATACGACCGCAGCAGTCCAGCTCGAGGTGTTAGAAGCTCCGCCCCTTGACCCGGCAACGGATTACTGCTACAACTTCCGCGGCGAGAACCGCAGGGCATTCGAGAATACAGCGGAATACCATCTGCTCTCAGGTCGATAGATTCGCAAAAATCGCCGCCATTATTCGAAGGAGGAATTTGAGATGACTGCATTTGTCCGATATGAAAGCAAGCTGCAAGCAGAAACAGCTATTATAGATGAAATTGTTCTGGCAGGGGATGGCTGGATGAGAGAATTGCAGCCAGGTCAGGTGATCCGCATCGTGGATCTGGAGGGCAACCAAGCAGCAGATACGTTGTTCTTCGATGCAGACAATCCCGACGATCATTACAGTGCCGTGGCTACAATCGCCGGTCAAGGCAATATCTACTTGACTACAGGCTCTGTGCTGCGAGCTGAATCCGGTAAAGAGCTGCTGCGAATCGTCGCCGATACATGCGGCAGACATGATACGGTTGGCGGTTCCTGTTCAGCGCAGAGCAATACGGTTCGCTATTCGCATGATAAGCTGCACATGCACAATTGCCGCGATACGTTCATGCTCCAGCTTGCGAAGCACGACGGAGGCTACAACTATTCGAAGCGCGATCTTGCGCCGAACGTGAACTTCTTCATGAATGTTCCCGTCACGCCGGAAGGTGGTCTACGCTTCGCAGACGGTGTATCCGCGCCAGGCTGCTATGTCGAGCTAGAGTCGCTGTGCCGTTCGATGGTGCTCATCAGCAACTGTCCGCAGCTCAACAATCCGTGCAACGCATATAATCCAACCCCAATTCGGGTACTGGTGTGGAATCCATAGCTTATTCGTCCTAAGTCCATAGAGAAGAGAATCCGGGAGGGAACCTTATGTTTACGAAAGTTCTAATCGCGAATCGCGGCGCAATCGCCGTTCGAATTGAACGTACGCTCCGCAAGCTTGGCATTCAATCAGTCGCTGTGTATACAACAGCCGACCAAGACAGCCTTCATGTCGACGGAGCTGATGAAGCCGTATGCATCGGTGCAGGAGCGGCGAAGGAAAGCTACCTCGATATGGAGCGTATTCTGCAAACGGCGATTGATACAGGGGCACAGGCGATCCACCCTGGATACGGCTTCCTAAGCGAAAATGCTTCCTTCGCACGAGCTTGCCGCGAGCGCGGTATCGTGTTCATCGGACCTGCGCCTGAGCAAATGGAGATGTTCGGCCTCAAGCATTCCGCTCGTGAAATTGCGGAGCGCGCCGGTGTGCCGATGCTGCCTGGAACTGCGCTTATTACAGATCTGGATGAGGCGATTGCAGAAGCGGAAGTCATTGGCTATCCGGTTATTCTGAAGAGCACTGCCGGCGGCGGCGGGATCGGGATGCGGGTATGCAATGACGGGGCTGCGCTTCGCGCGGCGTTCGATGGCGTGCGCCACTTGGCGGAGACGAACTTCAAGAACGGCGGTATTTTTCTGGAGAAATATATTGCGCGGGCACGTCATGTCGAGGTGCAAATCTTCGGCAACCGCTTCGGAGAAGTTGCTGCGCTAGGCGAGCGCGACTGCTCCATCCAGCGGCGCAATCAGAAGGTCATCGAAGAGAGTCCTGCACCGAGCCTATCTGAGGAAGTACGGCAAGCGATGTTCGCTTCAGCGAAGCGGCTGGCATCCGAGGTTGGCTACCGCAGTGCGGGAACGGTCGAGTATCTATACGATCCTGAAGAGTGCAAGTTCTACTTCCTTGAAGTGAATACGCGGCTTCAAGTGGAGCATGGCGTGACGGAAGAAGTGCTTGGCGTCGACCTCGTGGAATGGATGGTTCGCGAAGCGGCAGATGAGCTTACTTCCATTGAATCGCTTGTGCAGCCGGCGAAGGGGCATAGCATTCAAGCGCGGATCTATGCAGAGGATTGCTTGCAGAACTTCCGGCCGAGCGCTGGCAAAGTCGACAAAGCGAAGTTCACCGAGCATGCCCGTATTGAAACATGGATTCGCGATGGTATCACGGTGACGACACTGTACGATCCGATGCTGGCGAAGATTATCGTTCATGGGGAGAATCGACTGGATGCAATCGGCAAGCTCGTTCAGGCGCTCGATGACACCCGGCTCTATGGCATTACGACGAATCTGCAATATGTGAAGGCGCTGCTTGGCGAAGAGGAATGCTTGAGCGGCAATGTATATACACAGTTACTGAATGGCTTCGAGCCAGCCGAGCATGCGATTGAAGTTGTTGACGGAGGCGTACAGACGACGGTTCAGGATTTCCCTGGCCGGATCGGACACTGGGATGTCGGCGTGCCGCCTTGCGGTCCGATGGACCCGTTGTCCTTCCGTATCGGCAATAAGCTGCTTGGCAATGCAGATGATGCTTCTGGGCTAGAACTTACACTGCGCGGCGGCTCGTATCGGTTCCGGGATGACATGTGGATCTGCTTGACCGGAGCAGATATGGAAGCAACGCTGGATGATGTGAAGGCTCCGTTGTATCAGCCGATCTTTGTTCGAAAAGGTCAGCAGCTCAGCTACGGCGAAGCGGCCAGCGGCATGCGCAGCTACTTGCTTATCGGCGGCGGCCTCGATATGCCAAAGACGCTCGGCAGTTCAGCAACATTCACTTTAGGAGGTTTCGGCGGGCACGGAGGTCGCGCGCTGCGTGCCGGTGACGTGCTTGGCGTGAACCGGAGCGGCAGCAATCCGCCGTCGGATATTCAGCTGCATGAGCTGGACCGTCCGTCGATTACCCGCTCATGGACGATCGGAGTCGTCCCGGGTCCTCACTGCACGGGTGAGTATTTGAAACCTTCCTATTTGAAGGAGCTGGCGAATACACGCTATGAAGTGCATTTTAACAGCTCCCGTACCGGTGTTCGCCTTATCGGCCCTGCACCACACTGGGCTCGTGAAGATGGCGGTCAAGCAGGACTCCATCCGTCCAACATTCACGATAACGCGTATGCGGTCGGCACGCTGGATCTGACTGGTGACATGCCGATTCTGCTCGGCCCTGACGGCCCAAGCTTAGGCGGCTTCGTCTGCCCGGTAACGACAGCATCCGCCGAGTTCTGGAAGCTTGGCCAATTGAAGCCTGGAGACAGTGTTCGCTTCCAGCTGCTGACGCTGGAGGAGGCTGATCAGCTGCGCAAGCTTCAAGATCGCAATCTCGAAGCGATCGGTCTCGCTCAGTGGCACCGTCTGGTAACTGTAACACTGCCGCAGCCGGAGCGTGAGCCAGAGCCTTCATATCCGCTCCTTGCTCAGGAGACGGAGAATCGCCGCTTCCCGATAACGGTTCGCTGCAGCGGCGACGAGAATATCCTCGTGGAATATGGCGAGATGGAGCTTGACCTCTTGCTGCGGTTTCAAGTACATGCGCTCATGCAGGCAATCGAAGCGAGCGGTACGATTCCTGTCCTTGATTTGACACCAGGCATCCGATCTCTGCAAGTGCACATTGATCCATCGTTGACCAACGTGCTTGAAGCGTGCGAACGTATTCTCGAGCTCGATGGCAGCTTGCCGGAGCTTGCTTCAATTACGGTACCATCGCGGATCGTGCGTCTGCCGCTCTCATGGGATGACCCGGCGACACAGCTCGCCATAGATCGCTATCAGAAGAATGTCCGTCCGGACGCGCCGTGGTGCCCGAGCAACCTCGAGTTCATCCGCCGCATTAACGGGCTGGATAGTATTGATGAAGTGCAGAGTATCGTCTACGACGCAAACTACCTCGTACTTGGACTTGGTGATGTTTATCTAGGCGCGCCGGTCGCAACACCGGTTGATCCTCGTCATCGTCTTGTGACGACGAAGTACAATCCGGCGCGGACTTGGACGCCTGAGAATGCCGTAGGTATAGGCGGCGCTTACATGTGTATCTATGGGATGGAAGGTCCGGGCGGCTATCAATTCGTTGGACGTACCATTCAAATGTGGAACCACCTTAACCGCGAGTCGTCAAGCTTCGAGTCAGGAAAGCCGTGGCTGCTTCGCTTCTTCGATCAAATTCAGTTCTATCCGGTCAGTGCGGATGAACTGCTGCAATTGAGGGAGGATTTCACGCGCGGACGGTTTGAGGCAGATATTACGGAGACGACATTCCGTTTAGGTGATTATCTTGAATTTTTGAATTCGATCGAGGAAAGTGCGGAGGCGTTCCGCGAAGTGCAGCAAGCAGCATTCACGGCTGAACGCGAGAGCTGGAAGGCGCAAGGCTTGGCGGAGTATGTCTCCGAATCGGCTGATCTGGGCAAAGAAACTGCCGAAGATGAGCTGCCGGAAGGGACGATTGCTGTACGCTGCACGATGCCAGGCAGTGTGTGGAAGGTGCTTGTAGAGCCGGGCCAAGAAGTGAAGAAAGGCGAGACGCTCATTATTGAGGAAAGCATGAAGATGGAGTTCTCGCAGACGGCTCCTTGTGACGGCGTTGTTGCTTCCATCTTCGTAAAGCCAGGCGACGAGGTGCACGCCGGACAACTGATTGTTGGTCTGGTGAAAGAAACGGCAAGAGAGGTGACGCCAGTATGACAGCGACTGTGGAATGGCCAGAACATTTGACGATTGGCTGGCTTCGCGAGCAATATGCCGCGAAGCGGATTGCGCCGGCTGAAGTGGTGGCGGAAGTGATTCGCCGATCGTCTCGAGACGAAGCGATGAATATATGGATAACACCGCCTACTGCGGAGCTCATCCAGCCTTATCTGGATCGGCTCTCGCGTTTGGATGCGGCGAGCTCTCCGCTGTGGGGAATTCCCTTCGCCATTAAAGATAATATCGACCTGGCTGGTGTGCCTACGACTGCTGGCTGCGATGCTTTCGCCTATACACCGGATTCGAGCGCTGCCGTCGTTCAGCGGCTCATCGACGCAGGAGCAATTCCAATCGGCAAAACAAATCTCGACCAGTTCGCCACCGGGCTCGTCGGGACGCGCAGCCCGTATGGAGAGACGCATAATGCGCTCCGCGAGGAGCTCATAAGCGGTGGCTCCAGCTCCGGCTCCGCAGTTGCGGTTGCTCGCGGGCAAGCGGTATTCTCGCTTGGCACGGACACGGCCGGTTCCGGCCGTGTACCGGCTGCGCTGAACGGCTTGGTCGGCTATAAGCCGAGTCTTGGCGCATGGCCGACCAAAGGGGTCGTGCCCGCCTGCGCGAGCTTGGACTGCGTGACCGTATTCTCACACAGCTTGGATGACGCGCTTGCAGTTGATCTAATCGCACGCGGACCAGAGGCAACGGACCCTTGGTCGCGGAATATACCGCAGCCGTTGACGGGTCCGCTGCCTTCCAAACTGTGCGTGCCGAGCGAAGCGCCATCGTTCTATGGGCCGTTCGCATCGGCTTATCGCGAAGCATGGGATCTGGCGCTGGATCGTGTAAGAGGGCTCGGAATCCCTCTTGTCGAGGTCGAGCTTGAGCTGTTCAATGAAGCGGCGTCGATTCTGTATGGCGGCCCGTGGGTTGCAGAGCGATGGGCAGATCTCGGTGCTTTCGTTGAGGCGAACTCGAGCGATGTATTCCCAGTGACGGAGCAAGTGCTGCGCACTGGCGCGTCGCCTGCATATACGGCGGCATCTGTGTTCCAAGCGGCTCACCGGCTGCAAGCTTTGAGACTGGCGGCACATCGTCTTCTGGAAGATGCCGTGCTGGTCCTGCCGACTTGCGGCGGCACATGGTCGCGCGATGATGTGCGCGACAATCCGATTGCAACGAACAGCGATATGGGGCGGTACACGAATCATTGCAATTTGCTTGATCTGTGCGCTGTCGCTCTTCAAGCTGGAGAGGCGGATGCAGATTTGCCATTCGGCATTACGATGTTCGCAACTGCGGTGAATGAGACGCTGCTGTGCAGCGCGGCGAAGCGGTTTGTTGAAGCGGAAGAGTTCGCTAAGACGTCGACTGAAACGGTGGTTCTTGATGCCATTTCCGATGCAGTCGCCGAAGAGACTGAAGGAAGACAGCACGCTGCCGCCGCTTCCCCAACCGCCGAGACGATGCTCGTCGCCGTCTGCGGCCTGCATATGCGAGGCTTCCCGCTAGAGAAGCAAATGCAAGCGTGCGGAGCAGTATTCGTGCGCGAGACGGAGAGTGCGCCGAGATATAAGCTCGTTAAGCTGCCGACGACGCCTGCAAAGCCGGGTATGATAAAGCAGGAGCAGGGCGGATCTGCGATTACGCTTGAAGTGTGGGAGATGCCTGCAGCCTCGTTCGGAGCTTTCGTCGCAGGTATACCGGCGCCGCTTGGCATTGGCAAGGTTGAGCTTGCCGACGGGACGGAAGTGTCTGGTTTCATCTGTGAGGCTTACATTGCTAGTCAATCAGAAGATATTACTGCTGCCGGCTCCTGGCGTAATGTTGTACATCAATAGCGCACTGCATTCACAAGCCGTTTCCTGTCCAATCATGGCGGGGGCGGCTTGTTCTCGTTTGATGCAATCGGCGCTATAATAGGGGGATCAGGAAGGAGAGTATCTCTTGATTCGCAAATTGCTGATTTCTATTATTGTGTTCATTTTGCTCCTTGCAGGCGCTGGTGCATTTGCAATCTGGTACGTGAAACCAGAGGAAGACTTGAATTTAAACTACGACCCGGTTCCGATCGTGGACCGAGCGCTTAGGATGATCCGTCATCTGGATACGGAATTCGTGCTCTCCGAAGCAGATATCAATAACATTGGCAAAGCTTCAATCCGCTTGCATCCCGAGTACAGCCCGGACATTCGAATCACCGGAGCGAGATTTGAACTGCAGGAGAATAAGCTTGTTGCACATGTGAATGTGATGTATAAGAAGCGGATTCCGGCAGGACTTGTCATTACGTATGGGCTGCAGTGGAACGAGCCCAATGTCGTTGCTGTTGTCGAAGAGGCGAAGCTGAGGGGGATCACGCTGAAGAAGAGTGAGTTTGACAATATGGAAATTCCGCTTGGCAGCGAGCTGCCGAAGCTGGTACATATACAGAAGTTGGACGTACAGGGGAAAAGCGTGGTCATTACGATCCGCAAGCCGACGCTGCGGGAGCTGCGAAGCCTTCTTGCGCAAGAGCTGAAGAAGCAGGTCGGCTGGACGGATTAGTGAAAAAACGAAGACTAGCGGAGTTTAGGCATGAGCGGGCGCAGCGTGCGGATGAGGAACGTCGCTGCAATGGCTTTGACCATATCGCCGAATAGGAATGGATAACAACCGGACACCATTGCTTTCTGGAACGAATAGTTCGCTTTATAGGCAAGCCATGGTACGCCTCCGATGTAAGCAAGGACAACGCTGAATAAGACAAGGCTGATGAATAGCATGATGACTTGATTGCGGGACAAGGACTTGGTACGCGCGAACAAACGGTCGCTGGCAAGTCCGATCAACAGCGCGGATATTGGGAACATCCATATGTAGCCGCCGGTGAAGCCGAAGATCGTCGACAGTCCGCCATTGCCGTGCAGAAGTGGCAAGCCTGCGGCCGTTAACAAGACGACGATTGCGATGCTCCAGAAGCCGTAGCGAGCGCCGAGCAGACCGCCTGCGAGCATGATGGCGAAGGTCTGGAGCGTAATCGGTACGGAAGTGAAGCCAAGCGGTATGCTGACATAGCCGAAGGCGATGAAGAGCGCTGCGAACAGGGCGGTAAACACAATACCGCGAATCCAGTATGTAGTTTCACTTTGTTTGCTGGCTGAGATTGGGGTGTGGCCTGCTGTAGCTTTTGTCGATTCCATTGTCATTTCTCCTCTCCAATGTTAACCTTGTTATCTAGTTGCGGTTAACAATTAAAATGTATCACGTGAATTCAATTTTGGGAAGAGGGAGTTTTGTGATCTTGCAGGCATCAGAAAATAGCTTGGTTCTAACAGATGTTAATATTGAGCGTATTGTTGAATCTGGTGAGGTTTCCCCTCGTCTAGATCATATTGATTTCTCCATTGCACCGGGCGAGTGGGTGAACATTGTAGGGACGAACGGAAGCGGAAAGTCGACCTTGGCAAGACTTCTTGCAGGGTTAACAATTGACGGCGTTCACGGCTCGTGGAATCGAGGATTTGCTGGCAACCGGCCTATGCCCTATGTCATGCAGACCCCGGATTCTCAGCTGTTTGCCGAAACGCCAAGGCAAGAAATTCGCTTCGCGCTTGAGTGGCAGGGCATTGAAGCGGATGAGATTATACAGCGTACAGAGCTTGTTCTGGAGCATACGGGGCTGCTTGCGATTGCGGATGTTCCGTGGAATCGATTGTCCGGCGGGCAGCGCCAGCTCGCTGCTGTTGCGGCTGCTTCCGCGGCCAGCGCACCGCTCATCGTCTTCGATGAAGCGACTTCCATGCTGGACGATCAATCGTGCGCAGAGGTCTTGCGTCTCGCGAAGGCGCTGCACTTGCAAGGAACAGCAGTCGTGTGGGTGACGCAGCGGCTGCAGGAGCTTGGAGGCGGCTCGCGGGTTGTCGCAATGAGAGATGGGCACATCGTGTTCGATGGATTAGGGAGGCATTTTCTATTTGGCCCTCAAGAAGAAGAGCTTCATCCGAACTCCTTAACTCCCTGCCAAGCTTGTGGACTGCGACTGCCTTATTTGCCAGCGTTAGCGCTTGAGTTAGGACGGCAAGGAAAGCTTGCTCGGCCTTATCCCGAGACAGCGGCGGAATGGGAGCAGGTGCTTGCGCGGTTATGAACAATGCGATTGGGAACCGAGCTGATCTCACGGTTCAAGGATTGAAATTTACCCTTGCTGGGGTACATAGAGAGAGTGAACGATCAAACGTTGATTCGCCGTCTGCGGAACCAATCGTTCTATCGCAAGGAGAGATTACGGTACTTCTTGGCGCCAATGGTGTCGGCAAAACGAGGCTCATGGAGATCATCGCAGGCTTGCAGGGGCCAAGCGGGTTAGACATACGTTACGGAGATACGGAATTATGGACGGATTCAACGCGAACTTCGATCCTCCCGCGTATGACTCGCCGTGTAAGATTGACACGCAACCCGCAAGCGCTGCATGCATACAGTTATTCCTGCCAGTCGCCTGAAGAGCAGCTCTTCGCGCGATCGGTTAAGGATGAGCTGCTCTTCACGCTCCGGCCTTATTGCTTGCGCGAATCCGAGCAGCAGGAACGAATAGCCATTGCGCTCGCTGCCGTCGGCTGGGACGAGCCCTGGCTTGCGCGCGACCCGTATTTCATGAGCGGCGGTGAACGAAGAAGAACCGCGCTCGCTTGTCTCTTCGCGCCACCGGCAGGTTGGCTGCTGCTTGATGAACCGACCGCAGGACTTGATGCCGATGGTCAGGAGCAGCTTAGCAAGCAGTTGAAGCGCTTCGCGGCAGAGGGGCAAGGTGTGCTGCTGATCTCGCACGAGAGCGACTGGGCGCTGCAGCTGGCAGACCGAATCATGCTGATGAAACAGGACGGCAGCGCAGTGCTCTGCACGAGAGAGACGCTGCTGTCAGACCCTGAATTGCTGCTCGAGGCCGGAATGGACGTGCCTGACTGGCTGCGGATCGCGCACCGGCTGGATCGAATGGGAATTTCAAGCGAAGCTGTATGGAGTCCGGCTGAGCTTGCAGGCGCGCTTCCGCAGCTGCAAGCTCAGCCGCCGGCTTCCGGCAACGTGGCTGCTACGAGTCTGGAAGAAGCCACTACCGTTGCTTCGCTAACTGAACAAAAAAGCAGAGCGCCTTTTCAAGCACGAATCACAGCAGATAAGCCGTCACCGCTAGCCAAGTTTGATCCGCGCTCGGTATGGCTGACTTACATCCTGATGTCCGCGGCTATCCTAACGCAATCGACATGGCTCGGTGTCGGCGTGATGAGCATTCTTACTGCTATTTGTATCTATGCAGGTCGCATCCCGCTGAGACGCTGGAGAAGCGCGATTATCGCACTTGCTGTATTCACGCTTACACTGTCTATCTTCGCTGGTATAGGTCCAACTGGGCATGGTGGCTATTTTAGCGGTAGCCAGTTCTTGGAATCGCTGCAGTCGCTCGTTCGGCCTTTTATTGCCATGCTCCTCGGTCTAGGTCTGCCGCTAGCCGTCACGCCGCTGCGTCTGCGCAGGTCGCTCGAACAATTGCTTGGCATTTGGGGAAAGGTGCCGCTATGGGGAACCAAAATGATTTTAACCGTCACGCTCCTCCTGAGGTTTATTCCGGTTCTGTTATCGGAATGGGAGCGGTTCGGCCGTGTCACATTGGCGCGAGGCAAGCAGACTCGTCGATCCGGGCGCAGCGCGATCCGTCAGCTGCGGGAAACAGCCGTTCCGTTCATGCTCGCGTTATTTCGCCTCGGGGAACAGGTTTCGGATTCGCTTGAAAGCCGCGGTGTCGGTAAGAAGCGTCAACCGACCTTGCTGGTCACAGAGAAATGGAAGCTGCGAGATACACTGCTTGCGGTGTGCGGACTCGGCATTCTGCTCTTTATCCGTTTGTAGAAAATAGGATTTTGCCTCGGAATCAGCTATGATAGAGGTAATGTGATTTCATAAAGGAGTGCATGGTAAGCTATGGGTATACCGCTTAAACCGAATTTAGACCGGCATTATACGATTCAATTGCTCGAGCAGCTGCTTTCTACTCCTAGCCCAAGCGGCTTCTGCATGAAGATCATGCGCCTGATTCATGAGGAGGCGTCTAAGCTTGGGTATTCGCTCGAGTTTACGCCTAAGGGAAACGGCATCATTACGATTCCGGGCTCCGATCCGAGAGAAGATGAAGTGATCGCCTTAACCGCGCATGTCGATACGCTGGGAGCCATGGTTCGTTCCATCAAGAGCAATGGCACCATTCGGTTCACTCCGGTTGGCGGCTATGCGATGCATTCCGTTGAAGGTGAGTACTGCCTCATTCATACGCGGGATGGACGAGCTTATGATGGAACGGTCTTGACGACGAAGCCATCTGTTCATGTCTTCACGGATGCTCGCGATCTGAAGCGCGAAGAAGCGAATATGGAAATTCGTATTGACGAGACGGTCAAATCGAAGGACGATGTGCTGAAGCTTGGCATCGGCGTAGGTGACTTTATTTCGTGGGATGCTCGGACACGGGTGCTGCCGAGCGGGTTCATTAAGTCGCGGCATCTGGACGACAAAGCGAGCGTAGCTGCAATCTTCGGTCTGCTGAAATGGCTGAAGGATGAAGGGAAGCAGCCCGTTCGTACGGTCAAAATCATCATCTCGACGTATGAGGAAGTGGGCCACGGCAGCTCCTATATCCCGCATGATATTACGGAAATGATCGCTGTCGATATGGGTGCTATGGGCGATGACCTGTCCACAACCGAGTATGACGTGTCGATCTGTGCCAAAGATTCAACCGGTCCTTATGATTATTTAATGACTTCTGCGCTTATTGATCTTGCGAAGCGTGAAGAGCTTCCCTATGCGGTTGATATTTACCCGCATTACGGCTCGGATGCATCCGCGGCGATGCATGGAGGAAGCAACATTAAAGCGGCGCTGATCGGCCCTGGCGTGCATGCTTCCCACAGCATGGAACGCACGCATAGTCATGCAGTGATGAACACCGCAGCGCTGCTGCTGGCGTACATTATGGAGCCTCGCGCATAGCGGAAACTTCAATTTTGGAAAAATTACGAGTAGACAACTCAGAAACGATCATTATATGATGAATGACGGGTGAATAAAAATGACAACTAATAATGTAGACAATACGAATGAGACGGAATTGCCGACAATTCCGGAAGAAGAGTTAAAACAGCTCATTCAAGCCCTATTAGATAATGGGCTGAAAGCACTCCGTTTTAAGTTTGAAGAAGACGGAGTAGATGGACAAGTAATGATGCATGAAGTTTACGGACCGTTATTTGTGTTCAAAGTTGAACGACTAAATGGCCGTAATGTCGTATGTGGATTCTTCATGCGAGAACTACTGAATATATTCCAAAACAATGATGATCCGGCATTGTGGATGGCTTCTTTCTTCTTGGATCTGTTCGACAAGGGTGGCGATCAATTGCTTCCTAGCCCTCCGCAAACAGAAGATGAAGCTAAAGGAATTATTGATCACTATCTCGTTCCGTATTGCGCGAAAGCGATTCGCGAGGAGTTTCCTGACGAGCAAGTGTACGTTGATCTCGACTTGAACGAGCAGCACGGAGCCGTTCTGGAAGCAGGCTTCCCTGCGATTAGCGATGGCAACAATATCTGTGCATTGCCGCTTCATATTCTTATGGCGCATCATCTGCTTAACCGTGATCCGGCTGAACCGATTATTCAAGGCTTATACCGCATTCGCGAAGAGCATGGCTTGGAATAGTTCAATGTACGAACATAGGTAACAAAAAAAAGCCTGAGTAAGGCTTTTTTTTGTTGCGTTATTAAGCGCTCACAGGCTGCTGAGTGCTCTGCTCCACAACCGGCTGCTTCTCCGCACGCATGTAAAGGATAAGTCCAATGATGATAAAAGCTCCGCTGATGAGCTGGAACCCGCTTACCATTTCGCTAAACAGCATCATGCCCAGAAGGCTTGCTCCAACAGGCTCCGCCAGCACAGACATGGAAATCGTCGTCGGCTTGACGTACTTGAGCAGCCAGTTGAAGATCAGGTGGCCGAACACAGTCGGCACGATGGCGAGCAGCAGGAACACGATCCATTCGCGCTGCGCATAATCCGTCATCGAGATGCCCATCGTAACATTGTAGATGAAGAAGCAGATTGTCGTAATGCCGAACACGATACAGCTGTACAAGTACGACGAGACGCGCTTCATAATTTGTTTGGCAAGCAGCATATTTACGGATACAGCGAGTGCGCCAAGAAAGGACAGCATGTCGCCGAAGAATGCGCGCGACGACAATACAATATCGCCTGAACCGATGCCCATAGCGCCGACAAGCGCGATGATCATGCCGATAATGGCGAGTTTATTCGCTTTGTCACGGAACAGGAAGTACGCCCCTACCAAGACGAATACTGGCTCGAGCGCAAGTAGGATAGTGGAACTTGCAATGGATGTGTACGTCAGTGAGGCCATCCAGAGCAGGAAATGCAGTGCTAGGAAGATGCCGGCGAAGACAAGCATGAGCCAATCTTTTCTCGAAATATGCTTCACGGCACCAAACTGTTTGGTACCGAAAGGCAGCATGAGCACGAAGGTGAACAGCATTCGGTACATACCTTGGACAGATACAGGCGCGTGTGAGTAACGGACTAGTATCGGCGCGAATGAAATTGCAAGCATGCCGATTAGCAGCGGGATGACAGGAGAGACGGGCAGTTTGGATGATGTTGGTGCTAGCTTCAAATTCCAGTTTCCTTTCTTACACGGGATCATGCTTAATATCTATAAAACGACCTACATCATTATGCACCTTAAGCAGATTCGCTGCAATAGTGTGAAAAAGTCAAAATGTGTTCATTTGTCGAAACCAAATGATATCTGTTATGCTTTTGATATAGGCAAGCATCCCTGCAGGTAAAGGAGAGAGATGAAATGGGTGTACCGACAGGAGTTTGGATTTCGGCAGCGATTATCTTGATATTACTCACTTGGATAACGATTTGGGTGACGAACAAAGCGTATTCGAGGCGATGGGAAGATCACGGCATGGAGAATGAACAGAAGGACAAGCATTAATTGACTCGAAACCAAAAGGTGTCATATAATCAAAAGCGAAACCAAATGGGTTCGCTTTTTTTAAAATCGTTACTGAATCTGCCAATATGAAAGAGGAGACGAAGTCTACATGGAAACACAGAATTCACTTCCAGATATTAACCAAACACTTACATTCAAAGCACCGATTCTCAAAGTATGGGACGCTGTCTCGACCTCGAAGGGGCTTAGCGCCTGGTTCATGCCGAATGATCTCGAAGCGGTTGTCGGCCACGAGTTCAAGATTGATGCGGGTCCTTTCGGCATCCAGTCTTGCATTGTGAATGAGGTTGAAGCGCCAAATCGTATATCCTTCGGTTGGGGGAAGGATTGGACGATTACGTTCATACTGAAAGATCTTGCTGACAACCAGACTGAATGCACGCTCATTCATGCTGGCTGGAGAACAGACATTATCGAGCACGGTATGCCTCATGCCCTTATCCGCGATCGGATGAACGAAGGCTGGACAGGTCTGCACCGTGCGCTCGGCAATTACGTCGAAGCTTAATATGGCGCTGCCATCCGGGAAGCATGATGTCTTTCAAGCGATTGCGGACCCTACCCGCCGTGAGGTGCTAAAGCTTCTTGTTGATCATGAAATGCCTGTCACCGCGATTTCGGGCCATTTTACCATTACACGTACAGCGGTTTCCAAGCATCTGCGCATTCTGGCTGAAGCGGGGCTTGTAAAGGAACGGAAGGTCGGTCGCGAGACGCGTTACCGCCTTGAGACACAGCCTTTACAGGAACTTAAAAACTGGCTGAATTACTATGAACGGTACTGGGAGAATAAGCTTTCTGCGCTGCAAAGATTCGTCGAAGCCGAAGATGAACAGCAATAATTAGGAAACCCGCGATTTACGTATCGCGGGTTTTTCTGTTACGCTTAAAGGGAGAGGAGCGTGCCTGACATGAATCCGAATTTGAATGTTGAAACAGCCACGATTCAGTATATTGGCCAAGTTGGCGTCATTATCCGCCGCAATGGATTTACGGTTGCGATCGATCCTTATCTAACCGATTCAGTGGATCGTTTGGTTACAGAGCCGGCAAATTTTTGGAAGCGCAATTATCCGCCGCCGGTACAGCCTGACAGCTTAACAGACATTGACCTCATTCTCATCACGCATGAACATTTGGATCATATGGATCCTGAGACGCTTCTGGCGATTGCAGAAGCTTCGCCTCGCTGTAAGATTGCAACTCCCCGAATATGTGCACCGATGCTTCGCGAAGCGGGCATTGATGAACATCGCCTGGTGCAGCTCAAGCATGGCGCGCCAATGCTTTGCGAGGCTGGGCTCATTATTCGCCCGATACCGGCATGGCATGAAGCACGGGAAGTCGACAACGAAGGCTGGGACCGTTATTTGGGCTATATGCTCGAATGGGACGGGCTCACGATCTACCATGCAGGAGATACGCTCGTGACAGAACAGCTCATTACGATATTGAAGACGTTTGACATTGATGTAGGCATGCTGCCGATTAACGGAAGAGATCTGTTTCGGGATCGGGCAGGCGTCATAGGCAATATGAATGCGCGTGAAGCGGCGGCGCTCGCGTGGGAAGTGAAGATGGATATGGTCGTGCCGCTTCATTTCGATATGTACCCGAACAACAGTGAAGGCATCAGCGGATTTGTGGAGGAGCTGTACCAGAAGTACCGCGGACAGAAATATCATATTTTTCAGCCTGGAGAGACGTGGATGGTTTGCCGTCCCCGCCGTGTATAACGCTCTAACAATTTCGTAAATGGCGCAAAATGACTCATTTCCCGCTTGAATGCCACGTATATTGAATGTACGGCAATGGCTTGGCTGCTCGCAGATCATATGGAGAGAGGGAGCAAAGCAGATGGAACGGGGACCGATACTCATCCTTACCGGAGACTACGGCTCAGGTCATATTCAAGCTGCGGCGGCGCTGCGAAATGCGATAAAGGCGACTCATCCGGAGCTTGCCACTATGGTTATGGATTATATGGCGCAGGCGCACCCGCTTGTGCATCCGTTCAGCAAATATATGTATTTGAACGGCGTGCAATCGTTTCCTCGTACTTATGGTTATATATACAGTAAGACGCGCGGGCTGAATCGACTGTCCAGCAGCCTCAAGTATATGCACGGATTCGGCCTTGGCAAATTTCTTGCTATGCTGGATCGAGTGAAGCCTTCGGCCATCATTGCAACATTCCCGCTGGCGGCCGGCGCTGCTTCCCTCATGAAGGTAGGCGGTTATTGCCATGCTCCGCTCATTACCGTCATTACTGATTTCACAGACCACAGCTACTGGCTTCACCCGCAAACGGACCTTTATATCGTCGGCTCTCAGGAAGTCGCGCAGCGCTTAACAAGGGTTGGCGTCGATCCAGGCCGCATTGCGGTCACAGGCATTCCAATCCGTCCTGATTATAGCCGCTCCTACGACAAACAAGCGATTCGGGCTGAGCTCGGATTGCGAAGCGAGCTGCCGACTCTGCTTGTCATGGGCGGTGGCAACGGCCTGATGGGGCAGGAAGTGACGGAGTCGCTATGCAGCTGGGTGCAAAGTCATGAACGTCCGGATTTGCAGCTCATCATCGTTTGCGGGCATAATGATAAATTAAAGCAGCAGCTTAGCCGGCTTCGTGAGGTTTCGCGCGTGCCGCTAGTCGTCACTGGCTTCACGGATCGTATCCCGGAGCTGATGGCAGCTGCCGATATTCTCATTACGAAGTCGGGAGGGCTAACGTCCTCGGAGGCGCTTGCTTCGGGGCTGCCGATGCTGATTTACAAGCCGCTGCCAGGGCAGGAAATTGACAATGCGAACTTCCTGCGTCATTCCGGTGCGGCGATGCATCTATCCGGTCTTGATGAGCTGAAGCGCGCTGTCCAGATGCTGCTTAACAACCCAGCGCATTTGGAGACGATGCGTCGCCATGCCCTGCGCGTCAGCAAGCCTTACGCTGCTGAATCAGCAGCTCAAATCGCAGCAGCACTTGTCTATCAGACGAACAAAATAACCGTATAAGAGGAGTAGTGGCGATTTATGAAATATCGGAGACTTGGCAAGACGGATCTCAATGTATCCGTTATCGGTATCGGTACATGGCAATTTGGAGGCGAGTGGGGCCAGGATTATACGCAGGATGAAGCGGACGCGATTCTTGACCGTGCTGCAGACCTTGGCATTAACTTGATCGATACCGCGGAATGCTACGGTGATCATCTGTCGGAAGCGTTCATCGGTGATTATCTTTCACGCCGGAAGCGGGAAGACTGGATCGTCGCTACGAAATTCGGTCATCACTTCCATGAGCGTTTCACCCGGACGGATAAGTTCGCTCCGGAAGACATCGTGCAGCAGCTTGATGCCTCGCTGAAAGCGCTGCGGACAGACTACATAGATCTCTACCAATTCCACTCTGGCCCAGACGCTGTATTCGATAACGATGAGCTCTGGACGGTGCTCGATAAGCAGGTGGCTGCGGGCAAAATCAGACATCTCGGCACATCCATCGGCAGCAACAGCAACTCGCATCAAGTGGATGCCTCCACAAAGGTCGGTTCGAAGGTGATCCAAGTGGTATATAATCGTCTGGATCAAGCTCCTGAGAAAGACGTATTCCCCTCCTGCATCAGACAGGATCTTGGCGTATTGGCGCGAGTCCCGCTTGCAAGCGGTTATCTCAGCGGCAAGTACAAGCCGGGTGCTGTGTTCGACACGACTGATGTGCGTCATCGCCACGACCAGGAGAGCACGCTGCTCAAGCTGCAGGAAGTGGAGCGGATCGCGAAGGAAGAGGTGCCGTCAGGCGTTGATATGGCAGCATGGGCGCTTGCATGGTGCTTGAAGCATCCAGCCGTAACCGCAGTAATTCCAGGCTGCAAGAATCCAGCTCAGGTCGATTCCAACGCAAGCGTCGTTGCGCTGCTTGAAGATTCGCATCCGCAAGATATGAAGCAATAACACGCGAGGGGCTGCCTGTTGTGAAGCTGATCATTAGCTTCCAGGGGCAGCTTTCTTTTGTCCCATAAAATAATAATTGAAGTACAACCCGTCCAGATGGTACGTTTATAGTTGATTATCGCTTCATGTGAAAGGCTCCGGGAGGTTGACACTTATGCTGAAACTGCGCAGAACAAGCTGCTTCAGTGCATGTTTATTGTTGGTTATCCAATTATGTTTTCTTGCGTCGCCCTCGCATGCGGAAGGGCTAACAAATGACGAACCGAATATAATATCTGAATCAGCTGTACTCATGGATGCGAAGACGGGAACCGTCCTGTATGCTCAGAACGCGGATAAGGAACAATTTCCAGCAAGCATCACGAAGATTGTGACCGGCATTGTAGCCTTAGAGAATGAAAGCGCTTTATCGACTTTGGTAACCGTCTCCAAAGAAGCGCGCGGCGAAGACGGCACACGAATCTACTTGGCAGAAGGCGAGCAAGTGACGCTGGAGAAGCTGCTGTATGGAATGCTAATGAATTCGGGCAATGATGCAGCGACTGCGATTGCTGAATATATGGATGGTACGAAAGCGAAGTTCGCAGAGCGGATGAACGCTTGGGTGAGAGAGAAGGCTGGCGCGGAGCATACTCATTTTGTTAATCCGAGCGGCCTACCGGATAAGACACAGGTGACGACGGCGCGAGATATGGCCAACATCGCAAGGTATGCGATGCAGAACGAGAAGTTCCGCCAGATCGTCGCGACGAAGCGGGTGCCTTGGGTCGGCAAAGAATGGACGTCCACGCTTATCAACCATAACGAGCTGCTCAAGGACTATGAAGGCGCAACCGGGATCAAGAATGGCTATACCGAAGCGTCCGGTTTTACACTAGTTGCATCGGCAAAGCGGGATGGGATGGAGCTGATCGGTGTCCTTCTGAAGTCGCCTTCGAAGGCGGTTGTATATAAGGATATGCGCAATTTGCTCGACTATGGATTTGCGAATTATGAGCTTCAGCAAGTAATAAGCAGCGATCAAGCATATCCATTTATGAGCGAGGAGCCTGCGCATTTTATCGCGAGAGAGCCGATGTGGGCGGTGATGCGTAAAGGGGATAGGCCGAGCGTGGACGTGACGGAGGACGGCGATGTGATGGTGACCAGCTCGCTTGGTACGGTCAAGGCGGGTACGATGGAACCGGTGAAGCCGACGGCTGAATCGGTGATTGCGGAGTCGCCGGAAGTAACTGCAGAGACAGCCAGTACTGTAGTCGCTAAGTCGGCTGATGCGTCAACAGAGCCCACGCGCGGGCAGAAGCTGTCGATCTTTTTTGTATGGATGGGCTTGCTTGTATATTTGGCAATTCTCGCTTATGTTCGATTGAAGCGTCAGCAGCATGAGCGCGGGCGTGGATTATAAAGCTTAAGCTTTTCCATATTTGACAAAGAGGTAATTTGGTGTTCGGTGGCGTATATATTACATGTAACCGTATCCAAAACGAGGAGATGGGCGCGATGAGAATTGTGGTGGAACAGTCGGCTGCACGCTGGTATATGAGAGAGTTGGATTTAACTAGTGGCGATCATTTGCGGATATTCGTTCGGTTAGGTGGCAGCGGCAGCGTTCAACCTGGTTTTTCGCTCGGAGTAATGAAGGATACACCTCGAAATCCAGGCCTGCATCAGGTTGTGGAAGGGATTACGTTCTACATGGAAGAGGACAATTTGTGGTATCTGGAAGAGAAGGATTTGTACCTGCGGTTTAACGATCATGAAGATGATATTTTGATGGAAATCGGATAATAGGGTAAGGACGGATATAGTCGAACACAAATAGGACGGTGCGCCTCACTTGTTGTATCACTTTAGCGAAGACCCGAATATCACATTGTTTACGCCGAGACAGCTGGAATATCGGCTTGACGAACCGGCGATGGTGTGGGCAATTGACGCTTTCTATGCAGTACATTATTACTTTCCGCGAGATTGTCCGCGGATCTGTTTATGGTCTGTGGAAGGGACGGCTGCTGAAGACAGAGAGCGGTTCTTCGGTTTGTCTGGTACGGAGAGGTTAATGGCGATTGAATCTGCTTGGCTGGATCGAATGCGGACGACGGTGTTGTACCGGTATACGTTTGATGATGCAGATTTCGAGTTGTACGATGCGAATGCGGGTTACTACACGGCGAAGAAGGAAGTGAAGCCGCTCTCGGCCGAGCGGATGGATGATCTGCTTCAGTGGATTGTAGACGCTGGTGTGGAGCTTCGCGTTACGCCGAGTTTGCAGCAGCTACGAGATGCGGTGCTGACGTCGACGGTGAATTTTTCTATGATACGGATGAAGAATGCAATGTTGACGTGAGGGCAGGCTGCTATAGCTTGCCCTTCTGTTATTTGTCAGGCTATAATGATTCATCAACGTTTACAGGGCGTGAGTACGATGGATTTCAAGAAATATAAGACTTTCCAGGTTGTCGCCGATACGCTTAACTTAACGCGGGCGGCAGATCAGCTCGGTTACACGCAGCCAACCATTACGCTGCAGCTCCAGTCATTGGAGAGCGAGCTTGGCGTGACGTTGCTCGACCGGGTGGGGAAGAAAACGTATTTGACCCCTGCGGGCAAAGTAGTGAAGCAGTATGTAGATCAGACGTTTGCGCTCATGGATGAAATGGAAGCCGAGCTGCGCAAGCTTGATGACCCTCATGGTTTGCTCACCGTCGCGGCGCCTGAATTTTATTGCACGCAATATTTGTCGCTCATCCTCCATTCCTATATTTCGGAAAATCCGAAGGTAAAGCTGCAGCTGTTCTCCTGTGACAGCAACGATGCGATGAAGAAGGTCGCGGTGGGTGAAGCAGACTTGGCCATCATCGCAGGACCTTGCGATTCCCCGCAGATGGAAACGATGCCCCTTGGCAAAGAAGATCTCGTGCTCGTGACGACGAAGGAGCTCTTCGAGCAGCATGATACGCGGGAGCTGCTGGCGTCGTATCCGTTCATCACGTACAAGTCGGGTTCCAACATCCAGCGGCTGGTGAACGAGTGCTTGCAGGATTATGGCATCACGCCGGACAAGTACATCGAATGTGTGTCCGACGAGACGATCAAGCGGACCGTGATGTACCACACAGGCACAGCCCTTCTCGGATCGGCACTCGTCGAAGAAGAGCTTCGCAAAGGCACGCTCGCCGAGATTCACCGCTTCCCCGGTGTTATCGAAACGTCCATGGTCATCCTCAAAAAACGTGCCGACGAGCAAAATATCCGTTCCTTCTCCGAGATCGTGCAGCGGATTTGGAAGGAATGGGGATAGACGGCTTCGCGCAGCGGTAAGATTATGTTAAACCTCCAGTTCTCGCATGATTGCGGGGAGTGGAGGTTTTTTTTGCGTCTTCTTCAACTTACGTTCAGCCGGCGAGACCCTGCAACTTAAACTCTGAAGATTGTGGCGGACCAGCAAGTTGGGTGACTGTGGCGGACCTGCAACTTCGGCGAGAGGGAGGCGATGTGCACGGGTTCCGACCGTTTCTTGTAATCGTGTAATTTGAATTAGTTATCAGAGGTGATAACACGATTACAAATACGGACGCTACCGCTTCTCCACTCCGCACAGATGGGCCCATAATCGCATGTTGAGAAAGGGTTTTCCCGCTCTGAGGTAAGCTTGTTTCCTACACGTCACATAGTTGAAGTTCAGTCCAACTTCCATTCCTACAAAGTCGCACTCCTCTAAAGCAGTTCTCCCGCGATCCGAAGTCGAAGAGATGGGCATTCGTCAAAGTGGATTAAAGTTAATTCATTCAGAAACAACTATCCCCTCGAAAGCAGCACAAAGAGTGGAGAAGCGCCAGCGTCCGTATTTGCAATCGCAAGCTATCCGCAGGAAATAGTTCAAAGCTTACGATTATAAGAAACGGTCGGAACCCGTACTGCTGCCCTCCCACGCGCCGCGAGTTGAAGTTAACCTAACTAACTATTCCACAAAGCAGCACTCTCCTCGAGAGCAGCACAAGAGAGGGAAGCAGTGCGGAGTGGAGAAGCGCCAGCGTCCGTATTTGTAATCGTAAGATATCCTCCGGATATTGTTCAAAGCTTATGATTACAAGAAACGGTCGGAACCCGTACTGCTGCCCTCCCGCGCGCCGCGAGTAGAAGTTGCGCTTACAAGCTATTCTACATAACAGCAATCCCCTCGAAAGCAGCACAAAGTGGGAAGCGGTGCGGAGTGGAGAAGCGCCAGCGTCCGTATTTGCAATCGTAAGCTATCCGCAGGAAATAGTTCAAAGCTTACGATTACAAGAAACGGTCGGAACCCGCACTGCTGCCCTCCCGCGCGCCGCGAGTAGAAGTTGTTCTTACAAGCTATTCTACATAACAGCAATCCCCTCGAAAGCAGCACAAAGTGGGAAACGGTGCGGAGTGGAGAAGCGCCAGCGTCCGTATTTGCAATCGTAAGCTATCCGCAGGAAATAGTATAAAGCTTACGATTACAAGAAACGGTCGGAACCCGCACTGCTGCCCTCCCGCGCGTCGAGGTTGAACAACATGGTATAGCCTTTAACCGACTCGAAGCATAAGCATTTCCAATCGTAATCATTGATTTATTCAATTTTTTCGCGAAAACGGGCTATGTTACAATACATGTACACGAAAAGATGGAAGGAGTGCTGCACATGAACGCGGTGAAGAATAACAACATTTCCATTATTGGTGTACCGCTGCAATACGGCGCAGACCGTAAAGGTGTCGACCTCGGACCGGATGCGATCCGCGGCGCGAATTTGCATGAACGACTGAAAGCGCTTGGCTTTAACATAAATGATTTAGGCGACCTCGCTGTCCACCGTATGCTCACTGCTCCCCAAGAAGGCGAGAAGCTGAAGCATCTGGGCGAAATCGTACGCGTCAATCAGGAGCTGTGCGAACGCGTCGCGAGCGAAATGGGCAAAGGACAATTCCCGCTGGTGCTGGGCGGTGACCATAGCATTGCAATCGGAACGATCAAGGGCGTGCTGCAGCACGTGAAACGGCTCGGCGTTATCTGGTTTGACGCGCATACGGATGTGAATACGCACGAGACGACCCAGTCCGGCAACATTCACGGCATGTCGCTCGCTGCCGCCCTCGGCTACGGACATCCCGATCTCGTTAACATTGGCGGTGCGGAAAACAAGCTGCTTCCGGAAAATGTCGTCATTATCGGAGCGCGCTCGATCGATCCAGGCGAGCGTGCATTCCTTAAACAAAAAGGAATACGAGTGTTCACGATGCATGACATCGACCGCAATGGGATGAAGCAGGTGATGGAAGAGGCGATGGAGATCGTCACGAACGGAACCGATGGCGTACACCTGAGCCTCGACCTCGATGGAATGGACCCAGGCGTAGCGCCAGGTGTAGGTACTCCGGTGAACGGCGGCATGTCGTATAGGGAGAGCCATTTTGCGATGGAGCTGCTGTTTGAACGCAATATTCTTGTATCTGCGGAGTTTGTGGAAGTGAACCCGATGCTCGATCAGCATAATATTACAGCCGTTGCGGCGGTTGAATTGATCGGCTCTGTTTTTGGCGAACGTATCCTGTAGGTGCATACGATACAGGAGATAAGTATAGAGGAGAGTGGCAGTATGGAAACGACAACAAGCCGCATTATCGAGCAAACGGAGCGTTTCGGCGCGCATAACTATCATCCGCTGCCAATTGTCATTTCAAAGGCGGAAGGTGTGTGGGTCGAGGATCCGGAAGGCAACAAGTTCATGGATATGCTGAGCGCTTACTCGGCTCTTAACCATGGTCACCGCCATCCTCGTATTATCGCGGCGCTCAAGGAGCAAGCGGATAAAGTGACGCTCACTTCGCGTGCGTTCCATAACGACCAGCTCGGGCTGTTCTATGAGAAGCTGACGTCGCTGACGGGTAAAAGCATGATTTTGCCGATGAACACAGGCGCAGAAGCGGTAGAAACCGCTCTGAAGGCGGTTCGCCGCTGGGCTTACAGCGTGAAGCAGGTGCCTGAGAATCAAGCCGAGATTATCGTGTGCGAAGGCAACTTCCACGGACGGACAATTACGGTCACTTCGTTCTCCTCCTCGGATGAATACAAGCAAGGCTTCGGCCCATTTACACCAGGGTTCAAAATCATTCCTTACGGCGACATTGAAGCGCTCAAGGCCGCGATTACGCCAAACACGGCTGCTTTTCTGGTCGAGCCGATTCAAGGAGAAGCAGGCATCGTGATGCCGCCTGAGGGTTTCCTCTCTCATGCGTCAGAGCTATGCAAGGCGAACAATGTACTGCTCGTGGCGGATGAAATTCAAACCGGCTTCGGACGTACGGGCAAAATGTTCGCGAGCGACTGGGAATCCATCGTCCCTGACATGTACATCATGGGCAAAGCACTCGGCGGCGGCGTTTTCCCAATCTCGGCTGTAGCAGCGAATGAAGATATTCTCGGCGTGTTCAGTCCCGGCTCGCACGGATCCACGTTCGGCGGCAACCCGCTCGGCTGTGCGGTTGCGATTGCTGCGCTCGACGTGCTTCAGGACGAAGAACTGGTGAAGCGCTCGAATGAGCTAGGGAATTATTTTATCGAGCAATTGCGTCAAATTAACAGCCCTGCCATAAAAGAAGTTCGCGGCCGTGGCTTGTTCATCGGAGTTGAATTGCACGGAGAAGCACGTCCCTATTGCGAGAAGCTGAAAGAACTTGGTATTCTATGCAAAGAAACACATGAGACGACCATTCGCTTCGCGCCTCCGCTTACCATTTCGAAGGAGCAGCTCGATTGGGCGATCTTGCGCATTAAACAGCTTTTCTAAGTAGAGGACGGTGCAGAACATGACAGAATCGACAAACTCAGCAAACCGCACGAAGAAGCTAAGCTTAATTCATGTGCCATTCGGCCTTGGAGCCGGCCGTCCTGGGACGGAAGAAGGTCCGGAGAGCATGGTGCAGGTCGGCCTCATGAGGCAGCTTCGCAAAACCGCTTATGAAGTTGCAAGCGAGCATAAAGTGAAAGTACCCGCCCAACCAGCGGCAACAGCAGGAGATCATAACGGCGGTGTGAAGCATCTCGCTGAAGTGAAAGAGATGGCGACGCTCGTTGCGGAGCAGGTATCGCTTGAAGCGAGCAATGGGCATCTGCCGCTTGTGCTTGGCGGCGATCACAGCGTGACGATAGGCGCGCTCGCCGGTATGGCTGCGCAAGTGGGAAAGCTAGGCGTAATCTATTTCGATGCGCATCCTGGCCTGCAGACGGAAGAGTCTCATCCATTGGCTCGTATGGGCAGCATGTCGCTATCCGTTGTACTAGGCAAAGCAAAGTTGAAGCTGGCAGAGGTGAATCGTGATGTTCGCGAGGGAGCAATCGACAAAGCGAACGTTGTCCTGATCGGCGTGCGCGACGTGGAGCCGGAAGAGCGTGCAATCATTAAGGCTGAGGGCATTACCGTATTCTCCATGCATGAGATTGACCGTATGGGAATCGAGAAAGTAATCTCGAAAGCAATGGAAATCGCTGGTAACGGCACGGACGGCATTCATGTTAGCTTCTCCGCAGACTGTCTTGATCCGATTGAAGCGCCAGGTGTTGACATGCAGGTTCCGGGCGGTCTGACGTACCGGGAAGCGCATTTTGCGTGTGAGCTGCTCGCAGAAACGGGCCTCATTCGTTCCATCGACGTTGTCGAAGTGAACTCCAAGCTGGATGAGAGCAGACGGACAGCTCGTCTCGCTATTGGACTTATTGCATCGCTACTCGGGAAACGCATCCTGTAAAGAAAAGTGAAGCAAAGTGAATTAATGTAGGGTTAAAGTGAACAAAAAAGCCGTTACGGTGAAAATCCCGCATGGATGCGAGATGATCACTGTAACGGCTTTTTTGCTTGGCGCGAGCTGGCCGGCTATAAACGTTATTCCAGCCCGAATTCTTTCATCTTGTTGTATAGTGTTCCGCGTGAAACGCCAAGCAGCTTCGCTGCCGCGCTTTTATTGCCCGCGGTCTTCGCTAACGCATCATGAATGAGAGCTTGCTCATCTGCTTCAGCGGCAACAGCCGGGCGAAGCCTATTCTCGGCCATTGCCGACGCTGCGGCGAAGCTGGCATCGCTCAATTGCTGAAGCACTAAGCTAGGCTGCTTAGCTTGAAGGATTGGCGGCAGATGCTCGAGCGTAATCATATCGTCATCGCACAGAATGACACAACGCTCCAGTACATTACGCAGCTCGAGGATGTTGCCTGGCCAGCTGTAGTTCGAGAAGGCGAGCATCACTTCCGGCGATAGGGAAGGGAGCGGCTTCTGATATTGCAGCGAGAATTGCTTCAAGTACATCTGAATCATTGCCGGAATGTCTTCGATTCTCTCGCGCAGCGGCGGGATCGCAATGGAAACGACATTAAGCGCGTAATAGAGATCGGCGCGGAACGTGCCTTTCTCGACTTTAGCGACGAGATCCTGCGTCGATGCCGCAATAACTCGAGTGCGCAGCTCGATAGGTTTATTGCCTCCTGCACGCACAATGGTCTGCTGCGATAGATAATGATACAGCTTCGCTTGAAGCTCGAGCGACAGCCGGTCGATCTCATTCAAGAACAGCGTGCCATCTTTCGCGAGCTCCAGTTTGCCGGCTTGTCCAGCTTCGCTGCCGGTAAACGCGCCGCCTTGGAATCCGAATAGCTCGGTCTCGAGCAGTCCCATTGGCACCGTGCCGCAATTGGCGGAGAGGAACGCCTGCTCCGCGCGCGGGCTGGAGTTGTGAATGATCTGCGCGAGCTGCTCTTTGCCAACTCCGCTCTCGCCTATGAGCAGGACAGGAGTATCAGCAGCCGCGACCTTGCGTGCCCATTGAATGACGCGGAAGATGGCAGGACCTTTTCCTTTTACAAGCGAGAATAGCTCCGTATTCGCCGTTCGATGCTGATGGGCATAAGTATGGGCGCTTGTCAGTTCTTCATTCAACTTCACCAGCTGAGTTATGTCCTGCTCGGCCGCGATCCCGCCGATAATCGTCCCTTCCGCATCGCGAACAGGGGAGGCATTAATAAGCACATGCGTGTCCGAGCGGGGACGGTGATACGTGTTGCGAATGAGTCTTCCTTCATCAAGAATTTTGAGCACCATAAGCGTTTCTTTCTCGAAATGCTCTCCGATTCGCCGACCCAAGATATCCGCCTTAGGCAAGTGATAAATATCTTCTGCGACCGGATTCCAGCAAATCACCTCGCCGCTTCGATCCACGACAGTAACCGCCTCTGTAACCGTCTCTGCCAATGTGGAGAAATAGGCTGACCAACGCTGCTGTTCCTTCATACTGTGGCTCAGTAGCTTATTTAGCGGCACATAACCAACAATCGTATCACTGTTATCAGCCCTAATGACTAATGGACGATCGTTCTGCAATTGAAGCTCCGATTGCAAATCAGTGGAGCTGTTGCAGATCGTCGCGTAATAAGGGAAGTCCTTTAGCGCTTCCGCAGCATCAATGTCACGCTTCATGAAGCAGCGTTCAATAATGGGAAGCTCCTCTGGCAAAATGAGAATGCAGCGATCAGCGTGATCTGCAAGCTCGATAATTGCAGCGGATTTGTCCGTGAGCGCCTGAAGCACTTGTTCAATTGTTGCGTTAGTAGGAAGCATTATGAAAGTGGTGTACAAGTAGTGCTGTTCAATTTTGAACATAGATGTCCTCTCCGCTTGCTGTGATTTGCATCAAATTTAACATACCTTCAGCACCCAGATCAATCATTGTCTCATTAATCTGTCAATTTCGTTCTGAATAATTGTCCAATACAGTGGATAAACATGAATTTTGAACATATACTGTTCAAATTCAATCTTTTATTGTACAATTCAAGTAGAGAAATTGAACAACATTGTACAACTCCAACGGGGGCATAAAATATGGAAATGATGCTACGCAACATGTTTCAAGCGCTGGGCAAGAGCCGGTCGGCGAACCGCCTTGCCAAGAAATATGGACTGCGCTTTGGCGCAGCACGTTTCGTTGCAGGCGAGACGATTAAACAGTCGATCGAAGCCGTACGCAAATTAAATGACGATGGTCGCGTCGCAACGCTGGACCATCTCGGTGAATTTGTATTTAGTGAAGCGGAAGCAGCCGAGTCTGCAGACATGTGCATTCAGACGCTGGATGCAATCGCAAGCTCTGGCGTACGTTCAAACCTATCGCTTAAGATGACTTCGCTTGGCCTCGATATTAGCAAAGAGCTATGCGTGAGCAATATGAAGCGCATCCTGAACCGGGCTCAAACGCACAATAATTTCGTTCGTATCGACATGGAAGATTACGCGCATTGCCAAGTATCGCTGGATATTTACCGCGAGCTTCGCCAAGAATTCGATAACGTCGGCATCGTGATTCAAGCTTACTTGTTCCGCACGGAGCAAGACATTGCCGATCTGAACGAGCTAAATGCTAACCTTCGTCTTGTGAAAGGCGCATACAAGGAGTCGCCTGAGGTTGCTTTTCCAGAGAAGAAGGACGTCGATGAGAATCTTAAGAAGATCATCAAGCAGCACTTATTGAATGGCAATTATGCAGCTGTCGCTTCCCACGACGAGGCGATCATTAATTATACGAAGGCATTTGTGCAAGAGCATGGCATCGCAAAGGACCGTTTTGAGTTCCAGATGCTGTACGGCATTTGCGAAGAATTGCAGAAGCAGCTCACTGGCGAAGGCTACAAAGTGCGTGTCTATGTTCCTTATGGCGTCGATTGGTTCGGTTACTTCATGCGCCGCCTTGCGGAGCGTCCAGCCAATGTATGGTTCGTGCTTAAGAACATGTTCAAATAAAAATAACCGGATATACGAGAGGAGCCTTACCTTACTATGACAACAACACCTTACACGCAAGTGAAACCATATGCGAATGAGCCGTTTACGAACTTCACGCTCGAAGAGAACAAGCAAGCAATACAGGCAGCGATTGCAAAAGTAAAGACAGAGCTTGGACGAAACTACCCGCTTACGATCGGCGGCGAGAAGATCGAGACGGAAGCAAAAATCACATCGATTAACCCAGGTAATGTGGACGAAATTATCGGCTATGTGAGCAAAGCAGATCAGAAGCTGGCTGAGCAAGCGATGCAAGCTGCACTGGCAACTTTCGAGACTTGGAAGAAGGTTTCTGCTCGCGAGCGAGCGGAATATCTGTTCCAAGCTGCGAAGCTGATGCGTGAGCGCAAGCATGAATTCTCCGCACTCATGATGCTCGAATCCGGCAAGAACTATGTAGAGGCTGACGTTGATACAGCAGAAGCGATTGACTTCCTGGAGTTCTATGCACGTGAAGCCATTCGTCTGAGCAAAGTCGACGAAACGTTGCCGCTAGCGAAGATACCAGGCGAAGACAATCATGTCACTTACATTCCGCTTGGCGTAGGCGTTGTTATTCCGCCGTGGAATTTCCCGCTTGCGATCTGTGTCGGCATGACAGCAGCTGCAGTTGTTTCGGGCAACACAGTATTGCTGAAGCCGGCATCGACTACTCCGGTTATCGCTCATAAATTTATTGCACTGATGGAAGAGGTCGGCTTGCCAGCAGGTGTTATCAACTTCATTCCAGGCAGCGGTGCTGAAGTAGGAGACTACTTGACGACGCATCCGAAGACGCGCTTCATTAGCTTCACAGGTTCCAAGGAAATCGGTCTTCGCATTAACAAGCTTGCGGCAGACACGGTTCCAGGCCAAATCTGGATCAAGCGCGTTATCGCGGAGATGGGCGGCAAAGACGGTATCGTCGTTGACGAAACGGCAGATCTGGAAGCAGCGGCGACTGCTATCGTGGCAGCGGCATTCGGCTTCCAAGGCCAGAAGTGCTCTGCAGGCTCCCGTGCGATCATCGTTGAATCGGTATACAATCAAGTTGTTGAACGCGTAACGGAACTGACAAAGCAGCTCCAGGTTGGACCGCAGGAAGACAATTATGCAATTGGTGCGGTTATCGACAAAACGTCTTATGATCGTATCCTTGATTATATTGAAGTCGGCAAGCAAGAAGGTACGCTGCTTGCAGGCGGCGGCGCAGCAGAAGGCAATGGTTACTACATTCAGCCGACTGTCTTCGGCGATGTGAGCGGTAAGGCGCGCATCATGCAGGAGGAAATCTTCGGACCCGTTCTTGCGATTGCGAAAGCAAAGGATTGGCAAGAAGCGATTGAAATGTACAACGATACAGAGTTCGGTCTGACTGGCTCTTACTTCTCGACAGACGAAGAGCGCATCGAAGTGGCACTTGAGACTGTCCACTGCGGTAACCTGTACATTAACCGTAAGTGCACAGGCGCTCTCGTAGGCGTGCATCCGTTCGGCGGCTTCAATATGTCCGGTACGGACTCCAAAGCAGGCGGTTACGACTACTTGCTGCTCTTCTCACAAGCGAAATTGACTTCCCGCAAAATGTAATGAGCTTTGCGGCCCTCTACCTAGCTGGTTAGAGGGCCTTTTCTATGCACATCAATAGCTGGCACAGCACGTTCTTCACTTACCAAGGGGGATATCCAGATGCTAAAGGTCAAAGAAAATGTCGATGTACTCGCAAGAACACAGCAAGTCATTGAAACGGCGTTAACTAAGCTCGGTTTTGACAGCGCTTACTATGAGCTGCTGAAGGAACCGCTGCGACTTTTGACGGTTCGAATCCCAGTTAAGATGGACGATGGTAAAGTGAAAGTGTTTACCGGCTACCGCGCCCAGCACAACGACGCTGTTGGCCCGACGAAAGGCGGCGTTCGGTTCCACCCGGATGTCACAGTCGAAGAAGTGAAAGCGCTCTCGATGTGGATGAGCATCAAATGCGGCTTAACAAATTTACCATACGGCGGAGGCAAAGGAGGCATTCAGTGCGATCCGCGCACGATGTCACTTGGCGAGCTTGAACGGCTTAGCCGAGGGTACGTACGTGCGATCAGCCAGATCGTCGGCCCATCCAAGGATATTCCAGCGCCAGATGTGTTCACGAATGCACAGATTATGGCGTGGATGATGGACGAGTATAGCCGGATCCGCGAGTTCGATTCGCCAGGCTTCATCACAGGCAAGCCGCTAGTGCTTGGCGGATCGATTGGCCGCGAATCCTCGACGGCACAAGGCGTGAGCATCGTGCTGCATGAAGCGGCTGCCGTTCTCGGCATTCCGATTGGTGGCGCTCGCATTATCATTCAAGGCTTCGGCAACGCTGGCAGTTACTTGGCGAAGTTTCTTCATGACGCTGGCGCTCGGGTAGTGGGCATCTCAGATGCGGCGGGGGCGCTGTACAATCCGAATGGACTCGACATCGAATATTTGATGGACCGCAGAGATTCATTCGGCTGTGTGACGAACCTATTTCCGAACCGGATTACAAATGAGGAATTATTGATCCAAGATTGCGATATCCTAATTCCAGCAGCAATTGAGAACCAGATTACAGAAGATAACGCGTACCTGATTAAAGCGAAGCTGCTCGTTGAGGCTGCGAACGGACCGACGACACAAGCGGCAACGGAAATTTTGACAAAACGTGGTATTATGATTGTACCGGATGTGCTTGCGAGCGCAGGCGGCGTAGTCGTATCGTACTTTGAATGGGTGCAGAACAATCAAGGGTTCTATTGGAGCGAAGAAGAAGTGAACACGCGGCTAAAGAAAATTCTCGTCGATGCGTTCAATAACGTGTATCAAACTTCGCTTGAGAAGAAGACGGACATGCGTCTGTCGGCATATATGGTTGGACTGAAGCGCACAGCTGAAGCTATGAAATGGCGGGGGTGGGTATAAGATGGCAAAAACAAGTATCATCTTTCGACTAGAGCTGGATCATAAGAAAGTAACCTTCGCGGATGTTGCGGCAACGCTAAGTAAAGCCGGGGGCGACATCACGTCCATCGACGTCATTCGTCCAGGACATGATACTTCGACGCGCGACATTACGGTGGATCTGCCGGATAAGAACGAAGCAGCGGCGGTTGACGCGCTGCGCAATCTCGATGGTATTACCGTCATTAACGTTTCGGACCGTACGTTCCTCGTTCACTTAGGGGGCAAAATCACGATTCAGCCGACGCTTCCGATTAAGAATCGCGACGACTTGTCCAAAGTGTACACGCCTGGCGTGGCGAAGGTCTGCGCAGCGATTGCGGAGAATCAGAACAAAGCGTACTCGCTTACGATCAAGCGGAATACGGTTGCCGTCGTTACGGATGGCACAGCGGTGCTCGGTCTCGGTGACATTGGTCCGCATGCTGCGGCGCCAGTTATGGAAGGAAAAGCGATGCTGTTCAAGCAGCTAGCCGGTGTTGACGCATTCCCGATCTGTCTCGATACGAAGGATACGGAGGAGATTATTCGCACCATTAAGGCGATGAGCCCGATCTTCGGCGGCATCAATCTGGAGGATATCAGCTCCCCGCGCTGCTTCGAGATCGAGACCAGACTCGCGGATGAGTTGGACATCCCTGTCTTCCATGATGATCAGCACGGTACGGCGGTTGTCGTCATTGCAGGCTTGCTCAACGCGCTCAAAGTGGTCGGCAAGCGGATGGAGAACATTCGAGTCGTCGTCAACGGCATTGGCGCAGCTGGAGTCTCAATCTGTAAAATGCTTCTGCAAGCCGGCGTGAAGCGGCTCGTACCGGTTGATCGTGATGGAGCAATTGTCCGCGGCGGCAGCTACGATCATCATCCGATGTGGCAATGGCTTGCGGAACAGCCTCAGGTTGAAGCGCAAGCAGGGGATCTGAAGACCGTCATCGCGGATGCAGACGTCTTCATCGGTGTATCGCGCGGCCGCTTGCTGGGTGAAGAGGACGTGAAGAAGATGGCGCCGGGCAGCATCGTATTCGCGATGGCGAACCCAGAGCCGGAGATCTCGCCGGAAGAGGCGCTGCCTCATGTTGCTGTGTTTGCGACCGGACGCAGCGATTACCCGAACCAGATAAACAATGTGCTTGTGTTCCCGGGCTTATTCCGCGGAGCGCTTGACTGTCGTGCCCGCCGCATTAATGAGCCGATGAAGATGGCAGCTGCCCGCGCAATTGCTTCAGTCGTCTCCGGGAGCGAGCTGAATGAGCATTACATAATCCCGAGTATATTCAACGAGCAGGTCGTCGCCAATGTGCGCAAAGCGGTCATTGATGCCGCGATTCTAACGAATGTCGCACGCAGAACGCCGCCGGAGTTCCGATAGCTAATAGCACGAAAGGGCTTCCCATCATCACTTAGATGACGCTGGGAAGCCCTTTTTCTTTAGGACGCTCTGTCTGGTTAATCATGAAACTACGCTGCCCGAATGCTCTTACGATCATGAATCGCGGGATTGGCATGCTGAGAGCACACATATGATCTCTCGGCCAACTTTGGAAGCGATTCTGATACTGAGAGAGCGTATTTGATCTCTCAGCATCGCCAAGCTGCCGATTGCGGCGGGTTCCTTCTCTGAGAGTGCTGAATCTGAACTCTCAGAGCTTCAAGCTGCCGATTTTCGCGCTGAGAGAGCGTATTTGATCTCTTACCAAACTTTTTAGCGCGATTCTGATTGTACACATGCGTCTCATATAATGGATCTGATATCAACGAATGATAAGTTGATGCGTAAGGGGCTGTGGATCGATGGAATGGCAGGGCATTCATCACATCGCATTAGCGACCAAGGATTTAGAAGAGACGATCCGATTTTATACTGAAATGCTAGGTATGCAGTCGAGCCCTATCTTTCCGGCTAATCCGTTTCACGGGCGGCATGCTTTTATTCATCCAGGAGCTGCAGCAACAGCACTGGGACTCCATTTCTTCGAGGTTGCTGACGCTCAGATTCACACCCACCTCGAAGCGCTGCAGCGGCTCACCTTCATTCCCGGTGCATTGCAGCATATTGCTTTTGCGCTTGCAGATGAGGCTGCCGGATTGCTCATGCGTAATCAACTGGAAAGTCGCCAGATTGAGATGACTGCCTTGCTCAGCAACGGACCGACGCGAAGCTTCGGGTTTCTAGATAACAACGGCATTCAGCTGGAGGCTATCTGGCCTAAGACGCCGCAATGATCAGTTCAAAGGAGATGATTCCTGGCTATGCTCTGGAGTCATCTTTTTATTTCACTAAGCGGGCATTTTGCTAGCTATATCCTGCGATTAGGAATATTTCATTCCTTCGATGAGGTGACACATCATAGCCGAGCTATGTACACTTGATAAGTATGAAACAGATGAGAGACATCGTCCGGATTGATCGTGAACTGAATTGTACCCTTAGCATTGGCGCTCGGCACACTCCACGTTCCGCTCAAGTGATTGACATCCGTCATTCGAACACTGCTCGTATTGCTAGGAAAATCATATACATTTCCTTTATAAGCACGACTTACTTGACTGAATACGAGCTTATCGCCTTGTACTTTGCCTTGGATCGTATCTACATAGCCATAAACTATCTCGTCCCAGACGATTGTTCCGCTGAAAGTGCCTTTAACCGCATCATACTGATTAACGTGAGGTATAAGAAATCACCATATGCTTTGACGTTCTGGAGAGAGGCGCCGTAATTGCGTTTCCCCGACTTTAACGCCATTAATAAACTTACCGGTTACTTTTTTTTCCATTAGCATAATAGAGTGCTCCGTTGCCATCGATTATACCGTTCTTAAACTCGCCTACATACTTCTTCGCATCGCCCTTTGGATACGTCAATGTTCCCTTGCCATGCGGAACTCCGTTCACCAGCTGACCGGTTTTACCCTATCCATTATTTTCCAAATCGTGTGCATTTCGATTATATCAGATGAGTTCTAACTTTAGACTTTGGCAGTGATATGATTTAAAATCAAATCGTCAAATAATAAAGGAGAAATGCTTTTTAGGTCGAAAGATAACGATAACGGAATATGGATACAAAAAGGAGCAAGGAAGTGGAGCAAATGTTACGTGATAAACTATTAGCGAAGAAGCCCGGTATCATTTCTTACGGCATGACGCCCCCGAAAGCAACGAACACCACCGAGAAAATCGCGGAGATTGCGCAGAAGCAGTGTGAACGGCTCCGTGACCTGGAGCTTGATGCACTCATCCTTTATGATGTTCAGGAAGAGGCGGACCGGATTGAGCAGGAGCGCCCGTTTCCTTATTTGCAGACGGTTTCGCCGGATACATACAGCAAGCAGTATTTGAGCGAGCTTGATGTTCCCAAAATCATCTATAACTGTGTTGGCAATTATTCAGAGGGTGAATTTATAAAGTGGGCGACAAGTGACGCTGATCAGGACAAGTATTCCGTGTTTGTCGGCAGCAGCTCGAATAAACAGCAGGTGCATCTGGGGCTGAAGGATGCCTATCAGTTAAGCAAGCAGCACAACCGGAACCTAACTTTCGGAGGCGTCATCATCCCCGAACGGCATATGACGAAGCAGGACGAGCATCTACGGGTCGTGAGCAAAATGAAAAATGGCTGCGATTTCTTCGTCACTCAAGCGATCTACAACGTAGAGGCTTCGAAGAACTTCTTGTCCGATTACTATTACTATTGCAATGAGAACGGTATCGACATGGTTCCGATTCTGTTCAATCTGGCGCCTTGCGGCTCGACGAAAACGCTGGAGTTCATGAAGTGGCTCGGCATCAGCATTCCGAAATGGCTGGAGAATGACTTGAAATATTCGAGCGATGTACTTGATCAATCGATCCGTCATTGCCAAAAAATATTCGAAGAGATATTCGAATACGGTCTCGAGAAGGGCATTCCGATCGGCTGCAGTATCGAGAGTGTATCGACGCGTAAAGTCGAGATTGATGCTTCCGTACAGCTTGTGAAGAACATTAAGGCTGTACTGAATAAGAAGCTTAATCACACGGTTGTGAAGTAGGGACTGTCAGCAGCTAGAGCAGACACCACTGAAGCAGTACTTTTGGCCATATGCGCTGTTTATCGACAGTGAGCCGATTCAATTCACCTCAGGGAGCCAGCCGTTGCTTAACGATGGAACAGAGATCGTACCTTTTTCGCGTGATCTTTGAAAGACTTGGTTTGCAGGTGACGTGGGATGACGTATCGAAGCAAATTGTCGGAGTGGGCAAAGAATTTCGAATTGTCCTAACGATAGGTTCGAAGAACGCAACTGTTAATGGCGTTAATAAAAAATGTCAGTCGCCCCGAGGCTACGCAGTGGCACCGATGGTAAAGTTATTTGCGAAATACGGCTTTGACGTTAATGTGCAGCGCTCAGAGCTTGATCCGGGTATCCTGTACAGCGCAATATCGAACAATAGAATTAACATGGTTAAATATTTGCTTGAAAATGGTGCAGACCCGACTCTTGATTCCTTCATTGGCTCGCCGCTTGAAATTGCCAAACGCGACGCCTCGGATGAAATTATCCAGCTCATAGAGAGCTATTCGAACAAGGATGGCATCAACAAAGAGTGAATCAACAACAGCCGAATAATTCATAAGCTACGATAAAAGTAAAGCCGTCTTCAGGGGGACATGATTCTCCGAAGACGGCTTTTTTCATTAGCCAGTAGAAGGGCTATTCGGTACATGGCCTTTCTGGTTACGATTACGATCGGTAGATCCTGCGACGTCATTCTCGGCTTGGCTATCCTTCATCTCCATCGCCTGCATCTTCGCGCCATAAGGCTGGTTCTTCTTGCGGGACACGCTGCTTCCTCCCTTCACATGTGTCTATTCTTTGCTTAGACAAGCTATTCTAGATTGCCCAAACGACTGTAAATCCAACCCATATATTTGATAATCCGTCCGAATCGGAGAATTTATTGTCCAGATCAGCCATGAATTGAGCGGAAGAGAGACGTATGATGAGAATAGAAACCGTTTCCATGAGCAGTCCCAATACCATCCATGACGGAGGGAATGTATGAATGAGACGAAAGGCGTCGGTATTCTCGGCTTCGCGCACGGGCATGTCAACGTGTATTGTGAAGAATGGAAAAACGCAGAGTTAGGCGTTAAAGTAATCGCCGGCTGGGATCATGACGCTGCTAGGCTAGAGACCGCCAAAGGCAGTTTCGGCTTGGTAACGTATGAGAATGCAGCCGATTTGCTGGGTCGAGATGACATTGACGCTGTTGTCATTGGCGCAGAGACATCCAGACATGTCGATCTTGTCGAGCTGGCCGCATCACATGGCAAAGCGATTATTGTGCAGAAGCCAATCGCGCTGACCATGGCGGAAGCAGACCGGATCGTCCAAGCGGTTGAACGCCATCAAGTGCCGTTCACGCTTGCTTGGCAAATGCGCGTCGATCCGCAAAATGTACAGATGAAGGAATGGATCACGAGCGGCGAGCTCGGTCAAGTGTTCATGGTACGTCGCAGACATGGTCTGCCGATGGGGTTAAACGCTGATTTTGCAAACTCTTGGCATGTCGATCCGGCATTGAACCGCGATATTTGGGCGGATGATTCGTCGCACCCGATTGATTTCATCCATTGGTTGCTTGGTGAGCCTGAGAGCATCACTGCCGAGCTCGGATCGCTGTATAATCCGCGAATCCCGAATGACAATGGCATCGCGATCTTCCGTTATCCGAATGGACCGATTGCCGAAGTCAGCTGCTCGTTCACATGCAACGCAGCCCAGAATACGACAGAAATAATCGGCGAGCACGGTACGGTTGTACAGAACTACGGCGATGCAATCAGCTGTAATGTGCCAAGGCCGACGGATGGAGCAGGCTTGCTTAAATATACGGCATCCACCGGGGAGTGGTCGGCGAGCGAAATCGCCTCACCAGCCAGCCATGTTGCCCGGCTGCGAGGCTTGGCGAAACCACTGGCTGAGTTTTTGCACGGAAAACGGGAGCCGATTGCGACCGCAGAAGAAGGCCGAACATCACTGCGCATGGTACTCGCTACATATGTAGCTTCACAAGAAGGACGCCGCATTCAGTTGAGTGATGCGAAGATTGAAGCGGTATAAACCACATTCTGAGGAGGAAATAGAGATGGCAGTAAAGATCGGTATTGTTGGGATGAACGGAATCGGGAATCATCACGCCGTTTGTCATAAGGAAGATGAGTTGGCGGATCTGGTCGCAGTGTGCGACGTAGTGAAGGAGCGCGCCGATGCTGCAGCTGAGAAGTATGGGGTGAAGGCTTACTACAGCCTGAAAGACATGATCGAGAACGAACCGGACATTGAAGTCATTGACGTTACGACAGGCGGGATCGACAACGGCAGCTGGCACTTCGAGCCGGCGATGGAAGCGATCAGCTATGGCAAGCATGTGCTTGTCGAGAAACCGCTTTGCCACGATATTCGTGAGGCACGAGAACTGGTTGCCTACGCAGAGAAGAAGAAGGTTTATCTCGGCTGCAACCTGAATCACTATTTCACAGAGCCTGCCGCTAAGGGCAAGCAATACGTAGAGAACGGCGAAATCGGCGAGCTCGTCTACTGCCTGGCGAAAATGGGCTTCAATGGCGGGGAAGCGAACTACGGGCTTGCTGGCTCGGATAAAGTGAAAGGTCATCCGTACTTCCACATGAAGGCTTTCCTGACACATCCACTCAGCGTTATGCGCCACTTCTGCGGAGATATTACGCATATCCAGACGTTCTCTGACCGTCCAGGCTTCAGACGCAATGCGGGGGATGTTATGGCGTCGATCAACTCCATCCATGTCAAGTTCCAGAACGGCGGCGTCGGCTATCTGCTCAGCCAGCGCGGCGATGCGGTTTATGGTCTCGGCGGCTGGTGGAGCCTTGAAATGGCAGGCTCTAAAGGCACGTTCTGCATTGAGAACTGCGTGGAGAAAATCTCGTACTGGAAAGCAGAGAAAGGTGTGCCTGCAATCAGTACGCCGATTGTGCCAGAAGTAACGGATTACGGCACGACGGACTTCAACCGCACGTTCAACAACCGGCTGCATGCGTTCCTGGAGGACGTATCGAACAAAGTGCCGTTCGATCAGCTGCGTGCGAACGGGCGCGATGCGCTCGCTGTACTTGAATACACATTCGCGGTAATTGAGTCGTATGAGCGCGGAGGCGAGCTGGTTCGTCCTCATCCATTGCCGCCACTGCACGGCGACCCGTTATTCCTTAAATAATAATTGAACTTGAAGCATAGGAGGCTATCATTCCATGATTAAATTAGGCGTAAACTCGGTTCTTTTCAAAGAGTATGATTTCGCGCAAGCAGCTCGTTCCATCGCGGCATGTGGCTATGATGGTGTTGAAATTTCTGCAATACAAGGGATGTGCGAGCACCTTGATCTCAGCCGCTGGAGCGAGCAGAAGGAAGAGCTGCAGTCCATTATGCAGGAGAATGGCTTGAAGTTCCTGTCGATGGAGGTTGCGTCGCTTGATGAAGCGCGGCTCCGGCTTGCTTTTGAAGCGGCGGCTGCAATTGGCATCCCGGTCGTGAATATCGGCCCTGGCGGCAAGTCCGGCGTAGAAGAAGACTTGGCAGCCTCGATTGCCAACCTGACACGTTTATCCGAGATTGCCGATTCATACGGCGTAACGCTCTGCGTTAAGGCGCATGTTGGCAATGCGATCTACAACACGCCGACGACGCTTGCCGCGATGGAGCAGATTTCATCCTCGTCATTCGGCATTGACATGGACCCAAGCCATATTCACCGTTCTGGCGAGAATGCAGAAGAAGCTCTTCCGGCTGTAATTAACCGCGTTAAACATATTCATATCCGCGATTGCAAAGGGAGAGCGCAAGGCCCTGGTCCGATTGAGCTGCAAGCTTGCGGCAGAGGCGATATCGATCTCTACGGCTACTGTGAAGCAATGGTGCAGGGCAACTATGACGGTCCGGTCGTGTTGGAAGTAATCGGCGCGCAGCCATCGCACACGCTGGATCAAGTGACAGCCGTTGCGGCTGAATCGTACGGCTATTTGAATGCTTGCTTGAAAAAACTCGGCGCACGCTAGCGCAACCCAACCTAGGAGGCGAGAAACGAATGACCGCAAAAAAACCTAACGTTATCTTCTTCGGCATCGACAGCTTACGCCGTGACCATATGAGCAGCTATGGCTATGACCGTCTAACGACGCCATATCTCGATAAACTAGCTTCACAAGGGGTGCTGTTTGAGAAGCATTTCAGCCCTAGCATACCTACGACGCCGGCATACGCCTCGATGCTGACTGGCATGGACGTCTTCGGCACTGACGTTGTGGCACTACGCCATGAAGGACCTCTCGGCGGTCACGTACAGACGCTTGCTGAAGTGCTTGAATCAAACGGCTATAACACGACCTGTATCGGATTCACAGGTAATCCATCCTCGCGCGGCTTCCAGAACTACCTCAATTACGAGTCGTGGCTGCCAGATTCCGAGAGCGGACGTGCACCGAAAGCAGAGCTTCTGAATGATGTTGCGATTCCAGAGCTGGAGCGTCTTGCAGCGGAAGACAAACCGTTCTTCCTGTTCATGCGCCATATGGATCCGCACTCCCCGTATTTGCCTCCTGCTCCATTCGAGCGGATGTTCTACGGCAAGGACGAGAAGGACCCCTCGAATCAATCGATGGAGTCGGTATATAACTTTAAGCCATTCGGGGACTACATCGGCTCATGGATCCCGGAAGGGACAACAGACCATGAATATGTGACCGCGCAATATGACGGCGCGATTGCTTATATGGATATTACGATCCAGACGCTCTTCACGAAGATCGCAGACATGGGTCTCGAAGAAGATACGCTTATTGTCGTTACGTCCGACCACGGCGAGACGCTGTATGAGCATGATTGCTACTTCGATCACCATGGTCTGTACGATTGTACGCTCGTCGTTCCGCTCATTCTCAAATTCCCAGGACGCGTGCCATCCGGCCGCAGAGTGAGCGATGTCAGCCTGATCTCTGACATTATGCCAACGGTGCTTGATTTGCTGCAGATTGAGACCGATATAGCTTTTGACGGTCGCAAGCTGACGCCTGCAATCGCTGGAACAGCGGATGCGAGCACGCAGTTCAGCGAGTTTTATATTACGGAATGCACATGGATGCGCAAACACGGCTGGCGTACGCCGGAATGGAAGCTCATCTGCGCGCTTGAGCCGGATTTCCACTTCAAGCCTGAGATCGAGCTGTACAACCTGACGAAGGACCCGCTCGAGAATGTGAATGTCGCCGAGCAGGAACCAGAGGTTGTCGCGTTCCTGACGCAGCGTATGCATGATTATATCGCAAGACGTGAGGAGCAGACGGGCCGGACGAATCCGATCTATACGAACACGAATTGGCACGGACAGAACAAGATTTTCACCTCTTCCCAAGAAGCTTACGACTCGCTATATATCGGCTCGATTAACGTAGCGCGCTCCCTGCAATCGAAGGAGAAGGTTCAAGAAGAACAGAAAGAGCCGGTAGAGAGCAATGATTAGAGTTGCTGTCGTCGGTGTCAATCACATCGGCAAGATTCATTGCGGGGTGTATAAGCGGCACCCCGATACCGTACTTGCCGCGGTGTGCGACTTGATGCCTGAGCGTGCAGCGGCAGCGGGCCGCGAGCATGGTGTTCCGCACTATACGGATCTGGGCGTATTGCTCGAACGTGAAGCTGTTGATGTAGTCATTGTTGCAACAGCGGGCGTCGAGAAGGGCAGTCATCACTATGAACCCGTTATGATCGCAATTGAAGCAGGGAAATCGGTCTTCGTCGAGAAGCCGATTTCCAACAATATTGAAGAAGCGCGCCGAATGGTTGCGGCTGCCAGAGAGAAGGATATCAGGCTCGCATGCAATCTGAATCATCGCTTCACGCCTGCGGCTTATAAGGCGAAGGAGCTTATCGATGCCGGGAAGATCGGCACTGCGCTGTTCATCAACATGCGGCTGACGATACGCAACCCGCAGGAGGATACCGAGTGGCTGCACATGCGCGCTCTGCATCCTCATTCCATCGATGTGATGCGCTACTTCGGCGGTGACATCAAGCGGGTACAGTCCTTCATGACTAAAGCGCCTGATCGCAGCTCTTGGTCGACGGTGTCCATTAACATGGAATTCGCATCCGGTGCGGTCGGCCATCTTACTGGCAGCTACGATATGTCGATGCGCCATCCGATTGAGTTCTGCGAAGTGGCGGGCAATGCCGGACGGATTATCGTGGACAATGTGTATGAGAGCATGACATACTATCCGCATGAATCCGATGAGCTGACCGTCGTGCGCAATTCGCTGTTCGGCGGCATGAAAGGCTTCGACGATACGTTCGATCAACGCATTAACTGCTTCATCTCGGAGCTTAAAGCAGGCGTGAAGCCTGAAGAAATTACGGCGTCTGGCGCAGACGCACTCGCGGCGCAAGAAGTCATTGAAGCGGCAATACAATCGCATCAGCTTGGCGGCGTTCCAGTTACAGTCCCTGCATAGGGATGCAGATGGAGGGGGAGCAAGCATGAACAACACCTATGGCTCGGTATTATGGTTCACCGGATTATCCGGAGCAGGCAAAACAACGACAGCAATGAGCATAGAGAAGAAACTCCGCGAACGCGGACGGCGCGTCGAGCTGCTCGACGGCGATGAGCTGCGCACCACCGTGTGTAAAGGACTCGGCTTCAGCCGAGAAGACCGGATTGAGAATGTGAAACGAATCGCTTATATCGCGAATTTGCTCTCCCGCAACGGGGTTGATGTGCTGGTCTCAGCCATCAGCCCTTATAAGGAGATGCGCGATTACGCGAGGCAGAACATTCCGAATTATGTTGAGATTTATGTGAAATGTCCGCTTCATGTGTGCGAAATGCGCGATGTGAAGGGGTTATATGCGAAGGCGCGAGCAGGCGAGATTAAGCATTTTACAGGGATTACCGATCCTTATGAAGAACCGGAGAATCCAGAGCTTACGCTGCTCACGTCAAACGGAGCTCTCGAGCAGAACGTGCAAGCCGTGCTAGCTTTTCTGGAGCAAGCAGCGACATCATCGAGCATCATGAAAGGACTTAGTCTGAGATGAAGATCATTCTAGTTTCACTTGATACGCTTCGTGCCTCGAGGCTGAGCGGATATGGCTATGGGAAGATAACAAGTCCGCATCTGGACCAGATCGCGCGCGATGGGGTTCTGTTCGAGCGTGCCTACGCAGCAGATATTCCAACCGAAGTAGCCCATACGGGAGTGTTTACAGGCAAAATCGGCCTGACAACAGGCGTCATCTCCCACGGCTCCGATCTGACACATTTACCAAAGTCAGTCGAGTGGCTGCCAAACCTGCTTCGTTCAGCAGGCTTCACGACCGGCGCTGTCGATAATATGTATCAGCTAAAGGAATGGTTCGCCCGCGGTTACAACTATTACATCAACTCTGTCGGCGGCAACCGCTGGATCGATGGACGCAAGGTGAATGATCTGGCGCTGCCGTGGATTGAGCAGCATCAGGACGAATCGTTCTTCTTGTTCCTGCACTACTGGGATGCGCATACGCCGTATTTGCCGCCAGAATCTTATATCCCGCAGTTCTACGACGAATCGAAGGACCCGTTCGATCCTAGCAACAAGAGCATGGAGCCTGCATATAATCATGTAGCTTATCCATTCTTTAAACATCACCATTACGATCTCGTCGGTCAAGTTACAGACACGGACTACTACGATGCGCTGTACGATGCGGAGATTCGCTATCTGGATGATCGTCTGAAGGAGCTTGACGATCACCTTCACAAGCTCGGCATTCAAGAGGAGACGCTGCTCGTCCTGTTCGGAGATCACGGTGAAAGCTTAACTGAGCATGATATCTATTGGGATCACTGCGGACTCTATGAACAAACGGTGCATGTTCCAATTATTATGCGCTGGCCGGGCAGAATTGAAGGCGGCCGCAGAGTGCCAGGGCTCGTGCAGCAGGCGGATCTACTGCCGACGCTGCTAGATGCGGTTCGGCGTGAAGCACCAGCGGGCATTGACGTGAGCAAGCTCAAGGACCCAGCGGGACTCGACGGTATCAATTTGTGGCAGGCCATTGAAGGAGAAGCCGATGGGACGCACGAAACTATCTATTTGAGCGAGTGCGCATGGCAGGCGGCGAGGGGTATCCGAACGGGGCGGTATAAGTTTATCCGCACGTATGATTCAGGACCGTTCACACGTCCGCCGCGTGAGCTGTATGATTTAATTCTTGATCCAGAAGAAAAGGTAAACCTTGCAGAGTCAAACTCAGCGCTCGCCGATTCTTTGGAGCAGCAGCTAGATGGAGTGGTAAGCCGAAAGCTTGCTGGACGGCCGGACCCGATGGTGCAGCAGCTGCAAGAGCGAGGGCTTCCATTCAGACGCAGAATCGAGCAGATCCTTGCAGAGTCCGGCATGAGCTGGGAGGATTGGCAGCGCAATCCAGACCGCGAGAAGTTCGATCAAGCCACATTAGAACATAGCCGCGCCAAATCGCATTAGCTCTAGCATGACATTTTGTCGTAGGGGGTGGGTGTGAATGAAAGACATACTAAGCAGCAACCGTTATATGAAAGTCGAGTTTCCGTTCTGGATCACCCGCACCGTGCAGGGCTCAATTGCAGAACACGGCCATGAGTTTGTCGAGCTTGTCTATGTCGTTCGCGGCAAAGGCATGCACGTATTCCAAGGAACGCGCTATGAAGTTCATGCCGGGGACGTGTTTATCATTAATCCCGGAGAGACACATGCCTATGAGACCGAGAAGGACGAGCAGATGGAAATCATTAACTGCTTGTTCATGCCTTCTTTTATACCAGATGCCTTGCTCACCGAGCTTGAAATTACCGGTTCCATGGACTACTTCTATGTACATCCGTTTCTCGACCATGATGTGCGCTTTAACCACAGGCTTAACCTGCACGGACAGGATGCGTCCAATGTATTGACCTTGCTCGAAAATATGATCCGAGAAATCAACAACCGCTCGATCGGACATACAACGCTTATTCGCTTGCAGATGATTGAGCTGCTCATCCTGTTATCGCGCTTCTATACGATGATGCCCCAGCAGCGGATGCACCCGTCGCCGCGCCAGCTGGACCGCGAAATGACCGCGAAACGGATCTATGGATATCTCGAGCGAAACTATGAGAAGAAAATCACCCTGCAGTCGCTGTCACTGCTGTTTACGGCGAGTATTCGGCAGTTGAATCGGCTTATGCAGGAAGAATACAACCGCAGCGTGTTCGAGGCGCTGCATGAAATTCGGATAGAACGCGCCAAGCATCTGCTGCTGGAGACCGAGGAGAAGGTGATTGTTGTTGCGACGATGGTCGGCTATGAGGATCAATCGTTCTTCAACCGTCTATTCATGCGCCATGTCGGCTGCTCGCCGAAGCAGTATCGCGTTACGGGCTAGCGAAAGGGAGAGTGTGCATGCAACGGCAGCCTAACATTCTATTCATAACCGCCGATCAGCTGCGTTCTGATTGCGTCGGCTACAGCGGCAAATATCCGGTCCAAACGCCTAATCTCAACCGATTGGCTGCTCGGAGTACCGTGTTCCATCATGCGTATTCCCACTTTCCGGTATGCAGCCCGGCTAGGCAGTCGCTGCTGCATGGCAAGCGTCCAGAAACCTTCGGCGCGTTGTGGAACTATAATTCATTCCTGCCAGTTGGCTATCTTCAGCCGGATCAATATACATGGACGAAGCAGCTTGCTGATGCCGGCTACCGGTCTGCTTTTCTAGGCAAATGGGGAGTCAATCCCGAGTTTGGTCCTACTGCATTCGGTTATGAATCTTATGTGAGTGAAGGAGATTATCGAGCGTTCAGACAGAGCCGTTATCCGAACCTGACCTACACGAACGGGTTTTTTGGCGAAAATAATCCAGTTGCGCTGGCGGATTCGGAAACCCACTGGTATGCGGAGCGCGCAATCGAAACGATAGAGACGCTGAGTCAAGGAGATCGCCCTTGGCACATCGCGCTTCACTTTGCTGAGCCGCATCTGCCTTGCCGTCCATCGGAACCGTTCGCGGAGATGTATGATCCAGCGCAAGTGCCGGAGTGGGACGGCTTCCGCGATAATTTCGCAGGCAAGCCGTATATTCAAGCACAGCAGCTCGCCAGCTGGGGCGTGGAATCCTTCACTTGGGAAGATTGGGCACCGATCGTCGCCAGATATTACGGCATAATTAGCCAGCTGGACGATGCGATCGGGCGAGTGCTTGCCTCGCTTACGCGGCTTGGGCAGGAGGAGAATACGATCATCGTGTTCACGGCTGATCATGGCGACATGTGCGGCTCGCACGGGATGATGGATAAGCATTATATTCTATACGATGATGTCATTCGTGTACCGCTAATCATTTCGCTTCCATCGGAATCTTCGCAGGCTGTGGGGGCAGAGCGGGAACAGCTCGTTTACAACCTGCTCGACCTCGGACCAACATTGCTTGACCTTGCGGGGTTAGAGTATTCGACTGACAGCTTCCACGGAAAATCACTTGTGCCGCTGCTGCTTGCTGCGAATGCGCCGGATGATGCCGATTGGCGCGACCAAATCGTTGCTACTTACAACGGTCAACAGTTCGGGCTGTATACGCAGCGTATGATTCGGACGAAAGAATGGAAGTACGTTTGGAACTTGACGGATATTGATGAGTTGTATGATATGCAGAACGATCATGCTGAGCTGCGCAATGTGATTTCATTGCCAGAGCATCAAGATCGAATTGCCGAGCTTAGAGCAAGACTTTATGAACAGCTGAAGAAGGAAGAGGATCCCGTCATTTCGAATGAATGGACGAGACGTCAGCTGCTAAATGGAGCGAAACTTAATCAACGTGCATAACTCGCATATAGACGAAAGCTTCACGAAGACCATCCCCCGGATTGGTCTTTTTTTCATGGACGTAGGCGGACATCTATGTTAGATTATGTTACATATAAAATGTGGGGAGGCTTGTCGTATGCGTACGCTATGGAATGATCGCAAATCATGGGCTGGATACGCGTTCGTTATTCTTGCCTTGCACCTTGGCGGCATCGTTGGACTTGCTATTGCTGGCAGAAACGATCCATCCTTCTGGAGCCTTGGATTGCTAGCATACTCTCTTGGTCTTCGTCATGCGTTCGATGCGGATCACATCGCCGCGATTGATAATACGGTGCGTAAGCTCGTGCAGCAGAAGCGCAGCCCGCTAGGCGTTGGCTTCTATTTCTCGCTCGGTCATTCCTCAGTCGTATTCTTGATGGTGCTCGCTGTGGCATTTTCAGTCAAATGGATACAGCGGAAGATGCCGATGATGGAGGAGACGGGAAAGCTGATCGGAACTTCGGTGTCGGGAATCTTTCTTATTCTAATCGGCATTCTGAACTTAATTATTCTAAGCAATTTGTTTCAGCTATTCCGCAAAATGCAATCAGGCAGCTACATCAACGATCAGCTGGAGCAGCTGCTTGAAGCGAGAGGGCTGTTCTCGCGGATCTTCCGCCCGCTGCAGCGGTTCATTAGTCGCAGCTGGCATGTGTACCCGCTGGGGTTTCTATTCGGACTCGGCTTCGATACGGCAACCGAAGTCGGCTTGCTCGCTTTATCTGCCGGAGCGGCGAAGAGCGCAGTGCCGCTATTCGGCATCATTGCACTGCCTCTATTGTTCGCGGCGGGGATGAGCCTGCTCGATACCGCAGACGGCATGTTCATGACGAAGGCATATCGCTGGGCATTCCATACGCCGCTTCGCAAGCTGTTTTATAACGTGACAGTGACGAGCGTATCTGTCGTATCTGCACTGCTCATCGGCATTGTTGAGCTTCTGCAAATCATCTCCGAGCGGCTGGATTGGTCATCGCCATTCTTCAACTGGGTTGCAGCGATTGATCTCGGCGATCTCGGTTATGTTCTTGTCGCAATCTTCCTTGCCGCATGGCTCATCTCGGTCACGTTGTGGAAGACATTAAAGGTGGAGCAGCGGTACTAGAACGTACGCGAGGTTCTTGCTATAATGGTTGCAGATAATACGAGGTGATCTTATGGCGAAGAAGATGAAGAATAGAGTGGCGCAGCAGCATCAGGCTGCCGCTGCGAAAGAAGAGAAGCCGGCGACGCTTAAAGATATGCTGCGGCCGGAGATGCTGGAGAAGCTGAAAGCTGCTGGACAGGAGCTGAAGTCCGCAGAGGCAGCGCGCAAGGAAGAAGTGCGCAAGCAAGAAGAAGCAGCACGTGCTGCCGAGAAGAAACGGCAAGAGAACGACTTTGAATATTTGCTGAACAACAGCAAGATGGATTGGCGCTCGAATAAGAGCTAAGTTGGCAATGAAAGAAGCTTCCGGACTGGGTAAGATACCAGGCTCGGGAGCTTTTTTTGTAGCCAAATAGCTATACCTGTCCAATCTTTTTCCCTCTGGTAACATATGGTATACATAGAAGGGGGTGATCATTATGGTAGCTAGATTGTTAGATTCGAAGACATCTCAAAACGCAAGCTATGCCAACTCGATCGCTATTCCGATTACGGTCATTAATACGCCGAACTTGATCGCGCAACAAACACTTAACCTGTCCCAAGGTACCGCTGGTCTAACGCGGGTGGAATTCTCAGGTGTCGCTGCGGTTCAGCTGCCGCTGCTTCCTCTTGCAACGAACATTACGATATTCGTAACACGTGGCTTGACTTCCGCAGACATTAACGTGTTTTCCGCTTCGCAGAACTTGGACCTTAGTATACTCGGCCCGCAGTTGCTCGCATTCTCAGGTTCGGACTTCAACGCGCCTAATATTGCCAACCAGGCCTATTCGGTATTTATTCAATCCTCCGCGCTCGGCACAGTGCGGGTAGGTCCAGAGAGCTTCAACTTCACCGCATACTCAGACTAATGATTTCGAAGAGAGTGGTGCACAATCATTTTTCACATGCTATAATGGGGTATCTTGTAAGTACGTAGGAGGTATCCAATTAGACATCATGTGGACTTAATTCCCTTATCGTTCATGATTTTCGAACTGACGATTAGAGAAGCTCAGCCTGTGCGCTAGAGCGGAATTGGTTACGTATGTCTATAGGAGCTGACTCCTTATAAATCTCTATCCCATGCTATACGCATCGGTGTATTAGAGCTTTATTTACGTACATCTATTCCGTTCATTGTCAGCCGCAGGCGCGATCCTGCGGTTTTTTGTTTTTTCTAAACAACGAATCGCGCTGCCAAAGTCGCCCGAAGATCATCGCCCTGTCAGTTATTAAACTTTAACTAAAAGTGGTGATCCATATGACATTATTAACGATACGCGCATTAAAGAAGAGCTTTGGCGATACCGCCGTACTGAAGCAGGTCGATCTGGACCTGGCAGCGAGAGAACGCATTGGACTTGTCGGGATGAATGGAGCGGGCAAGACTACGCTTGCCAATCTCATATTCGGGACGCTGCAGCCGGATGAAGGGAAGCTGACGTACCACCAGGAGCAGCTGAAGATCGGCTATTTGCTCCAATCCACATCCTATACCGTAAATACATTCAGCAGCATGATTGGTGATGCAGAGCAATCCCGGGGAGGAGAGCAGTTTCTGCATATGACGAGCCATCTAGGTCTGCGGAAAGTGAAGGAATGGGATGGCGAACGGCTTGCTGGCCTAAGCGGCGGGGAGAAGACGAAGCTTGCTATTGCACATATTTGGGCATCGAGACCGGATATATTGCTGCTTGATGAGCCGACGAACCATCTTGATTTTCAAGGAGTCGATTGGCTGGTAGCGGAACTTGGGAAATATGCAGGCACGACGATTATTATCTCGCATGACCGTTACTTCCTCGATCAGACGGTTGATCGGATTATTGAGCTGGACGACGGCAAGTCGATCAACTTCACGGGCAACTATACGTTCTATCGCGAGGAGAAAGCACGGCGTTATCAGAGCCAACTACATCATTTCGAAGAACAGCAGAAGTACGAGCAGAAGATTGAAGCGGAGATTAACCGGCTCAAGAACTGGTCGGAGAAAGCGCACCGTGAAGCCGGGAAGAAAGGAAAGATGGCTGAGATGCGCACAGGTGTGAAAGAGTTTTATCGCAGCAAAGCGAAAGCGATGGATAAGCAGATTAAGTCGCGCCTCCATCGGCTGGAGAAGATTGATCTCGAAGGCGTGAAGAAGCCGAAGGAGGAAGCAAAGGTAGCTTTTGGCTGGGACAATCCGGAGAAACGTGGCCGGCGTATTGTGGAAGCATCTCGCATTAGCAAAGGCTACGGTGGTCGATCACTGTTCGGGGACAGCTCCTTCTACATGCAGCGTGGTGAGAAAATCGGGCTTATTGGGCCGAACGGCAGCGGCAAGACGACGCTTATTCAAATGCTGCTCGGCGAGAAAACGGTCGATAATGGCCAGCTGTGGCTCAGTCCAACCGCCAATGTCGCCTATTTGACGCAGGATGTTACCGATCTAAGCCAGCAGCAGACCGTACTCGAGCTGCTCGAGCAGACACATGAGCTTCGCAGCGATGTCGGCAAGTCGCGAACGCTGCTCGCGAATATGGGTTTTGATGCTTCCATGCTGCAGAAGCCCATTCACCAGCTTAGCCTTGGCGAGCGCACGCGAATAAAGCTGGCACAGCTTATTATGAAAGAACATGATTTGCTCATTCTTGATGAGCCTACGAATCATCTCGATCTTGCCAGCCGCGAGCAGCTGGAGGAAACGCTCGAAGACTATCAAGGAACGCTTATTATCGTCTCTCATGACCGCTATTTGATTGACCGAATTTGTTCGAAGCTGCTGCTGTTCCAAGACGGCAAGATCAAGCGAATCGAGAGCGGTTATGCGCAGTGGCGAGAGAGCGCAGCGAAACCGGGTGAATTCGCAGAAGCGACGAAGCTGCAGCTTGAGGAAGAGAAGCTTCTTATCGCGAACCGCATGACCTATCTGCTTGGTGAGCTGAGTAAGCTGAAGCCGACAGACGGCGGATACGCGCTGCTTGATGAGGAGTTCAAGCTGCTCGCTCAGCAGAAGCGGAATCTGTCAGCACGCTGAAACTTTTTGAAAAGCTGTCTCGTATGGAGCTGTAGAGGAGGCGGTAGCTTGAACAGTAACATGAAGCTGTATTTTCGCGATAATTTCTTTAATGCAGGACAGACGGAGATCATGAACGAGCAGAACGAACGTGTCGGTGAAGTCGATCTGCGCACCATGTTTGGTTCAGGACTCGACGTCTATGACGGCACCGGCAACCCAATCTACACCGGTAGTTTCCCGTTTCTATCTGGAAAATGGGCGATTACCGGGCCATCTGGCGAAGAGGTGGGACTGCTCCGTGCGCGGATGTCGTTTCTTTCCAAGAAGTTTGAATACGAGGCATACGGGCGCGGGGTATACGAGTTGATATCGCCGGCATTCTCCCAGGAATACGAGATCATTGATGAGAACGGCGCGCTCGCGGCTTCCTTCGCAAGGGTCAGCAGCTGGTTTGAGTCGCCGGCGTATTGCTTGGATAACTTCACGCAAACCGTTGTCAGCTATGAATGGATTACTGTCATTCTCGGAATGCATGAAATACAGAAGCGACAGAGGTAGTTCGTGAATATAATGAGGTAATGTTTGCAGCGTGAATGAATGACAACGTATTCAGCGCCGCATACTAATCGCGAGAAGGCTGTGCAGTCTGCCTCAGCTTCAGACAACAGGGCGGTGACGACATCATGCATGCAGATGTTACCTCGGAATGGGATGTATATTTATTAGCGGGCATAGGGTCAAGACGTACGATCTTTGCTGAATGCGTCAAGGAGCTGCAGCACCGGTTGACCGATAATGGAAAGATATCCGCGATACGCGAACTGTTCCCTTACGGCGATCATACGCACAACTTCTTCCAGCAGCTGCTTCAGGTACGTAAAGATTTGTACCGACTGCGAAGAGCGGTACAATTCGGAGCAAGAGCGGTAGCTGCTCAGGTGCGAAAGCTCTCTACTGGAAGACCGGTGATCTTCATCGGGCACAGTGGAGGCGGAGTTGCTGCATACCAGGCGGCTGTTATGCTGAGTGAAGAGGGGGCTATATCCGATTGGCGAGTCATTCAAGTCGGTTCACCGAAGCTTCCGATCCAACGGGAGCACAATCATAAGGTTCATTATGTAGTGGCGGTGAATGAGGACGGTGAATGCGCGGATTACATTACGCGGCTCGGCAGTTGGGGAGGCATTAGCCGGAACCGGCTCGGAATCTGGTACTGGAACCGTTCGAAGTATGCGCCGAAGCATGTCATTCCGCTTACGCTTGTCGGCGGTCATCAACATTATTTTCGCAGGGAAGCGCCTTATGTGCATCCGGAACGCGGAGCGAACCTCACAATTACTATCGATACGATATGGGACCGAGTACTGCGTGATATATGCTCGCCAGCTTCACGTGTGATATAAAACGAAAACGAAAACCGCGGACAATCAGGTCCGCGGTTTTTCGCTGTTATTCGATTGTTCAGCAGCTGCTTGTGATTGTGATTGTGATTGTGATTGTGATTGCGCTCTGCGAGGCTTCGCCATCTCTGCATCGAAATACGCTTCAAGCTCGACTACCTTCCGCGGGTCCTCGAGCGATATTTTGTCCGTAAGCACATGCTCTACGATCATTGCCCAAGTAGGCGTCACTTTCTGCTGCGCGATAATGCGAATGGCATTCTTCACGAGCTTGCGCTCTTTGGCATTGGAGTAGACGTCAACATACTGCTGGATTCGGCTGAAATCGAGCTCCTTGAACACGGCTCGGAAGATGTCGCCAGTCATTCGGGCATCCTCAAGCGCACGATGGGCGTTGTTGTCTTCTCCGCCTAGGCCGAGATCGAGCAGGGCAGCTTCGACGCTGACGTCATTCGAGACACCTTTGTAGCGTATGTAGCCTTTGAGCAGGTCGTAGTACTTTGCTTCAAGCCAATACGTATCGTCCATCTTATGCATCCGCGTATCGAACACGATCCGCTTCATATCTTCTCCGCCCCATGTAAGAATCAGGAAGTTCTCATGAGGTCCAAGCCAGCTCAGGAAATCAGTCATGACATTCGGAAAGCTGTCAGCAGCGTCAATGCCTTCCTGGGGTATGCCGGTTTTCTTCTTAATGAATTCATTCAATTTAGCAAAATAAACCGGTTTAATTAATGCCGTAAATTCATCGATTGGCTCGAGCGCTTCATTCAATCGCACAGCGCCAATCTCAATGACCTCCATCGGCAAATCGCTTGCAAATTTACGTCCGTTAAATTCAATATCTAGAATAATGTAGTCCACGTGGTGCCTCCGCTGTTACCTTAAATTCTCCTTACTTAAACAGTCTAACGCTGCTGCGCGCAAAGAGCAACATTGGCATTTCATTTGGATTTCATAGATAATGAGATTATTGATTTCAGGCTTCACGCCTATTGATGCGGAGGGACTTCGTGGTTACTTTTCTTCAGCTGAATACGATCTTTCTAAGCATGATTATGGAAGCCATTCCATTCATTCTGCTTGGTGTCATTGTGTCAGGACTTATTCAAACGTTTCTATCGGAACGATGGATCGCGCGGCTGCTTCCGCAGAATCGGTATCTCGCATCGCTGCTGGGCTGCGGTGTCGGACTTTTCTTTCCCGCCTGCGAGTGCGGGATCGTACCTATCACGAGGCGGCTAATACGCAAAGGCGTCCCGCTTCATGCAGGCATCGCGTTCATGCTGACTGGACCGATTATTAATCCGGTCGTCTTATTCGCGACCTACATCGCGTTCGGCAACGATTGGCGGATGGTGCTTATTCGCGGTGGCTCTGCCGTTGTTGTCGCTTATGTGACGGCGATTGTCATCTCGTATCTGTATCCGAAGCTTCCGATGAGGCTTCATGAAGCTGCCATTATGGAGACAGCTGCCGGATCTGGCGATGCTGCTTCTGCCCAGTTCGCACATGATGGAGTGCGCGAGCCGCTTCACCGTCGGTTGTACGATGTTATGCTGCACGCAATAGAGGAATTTTTCTCCGTGGGCAAATATTTGGTGCTTGGAGCATTCATCGCGGCTTCGATGCAGACGTTCATTCCAACTTCATCGCTTATGCACATGGGCAGCAATCCGGTGACAGCTTCGCTCGTCATGATTGGTCTTGCTTTCGTCATGTCGCTTTGCTCGGAGGCGGACGCCTTCATCGCGTCATCGTTCCGCAGCACGTTCTCGGTCGGAGCGTTGTCTGCTTTTCTCGTCTTCGGGCCTATGATTGACATTAAGAATACGCTTATGCTGCTTGGCGTGTTTAAAGGGCGTTTCGTAATCGTGCTCATTGCACTTGTCGTTGCGTGTACGTTAGGCACTTCATTGCTGGTAGGGAGGCTGTTCGGATGATTCGTCTCTATATTCTGGCGGGATTTTCTTGCTTATTTCTGATGATGCATTTGAACGGCAATTTGAACAAATACATTAACACGAAATATGCTTATCTGTCGGAGAGCGCAATTGTGCTGCTCGGCATATTGTTCGTCTTTGAGTTTGTTCGGTTGTATGTGCTTGAGAGGGAGGCGAATCGGCGCAAGACGAAAGAGCTTCTTGGAGGGGAGAAGAGCGGTGAGGGGGATGGGCATGGGCATGATCACGAGCATGTTGGACATGCACACCACCATGTGCACGATCACGAGCACCACGGTCATTCGCATGCGCATCACGATCATGACCATCATGGGCATTCCCATGACGAGCCGATCCGGTGGAAGAGGTATCTCGGCTATGGCATTCTCATTTTCCCGTTAATAACCGGCTTCTTCTTGCCCGTTCAGACACTCGACTCCAGCTTCGTGAAAGCGAAAGGCTTCTCATTCCCGAACTTCGACGCATCTGCGGACAACCCTGGCTTTCACCAGTTTCTGAAGCCGGACACAAGTGTTTTCTACGGCAAACAAGGCTATGCGAAGGTGTCCAAGCAGGAACTCGAAGAGTTCAAGCAGATGAAGAATGTAGAGCTGAATGACGTCAATTTTCTAAAGGGACTCGAATCGATCTACAACTTCCCGACTACGTTCACGGGTCGGACGGTCAGCTTCGATGGCTTCATCTATAAAGGCGAGCAGGTGGAGGGCAATCATTACTTCGTATTCCGTTTTGGTTTCATTCACTGTGTTGCAGATTCCGGCGTGTTCGGAATGCTCGTCAATTTCCCATCAGACGCCAGCTTCCATGACGATGATTGGGTTCATGTGTCCGGTAAGCTGAACTGGACGTTCTATCAACCGTTCAAGCAGACGATTCCCGAGCTGAACGTGACGAGTTGGAACGCGATTCCGAAGCCTAAAGATCCGTATGTGTACAGATAGAAGATGGCGTTCTGCTGACAAATCGCTCACAAATATTAAAGGCTCTTCACTCCCAGTGCTATGTTACATTCGCACTGGAGTGGAGAGCCTTCTTTTTAATATAATGCCGCTACTCATCATGTTCACAGCGCATAATTAAGATCGTTCGCATAAGCTAGCATGCGGCTGACAAGTACTAGCTCAACCGAATTGTCTGGAAACGGAATTTCTGAATTTAGATCGCTGACAAGGTTCACACCAGGCAGCGCTGTACGGTCGATGCCATAATAGCCCGGCTGCTTGTTCGATCCGCAGCCGATATCCAGTTTCATAATCAGGCCTCCTTACAGCGTTAGAGGCTAGTTATCCTCTTCACAACTAGTGTATGGATTAGCATGTAACCCAGTTAGTACGCTTGCCCAAAGCAACAGCAAAAACGTGCAGCACTTCTTTGGAAGAAGCGCTGCACGCGGAAGTTGAATTTTATGAAATTAGATAACGCGGCATGCTGTTTTGTACGTTTTGTCCCAGATGCTGCCTTTGAACGTTGAGATCGTTACGCCAATGCCAACACGATACGTTTGCAGCACTTTGCCGTTCCCCATGTAGAGGCTGACATGATTAATGATGCCGTCACGGTTCGTATCAGAGAAGATGAGATCGCCAGCCTTCAGATTGCTCTTGGACACAAACGTACCTGCGCGAGATTGATCACGCGAAGAACGTGGAAGCGTAATCCCATTCTTCTTGAATATGTACTGAGTGAACGAGGAGCAGTCAAAGGAGCTTGTGATGCCCGATTTGGCACCGAATTTATAAGGTACGCCTAGATAGTGTTTGCCAGTTGAAATAATATTATTTACGAGCCGCGTGTCCGAAGCCGTAGAAGCATGTGTCGTCTGTGGTTTGAGCAGCAATCCTCCTGAGCATGCGATTGCTGCAGTGAGCGTAACGCCGAGCAGCTTTTTACCGATCCGTGATTGCGTCATATTCATGTTGTTGATATCCTCCTGCTACTTAAAAAGTATGTATTTGGCTTATCCGATGTTGTGGTCTTGACTTGAGAACACTATAGCACGGCTATTCTTTCCACCACTTTCCAATGTGGACGGAAGTCCAGTGAATCCGCAGGATAGGCTGCCTTTGTTAGAATCTCGTGAGAAAAACTTCATGATAATGGCATTGACAATGAGAAAAAGCCAATCAGGACGCCCTGATTGGCTTTTTCGGTTCTACAAGTATGTTATTTATTAGTGCGGGAAATGAGTTTGAAATCATCATAGTGGAAGCCTGGTGCGACGACACAAGAAACGAAGACGGGCTCATCGCCGAGAGGCTTTGCTTTCTGCCATACGTTCGCAGGGACGAGTGCTTGTGGCCGCTGCCCCTTCGAAATATCAGGACCGACGATAATTTCCTCGGTCGTATGCGGATCTTGATCCGCACCGCCAAGCGATAGAAGCAGGGGACTGCCGGAATGCCAGAACCACAGCTCGTCCGACAGAACGACATGCCAATCTGACACTTCATCGGGATGCAGGACAAAATAGATCGATGTTGCTGCTGCGCGATTGCCGGAATAACGATCACCGAGAACGGATTGCGGAATTTCAAAGGATGCTTTCCAGAGCTCTTTGTACCAGCCGCCTTCTGGATGCGGCTTCAGATCCAGCTGCTCAACGAGCGGGGATAACTGTTTTGTAATCATCTGTATGCGTTTCTCCTTGTTGTCTGAATTTGTCTTATCTCTATTTCTTACCAACTCCATGTATCAATGTAGCCTACCGGCTCTAAGTTGTAAACGGCCATCAACCTCGAAAACAATCGAAGCGATGACCGTTTCGTGAACAGTTCGTGTTATTGAATAACGCCGCATGCGATGCGGTCGCCGGAATTGCCGGATGGATCGGTCTTATAATCGTCTGCCTGCGCATGGATGACTATTGCTGTGCCGCCTGTCTTCTTCAGCGAATTCGGCTGATTCGGCGCGAGCGTAACGATTTTCGTCTCAATATCGACTTTGACCGTACCGTCTGCGGCCACTTGAATGTTCGGCAAATCACCGACGTGGAAGCCTTTCGGATTGTTAAATCCGTGCTGTTTCGTCTGCGGGTTCAAATGAGCGCCTGCTGTTGTGAACTTCGGCCCTTCGCATTTCCCCGTTTCATGGAAGTGAATGCCGTGTATACCTGGCGGCAAGTTCTTCGCTTCAACATGAAGCCGCACCGCATCCTGATTCTGCGTTAACGTTGCGGTGCCAATCTCAGCACCAGCACCATTAACGATCTTCACGTTAACCGTCTCGCTGCTTGTATCCGCCGGAGCGGGATGTGCCTTCGCAGATGCGCCAACCGATAGACCAAACAGCATGAAGCAGAGCGCTGTCTTGCCCCATATGGAACTTGTCATTTTCATAATTGTCTTAGAATCCTCCTGCATGTTTCATGGTCTTAACGTTCCTTGATTATCATTTCCGTATTCCGGCTCCAACAAACATGGACAATTTGGATCGAAGACATACATGTTTTGTCGTATTTTTGGATTGGTAGGCGTTATGATTTGTGTTAGGTTAAGGGAGTGTCTTACATACTTATCCATCTCGGGAGGTTAAAGGGTAATGAGTAAAGTTCGTATTGGCATGATCGGTACTGGCGGTATCGCCAATTGGCATGCAAGACAGCTGCTGGAGCTGCCTGAGGCATCAATTGTCGCAATAGCAGATCCAAGCGAGCAGAACCGGATTAGATTCGTGGACGAGCATAAGCTCGATTCCGTAAGCGCTTACGCGGATTACAAAGAACTGCTGGCACATGCCGAGCTGGATGCAGTCGTGATCTGCTCGCCGCACACCCTTCATTACGAGCAAGCGACCGATGCACTGAACAGTGGACTGCATGTCATGATGGAGAAACCGATGGTTTGTTCGTCAGAAGAAGCAAAGCAACTCATCGAACTTTCGAATCAAGTGGGCAAAGTGATGCAGGTGTCGTATCAGCGTCATTTTCAACCAGAATTTCTATACATCAAAGAAGCGATTGAGAGCGGCGTAATCGGCAAGCTGACGTCGATTACCGCATCGCTGTATCAAGAATGGAGACAAGGAACACCAGGCTCATGGCGGCAAAATCCGGCGCTGTCCGGCGGCGGATTCCTGATGGATTCCGGCAGCCATATTATTGACGTTCTGTTATGGACGACAGGTCTGACTCCAGTAGAGGTGAAGCCGCAGCTGCATATGCACGGCTCGCCAGTCGAGATTGATACCTTCACTTCGATCAGGTTCGCTGAAGGCCCAGTCGCTGGACTGAATTTGGTCGGCTTCTCGCCATGCTGGCATGAGACATTCGTGTTCTGCGGCGAGAATGGCGGTATTTTCTATGACAATGGCAAGATTACGCTCCGCCGTCTGAATGAGCAGCCGATTGTGCCTGAGCTGCCACCTGCCGTAACGAATCAGGATAAGAGCTTCGTGGATGCGATACTCGGCCGTCACGAAGTGCTGGTTCCGGGCGAATTCGCTTTGAAAGTTACGAAGCTATCAGAAATGATTTACGAAGCAGCAGGTTATTCACCGCTTGGCGCTGCTCTCAAAGAGGAGGCAATATAGGGATGAACGTACAAATTGGAATGCGGATTCCGCCGAAGATTGGCGATGAGGGTATTCAGAAGACGGCAGCTTGGGCGGCTGAGGCAGGACTTGACGTGCTAGACGTATCGAACTTGACTGCCGAAGTGAAGGAAGCATGTTCTGCGGCAGGCATTGGCATTGGTTCGATAGACGCGCACTATACAGCTCAGCTGCTTAGCCGTGATGAGGCGAAGCGCGAGCAAGCGATTGAACTTCAAAAGAAGCAAATCAGCGGCATTGCTGAGCTTGGCGGCAAAGTGTTGTTCATGTGCCTCGTGCCGGAAGATCTTACGCTGCCTCGTCGTGAAGGCTTCGCGATCTTCAAAGATTCGTTCCCTGAAGTTGTGAAGCATGCGGAACAGAACGGCGTGTATATTGCGATCGAAGGCTGGCCTGGACCGGCTCCGCATTATCCGACCCTCGGCTGCACGCCGGAGATGTGGCGAGCGATGTTTGAAGCGATCCCATCGAAGCATTTTGGACTCAACTATGACCCATCGCATCTCGTGAGACTAGGCATCGACTACCTGCGCGCTCTTACGGAATTCGGCGAGCGCGTTAATCACGCTCACGGCAAGGATACAGAAATTCTGACGGATGAGCTCTACGAGTGCGGCGTATTGGAGGCTACCTTCGGCGAGAAGTACGACTTCTCGGAAGGCTCGTGGCGATATACGATTCCAGGCCGTGGCGCTGTAGAGTGGGGCAAGGTTGCGGTACGTCTTGACCGTCTCGGCTACAACGGCGCGGTTAGTATCGAGCTTGAGGATCACAGCTACTGGGGCTCGATTGAAGCGGAGCGTCAAGGCATCGTGAAGGCAGCACAGCATCTGAAGCAATATTTTAAATAAGCGTCAATTGAGTTTGCGGGTTAGCGGCAGGGATCAGGAGCGTGAAATGCGCTTCCCGGTCCCTGTTTTCTTTCTGTGCGAATTTCAAGTAAACTAACGAAGGAGGAGTGATGAATAGCGTGGAGGAACGGATATTTACAATGAGCGAAGCGAATGCGATGCTGCCGCAGCTGCAAGAGGATCTATTCAAGCTGCAGCTGCTAACTCAGCATTTTGAAGAGAAATATGAAGAATTACAGATACTTAAAGGGAAACGTGAGCAAGTTTTGCCGCAAGGAAGTACGGATTCCGACCCTTTCTTCGAGCTGGAAAGCCAGCTTGAATTTATGAGAATGGAGATTGATCTGGGCATAAGCAACTTCGAACGCAAGGGCGTCCTGCTCAAAATGATTAATCCGGGTCTCATTGATTTCCCATCTCTATTGAATGGTGAGAAAATTCTAATTTGTTGGAAGCAAGGAGAAACTCGAATCTCGCACTATCATGGCTGGAATGACGGTTTTATTGGACGCAAGCCGTATCCTGAGTGCTAATATCCGCCCATTTCGGAAGCCTGAAAGCTCAGGCTTCTTTTTTGTTCGTCAAAAGAAGCATGCGCATCGACAAAAGTACAAAATTTTCTCGCAGAAGGTTTGACATGCTTTTCATAAGATAGCCTTTACAATCTAACCTATATCGGAAAGGCCCTAATAAATACAAGAAAGAGGTGTGTTTATGTCTAGGAGCATCCAATGGAATGTAGTGGCATATATGATTATCGCGGCGCTGCTTGCGTCGTTCGTCCTTTCTTTTAACCATACGTTTAGCTTGTGGAGTAGCCGATCCGCCGATACGATATTCCAGCAGAAGTACATTTCGAATAAACCGATGATGATGGAACACGTAGTGCCCTCCTCGATTATCCCCAAATCGGCGTTTCAGCCGGTTACCGTCGTGAAGAAAGCGATGCCGACTCCGGCTATCGCTGCTCCGATCCCCGCCACTGAAAAGAAGAAGCCTGTCGCTATTGCGAGTGCAAAGCCCCTTTATACATATAAAGTAACGTCATTTTATCTCAATGTCCGTTCAGAACCGAATGCGGATTCCAAAATCATGTATGAGGTCAAGCAAGGAACACAGCTGATTGTGTTGTCAAAGGATGATGCCGGCTGGCTGCTGCTAAAGAGCGGTGGTTATGTCCATGGCGGATATGCAACAGTGATTGGCATGAAGCAAACGCCGGCAGAAGTAACCATCGAATCTGCTGAACCTGCTGAACCTGCTGTCTCTGCTGAATCTGCGGTAACCTCGGCAGTTACTTCAACTAAAGCTCTGCAGAGCAAGTCGCTACAGATGGATGTTAGACCCAAAGTACATACGATGAACGTTAAGGTGAGCAGCATTGAAGAACAAGATAAAATGTCATCCGTAGATACGAGTATTGCGGAGGATGATAACGGGAATCCGGTTAAACCGACTTCCAGTGTGAATACGGACTCTGGCCTATCCTCGAAGCAGATTGCACAGCTGCTGAAAGGGACGAAGTTATCGGGCCAAGGGCTGGAGCAAGCGGTACTCAGCATCGAGGAGGAGTATGGCATTAACGCCTTCTTCACGATTGCGGTTATGAAGCTCGAGAGCGGCAACGGGAAGAGCAGGCTGGCGAGGACCAAGAACAACTTGTTCGGCTTGAATGCAACTTCCAGCAATCCGTATCGAAAGGCGTCTTACTTCGAAACGAAAGGGGATTGCGTTAAGAAATTTGGACAACTATTATCGGACAATTATGTGGAGCGGGGCTATACGACGATTGAGAAGGTGGCGAGGAAATATTGTCCCGTAAATTCGAAATGGGCGTCACATGTCCGAAGTATCATGCGAAGCGATTTCAGTAAACTTGCATAATCGAATGGGTGTAATCGGCGGTTGACATTCATAAACTTCTCATGTAACATTCCAAGAAGTGAAACACAAACCGCATACGAAATTCGTATAACCTCACATCAGGGTGGGGGTTTCTACGGGAAGCCTTAACTTCCTAACTACGAATACGGAATTATCTTCATTGATAATTTTGTATTTGCGGTTAGGAATTTTTTATTGCTCGGAGGGGGCAGCTTAGATATGAAATACTTGTTGTCTGTTTTTCTAGGTGCGGTTAGCTACGGCATTCTATCCACAATTGTGGTTCATGCGTATGATGCAGGCTACGATCTCGGTGAAGTCGTCGGGACGCAGCTGTTGATCGGATTTATACTATCATGGCTTATGGTTCTGTATATGAAGGCAAGGAATAAGCGCCAAGTGGCAAAAGAATCTGGTGCGATAAGAGAGAAAAGCCTTACGTGGAAGCAGCGCTTCATGCTGATGTCCGCAGGTATTCCAACCGCACTGACTGGCTTGCTGTATTACCAGTCGCTTCGATACATTCCGAACTCGCTTGCGATCGTGCTGCTGTTTCAATTTACGTGGATGGGTGTTCTTATTCAAGCGATCAGCTCACGTAAACGGCCAAACGGCATTATGCTGCTGACGCTCGCCATCTTGTTCGGCGGGACGTTGCTTGCTGCCGGTATTATGGAGCAAGGCATGGCGGACTTCGACATGACTGGTGTCGTGCTCGGATTGCTTGCAGCTGTGAGCTATTCGTTGTTTATTCTGTTCAGCGGCAAAGCGGTGCCATCCGTACATCCGGCCTACCGCAGTGCATGGATGATTACGGGCGGACTTATCTTCGTTTTCATTCTCTTCCCGCCAACATTCTTGTTTAACGGTGTTATCTGGAGCAGTTTGCTCTTATTCGGTTTCCTGCTCGGTTTGTTCGGCGCATTCATTCCACCCGTGCTGTTCGCCATCGGCGTGCCGCATATCGGCGGCGGCATGGCAGGCATTGTCGGCGCTGCCGAGCTGCCTGTAGCTGTTATGCTCTCAGCAGTCGTGCTGCATGAGCATGTGAGCATGCTTCAGTGGGCAGGGGTTGTGCTCGTCCTGCTCGGTGTTGCGCTCCCAGAGCTTATGAGAAGCATTTCTGGCGGCGGACCGAGAATGAGCCGCAGAACGCGTCTGACGGAAGCGACATCAACGATTCATTAGCATAAGTGAAGCCCGATTCCGATTGTTGCGGAGCCGGGCTTCTTTTTGTCAGTTGTGAATTAGTTTATTCGTTCTCTTCGAATGCATCTGCCGCACTTGCAGCAGCCTGATTCGCGCCATTACTGTTCTCGAACGCTTCTGCAGCTTCTTCAGCAGAGAATTCCGTGTCAGCCTCGCCAGCTACGGGTAGCTTGTTAAGTTCTGTGGATTGGACTTCTGCTTTCGATACACCATTACGCTGTTTAGCCATGTGTATTAGAACCTCCTGCTTCATGTAAGTTTTTTAACAAGCGTTATCGTGCCCGGTATTGGGGTAAGAATATACATTTTGAATTTGTAAATTTTTCCTTGACCCATTTTCCTCTTAACGCATATAATCTTGAACAGGAATAAATGGAGAGGAGAGATGCTGCTTGATTACGAAGAAGCAAAGATGCAACCGTCCAGCAGCGGCAATACGTTCTTTCCTCCAATATTTCGTTCAATGTATTCGCGAAACACTAAAGCCTATGTGCTTTAGTGTTTTATTTTTTTAAGGGGGCTGATGTGCTGATGAGCAAGTACAAGCGCGTGTTAATCAAGCTAAGCGGCGGGGCAATTGCAGGCGAGAGTGCGTTCGGATTCGATCCGGAGCGTATGGAGCACATCGCAAACGAGATTATGTCGGTGGTGGAAAAAGGGATCGAGGTATGCCTCGTCATCGGCGGTGGCAACATATTCCGTGGGAACATGGCTTCACTATGGGGAATTGAGCGCGCCGAGGCAGACAACATCGGGACGCTCGCCACCGTCGTGAACAGCTTAATGCTTCGCGGGGTTCTCAAGGCAAAAGGCAGCCATGAAGTCCGCGTCATGACAGCTATTCCGCTGACATCCGTCGCTGAGCCTTACATTCGGCTGCGAGCCGTTCATCATCTCGAGAAAGGGTATATTGTCATCTTCGCCGGCGGCAATGGCCAGCCGTACGTGACGACGGACTACCCGTCTGTCCAGCGGGCGATAGAAGTTAGCTGCGATGCGCTGCTTGTCGCAAAGCAAGGCGTGGACGGTGTTTTCAGCTCCGATCCGAAGAGAGATGTCAATGCGCGGAAGTTCCGGTCGCTGCATTACAACGATGTGCTGAAGCACGATTTGCGCATTATGGATCAGGCAGCGTTCATTTTGGCGCGGGACTACGAATTACCGATTCATGTGTTCAACTTCGATGAGCCTGGCACCATGAGCGCGATCTGCGAGGGAAAGCATCGGGGAACAGTCATAAGCAGCGAATCGGTGCTCGCGTATGAAACGGTTGAGAAAGAGGCAGAACGCAATAAAGCACCGTCCTGATGAGGACGATGCTTTAGAGTTACATAGGTTGATCGCAACTTTTGACCAATGAAGTTCGCAGTACTGATTGATTAGAGGCTAGCAGCTCTTTCCATCATTATTATTCGCTGGCACATTATCGCTATTCTGCGACAACCGTTCGCCGTATTGATCTAACCGACCGGGATGCGAGGCAGGACCTTTATTCTTCGGCTTGCTGTTTCTTCCTGTCATGAGCTTCTCACCTCCGTCCTCCATAACATGAACGGGGAGAGAGGATTTCATGCGAGCTGAAATAACGTAAGGAAGGCGAGAGGACCTGTTTAACCCATATCAACCATAGGCGTTTGTTGCGCGTCTGCAGAGTTCGATACCTTCGGACGCTTCAGCGTCATAGCAAGTATCAAGCCGAAGATGGCGAGCCCCGCCAGTGCAAGATACGTATCATGAAAAGCATGCGACATCGCGTCTGGCATCGGCTTCTCGCCAGCAGCAGCATGATGATTAGTGCGGCTAACAATTAATGTCGTTAATCCTGCCACTGAGAACGAAGTGACGACCTGCTGCGCAGCGCTAGTCAGCGAAGTGACTCGGCTAACGAGATTGCTTGGCGCAGATTGTATCAGATGCGTGTTCAGCGCCAGGAATGAGAGCCCCATGCCCATGCCTAGCAATGCGCGTGGCAAGAGGAACATAATTGCGTTGTCGCTCGGATCGATGCGCGAGATGAGATAGGCGCCGACGGTTACGATCGTTAAGCCGGTAAGGACGAGCGGCCTAGCGCCGATGCGGTCATACAACCGTCCGCCGATAGGCATGAACAAGCCAGCGGCAATCGCTTGCGGCAGCGTCCACATGCCGGCATGGAAGGCGGTCATGCCCATCAGTTTCTGCATGAAGAACGGGACGGTGAATATAATGCCGAACATAACGAATTGCAGCACCCACTGCACAATAATGCCGCGCGTGAAGAGCGGGGAACGGAAGACGCGAAGCTCGAGCAGCGGCTCTTTCTTCCGAAGCAGCTCGACGATAATGAATCCGATGAGCGAAGCGCCCCCGACAACGAGGCCGATTATCGTTTTGTCCGACGACCAGCTCGTTGAGCCTTCACTAAGACCATAGGACAAGCCAGAGAAGGCGAGAGGTCCAAGAATAATGCCCAATATGTCCAGCGACGTGGACGCCTTCCTCGGCAGCTTTGGCAGAAGCAAGCCGACTAGAATGACACCGAGGATGCCGACAGGGAGATTAATGAGGAAGATCCATTCCCATTTGACATAGTCGACCAAATAGCCGGAAATAATCGGACCAAGCGCTGGGGCGAGGAGAATTGGCATGCCCATAAGGCCCATAATCGAGCCGGCTTTCTCTGGCGGGCTTAGCCGATACGTCATGGCGAATGCGATCGGAGTAACCATACCGCCGCCAAGACCCTGAAGGACGCGGTATGTAATGAGCTGATCGACTGTCGTCGCTGTTGCGCACAGCACCGATCCGATCGTGAACAGGACGAGGGACAGGAGGAATACTTCCTTCGAGCCGAACCGGTCGGTCATCCATCCAGCGAGCGGGATGACAGCCGCCTGTGCAAGCGCATAGCCGGTTACGGTCCACTGCACCATTGTCAGCGTGCTGTGGAAGTCATCCACGAGTACTGGAATGGCGACGTTAACCGCAGTGCTGTCGAGAATAACCATGAAGATTCCCACGATAATTGCGATGAGCGGGCCTACAAGTTGACGCATCGAAGTAAATGGCAATTCTGGAGCTTCAGATTGCATAGGTAATTACAGCCTCCTCAAGTATATCTGTCTTATCTTTCCACTTTACTGAAGTCAGGAGCACCATGTCAAAGAGATTTAACGAACAGTCTGGAATGGCGGAATAAGCCACTATAGACATAACGGGTGGGGATGCTTAGCCGATCAAGTTCAGTATTTCACACCGACCACGCTCAGGAAAAATAAGGGAAAGAATCAGTGAGAGCGGAAAAAAACTCTCTCAACACAAGCCGAGCACCAATGAACAAACAAGAGCGGGAAAACTCTCTCAGCGTCCAAACGCGGGCAATTTCACTAGAAAGCATCACTGAGAGCGGAAAAAAGCTCTCTCAAAACAAATCGAGCCCTCAATGAACAATCAAGAGCGGGAAAAGCCTCTGTCACCGGACAAACTCTGGCTCTTGCGTTTGGGCTGCGCCACACCAAGTTGCCGATTTAGGCATTTCTATAGCTGAGAGTGCTGAATCTGCACTCTCGGAACTTCAAACGGCCGATCATAGTGCTGAGAGTGATTATTATGCACTCACAGAGCTTCAATCGTCCGATTTTCGCACTGAGAGATCAAATCTGCACTCTCATATGTTGTTTAGTATGGAGAGAGCCGCTAACCGCGCAAAAAAACCCGCCGTTTAATAAAACGCGGGTTCCTCTACATCTTTATTCCTCACTATTGCTGTCGCTATCACTATGGCTGCGGAAGGCTTGATTATAGCATCTTCTGCATACCGGCTTATAGTCCTCGTTGCCGCCGATTTGGATCTGTTGCCCTGCATTTACTGGCTGGCCGTCGCGGAACCGGATAACCATCGTAGCTTTGCGGTCGCAGTACCAGCAGATCGTCTTAATCTCTTCGATCTTGTCCGCTTGCACAAGCAGATTGTAGCTGCCTTCGAACAGCTGGTTCTGGAAGTCGTTTTTCAGCCCGAAAGCCATAACCGGAATGTTCAATTCATCAACAACTTGCGTCAGCTGGATAATATGATGTTTCTTCAGAAATTGAGCTTCATCAATAAGGACGCAGTAAATTTGCTTCGGTCCAGAAGTGGAGAGATGTGACTTCACGCTTTCATACAGATTCGTCTGCTCATCAACCGGAATGGCCGCCCGCTCGAATCCGACCCGGGAGCCGACAAGCTCTGCGCCGTCTCTTGCGCTGAATGATGGAGAATAGATGAGGACCCTTTTGCCTTGCTCCTCGTAGTTATGTGCCACTTTAATAATTTCGAACGATTTGCCGCTGTTCATAGTTCCATATTTGTAATAGAGCTGTGCCACGAATGAATCTCCTCCAAGCTATATCATCTATACTCTTTTAACATATTCGAGTGCTTGTGACAAGGAAATGATCTGGACAAAAAAAGGCGCTTAGGAGCAGTCGGCTAGTCCTTAAATGAGAGGATTGTTTTGTTGTTGTTTTAACATGTGGATTTTCGGTAACGGCTTGACCCGCTTCTTGCCGTACCTTCGTTTAAGATTTCTTAATAGATAGACGAGGATCTCAAGATTTCTTTCAATATTGTTAGCGGAGAGTTAAATCTTGCAGCGAAGGATTGAATTGTATTTACGTGCAAGTTATGCTGAACAAAGCAACATGAACTAATATTAAAACCACAATAAACCAAACACCTCGAAGGAGGCATTAACATGGAAAATATGGTATTGATCGACCGCAGCAAGCCTATGTACAAAGGCAATCTTCATCTTCATACCACATGGTCGGACGGAAGGCTGCCAGCGGCTAAAGTCGTCGAGGCGTTTAAGTCGAAAGGCTATCATTTCATCTGTATGAGCGATCACGATATCTACACACGAACAGATGAGTTCGATACCTCCAATTTCATACGATTCCAGGTATGGAACGAGGTGAGCTGAACCCCGTGCGAGAAAAAGATCCCGGTTACCATTTTGGCGCGATTGATGATCCGACGGAAGAGCCGGAGCTTGAGCGTTACGAGCATTTGCAGCAATTCCCGGTGCCGATTCCGTGGGCTGGGGACCATTCGCCTCAGCTGATGATTGATGAATTGCGCGCGTATGGCAACCTCGTTATTTTCAACCATCCAGAGTGGCATCTTACGAGATTCGAAGACATGGTGAAATACGATAACTTCTTCGCGATTGAAATCTACAACCATGCAACGGAGTGGTCGACGGTCAGCTCATACGGCGCAGCATACTGGGATCATGCCCTTCAGAATGGCAAACGAGTCTACGGAATCGCAGCGGAAGGCGTTCCCGCAACGTGGTCCATTCCTCGGCCACTTCGATACCGCCGCTCCGATGACGGAAGCGTCTATGAATATTGAAGAAGACATGACTTATATTCGCGTAGAATGTATCGACTTTGAAGGCAATGTGGCATGGACGAATCCAGTGTTCGTTGCCGACTTGCTTGCAGAATAAGAGACGGATAACTATGACGACGATCATCTATCTAGACGGCAGCAGATGCAAGTTCAAAGGTAATTTGCACACGCACTCCACACGCAGTGACGGCCAATATCCGCAGGAAACTGTCATTGAAGCTTATAAGTCACGCGGTTACAACTTCATCTGTCTAAGCGATCATGAAATCTATTGGAAGTCGGACGCGTTCGACGACGAGCAGTTTATTATGCTGGATGGTTATGAAATGGCTTGCGAGATGAGCTGGCGGGAGACAGGGCAGCAGTACCATATCCACGGACTTCTGGACCGATCGCTCGGCTCGGGTAATGAATTCGAGCACGATGAAGAGCATGTCAAGCCGGATTACGTCAATCTAGCAACGATACAAGAACTGATTGATGAGATGAAGGAGAAAGGCAATCTCGTCATCATGAATCATCCGGTCTGGTCGCGGAATAAAGAAGAGGATCTGCTTCAGCTAGATGGCTATTTTGCAGTTGAAATCTACAATCACCAATCCGAGCTGGACGAAGCGGTCGGCTACGGCGTGCATCACTGGGACTATCTGCTTAAGCGCGGACGCAAAGTGTTCGCAGTAGCGGCAGACGATGCGCATGGCGGACCGATGCATTCGCCGATCTCCGAATTTTTTGGCGGCTGGATCTCCGTGGAAGCAGATGAGTTAAAGCAGCAATCGGTTATTGATGCGATGAAACAAGGGCGATACTACTCGTCAAATGGGCCGGAGATCTACGACATGCGCGTGGAAGACGGCTACCTGAAGGTCGAATGCTCACCGGTTAAGTTCATCAAGTTCATTACACATCCGTTTAACGGACGCAATGTGTTCAATCGGGACGCCTCGCCGGTAACTAGCGCTGCGTTTCGAGTAGATGGGGAAGAAAGCTACATTCGTGTGGAATGTGTTGACTTTGAAGGGAATGTCGCTTGGTCTAATCCCATCTTTCCAGGTGAATGGAAGGTCAGCTCGAAGCAATGACACTCAATAGGAGGTCGCACAGATGGAAATGAAATCATACATGCGAACAGAAGGGGATATTAATTTATCCCCGGAGCGCCAGCTATGGCAGGATCGGCATTTGAGTGAGGATACGTTTGACATCTTGGAGGAAGACAGCCGCTATTTCATTCATCAGTCGATGTCGACGCCATGTCTGAATGTCATTGTGAATGCAGAAGGTATCTATCTGGAAGATCAGGATGGACGCAAATATATGGATTTCCACGGTAACAGCGTTCACCAAGTAGGCTATAAGAATCGTTACGTGCTGGATGCCGTCATGAAACAGCTCGAGGAGCTGCCGTTCCTGCCGCGCCGCTACACGAATCCGGTAGCGATCAAGCTGGCGAAGAAGCTGGCAGAGCTTGCTCCAGGTGACTTGAATAAGGTGCTGTTCACACCTGGCGGCACGAGTGCGATCGGCATGGCACTCAAGCTGGCACGCAAGGCGAGCGGCAAATTCAAGACAATCTCCACATGGGATTCATTCCACGGAGCGAGCCTGGATGCGATTTCGGTCGGAGGAGAAGGGGTGTTCCGCAATCATATCGGCCCACTCCTGCCGGGCACAGAGCATATGATGCCGTTCAATTCCTACCGCTGCATGATGGGTGACTGCGACAGCTGTGGACTGAAATGCCTCGATTACTTGGAATTTATGCTGGAACGCGAAGCCGATGTCGGCGCGATTATCCTGGAGCCGATTCGCAGCACCGATGTGCAAATTCCACCTATCGCTTACTTCAAGCGACTTCGTGAATTGTGTGACCGCTACGGCGTGCTGCTCATATTGGATGAAATTCCGACCGCCTTCGGACGGACCGGCACCATGTTCGTGCATGAGCATTATGATATCATTCCAGATATCGTCGTTATCGGCAAAGGCTTCGGCGGCGGCGTCTTCCCAATGGCAGGGATCATCGTCCGCGAAGGGCTTGATGTCGCTCAAGAGATATCGCTTGGTCATTATACGCATGAGAAGAGCTCGGTCGGCTGCGCGGCTGCACTGGCAACGATCGAATACATCGAGAACAACGGGCTGCTCGAGCATGCTCAGCAGATGGAGCTGTTCCTAAAGGAAAAGCTCTCCGAAATGATGGCGAAGTATGAAGTGATCGGTGACATGCGCGTGAAGGGGATGCTAGCTGCGATTGAGCTGGTGACCTGTCGTACGACCAAAGCGAAAGCAGTAGAAGGCGCCGAGAAAGTGATGTATATCTGCATGGAGCGAGGGCTCAGCTTCAAAGTGTCGAATGGCAATGTGCTCACGCTTGTTCCGCCGCTCATTACAACCAAGGAGCAGCTGGAGTGGGCACTGGAGCAGATCGAAGAGGCGATATCAGCAGTATTTTCGAATAATGTCACATAAAACAATATTAATCATCAACAACAACACAAAACATTAACGTTGATTTAGAAGGACAGTATGACTAGCCAGCCATATCCTGCTATAATTAATGCAATGAAGAATTAACAAGGGGGTTAAAGCTTGTCCCTTGCAGGTGAAGAGCGGAAGAGAAGAATTATAGCAATGCTTAGTGAGCATGGCAAAGTCAATGTAAGCGAGCTGTCTCGGCATTTCGAAGTGTCGACGGAGACGATTCGCCGCGATCTTGATGAGCTGGAGAAGGACAATAAGCTGAAGAAGGTCTACGGCGGCGCCGTTAAGAATAAAGCAGATATCGAGCTCGCTTACTCAGAGCGAGAGATTATTCACGCTGAAGAGAAGCGGATTATCGGCGCATTGGCGGCGAACTTAATCGATGATAACGACGTTATCGTCATCGACGAAGGCAGCACTGCGATGCAGTTGCTCCATTGCCTCGAAGGCAAGCGGAACTTGACGATCTTCGTCTGTTCGTTTCCGACGCTAACACTGCTGATTGACTATTATAATCGTGGCTCGTTTGAAGGCAAAATCATTTTTATCGGCGGTGAAGTGAATCCGAAGCATCTGCGTGTCTCAGGACCGATCGCTGAGAAAATCATGGAGGACTTCTACGTAAACAAGTCTTTCATCTCCGTGGACGGCGTGTCGCTGGAGAATGGCCTCACTAGCTACGATTATGATCGTGCGCTGTTCACTCGCAAGCTGATCCGCAGTGCAGAGACTGTCATTGCGCTGGCGGACGAGTCCAAGATTGGCAAGAGGACGGTCGCGAAGATCGCTGAGCTAGGTCAAATCGGATATGTCGTCTCGAATATTGCTCCGCCTAGCGGTTGGCGGCAAGGGCTGCAAGATTTAGGCATATCGTGGATCCACCCGGAATAGAGATAGATATCGTTAGAACGGATTCAAGCTCCCTGTGTGCTAGCTGTTTAAGCACAGAGAGCTTTTTTTGCATTTGCTATGTATTTCGGTAATCAGGATTGGACTTTTTCGGCTTTATCTGACTCCAAAACCGTTCGAACAGCTCGACAGTCACAAAGTCAGGTTGGCGTATCATGAGGTGTACCAGTCATCATCCTAATAAGTAAAGCTTGTTGTTACACCAATTATAGAACAAATGTTCGCATATAACAATCTCAACCACGTTGTTTATCATATCCTAGTGCATTAAAAAAACAAGCTGTCGGTGCATCGGCAGCTTGCTTCAAAATTAACATGGAATTGTGAGTGCTTTAAGTGTTCGCCTATCTGTTTACAATTTGTTCTTAAGATCCATAAAGTACTTGAATACAACTCCGAATGCGCCGACGTAGTACGCGGTTAACATGATCCAACCCGAAGTGTCGAAGGAAGCATCCATGTTCGCCATTAAGAACAATGGGAGCACATAGTACATCATGTCTTTCAGATACATTGTGAACATGTCGCTAGTCATGCTGCCTGCCATCAGTCCTTTGTAGAGACCAAGCAAGAAGTTCAGACCCATCATGCCAAGAACAACCCACATCGAATATTGCATCCAATCTGTAAGTGCAAATGTCATTTAGAATCACCTCCCCCTGAGGAAGAGTGTTAATGCATACGTTATCATATGTGGGATAGTCCGAACGGGTACGGGACAACGTCCTAAATGCTGGAAAAAGAAACTTTGTACAGGCAATCGTCGTATAAGCTTTCAAATCACTTGAAGAGGTGGGGGCAGAAAATGGAATCGAACAAAATCATTTCAGCTTTATGTTATTTCAGCATCTTCTTCGCGGGCTTCATCGTACCGGTTGTCATCTACTTTGTAACGAACGATTATGAAGTGAAGCAGCACGCCAAGCGCGCTTTATTCTCCCATCTCATCCCTTTGATCGCGTTGCCGCTGTTCTTTGTTTCGATTTTCGGAGGACATGTTGGGTCGATATTGTTCGTTGGACTAATAGCGGCACTATTAGGCTTTACAGTTGTGATCTGGAATGTGGTGATGGGCATTCGCGTGCTCAGTCGGTAATTCAAGATATACAAATGGAGGAAAATGACAGAAGTTGACGAATACTATCGAAGCACGTCACTTTATGAGGAACGCATAGGAGGACTAGAGCATGGCAAACCTATTAGGCGGGTTGTTTGGCAACTATTCAGAAGTATCCGTACCCGAGTTAACGAATCAATATGGCGTGTACTTAATGCCGAATGAAAAAATCCAAATGGGCTTTAAGCTTGTTCGGGACTCGTTCATCATTACAGATGAGCGCCTTATCTTCATTGATCATCAAGGGGTTACGGGGAAGAAGACGCGAGTCGCTTCAATCCATCTGGATTCCATCATTGATGTGACGATGGAGACCGGGGGCACGGGCTTCGATGATAGCGAATTGACGATACATTACATCACTTCGCCATATTACAAAACAAACAATTTGCAAGTCTCCAGCTATAAGTTCGAGTTCGGCAAGAAGTTTAATTTGCAGCCGATCTATGTGAATTTCCTAACACTCGCGCACCAAAACCACAAACGTTTAAACGGTTAATAAGGAGCAAGAGCAGCATCATGGCAGAACAAACTTTACTAGAAGCGTTTCATGCAGCACCATATCCAGTTACAGGTAACAGCAAATGGAATGTCAATCAATTGCTTGAGGCTTTCCAGTCCGTAGATGGGGAGCAGGACAGTGATATTTATGGAACAGGCCGGATTATCGAGGAGTTCCAAGCGAAAATAGCTACATATCTAGGTAAGCCATCGGCGGTTTTCTTCCCGAGTGGAACAATGGCGCAGCAGATCGCACTTCGTATTTGGAGTGATGGCGCGGGCAATAAGAAAGTAGCCTATCATCCGCTGTGCCACCTGGAGATCCATGAACAGAACGGCATTCGCGAGCTGCATCATCTGGAGCCGGTGCTTATAGCCGATAAGAGCAGAACGATAGGACTTGCAGACATTCAGCAGCTGGATGAGAAAGCAGCTTGCATACTGCTGGAGCTTCCGCAGCGTGAAATTGGAGGCACTTTGCTGCCGTTCAGCGAGCTTGAAGCGATCTCGGCTTATTGCCGCGAACGTGGAATTAAGCTGCATCTGGATGGAGCGCGGTTATTCGAAGTGCTGCCATATTATAAGCGTACCGCAGCCGAAATCTGCCAGTTGTTCGACAGCGTCTACGTCTCGTTCTACAAAGGCATCGGCGGCATTGCAGGCGCCATTCTCGCAGGTGACGAGTCATTCACGGCCGAGTCGAAAATATGGAAAAGACGCCATGGCGGCGATCTGATCAGCTTATATCCGTACATCATCAGCAGCGATTATTATTTCGAGCAGCGTCTGCCGAAGATGGAGCAGTACTACCTCGCCGCAGTTGAGCTTGCTGAGCTGTATAACAGCTGCCAGCATATCGAGACGAAGCCGCAGGTGCCGGTCTCGAACATGTTCCATGTTCATGCCGCAGTGCCGAAGGAGAAGCTGGAGCAATTGTTCAAAGCGATCTATGCGGAGACAGGCGTCGGTCTAACACGCTATATTCGTGAAGTGGACGAGAATAACAGCTACTACGAAGTTAGTCTCGGTGACCGCTATTTGGACTTGCCGAAGGGCAAAATCCGTGAGGCGTTGCAGCTGTTGGATATGCGACTAGCAGAGTCGAAGCAGTAATCGTTGATTGAGACATGTGATCAAGAAGAGTAGGGCTGTCCCAAAAGTCACGAAAGTGACAGAGGGATGGCCTTATTCTTTTTTGTGCACAAATCGGCTCATTTCGCTAATAATGCTCGCCAATAATCCGCCAAATGAAGTCCACAAAACCAACTACATTTTCTCATCCTCCGTTCTTGCGCCGCTCGGAAGTGGCTTCCTTATCAAATTTTGGATAAATAGGACTTAAGAAACAGGAATTTCCTTATAAATGTCGAATCATGTGATGCTGTGGTCATGCCTAGCCAATCATACCTATACCACGGATGGAGGATTCTACATGTTTTGTGTACAATGCGGAAACCGCCTGCTGGAGGAAAGCAGGTTTTGCAGCAAATGCGGTAATCCGGTTCCAGCGAGTGAACCGATACCGCCTGAGGTGCTTGAAGAGCTGTCATCGGGCGAGAGTGAGGCAGCAGCGTCACTTGCAATTGCGAGTCCAGCTTATGAGGATCAACCCAAAATTGAAGAGGCGGATGCGCCTGTCGAACGGAAACAAGCGACTATAGCCAAATCGCGTACAGTGCTGTGGGTGCTGCTTCCAATACTGAGCTTCCTGCTCGTCTCGATCGGAATCGCAGGGGACTACTTGTATCAGCAGCATATTACGAAACAGGTTGATGCGATGATCCGAACAGCGGAGCAGCTGTCTTTGGATGGCAAGTATGCCGAAGGCCAGCAACAGATCGAGCTTGCATTGAAGAAGCGCCCCTCCCATCCGGTGCTGCTGAATGATCAAGCTGTTTTGGCTGATGTTCAGAAGCTGGTTGGAACCATGCAATCTATGGACCGCCAAGCGGAAGCAAAGCAATATGAGCAAGCGCTCAAGGCAGTCTCGGAACTGAAGAAGACTATTGCCTCGCGTAGTGGCGCGGTGTATACACGACTTGCCGGCCAAGCTTCACTCAAGGAAGAGACGGTTACCGTTTTGCAGGTGTCTGACCGCCTTGCGAAGCGGAAAACAGTGACTGAGCTTGTGCCGCTGCTTGCGGATCTCAAGCCATACTCTGGGGACGCAGCGAAGAAGGCAGTACAGCAAGTGAAGCAGAAAATCGTCGACCTCTCCTATGAGAAAGCGTCAAAGGAGCTGCAAGCGAAGAACTTTGAACAAGCGCTGCAAACTGTCGATGGCGCGCTCAAGCAAGACGCCCAAAATGCGAAGCTGCTCTCGCTGCAGAAGATGATAAATACAAAGCAGAAGGCATTCGAGGAAGCGGAGCAGCAGCGAATTCAGAAGGCGATTGAGGCATCGACGAAGGAGGATGTGCGCAATCGGACAGAAGGTGTCCAATTGGTAGATATCCACACCGGCGTTGATGATTACGGCAACTTCGTAGTAAGCGGTACGGTTAAGAACGTCGCGACAAGATCTGTCAACTACGTGACTGTTTATTACGACATCCTCGACAATTGGGGGAATATCCTCTACAGCGATACGCTGTATGTAACGCCATACGATTTGCCAATAGGCGAGCAGGGCAGCTTCACGAATAGCTATTATAATGACGGCTCATTAACATCGGTGAACGTAACTCGCATCGAATGGCAGTTGGAATAGGAGGGGCATGCAACATGAGACTAAGAAGCTGGTTATCGTTATCAATATCTGTGTTTATCTTACTGGGAGGCACAGCAGCCGTATATATGCTGGACCAGAGATGGGACAACCCTGTTGTGGAAGCGGCGTCGGCGCTGGGCAAGCCGGGGGCGAATCCTTCTGCGGCTCAAGTGAAGCATAGTTTAAAAGAATTGATCCAAGAGGATCAGAAGAAGGTCGTCTCCATCGAGGTGAACGTGGAGGAAGGCAAGGCAACCGGCTCGGGCTTTATCTATAATGACAAAGGCGATATCGTCACCAACGCGCACGTGGTCGAGGATGCGACCGGAATTACGGTCAAAGCCTCCGACGGTAGTTTGTATGTGGGCAAGTTAATCGGGATTAATCCAGATAAGGATATCGCGCTGCTTCGTGCCGATGGGCTTGCAGGCCGAGAGCCGCTTGCGATCGATGCGGAGACGAATGTCGACATCGGCGATGAAGTGATGGCTTTCGGCAGCCCGCTCGGGCTCGACAATACTGTGACGACGGGCATCATAAGCGGAGTCGACCGGGATTTCGAGATTGAAGAGACGAAGTATAAGGGGCTTTATCAAATTTCCGCGCCGATTACGCATGGTAATAGCGGAGGACCGCTTGTCCTGCAGGCAAGCGGCAAAGTGATCGGAATTAATACGGCTGTCCAAGAGCAGGGGGCGATCGGATTCAGCATCCCAATCGGGCAAGTCAATGCGCTGCTCGAAGCGTGGAGCCAGCATCCCGATGAGGAGTTGGCGAAACAGTCAACTGCGACTTCGGGTGCGGGCGACACAGATAACGAAGCGTATACGAAGGAAACGATGTCGGATGGAGCGGATTATATCGTCCAACGATTTTATGAGAGTATTGGAAGCAAGGACTACGTGAACGCGTACAGCTTGCTCGGTAGCGATTGGCAAACGAAGACGGATTACGAAGCTTTCCGAAAAGGCTACCTGTACACGCTCGAAGTCTACATAAAGAATATATCGGTTTCATCGGCTGACTCGCAATCCGCGATCGTCGATGTCATTATTGAAGCGACGGAAGATAAGCAGGGCAGCGATGTTGTTGTCAACTCCTACAGCGTTCAATACACAGTTAAACCAGAGAATGGGTTGCTGAAAATCATTTCTGGAAAAGGGAAGAAACTATAAAATAAATCATTCGCAGACCGCCACTAGTTGGCGGTCTGCTTGCATTTTACGAATAATTTCCAGCTCGAATTGGCACAATGAGGAAACGGATGGAACGATCCTGAACACGAAGGATGGTGGAGCGACTGTGGAATTCTTTTTTCGTTTATTCAAGTTATTAACTCACCGCCAAATCATCATAGAGAGACAGTCTAGAGAAGACCATACGCCGGATCGCGGCACAGTTGAATCAAGCTTGAAGGCAAATCTGGTTCAATTGCAGACGATCTTCAGTAAAGCGCCAGATCTGATTATAAGGACGTTTATCTATAAACAAACCGGACAAAAGGCGGCACTCGTCTATCTATGCGGCCTCGTTGACAAAAATTCGATCAACAACAATGTGCTCTACCAGCTCATGTTCGAGCCGATTGTGGGTGACGAGCAAATAAACCATTTGCCCATTACGATCGGCGATCTGAAGTCGACGACGCAGTGGAGCAACATTGAGCTCATGCTGCTTGAAGGGCATAGCATTCTGTTTCTGGATGGCACTGAGCTGGCGTATTCACTTGACACACAAGGCTGGCCGCAGCGTGCAATTTCCGATTCGCAGATCGAAGCATCGCTGAAAGGAGCGCATCAAGGCTTCATCGAATCTGGCTGGCAGAATGTTGCTTTGCTGCGCCGCATGATTAGCACGAGAGAATTGAAGATGATTGAGCTTTATGTCGGCAGCCGGGTGCGCAGCAAAGTGACGATCCTTTATTTAGAAGATGTGACTTTGCCGCAACTCGTCAAAGAGATGGAGAAACGATTAAGGTCATTAAACATCGATTGCATCCTCAATACAGGTGAGCTTGCGGAATATATTGAAGATCGGCCGTTCTCGCTGCTGCCGCAGCTCATTACAACGGAGCGTCCAGATACTGCAGCATCGCAGCTGCTTCAAGGGCGAATATGCGTTGTCGTTGACCGATCATCGAGCGTGCTGATCGCCCCGGTCGGCATTGCTGCCTTCTTCCAAGGTATTGATGACTACAGCACGCGCTGGCCGGTTGCATCCTTCATGCGAATATTGCGAGTCATCGCTTGTTTTGTCGCTGCTTTTCTGCCAGGAATCTATATCGCTTGTATTTCGTTCAATGTGGAGGTAATTCCGCTAGATCTGATTCTGTCGATTGGTCAGTTTCGGGCAGCCGTTCCTTTCCCCCCATTGGTTGAAGCACTCTTAATGGAGCTCATGCTTGAGATGCTGCGTGAAGCCGGTATTCGACTGCCTGCGCCTGTCGGTCAAACAGTCGGCATTGTCGGAGGTATTGTCATTGGGCAAGCCGCGGTCCAGGCAGGGATCGTAAGCAACCTGATGGTCGTTGTCGTATCGTCAACCGCGGTAGCTTCCTTCATTTTGCCGAACTACGATATGGCTGCCGCAATTCGGCTCATCCGTTTTCCAGTCATGCTCATTGCATCCTTGTTTGGAATTATTGGAATCGTCGTTTGCTTCATGACACTGGTTATACATCTCATTCAGCTGCGTTCGCTTGGCGAATCTTACAGCTCGCCGATCGCGCCAATGCGCATTAGTGACTGGAAGGACGTGTTCATCCGGCTGCCGTTATGGAACATGAAGAAACGGCCGGAAAGCGTCCGATCGCAGCAGAAGACGAGAATTGGACCCAAACATCAGCTTAAAGGTGATGATGATTAGATGGATGCAGCACTGAAACCAAGTAAAAGCACTCAAATTACGACGCTGCAGTTTATTCTCATTATTCACAGTATGCAGCTCGGGGTCGGCATCCTCTCTTTGCCGAAGGATCTTGCCGATATTAGCGGTACGGACGGCTGGATCGCGATTATTTTAGGCTGGCTTCTCTCAACATCAGCCAGCTTAATCATGGTATTGATTATGAAGAGGTATCCGAACGGCACCATTATCGAGCTGATCGAGCATTTTTTTGGCAAATGGATCGGGAAGCTTGCTATGGTGGTGTATGGCATCTATTTCCTCTTATACGCTTACCTAATCTTTGACCGTATGGTACTGCTAACTCAAAGTTGGATTATGCAGCAGACTCCAACCTGGGTAGTGATGCTGCTCTTCGTCATACCTGCTTATATGCTGATCAAAGGTGGCGTTCGAGATCTCGGACGCTTTGCGGAAATTACGTTTCTTGTCTCCATTTGGATGGTGTTCGTCATTTCCACTTTGTTTAATGATGGCAATCGGCTGCACTTGCTGCCTGTACTCAAGGAAGGCTGGATGCCGGTCATTCGTTCGGTCAACACGACAATCGTCTCCTTCCTCGGATTCGAGTGTATCTACTTCATATATCCGTATCTCGAGAAGAAGCAATCAGCTACCAAGGGTGTTATCATAGCCAATTCGTTCACGATGCTTGTCTATCTCTTCATAACTATTATTTGTTTTCTTGTGTTTAGCCCCGATGAGATTACCTATTTCAATGACACCGTCATCTCTGCTGTGAAGATTATCGAATTTCGATTCATTGAACGCTTCGATCTCGTGATGTTGTCCTGTTACTTAATGGTCATTGCGAAGACATGGATTACGGCACTCTATATGTCGGTTTATTGTTCAAGCAGGTTGCTTATCGGAAAATACTATGTGCATGCCGGATTGCTATTGGTAGCAATGGTTGCGTACAACTACGTTTGGAATGGTGGCTGGGTTGCGAGTATAGATGCGACTGCCATGTTTAGCAAACTTGGACTTTGGGTTGCTTTTATATCACCCGTTTTCATATGGCTGATTGTTCTTATTATGTCGCAATTTAAGAGGTGGCAGAATTGAGTCATATAAAGAGGACGGCACTACTGCTGATTACGGTTAGCCTGCTGCTTACTAGCTGCAAGGACCGGCTAGATCTTGAGAATGTCACGCTCGTCCTTATGGAAGGTATTGACCTCGATAAAGACAACAACCTGCTTATCTATATGTCCAGTCCGGTTTTCAGCAAGGAAGCGAAGAAGAAGAATGAGGAGACGGTTGTAAAGGCGATGTCGCCTCGGGATGCTCGTGGTTATTTTGAAGCGAAGGTATCTGCATTAGTGAGCACCGGCAAGCTTCAGAACTTGCTTGTTGGCAAGAAGCTGCTGCAGCATCCCTATTGGTACAAGCTGCTGGATGTATTATTCCGTGATGCAAAGGTGCGGGCGAATGCAAGAATTATTATGGTAGACGGCAATGTAGGTGACGTCATGTTCTTCGAGCCCGAGGACAAGCGCAGACTACCGCTTCATATCGCCAAATTAGTCGATACGGCCCATATGCGCAATCTTGTTGAAAAAACGACGTTATTTTCAATGCAGAGACTGCTCTATGAGAAAGGCGTTACCCCTTATATCACAGAGCTGCGCAAGGAACCGAAGGAAATTCGATTAAAGGGCACGGCGCTATTGGATAATGATGGGAAGTACGTGACGAGCCTGAATTTGGTGGAGAACGAGTTGCTGCAGATTTTGCAGGATGAGAAGTTCCAAGACCTGACGTTGACTGTTGTTCTTCCGGAGAAGGATAAGCCAGGTACTGTCTTTCATATGGGCACGGTGAGCTTCTATATCAAGCAAGTGAACCGCAAGATCAAAACCTCCTACAAAGACGGCCGCTTCCAGTTTAAATATGACTTAAGTCTTCCTATACAAATTACGGAGAGGTTATTCGATTATAATATCCAGGATGATGCGAACAAGCTCGAGAAAATGATTGATCAGCAACTGACTGAGGAGCTGAAGAAGCTTGTGAGCAAGTTACAGAAGAACAAAGTGGACCCGATTGGACTGGGGCTCTTCGCCCGGGCGTATCAGTATCACAATTGGAAGAAGGTTCAGGACGAGTGGCCAGAAGCTTTCGCGGAAGCGAAGATCGATGTACGCGTGCACACGGGCATTAAAGATTATGGTGAAATCAAATAGTGGGCACCTTCGCACTTCGCGTGGGTTGCCGATTGGGAAGCCGCGTGAGCTGCTGAGAGTGACGGAACAGCCCGAAGCGACGCAGAAGGAGAGGATCTGTGCGGCTCGGGTTTTATTTTCGTAGGTTCGGGCGAATCTCGTTATTGAGTTGCCAAGCGCATGACGCTATAATAATACGAGAAAAACTGTGAAGTTACAAAAAGTCTAAGCAGAAAAGGTGCAATTATGAGCATATTAAACGTAGAACGACTTAGCCACGGCTTCGGTGATCGGGCGATCTTTAATGACGTCTCGTTCCGGCTGCTGAAAGGCGAGCATATTGGACTAATCGGCGCGAACGGCGAAGGCAAGTCCACTTTCATGAACATTATTACAGGCAAGCTTCAGCCGGATGACGGTAAGGTCGAATGGTCCAAACGGATGCGCGTCGGCTACCTCGATCAGCACGCGGTTCTGAACAAAGGAATGACGATCCGCGATGTGCTCAAAGGTGCTTTCCAATATTTGTTCGACATGGAACAAGAGATGAACGACATGTATGGCCGCATGGGCGAAGTGACGCCAGAAGAGCTTGAGCAGATGCTCGAGGACGTCGGTACGATTCAAGATACGTTGACGAATCAGGATTTCTATATGATCGATGCGAAGATCGAAGAGACGGCGCGCGGTCTCGGCCTCACTGACATTGGTCTTGACCGTGACGTTCATGACCTCTCCGGCGGTCAGCGGACCAAAGTATTGCTTGCGAAGCTTCTGCTTGAGAAGCCGGACATCCTTCTTCTCGATGAGCCGACGAACTATCTCGATGAGCAGCATATCGAATGGTTGAAGCGTTATCTGAATGAATATGAGAATGCCTTCATTCTCATCTCTCACGATATTCCGTTCCTGAACAGCGTTATTAACTTGATCTACCATATGGAGAATCAAGAGCTGAACCGTTATGTAGGCGATTACGATCACTTCATGAACGTACATGAAATGAAGAAGCAGCAGCTAGAGTCTGCGTTCAAGCGCCAGCAGCAGGAAATCGCTGATCTGAAAGACTTCGTTGCGCGCAACAAAGCGAGCGTAGCGACACGGAATATGGCGATGTCCCGCCAGAAGAAGCTCGATAAGATGGATGTCATCGAGCTTGCGAAGGAGAAGCCGAAGCCGCAGTTCAACTTCAAGGATGCGCGGACTTCCGGTCGACTGATCTTCGAGGCGAATGACCTCGTAATCGGCTACGACTCCCCGCTCTCGAATCCGCTGAACCTGCGCATGGAACGCGGACAGAAGATCGCCCTTGTCGGTGCCAACGGTATCGGTAAGACGACGTTGCTTCGCAGCATTCTTGGCGAGATCCAAGCTCTTTCCGGCTCGGTACAGCTTGGTGAGACGCTGCATATCGGCTACTTCGAGCAAGAAGCGAAGGACGCGAACTACAATACATGTATCGATGAGATTTGGAACGAGTTCCCTTCCTTCAATCAGTTTGAAGTACGTGCTGCGCTCGCGAAGTGCGGTCTTACGACTAAGCATATTGAGAGCAAGATCGCGGTGCTCAGCGGTGGCGAGAAGGCGAAAGTTCGTCTCTGCAAGTTGATTAACCGTGAGACGAATCTACTCGTGCTCGATGAGCCGACGAACCACTTGGACGTAGATGCGAAAGATGAACTGAAACGCGCGCTCAAGGCGTACAAAGGCAGCATCCTGATGATCTCCCACGAACCGGAATTCTATCGCGATGTCGTAACCGAAGTGTGGAACTGCGAGTCTTGGACGACGAAGGCTTTCTAAATGGTATGTATAGCGGCGGCTCCGATGACCTGGCCTGAATGGCCCGGCTCTTCGGAGCTGTTTTTTTATATGTAGATATGAAATAAAGGTAATTTGGCGCGTATTCGCTTGACGGTCGATCGGGCAAAAAGCTACATTGTCATTATGTGGAGAGGGGGACGAGTATGTTGAAGCTTCAATATGACAGAGCAGCAAACGTATGGACGGAAGCGCTTCCAGTTGGGAATGGCCGACTCGGCGCGATGATATATGGCGGTGTTGAGCAAGAAGAATTGCAGTTGAACGAAGATACGTTATGGTCCGGTTATCCGGCTGACGGTACGAATCCGCGTGCGCGGGAGGTGCTCCCTGAGGTACGCAAGTTAATTGCAGAAGGTCGTTATGTAGAGGCAGATAAGCTGTCCAAAGAAATGATGGGACCGTATACGCAGTCGTATTTGCCACTTGGTCATCTGCGGCTTAAGTTTGAGCATGGTCATTGCTATACCTCCTATGAGCGTTCGCTTGACTTGGAGGAAGGAATTTCTCGGGTTCGTTACTCGATTGGATCAGTAAATTACACGCGTGAAACGTTCGCATCCTATCCAGATGGCGTAATTGTGATGCGATTAGAAGTAAACGAGCCTGGTCGACTGAGCTTCCATGCGCAGCTGGACAGTCTGCTTCGGTTCGAGACGAAGCGGGACGGTGACCGCTACGTAATCGGTGGCGTTGCTCCGGAGCATGTCGCGCCAAGCTATTATCCGGTTGATTATCCAATCGTCTATGCGGAGGATCCCGCTTCGTCGCGAGCGGTCGCTTGGGAAGGCGGACTGAGCGTCAGTCTTGGCAATGGAGGAGGGCGGTGGTCGATTGACCAGAACGGGCTGCACGTTGTCGGTGCAACGAAGGTCACGCTCTATTGGAGCGGGGCGACGAGCTTTGAGCGGTTCGATGTTGTACCAGGCAGTGGAAGCAGACAGCCTGGGCCAATTGTTGCTGCTGCGCTGGAGGCGGCTGCTGCAAAGCCGTATGAGGAGCTGCGCGCGCGGCATATTGCCGATTATCAGTCGCTCTTTGGTAGAGTGGAGCTGAAGCTCGGCTCAGCTGCTGCGCCGATTGGTATGCCGACGGATAAGCGCATTGCGCAATACGGCGCGGAAGATCCTGCACTCGTGGAACTGCTCTTCCAGTATGGGCGTTACTTGATGATCGCAAGCTCTCGCGAAGGAACACAGCCAGCAAACCTGCAGGGCATCTGGAACAAGGAAACACGGGCGCCTTGGAGCAGTAATTATACGATTAATATTAATACCGAGATGAATTATTGGCCCTCGGAAAGCTGCAATTTGGCGGAATGCCATGAGCCGCTGCTTACCTTCGTGAGCAATCTCGCAGTGAACGGCGCGCGGACGGCGTCCGTTAATTATGGTGCGCGAGGTTGGACAGCGCATCATAATTCGGACATCTGGGCTGGAGCGGACCCTGTCGGGGATTTCGGGCATGGCGATCCGATTTGGGTGAGCTGGCCGATGGGTGGAGCTTGGCTCAGCCGGCATCTGTGGGAGCATTACGCATATGGGCGAGATGAAGCTTATCTGCGTGAGAAAGCCTATCCGATCATGAAGGGAGCGGCACTATTCTGCCTCGATTGGCTGATCGATAGTGGCGAAGGCAGGCTCGTTACAAGCCCATCGACTTCGCCTGAGCATAAGTTCCATACAAAGGATGGGCTGGCTGCCGTCAGTGCAGGCGCAGCGATGGATTTGGAGATCATCTGGGACTTGTTCACAAACTGCCAGGAAGCAGCGGCTGTGCTAGGCGGCGATGATGAATTCAGCTCGCAGCTTGCCAAAGCGAAGGAGCAGATGATGCCGCTCCAGATTGGCCGTCATGGTCAGCTGCAAGAGTGGACGAGCGGCGATTTCGAAGATGAGGACGTACATCATCGCCATGTATCGCATCTGTTCGGCGTATTCCCTGGGCGGCAACTAACAGAGCATGCTGCGCCCGAGCTGTTTGGCGCCGCTAAGCGAGCGCTTGAACGCCGCGGCGACGATGGAACAGGCTGGAGCTTAGGCTGGAAAATCTCACTTTGGGCTCGCTTTGGAGATGGAGACCGTGCACTGAAATTAATCTCGAATCTGCTAACAGTCGTACGTGAGAACGACCCGAATGGTCATCATGGCGGAGGCATCTATCCGAACCTATTCGACGCGCATCCGCCATTCCAAATCGATGGCAATTTCGCTGCTACAGCGGGTATTGCGGAGATGCTGCTGCAATCGCATCAATGCGCCTTGCAGCTGCTGCCTGCGCTTCCTAGTACTTGGACGAGCGGCTCAGTGCGGGGGCTGCGTGCACGCGGAGGATTCGAAGTCAGTCTCCGGTGGCAGGATGGGGCATGGACGGAGATAGAAGTATTTTCAGTTAGCGGTGAGGAGTGCGTAATGGCGTTAAATGCGGACGATGTTACTGCTGCTTTGTCCGTGCGAGCATCGGGTAAAGATGGAGAAGTGGCGACACGAGTCGTTAACGAGGGCCGCATATCGTTCGATACGGTCGCAGGCGAACGGTACGTGCTACAGCGTAAGTAGTGCGCAAGTCATGCACAGATAAGAAGAAGCAAGGAGCTTGGCCTCTCTCGATTGCTCGAGATGAGACCACTCGCTCCTTGCTTCTTTGTTTCGTTACCGCGCTTCCGTTTTAGCGTGTAAACCATAAATCGCGGAACCTTACCCAGCCGAGCGATTCGAGTGAAATACCTCGGATTGAAGGATGGAACGCGGTCTTCAGATGCTTGCGGTAAAGAAAGAGCAAGCTGTGCGATTCCAACAGCTGCTTCTCGAGCTCCATGAAGGAAGCTGCTCTGCGCGAGAGCGAGCGTTCGGTCAAGATGTCCGCGATCTGCTTCTGCAGCAGCAGCTGCATATGTGGCCTCCTGTGATTCTGCATGCTTGTATACAGATCAATGAGCCGCAGCTCGCGGTGTTCATCGAGCATAATGGCGAACAGCAGCAGGTCAGCGCTTAGCCGCTCCTCGCCTTTGAACTGCTCCGCGGCAATGAGCTTAATCGCGATAGCGATGCCGGCGTCCGAGCAAACTTGCTGCACAATGAGGGCATCGGTCTCATACTGTGGAATCGTAGCGAGAACGATGGGCTCGCCTTGATAACCGGAGGCTCTCACTCGTTCTTTAATTGCCTCTAGGTCAGCGATGGCGATTGTGGCGTCCACGCTGCTTTCAGGCGAATCCATCTGCGTATCAGCAGCTTGCGGCCAGAAGCTGTCGGCACGCTCAATGACATCGCCGGACAGGCGAGTAATGAGCTCTGAACGGTCAAGCGCGACATCGAGCGCCTCACGAACTGCCGCAATCGAGAGCGGTCCGTCACGCAGCTCGTTAACGGTAATGAATTTGCAGGTCATGCCGGATTGGCGCACTTGCTGCCACCTGCTGGCGGCAGACTTCGACAGGCGCACATTATGCATCACTTGAAACGAGGTCAGTTCTTCCGCTTCATCCAGCGGCTTGTCCCCAGGCTGCGTCCATACTTCAACCCGGTCAAGGAAGCCGCGTCCTTGGAAGTAGGAGGGAAATGCTTCGAGCACGAATACGCCGCTTACTTGCTCCACTAGTCGAAACGGTCCCGTACCAATCGGCTGCGTCCCGATACCGCTGTATTGTTGCTGGTGTAGGCCATCCTCCTGGACTCGATTTGCAGCCGGAACAATGGAGGCGCGATTCGTCGTCAGGAAAGCGAGGAACAGCTCATTCGGCTCGGACAACGTCATGCGCACCGTTCGTTCATCGGGGGTCTCGATACGAATAATCTTCATATAGACCCAGTTGAATAAACCTTTCGGTGCGAGCGTCTGAAGCCGCTCCAGCGCATATTTCACATCGGCTGCGAGCATCTCTGTACCGTGATGGAACAATACGCCTTTGCGGAGGTAGAATGTCCATACCGTCCGGCTGTCGTCGACTTCCCATGCATGGGCGAGATGCGGCTGAATGGCATCACCGGCAGCGCTCATTCGGACAAGCCCATCATAGAGCTGATTCGCCAGATGGCTCTCTCCGGAATAGTGGATGCTTGCAGGATCAAGCGAATGAATGCTCTGAGGCAGCGGGAACCGCAAAATATCCAAGCGGCGCTCACCCTGCAGCTCCGTATGAAAGCCAAACCGTCCCGATAGCCACTCCTGAAATTGTTGACGCAGCACGTGCGTACCTTCATCCATCGTCTGCAAATACGAGATAGCAGATTGCAAGTCCTGCTTCTCGGCGATTTCCTGCGCCTCTTGCAAGGCGATATCTTCCTTGCGCGCTAAAAATTGCAGCACAGAGCGATTGCCGCGCCCGCGTCTCGACTCCCAGCTTAGCCACTGTTCCTGTTGCATCCGCTTGAGCAGCAGCACCATATTGCGGTGTGTACAATCGAGCGCTTCAGCGAGCTCGAGCGTCGTAATCTTAAGCGGCTCCTGCTCCTTATATTTCGGATAGTAATTTCGGAGCGCTAGATAATGCTGCCGAATCTTCATAACCTTCCCCCTAACAAACAAACGCCTAAAATTCGAAATTTCTTAAAAAAATCTTACACTTTATGTTCTTATTTTATAGGCTACAATAAAAGGGAGTAAATCACAATTCGATTCCAGCAAGGCGAAATTCTAGGAGTGAGAGAGCATGAGAGATCCGGCGCCATGGCAGCGCAGATATGAGCGAATCGCTCTGCTGTCCCTGTTGTTTGGCTTAATTAGTCAATATTTATTGATCGGGCATTTCTTTGGCCTTAACGTGCCTTTGTTTACAGCTCTGTTCTATGGGTTATTCTTCTTTGCCGTTAAGGGGAGAATAGGCGGATTCGATAAGTGGCGAGGCCAGTCCAAATCCGGCTGGTTGCTCAGTCTGCCCATTGCGCTGCTATCGCTAAGTTACGTACTCTTCGCGAATCCGATGTTTCAATCGCTTAACATCATCCTTCTCCCAGCGCTTGCAGCTGCTCAGACGGTGCTGCTCACCAGAAGCAGCACGAAGCCATGGTATCGAGCGGCTTTTTATCATGATGTCTTGTACGTTTCTCTGTTTAAACCAATTACGTATATGACAGTTCCTTTCGGACTGCTGGCAGCACGCTTCTTGCCGGAGTCCGTCACGCGCGAAGGGAGTAGTCCAGCCGCAAGTACATTAAAACGCGTTATGCTTGGCCTGCTGCTCGCCGCTCCGCTGCTGCTCATAGTCACGTTGCTGCTCGCTTCCGCTGATACTATTTTTCAAAGCTTATTAAATCGAATTCCTAACCTGTTTGGCGATGTCTCCGTTGGCAATGGAATCGTACGGTTTATCTTCGCTATTGCTATCGGGCTGTATGCCTTCTGTTATCTATGGACACTGTTGTTCCGAAGGATGGAGAATCAAGTATCAACACCATCCATTCGAGCTGGCAAAAGATTCGATTCCATTACAGCTACGACACTGCTCATGAGCTTTAATTTCGTTTACCTGGTGTTCGCCGGCATTCAATTCTCCTGCCTATTCGGCGCTGCGTCGGGCTTATTGCCCGAAGGGGCTGCTTATGCCGAGTATGCCAGACAGGGCTTCGCACAGCTCGTCGCTGTCTCTCTGATCAACCTTGGACTGCTGCTCGCCGGACTTCACCTTGTGAAACGAGAAGGGCAAACGGCAGAGATGGTCCGTAAGCTGTCGCTCAGCATGCTAGTCGGCTGCACCATCATCATGCTCGTATCTGCCTTCAGCAGGCTCTCGCTCTACGAACAGGCTTATGGCTTTACGCAAACACGTCTACTCGTGCATGGATTTATGCTATTTCTTGGTTGCATTCTGTTAGTATCGCTCTTCCGCATATGGAGGGAGCATTTCTCGCTCGCCAAAGCTTATATCGGTCTTGCGGTAGCGGCGTATGTTATCATGAACTATATCAATATTGATGCCATAGTGGCGCAGAGCAATAGCGAACGTTATGCCTCCACTGGCAAAATCGATCTCGATTATTTAGCTACATTATCTTCAGATGCGTTGCCTGCTCTTGTAAAACTGCAGAAGGAACAGCAGGGGAATGGTGAACTGGCCATATTGCCGCATATTATCGAAAGCATTCGAAAAGATGCAATCGAGCACGACAGCTGGCAATCCTGGAGCTGGCCGAAGCAGCGGGCACGCGATTTGGATAGGTAGTTAATAAGATTAACTGATGTTGGCGCGAGACGATTTATGGCATTAATTATCGTTCGAGAAAGGAGGGATATGGCAAATGAAACAGGATGCTGCTGCGAAGAATACGCTGACTGATATCCCGTCTGGACTATCGAAGCCGGCGCTTCGCGCGCTGAGCAATGCAGGGCTGCATAGCTTAGCCGATATCGCGAACATGAGTGAACCGGAGTTCAGGAAGCTGCATGGCATCGGCCCAAAAGCGGTGGATCTGATCGTTGCTGCTTTCGAGGCGAAAGGAATTGCTTTTGCAAACCGATAAATGACACCCAAGTTGATGGCTACGAGAGGCGGCATATACGATGAACCTCACATTTCCACGAGTGGAATCAGCGGAACAAATTACAGAACTAGCTCGGTTAGCGGCAGAGATTTGGCGTGAATATTACGTCTCCATCATTACGATGGAGCAGATTGACTATATGATCGATAAATTCCAATCCACCCAGGCGATTGAGGATCAGATATATCATCAGAATTACGAGTATTATTTGATTCAGCAGGATGGTTCGGCGGTCGGATATATGTCGGTCAGGCAAGAAGAGGAGAAGCTGTTCCTGAGCAAGTTCTATGTCGCCAAGGAGCATCGAGGACGTGGCTATGCCAGCGAGGCAATGGCATTCCTGGTGAAGCTGTGCCAGGATCGGAAGCTGGGCCATATTTGGCTTACGGTCAATCGTCATAACGAGTCAAGTATTGCGGTTTATGAGAAAAAGGGTTTTCGGATCGTGCGGGAACAAGTTGCAGATATTGGAAACGGTTATGTGATGGATGATTATGTGATGGAGAAAGTAATTGACTCGTTAGTTGGTAACTTAGTTACATAACTATAATTATGTAAACCAATGATGATTTAGAAAAATTTCGAAACGTGAACATAATCAATAAGGAGCTATCCCATCATCGGGAGAGCTCCTTTTTTACATTCGCGGATTATAGCGCCATACTGCGAATTTACGTACATGAGCTGGAAACGATATGGAAATTCTCATTTTAGTTAACATAATTATAATTACGTATACTTACTGAGAGATTAATGTCGCTCGTCGTAATATGCCTGTTGACTTCTCTCTCAAGTTGTTGTAATTTATTTGACAACAAATTGAACGACACTGATCAAGGATACGCGCTCTATTCGTTTGTCTGCGCCCAGAGAGGAAGCCTTAAGCTGAGAAGCTTCCCGCAGCTGCTAGAGTCGCCCAGCCTTGTAGTCGCTGCAAGGAACTCGCCTTCGTATTTGCAGCCGGGTCATTCCCGTTATCAAGAGCAAAAGAGCCTTTTTTTCGGCTGAATTTTGGGTGGTACCACGAGAGCACGCACTCGTCCCTTAACCAGGGATGGGTGCGTGTTTATTTATTTGGGAGGGGACCTGTATCCAATGAGACAAAAACATGCTTTCGTTCCAACGATGAGAGAAATACCAGCAGATGCTGAAGCGATCAGCCATCAGCTGCTCGTAAAAGGCGGTTATATCCGCCAGCTGACAGCAGGCGTCTATTCGTTCCTGCCGTTTGGACGCCGTGTACTTCGCAACATTGAAGCAATTGTGCGTGAGGAAATCGACCGTACCGGCGCGCAAGAGGTGCTGCTGCCTGCATTGCAGCCGGCTGATCTCTGGCAGCAATCCGGCCGCTACGAGGTGTATGGACCAGAGCTTGTCCGTCTGCAGGATCGCAGTGGGCGCGAGTTCGCTCTTGGTCCAACGCATGAGGAAGTCATTACGCAGCTTGTGGCTGGGGAGATTTCGACGTACCGGAAGCTTCCGGTTACACTCTATCAGGTGCAGACGAAGTTCCGCGATGAACGCCGCCCGCGGTTTGGCTTGCTGAGGTGCAGAGAATTCGTCATGAAGGATGCTTATTCCTTCGATACGGATTGGGAAGGGCTCGATCAGACATATCGCGCGATGTACGACGCATATCACCGGATATTTGAACGATGCGGCCTTCAATTCCGCGCCGTAGAAGCGGATGCCGGTTCCATTGGCGGTGAAGGCGGCACCCATGAATTTATGGCGATTGCCGAGTCAGGCGAGGATGACGTCGTCACATGCAGCTGCTGTACGTATGCCGCGAATATGGAGAAGGCGTTTAGTCGAGAGACGGTAGCTTTTGCATCAGACGAACTTCAGTTGTCAGCTATTGCGCGGGAGTCAGCTCCACTGGAGCAATTCCATACTCCTGGAATGCGAACCATAGAAGAGTTAATCGAAGGGCTTGGCGTCAGTGGTGCTGAGCTGATCAAGACGCTGCTCTATGTGGCAGATGGCAAGCCAGTTGCGGTCCTCGTACGCGGTGATCACAGCATCAATGAGACGAAAGTGCTCAATGCGCTCGGCGCCATAACGCTAGAGCTTGCAGATACGGAAACGGTGAAGCGTATAACCGGAGCTGGAACCGGCTTCGCAGGTCCAGTCGGACTGACGGTACCGCTGCTCGTCGATTACCAAGTAAGCATTATGCCGAAGGCGATTGCCGGTGCGAATGTGACGGATTACCATAGCCGCAACGTCGTGCCTGGTCGTGATTTTGCACTCGCACAGGTCGGAGATTTCCGTAATGTTCAGGAAGGCGATTCCTGCCCGAGCTGTACAGAAGGCAAGCTTACGATCATCCGAGGCATCGAGATTGGGCACGTCTTCAAGCTAGGGACGAAGTACAGTGAGAAGCTTGGCGCGCAATTCGTCAATACAGCTGGCGAATCGAAGCCAATGATTATGGGCTGCTACGGAATTGGCGTGAGCCGCTTGCTCTCAGCGATTATCGAACAAAATAACGACGAGAATGGTATGATCTGGCCAGCATCAATCGCTCCATACACGGTGCATGTAATTCCTGTTGCTCATCAAGACGCTGCACAGATGGAGGCGGCTGAACGGCTGTATGGGGAGTTGACGGCAGCTGGTATTCAAGTGCTGTTAGATGACAGAGAAGAGCGGCTTGGCGTAAAGCTGAAGGACAGTGATTTAATCGGAATACCGCAACGTGTTGTGATTGGAAAAGGGATCGCGGATGGTGTGGTCGAATGGAAGGAACGCCGCAGCTCAGCACAAGCAGAAATTATCGCGATTACGGACGTGAATGCTTACATTAATGCCCATATAATACAAGCCAACCCGATCAAATAAAAACGAAAACAGCCCGTTTCCTTAATAGAAGGAAGCGGGCTGTTCGTTTGTTACACTACACGAGGCGCACTGATGCTCACCGTCCTAAAAACTCTAGGTTTGCAGTAGGAGGGAGTATCGGCTGGATGGTCATCATGGCTTCCTTTTTAGCATGATCATTGACGTGGGTATAGATTTGCGTTGTGGAAATGTCAGCATGACCAAGGAGCTCTTGCAGCGTCCTCAGATCAACCTTGCCCGTAGCAAACAAGTTAGTTGCAAATGAATGCCGCAGCTTGTGGGAAGACAATGAGACATCTTTATATTGTTCATAGTCTTTTTTAAATGCCTCGAATGTTTTCTCAGCTACATTCTGAATGGCACTCTTGGAGATTCGGCGGCCAAGACGAGAGATGAACAATGCTGTTTCCTGGCATCTCCTAGGCTGCAATCTTTCTGCAAGGCAATTACGCAGTAGATCCATTAAAGCAGGCGGAAGGGGAATGTATCTCCATTTCCGTCCTTTACCGAGAACAGCAAGATGAACGGCCTTCTCATTAAAGTCATTGATGTTCAGTCGGTGGATTTCCCCTACGCGGAGTCCGCAATATGACATAAGGGCAAGAATCGTGATATCTCTAGTTTGATAGCGGGAGTTGACCCTCTGAAGGAAATCCCCTAGATCATCTTGTGCAATGTAGACAGGGACTCTATTCTTTTCTACTTTCGATTTTTGAACGTCTATAGCCGGATTTGTTTGAACCCGATTGAATTCGATCATTACTTTGAAAAAGAGACGTATGGAAGACAACGCCCGGTTACGAGCGCCATCACCAGCCCCGCCGTTCCGAATTCGAGTAAGGTGCGCCATGATGTCAATTTTTCGCAAAGATTCGAGTGGCTTCTCGGAGACACTGCGCAAGAAGGATCTTACATCATGGAGATATCCTTTTTGCGTCTCCTGAGAATAGGATCGATCTTTAAGCCATATTAGAAACATTTCCATGTCTTCATCATGTTGAGTTGCGATGTTCATTATGTCCGCTCCTGTTTCGACTAGGTGATTTAATAAATGGATGAGAATTAGTAGTAGATTAGAGGTCGTTTTCCTAAAATAAAATGGCACACAGACCGAACTCTATTAAATATGGATTTAGTGCAGTTCAATGCATGAATATATTCGTTCAAACTTGTTGTAATCCTTCTTTTCTTTGATTTGTTTATTTCTTAATCTATTAACTGCTCAGATGGGGGGAGTTGAACCTACTGCTCAAAATAATCTACTTGAGTTACATATTAAGGGAATGGGTTTGGTGCTGATGCTGATGGTCATATCCAAATATTACATTCCACTTTTTACATAAACATCTTATACTTACCATGTTGGACAAATGATGGGTCTGAAGGCCCATAAACACAAAGGGGAGATAGATAAGTGGCATTCTTGGGATTTGCAAGTATCATTGCTTTATTAATTAGCGGTATTGCACTGTTTTCACAGAAAATGCGGGCTAAAGTGTTTGGGAATCCAGGAAGGAAACGTCCACTGATAGCCAGTTTACTAGCCATAGTAGTCCTTTTATTAGCTGCTGAAGATGCAAGCATGGCATTCTTGGGATTTATTAGCTTATTTGTGTTGCTGATCAGTATTTTTTCGTTGCTCTCGAAGAGATTGCGAACTAAAGTGTTTGGAGAAAGCGCTTCAAGGAAACGTTCACTTATAGTCGGTGCCATTGCTCTAGTAACAGTAATTGTTGCTTCGGCTAACACACCTGAATCAATTGATACACCACCTACTGCAGCATCAGTTGATGCCAAAGTAGTTGAAGCAGACGTCGCTCAAGTAGACACTGCTGATTCAACAGCTAAACCGGATGCTGAAGCAAAGGCAGAAGCGGACAAGAAAACCGTAGAAAAAGCGGAAGCGAATGCGAAGGAACAAGCAGATCGTAAGGCAAAGGAAGAAGCGGACCGTAAAGCAAAGGCGAAAGAAGAGGAAGATCGTATAGCGAAGGAAAGAGCTGATGCAGAAGCTAAAAAGAAAAAAGCTGAAGCAGAGGCCAAGAAGAAGGCTGAAGAAGCGAAAATTCCGAAGATTGGCGATACATATCAAGTTGGTGATGACCTCTTTCGTGTGAACACCATCAACATAAAGAAGTCAATCGGAAACGAGTTTCTAAGCACCAAGGCTGATGGCAGATTTCTTGTCGTGAACATATCAGTAAAAAATGGTGAAAAAGAAGCAATCACCATGGATGCCAGCTACTTCAAGTTGGTAAGAGGTGACGTGGAATACTCCCCCGTCACGGTATTTGAAATGGACGATTCCATCATCTTTGAACAGATTAATCCTGGGATCACAATCCACGGCAATGTAGTGTTCGATGTTCCTGAAGACGTGGCTATCGCTGGGGATCTGATGTTGAACGTACAGACAGGATTCTGGGGCACCGAACAGGGGCAGATTGCTTTGCAGAAAAATAAGTAGTCGGTTGAATAGTTCGCATGGTTCTCTACAAACTAGAAACCGCCCGATATAAGGGCGGTTTTATTAATTGGTGAGTAGTTATGCTTCCTTCTGATGGTCGATCGCCTCAGCCATCGTTTTGTCCGTCAGATGCGCATAAATTTGTGTGGTCTCTGGTGAAGCATGGCCCAGCTGCTCTTGTGTCTTGTAAAGATCATTACGCAAATAATAATCGGTTGCGAACGAATGGCGCAGCTTATGTACAGACAAGTATGGCTTGCCGAACCGCTTCGCATACTTGATGACCATCTCTTGAATGGCGCGCTTGGTCATGCGTGCGCCTTCCTTCTTGCCATTGGCTATGGCGAGGAAGAGTGCTTTCTCCCGCTTCGGTGCTTTGTACTGCGAATCCCGCTGATTAAGATAGAGCTGCAGATCGCGAATCGCTTCTTGGCGGAAGTACACCGGCGTCTTGAACGTATCGTCGTTCTTACCTTTTCGGTAGACGTAGAGAAGCCGTTTCTTCATATCGAGATCGTCCACGTTCAGATTGAACAATTCCGATACACGAAGACCAGAATTGAGGATAAGGCTAACAATTGTCGTGTCTCTCGTCCGGTTTTTCTGATAGGAGTAGAGCGCCTGCTTATTCGTCGCAACCTCAGTACCGTAATCTTCGTTGATATAGCGGATAAACTCGTCGATCTCCTGCTCCTGCAGAAGCTTGCCCTCCAGCTTGGCTGCAGTATCCTTCGGCTTCGCCGTCCGTTTAATGGATACTTTCGCCATGACGTTACGCTTCAGAAGCGGGTAGAACTGATCGTCCTCGGCAATTTGGCTCAAGTAATGAAAGAGCGAGCGAAGCGAGGAGAGCTTGCGAGAAATCGTCGTTCTGCTGTTGGACGATTCGGGACGCGTTGCAAGATGCATTTTGAACGAGTCAACGCTGTCCATATGCAGCTTCTCCAGCTCTTCTAGCGTCACATCGCGAATGGTAGGTCCAGCCGCTAATCCTTCTGCAATAAGCCAACCTAGGAATGTGTCGTAGTCACGCACATATTCGAGCAGCGAGGACGGAGACAGGTCCGGCAGCTTATAGCCGATAAACTTCTCAATATACCAAGGCATCGAAGGTGTTCTGCGGTCGAGCTCCTTACGGTCTTTCACTTTAATAATATTCAAGCTCGGTCAACCTCCTAACGGCCATGAAAAGATTACGTACCGGGATATGCTATGTATATTCTTTATTGTAATCATTATCCGCAATGCTGCGCAACATTCATCCAGCTGTAAGCGTCAAAGGAGTATGGCATGTTCGCAGACAGACAATTAATATGAGAGATAGGAGGAGACTTTTCCAATGAGACAGTATCGCAGTCGCTTCGCTCGGAAGCCCATTATGACGCTGTTCATGGTATTCATGCTGCTGGCAAGTTCACTTCCGAGTCTTGCACTCGCAGAGCAAGCACCGACAACTAAGCCTGCCTTTACACAAATTATTGCAGGTACATACTATTCCACTGCGCTGCGCAGCGATGGAACAGTGTGGGGTTGGGGACGGAACTTATGGTCGGAGCTCGGCATCCAGGAACAGATGGTATCGACTTCAATTGCGGCTCCAGTGCGGCTTGCAGGATTGACGGACATTGTTGCGATCTCGACAAACAGAAGCGGGTACCAGCTGGCCGTGAAGAAAGACGGTACCGTCTGGGAGTGGGGAGCTTCGCTTGCGGATGTGAAAAAAGGAATACTCCCGAGACAGCTGAAGCCATTGATCAGTATGAGCCAAGCGACAGCCGGATCCAAGTTCGGGTATGGCCTCCGCTCTGACGGTACGGTCTGGGCATGGCCACGCAGCACGGAGCCATCTGCGGGTGGAGCTGCAGTCACAGTGGTGCCTACACAAGTAAGCGGGCTAACAAATGTGAAACAGATTACATCGGTTGATGATACTGTCTATGTGATAAAATCAGACGGATCGGTTTGGCAGTTTGCGGCAAAGCTGGATTCCGGTTCAGCAACAGGATCAGCATCGAATCCGGCATCTGCATCGACTGCGCAGGTTAGTCTGACATCGCCTGCCCGAATCGCTGGACTTCCGGCGGTGCAGCAGTTTGTCCCGAATTATTATGGCGCATTTGCCCTCGATCTGAAAGGCCAAGCTTGGGTGCTATCATGGACGTCTGGTGTAAAGCCGAAGCTGTTCCATCCAGAGCTGAAGTTGAAGGCAATTAGTAGTGGCTCCTACGCCTTGACGCTGCTGTTAACGCAGAGCGGGGATGTGTACAGCATCAACATATTTAACAGTGCGGACAAAGGGAAGAAGATCCGCCTCTCTTCACCGATACAGGCGATTGCAGCCGGCACATATCACGGATTAGCGCTGGATGGAGAAGGCCATGTCTTCGGTTGGGGAGCTGACAATTGGAACGAGACTGGTGGCCCGGCTGCCTCGCCGGATCATATGGTGTATGCTCCGATGCAAGTGCGTCGTGATATTACGATGAATGCAAACGGCAAGCCTCTAGCTACAATCTTTCCTGCTATTATGGTAGGCAGCTCGATCTCCGTACCGCTTAAAGATACTCTTCGCAGCCTCGGAGGCGATTATAAGGTGACGGTAAATAGCGATGCGCAATCCGTCATGGCGATTATATATAGAGGCAAACAGTACGAAGTGCGGTACCAAGACTCTCAGGTTCTGCTAAACGGCGTAGCTACTGGCGTGACGGTTCCAGCGAACTTCGGTGCGATCTCCGGCGTCACGATGATTCAATGTGGTGTTTTGAAAAAGATCGGCATTGGCTGCACATGGAACTCGCAGACGGGTACACTCAGTATTACGGGTTAATGAACGGTAGACGAAGCCGCACTCTTTAGGGAGTGCGGCTTTTTGCTGTGAACACGATCAGCGCTGCGAATGGCTCGGAGAGTTGCCCGTGTGCGGCAAAAGCTAACTCGCTAACGATCCTATTAACGCTATTTCGCGATTTTAGCGTTGTTCTAGGAGCTATCGAATCTCAGAGACACTATTTCATCATTTCAGTCCGATTTCACTCCAAGATCTCCCCAATAACGTCGCTGGAGTTCGTTAAAATTTGCAAAAGACGATTTTGGTGCAAATAAGCGCCATAAGATTCGTTAGCGTTTCCGGTGAGAACGGAAGGCCGCAGCCGGCAAAGCTTCCTACCTGGAGCGGGTGATAAGCCAGCTAAGCAGTGTTTGGTAGATCCATAACAGCAAACCGCTTATGCCGAATAACAACGCGATTGACGCGGCTACTTGCATGCTTGAAGTGAAGATCAGCAATACAAAGAACGCGAGGGCGCTAGGGACGATGAAGTAGCCAATTAGCGCAGCCAATTGCCTTTCAATGCCGGGGAAAGGAATGAGTCTCGCTGCGCAAGCGTCCGCGAAAAGCGAGAGCGGCAGAATAATTAAAACGGTAACGGCAAGCATCAATAATGAACCAACCGTCAACTGCCGCTCGAATGAATAGAAATAATCCAGCTCAGCAATTACCTCATCGTGACCCCATAGTGCAGTTGTAAAAGCAAGTGTCAGTGCGGTTAGGAGCGAGGCTATCCATTTGCTCATCCAGGTCAGCTCCTTGTATATAAGTTGTTACGTTAGTTAGGAATCGCTGGGCATTAGCGGAAAATAAATTCGATCCATTGACATCAGAGCTAAGTTGCTTATATAGTTAGTTACATGAGTAACTAACCAATGTGGTGGTGCGACAAACAATGGCCAATCAAATCGACGACAGTCGTCCCATCTTCGTGCAGATCGCCGAACGAATTGAGGATGACATTCTCGGAGGCGGACTGCCGGAAGAAACGCAGGTCCCTTCAACAAACCAATTTGCCGCTTTCTACGGCATTAACCCGGCTACGGCAGCCAAAGGCGTCAATATGCTTGTAGATGAGCAAATTCTGTACAAGAAACGAGGAATCGGTATGTTTGTAACAGCTGGAGCCAAAGCGAAGCTGATGGAGAAGCGGAAGGAACAGTTCTACGAGCAATATATCATAACGATGATTCGAGAAGCCGAGAAGCTCGGCATTACAACGGAACAATTGACCGAAATGATCCATAAGAGAGGATGAGTACAATGAATGCGAAAGTCGTAGAAGCTATTCATTTAAGCAAGACGTACGGCAATATCAATGCGGTGGACGATGTCAGCCTTTCCATTGAAGCGAACAAAATCTACGGTTTGCTTGGCCGCAATGGAGCGGGTAAGACAACCATCATGCATATGATTACCGCTCAACTGTTCCAGACGAGCGGCGAGCTTCGCGTCTTCGGTGAAGCGCCATACGAGAATAACAATGTGCTGCGCCAAATTTGCTTTATTAAAGAAAGTCAGAAGTACCCCGATGCTTTTCGCGTGGTTGATGTGCTTGCGACAGCTGCTTTATTTTTCCCCAACTGGGATGCGGCCTATGCCCTAGAGCTTCTTGAAGAGTTCCGCGTACCGCTGAAGCGCCGGATGAAGAAACTGTCGAGAGGGATGCTCTCTTCAGTTGGCATCGTCATGGGTCTTGCAAGCAGGGCGCCGCTCACGATCTTCGACGAGCCTTATTTGGGGCTTGATGCGGTAGCGAGAAGCCTGTTCTACGACCGGCTGATGGAGGATTACGCTGAGTATCCGCGGACGATTATTCTGTCGACGCATCTGATTGATGAAGTGAGCCGGCTGCTCGAGCATATCATCGTCGTTGATGGCGGGAGGCTGCTGCTGGATGAAGAAGCGGACCTGCTGCGTGGGCGAGCATATTCCGTAACAGGGCCAGCTGCGAAAGTGGATACGTTCGTTGTCGGCAAGAAAGTGATTCACGACGAGCTGCTTGGCGGCTTCAAGTCGGCTACGATTTATGAAAGCCTGGTTGCGAGCGAGCAGCGGAAGGCAGAGTCGCTTGGGCTTGATTTTGCGCCAGTGACGATTCAGCAGCTTATTGTTTATTTAACGAATAACAGCAAATCACGCAAGGAGGCTATCATCTAATGCATCCTGTACAAGGCGTTGTCAAAATGTATTTGAGAGAGAAGATGGGCTGGGTTCTGCTCCCGTGGATTATTCTCACTTCAAGCTTCGTCATCAATCTGTTTATTGCTGCACTTATTCCGATGGACGACAAGGTGACGACTGGCGGTCTTGCTTCGATCTTTATCTATATGGGCGTAATTGGCATCATGTCTATGTCCCAGACCTTCCCGTTCGCGCTCGGGCTTAGTGTCCGCCGGAAGGATTTCTTCGCTGGCACGATGCTCATGGTTGTTCTGGTTAGCTTCTGCACGTCGATCGTCCTGTATCTACTCTCGTATATCGAAGGATTTGGCTTGGTTGGGTGGGGCGTAGAGCTGTATTTCTTTCATTTGCCATACTTAAGCGACGGGAATGCGGCTGAGCAGATCTTCGTATTCTTCTCTATGATGCTGTGTCTGTTTGTCGTAGGCTTCACCATCGGTTGTTTGTTCCGTCGATTCGGCAAGACAGGCATGACCGTGCTGACAATCTGTAGTATCGCGTTGCTCACACTGTTCTCCTATGCTGCCAATTATCTGGACTGGTGGATATCGATAGGACATTACTTTGCTGATCATTCGGCTGTACAGCTGGCGTACGCTCTGCTTCCAATCACAGCTTGCTTAGGCATAATCGCCTATCTCTTAGTGCGTAGAGCGACGGTATAGCAAGAGTCCGCTTACCTCAATCTGTAAGAATGAGAGATTTTTTAGATGATTAGAAATTCCCCTTAAACCGCATGGCAGGCGCGTGAGATGCTACAATCAGCGTCATACCAAACGTTATGAGAGGAATGAAGCAACATGTTTAAACAGAAAAGGATGGCGGCACTGGCATTCGTCACGTTTGTAATGGGAGGCTCTATTCTCGCAGAACAAGCACCAGTATCCGCAGCAGCTGCCCCAGTACTCAAACAAGGCAGTCAGAGTGGCGACGTAGCAGACTTGCAATTCCGGCTGCAAACGCTCGGCTATTATAAAGATAAAATCACGACCACATATGGCATGACAACGCGTAGCAGCGTCGTTAATTTTCAGAAAGCTAACGGCATTAAGGCAGATGGCATTGCCGGCCCTCAGACGTGGGCGAAGCTGAAGAAGCTCTCTGTCAACAAGCCTGAGCTCTCGAAGCTCGCACGTATTATATACTCCGAAGCACGGGGTGAGGTGTACAAGGGCCAGGTTGCTGTTGGAGCCGTCGTTATGAACCGCCTGCAGTCGCCCCTCTTCCCGAAGACGCTTAGCGACGTTATATTTGAGCCTTACGCGTTCACTGCCGTAGCGGATGGCCAGTACTGGCTCATTCCTAATAATTCCGCGTTTTTGGCTGCGAAAGATGCGGTGCGCGGATGGGATCCGACGAAGAACGCGGTCTATTATTACAACCCGACTACCGCGAAGTCGAAATGGATCTTGACTCGTAAAGTCACGACGAAGATTGGCAGCCATGTATTTGCGATATAGTCTTGAAATTGTTTATCACTCGTTTCGATGAATCCGCCTTCGGGCGGATTTTTTTCGTTGCAGCCGCAACTTAATAAGCGAGCGGCTCGTTTGGAGTGTAAGGAGAACGCGATACCAGGAACTTGGCATGGGGGACTTACATTTAACACCATTAAAAACATATTTTTCTAAAACACCCCCCGAAAAGTAGCATGAGATGACGAAACGTATCTATAGTGGAGCGTTTTCACTAATTTATGGTGTTGGGAGAGAAGCACATGAAGAAGTGGGCAGTCGTCATGCTCGTCCTATCGATGTTTGCATTCACAAGTAGCACCGCTCTAGCACATGGCAATGATCATAAGGATGACTGGAACAAGAGTAAGCTGCAATCCTGCAACGAGGTGGTCGCAAGTCTGAATGTCACGCTTAGTAAGGTGAAGAATGATTGGACCCGCACAGTCCTCAAGCGGATGATCGCGAATTTCAAGGCGGAATGTACACAGGGCAGCAATACTGGCAACCAGAACGACTCCAATATCGTGAATGCTGATAAATCGGCTCTAGCGCTTACTTTCTTGGGCAATGATAATGCGAACTCGGTTACGCTGCCGATTATTCTACCGCAGACGGGCAAGAACGGCTCCAGCATTAGCTGGGTTTCCAGCGATCCAAACGTCATCTCGAATGACGGCTTGTCGATTCACCGTTCAAGCAACGTCGATATCGCCGTTAATTTAACGGCTTTCATCAAGCGTAACAGCGCATCGGTCAGCAAGACGTTCCGTGTCGTTGTAAAAGCGAATCTGCCGCAAATGACGGACGTGGAGCGCGTTCAGAGGGATTCATCAGCCCTTGAGATTACTTTCGGCGGGTCTGACACCATTAACAGCGTAACTCAGCCGTTAAAAGAGCTGCCTACTAAAGGCGTGAATGGCTCGACGATCAAATGGACTTCCATGCTCCAATCTGTAATCTCTAGTGATGGTAAAACCGTCGTTAGGCCGAATTATGGTTCAGGTGATGCAGTCGCTGTGTTCACAGCAGATATCAAGTCAGGCAATTATTCCGAGACGAAGATATTCGTGCTTACCGTAAAAGCAGGCCTTCCGGATGCACAGCGAGTTGCGGCTGACAAGGCAGCGCTGCAAATCACGTTTGGCGGTAGCGATACAATCAATCGCGTTACAAGACCTGTCACTCTACCAAGCGTCGGCGTAAACGGCTCGAAGATTACTTGGACGACGAGCTCGCCTACGATATTGTCGGCGGACGGCAAGACGATTCATCGTCCAGCAGAAGGATCTGCAGTGAGCTACGTGGCGCTGACAGCGGTTATCTCCAGCGGTTCCTCCACCGATGTGAAAGTATTCGTACTGACGGTAAAACCGCAATTTACGAGCGCGGAGAAGGTTGCTGCTGATAAAGCAGATCTCGCGATCAGCTACAAGGATGGCGACAGCGCCTCTAGCGTCACTGGAGCGATCACATTGCCGACAAGCGGTTACTATGGCAGCAAGGTCGTCTGGTACTCTAGCAACCCATCGTTGCTGTCTGACAACGGAACTGTACTCTATCGTCCAGCGTACGGTCAGAGCGATATAAGCGTCACGTTGACCGCCTTTATCAGCAATGGCGACTCCGGGGATATTAAGACGTTCACGGTGAAAGTAAAACATCTGTAATAAAGCTAGGTTCACTTGGATTGAAATGGTTGAACTCTGCAAGACTCGGAGCTATTATATACGAGAGCAGTATTCGCATTCTTCTATTCCAATTTGAACCGGGAGACTAATAAGCCATGGAGATTAATTATTGCATGACCTGCGGCGCTCCGCTTGAGGTGCGTGACGTAGACGGTACACCTCGTAAAGCGTGTACGGCAGAAGGCTGTAACTTTGTACACTGGGGCAATTATAGCGTCGGTGTCGGTGCGCTAGTTGTTCGGCAGGAGAAGGTGCTTCTCGTTCGCAGAGCGCAAGAGCCGGGCAAAGGCTACTGGACCAATCCAGGCGGTTATATCGAGCAGCATGAGCTCATTCACGAGACGATCCGCCGCGAGGTAAAAGAAGAGTCCGGCATTGATGCAGAGGTTCGCAGCGTCGTTGCCGTACGTGATCATCCGAGAGGCATTCATAACGTGTATATCGCTTTCGCGATGGATTACGTTGGTGGCGAGCCGGTCCCGGATGGCATCGAGGTTGATGCGGCTGGCTTCTACAGCTTGCAGGAGATGGAAGCGATGAATGTCGCCGGCTTCACGAAGTGGCTGGTCGACGTTGCGCTGCACCGTAATGGCGAAGGATTAACCGAGGACAAGGATCCGATCGTGAAGTTTGACGGGTACGGATTGTTCCGAGTCTAACCTCGCAGCTTGCGTAAGAAGCACGAAGAGCTGGATTGAAATCGGTGCTCCATGCACTCATTTCATCCAGCTCTTCTTTGATTCTTGCATTAGTTTCTTTAACTCATTACTCTTCTTGCGGTTACATAAGCGCTCTTCCAATAGCTCGAGTTCATGTCCGAGATTTCAACGCCCTTGTTCGCGCTGTGCAATATCTTGTTATTGCCTGCATAAATCGCAACATGGCTGATGCCATACCCGTTTGTTTTGAAGAAGACGAGATCGCCCATGCTCAGGTAACCTTTTGCCACCTTCTGGCCTTTCAAGGCTTGATCTATGGAAGTGCGTGGTAGGTTGATATCGAAGTTATCGTAAACATATTGCGTGAAGGATGAGCAATCAAATGCGTTCGTCATATAAGGAACTGCACCGTAAAGATAAGGCGTGCCTATGTATTTCTCACCGTACGAAATCAGTTCAATTGCTTTCTCCGTTGCGGCAGACGCTTGCGTCGCCGTGCTAATTGTTAGTGCTGTAAATCCGATCGTGGCGCAAAGGCTCACACTTAGGACGCTCTTGAGTAAACGTTTGTTTATCCATTTCATGTTTAATCCCTCCAGCTTCTACAAGGTGCCATTTGTCATTTACCCACTATAACACACGAAAAACCACCCGTTTTTTCTCATTAGGAGTCGAAAGCGAGCGTTTACAAGGGTCTGGATTGGTTTATGAGAATTACGTGAGAAATTTCTCATTATTTCCGTGAGAAAGATGAGAAGACATGAGATGACATGAGAAACTGTACATTTGGAAAGTTCGGGCAGCTTGAGTTATGATAGAGTTATGGAAACATTCGATTAAGAAAGGTGATTAGACCTATGCATAAGGATGAGAGTCAAGTTGATAATGGGCAAGATAATCGCTTCGAAAAAGCGACTTTCGCAGGTGGATGCTTCTGGTGTATGGTAACTCCTTTCGATGAGCAGCCGGGTATCGAGAGCGTCGTGTCTGGCTATACAGGCGGACATACGGTAAATCCGACATACATGGAAGTGTGTACAGAGACGACTGGTCATGCGGAAGTGGTACAGATCACGTTCGATCCTGCTATTTTCCCCTATGAGAAGCTGCTTGAAGTGTATTGGCGCCAAATTGATCCAACAGATGCAGGTGGACAGTTCCACGACCGTGGCAGTTCCTATCGGAGCGCAATTTTCTATTATAACGAGGAACAACGCATTGCAGCTGAACGTTCCAAAGCAGAATTAGCGGCTAGCGGTCGCTTCGATAAGCCGATTGCTACGGAGATCGTGCCAGCAGCGCCTTTCTATCCAGCTGAAGAGTATCATCAAGATTATCATCATAAGAATCCGCTTCGATATCGGATGTATCGCCAGGGCTCAGGCCGGGATGCTTTTATCCAGCAGCACTGGAATACGGAGGCGGATCGTGAATCAAGACGCAGTCAGTTGACACCTATTCAATATGAAGTTACGCAAAATAGCGGCACCGAGCCGCCATTCGCCAATGAATATTGGGATTTCAATGGGGAAGGGATCTACGTCGATATCGTCTCTGGCGAGCCGCTCTTCAGCTCTGCGGATAAATTCGATTCCCACTGCGGATGGCCTAGTTTTACGAAGCCTATTGTGAGCTCCAATGTGAAAGAAAAACAGGATCTGTCCCATCGGATGATCCGGACGGAAGTGCGCAGTGTTTCAGCAGATTCCCACCTTGGCCATGTGTTCGACGACGGTCCAGGACCAACCAAGCTGCGATATTGTATCAATTCGGCAGCGCTGAGGTTTATTCCGAAGGAAGAGATGGAGAAAGAGGGATACGGGTATTTTTTGAAAGAACTGTAGGGATAATGAGTTGTAATTAATGTGGTTAAATATAGCTAAAAGGGAAAGGGACCATGGAGTGAATTAATTACTCCATGGTCCCTTTTTTTGCGATGCATGACTCGGCGAGCCCTTGAAGCAAGCACAAGTATTACTCTTTATCAATTGTAGTGATCGTGTCTTCCTTGTACTCAAACTTTACTTTCGTTCCTTGTTCCCATTTGGATACCTTGTCGGCTAGCTCAGCGCTGATCTGATAAGATAGCGGCCCAACGCCGGTTTCGATCTCAATGGTCTTGTCGGCATTAATTCCGTTGAATACGCCAGACATAACGACAGGAGCATCTTCCTGCGACACAGCTTCCTCAGTCGACGAACCATTGTTCGGAGCAGCCGAATTCGATGCGTCGTTGTCAGAAGCAGCATTGTTACCAGCAGTATTAGAATTCGAAGCGTTTGCCGTAGTGTTATCAGCGGCATTGTTGTTGCTGTTACCGCACGCCGTTCCAATAATCGCTAAGGAGAGAACGACCGCAATGATGGCCAAATTTTTAACAAGATTGTTTTTCATGATTTTCACCTCCAGACGGTTAAACGTACAGGCGGTTGGAAAAGTTTCGTTGATTATTGTTAAGAATATGTAAATCGAGCTGGAGAACGCAACTTAACTGAAACATCATTGATGGAATGATAAATTGAGATGATAACAGCGATATTGTGGATAATTCAGGATACAATTGGTTAATATAATAATAGTTATGTGGACTTATTTGAAAATTGTGTTGTTTGATTGGAATCAGACTCAATCCAAAATCTGCACAACTGAAAATGAAACAAAACTAATGAAATGAAACAAAACTAATAAGTTCAACGATTAAAAACGTAAATATAAATTCGTAGCAGATTGATCAAACGCAACACAAACGCGAAATAACTGAACGTAAAAGTTTGAAAACTGGCCATTTGTATCTGTATTACTTTTACACAAAACCCGTATTTTATACATATGTTTTATTTAATAGAAATGTTGTTCAAAAGTAGCCGACTAATAATAATCGGCTGTCGGACGACAAGAACTTCTATACAAAAACGACAAGAACTTCTATACAGGTCCGCGTTCCCTTCTCACTCTTCGCCAAAACAATAACAGCGTTGCCGTCCTACCGGTCAACGCTGTTATTGTTTATATTCTTAAACGTGCTATGTACTGGTCAACATATTTTTTATATTGTTTGTTTTCACTGGTTGGATTCGAATATGAATCCATAGCCACACGTAATGGATCGTATGTTCTCATCGTCTAACAACTCGAATCCTTCTCGTGTGTTTTCAAACGTAATTGCCTTTCCAAACTCGACTCCACGGTTATCTTGTGCGCGAGCCACATGTTTGAACTTGGCGATGTCCACACCGACAATTAAGGTAACAGAACTGATTTGATTAATTCGTTCATTTTGAGTAGAATGCATGTTGTAGTCTCCTTGGTTTGTTTTTGGATCCGACGCTGGCCAGCATCTGGGACCCCTAAACATCATACCAAGGAGCTTTTCTTTTTCTCAAACCTCGTATTTCTTCATAATAGGAATGCTGCCCGTTCGTATTATGAGGTCACCAGATCTTTCTGGTCGACCTCTTTTTTACATGGTCATAAGATTGCGGTAGCCGGGGATCGAACCTTCCTGCCCGTGGGCCTAAGATCCCGAGAGCTATTCTGTTCGTCCCCCCTACTTGTTAAACCATGATTAGGCTAGTTGGGGCAAGACCCCGAATCACATGCGATAATGTGGACGACAAGAAGGTTAGGGGTTACCGGTGAATTTTATACAAGGAGTGGTTATATGAATCCTGTCATTGGACTGGATGTTTCCAAAGGTGAAAGTCATGCTCAAGCATTCATTAATCGGGGTATCCCACACGGAAAGATTTTTCGCTTTGAACATAATCTTGAGGGGCTAGCCTCTTTCCTAAATTATGTGCAAGATCTCGAATCCTTTACCGGACTACGTCCGGCAGTAGTGTTAGAAGCAACTGGGCACTATCATAGCCCTGTCATTCAGTTTCTAGATGAGCATCAATACTTGTATATCGTCATTAATCCTCTCATCTCACATCAAGCAAAAAAAACCAATTTACGTAAGGTGAAAACGGATAGTGCTGACGCATACCAACTTGGGGAATTGTTCTACAAAGAAGAGTTGGAGCCGTACAAAAAACGGGGGCAATTCTTAATGAATTTGCGCTATCTAACAAGGCAGCATGATGCTTTAACAGATATGTATGTGCAAGCGAAGCTGCAGTTTCAGGCGGTTCTTGATCAGGTCTTTCCGGAATACCGCGGTGTATTTGGAGATCTGTACTCGAAGGTGTCCCTTCGTTTTCTTGCTCGTTATCCTACATCCGCATCGGTGCTGACCAGGTCTATTAACGACATCACAGCGACGATACAATCTCTTACCGGTCGGGTAAATTCCACTTGGGCGGTTGAAAGAGCGCTGAAATTAGTAGCTGCTGCGGAACGAAACCCTTTCAGAGAAACAGCTTTTTCAAGCCATCTCATCTCTCTGGAACTGCTCATTAATCTCCTTCTACAGTACCAAGAGCATCTAGCCAAACTCGAACAGTCGATAGATGCTCTGGCCGCAGAATTACATGAGTATGAATTGATCCAATCGATACCCGGCATTGGCACCAGAATTGCAGCAACAATTCTGGCTGAAATTGGAGAAATTGATCGATTTGATCACGCAAAAAAGCTCGTTGCATTTGCCGGCATTGATCCAAGCGTGTTCTCTTCCGGTAAGTTTACAGCAACTCGAAACACGATAACAAAACGCGGTTCACGAAGGTTGCGAACAACCTTATATCTGGCTGTACGTTGCGGTCTGCGCAGCTCACGGAACCAGAAGCTCCGCGCCTTTTACGATAAGAAGCGTGCCGAAGGTAAGCCGTTTAAAGTGGCTGTTATTGCCTGCGTGAATAAGTTGATCCACTGGATATTCGCTATTCTGACCAACAAGGAAGCATTTCGCCTAAGCTATCCCGCAGCTTTTTGTGCCTTCACATTCTCTATTCTGTTTCTCACGCTTTGTATGTTTCCGAAATATTTGATGATTACTAAATCGACTAAGAGAAGGAGATACATTAAAAAAATATACTTTGCTCTAATGATTTTAAAGACTAAGGACATAACTGCCTCCTTTTCAGTTGGGTACGAAGATGTCATGCTTTTTAAACAATATACTCTTCCAATGGCTGGAAAGTTGCGCAAATCTGCCCGTTAATTCAATGAAAAACGGCAGCCGATTCTCTGGCCGGCTGCCGTCGTGTCATGTTTGCACTATCCGTACCCGTTAGCGGAACGAAGGGTAACTTATCATCAATTATTTTGGGAAGCAAAACCTACGCAGCCCAGGTCTGAATTATTAGTTAGTTAATCGATGTCGTGGTTATTATACCTTGTAACATCTTCCCACATGCCAAAGTCACCTTTTGCATTAGCGCCACATCCCGAAAGTGCAATTACCTCGCCACGTTCAAGCTTGAACGTTTGAAACCCCTTACAAGTCGCCTTATAAATACCGGGATCGCCCCCCAAGTGATCTCTTGTATTATCGAAACTATAATAAATCTGCTTACCATCATAAAATAATTCTTCGATAATGAAGCCGCCTTCCATGGTGTCCTTGGTTATACGAACTTGAGTGGGAGTTTTTTCATTATACTGTTTTAGGAATTGAATCCACTTGTCAATATTATAACTGCTATCAGCGGCACCCCAAATAACCACATCACCATTCTGAGCTGCTTTTTCTCTTCCATAAGGTTCAGATATTGGAGTGAACTCGCCATTGGCATGTTTAACATTCTCTTGCTTACCGCATGCTGGTAGAAAAATAATCAAGAGAGAAAACACCATTAAAAGAACTCTACTCATATTACCCCTCCCTAAAATAATATAGAACAGCGCTTCATAGAGGTTGCGCTAAACTGCCCCGTTAGCGCAACAGGCTGCGGTGTAAATCGGCAGCCTGTTCTTAGTTGTGCTATTGTCTACCGTTTGCTTAATCAAATAAATAAGAGAATTTCCTAATGTCAGCAGTTGCCCGTGCTGGGTAGATTAGCTCTGCTGACATGTCAATAATATTAATCCTTATTTTTTCTCCTACAGTGGAAGCATCGTAATCATCTTTGCCCACAGATAGCCAGATTACATCAGGTTTAGCGTCATTCAATATTTCGTTAAGTGGCGATTCAAAATTAGCAGGCTTGTCACGCACCACAATGACTCTCCCACTTTCTTTAAATACAACAAAGCCTTTCTTGTAATCCCAAACTTCGTTTGTTTTACTATGTGCGCATCCTGTCATTAGAGTTAAAACAAGTACCATTAAAACAATAACTTTCTTAGCCTTCATTATATACATACCTCTTCAAACACTAGATTCATACTTCTAGCCGTATGATACCTTTTTTTGTTATACAATCCAATTGGTAGATAGTGGAGTTCAACCTTCCTGCCCGTTAGCGGAACGAGGCCACCGATTGAATCCTCGGCAGCCTCGTGATGTAGTTTATTCAACTCTTGTGTCCCGTTAGCTGAATGATTTAGTTCCAATCTAGCCTATGTGTATTACTGTGTCATCCCTTCGAAATGCTAAGGGGAGTTTTTTAACTAACAGATCAATACGGTCAAGGATATGTGTTTGGTTTCCTCCAGATAAGTTACTCCTTGACCATTCTTTTATTTGTAATAGTTCGTGCATGACCTCATTTAAGTCTTCTTTTCTTAGATCAATCCCAGTAGAGAAATGCTCAACCCAATGCAACTTTAATGCATTAACCGCAGGGGCCCAACATTCGTTAAAGAATGATTCAGAAGCCACTGGTATTGAGAGCCCTTTTTCATATTCGTCGACAGGATCAATAATAAAAGCTAGAACTGACAAGATAAGTCCTCCTTTGGGTTGGCTCCTGCGCAATAGTGCCCGTTAGCGTAACAAAGTTACCGACACCGACAGGGTCTCGGTTTGTCAATTATCACATAATTAATATGAACGTTACTAAAGGACAATCAAAGGCGGTTGCCGTAGCAACCGCCTCTCTATCCTATTCAGTGTTTTATTTTTGCCGTATCCCGTGCAGCTATAATGTTCTCACGTTGGGATACCTCTATTCTCGATCTTCGCTTAAAGCACACAAGGCAACCTCACGAGGGAGATTATTGCCCGCCCCCAAATATTATTACATATCCATCTAAATCCTTTACTTTAAAACTCCTCCATAGTCTGTTTCCCATAGGTCCAACGTTCAGTTCAGAAGCAAAGATTGCCCCTTTTGACTGAAATTCCTCATACAATTGTCCAACACCATCATAATTACTATAAAAATATGAATCCCATTCATTTGCGTTAGGGCGGACATCTTCAGACTTTTCAGCTTGTTGCAGAATAAAGCCTAGATTATTACCCCGTTCAGCATGACCAAAATCATCAACATTGAAGCCAAGTACATCTCGGTAATACGTCTTGGCTTTTTCATGATCAGAAACTAATCTTACCTGAAGGAAATTTTTAAGATAAACAGGATCATTACTCAAAGTTTACACCTCATTATTTAGTAAATATTGATTTCTACTAAGTTCTACATTCACCATAAATATCCTTTATTTAGGTGTGTTAGTCCCACTAATCTGCCCGTTCGTATTATGAGGTCAGCCAGTTTTTACTGGTTGACCTCTTTTGTCTTTAAGAGGTTTAGTACGGGTAGCCGGGGTAGAACGTCTCTGCCCGTGGGGCTCGACCCCGTGCGCTAAACTGTTCACCCCCT